>NZ_JBWCCT010000003.1:0-705220 GCF_056279605.1 Paraburkholderia sp. TE9906
GCGTTGAAATACCGCTCGCCACGAGCGTTTCGCCGCGCGATGGATTCAGCAACCTTAGTGTGACGCTGTGTCCGGAATTACAGGGTCAACTCCAAAATCGACTGACATGATCGTCCTGGCAAGTGCAAGCTGTCCGGCGCTCGCGTCTTTTTTACCATTCTGCTGGAAGAACACGAACGAGTCTACGGTGTAGGTGAAGGCGTTCGACGTACCCGGTGCGGCCGCGCAGATATAGTCAACGTCGGCCTTTTTGTTCGCATTCGAGAACTCGCCTTTCGCCCAGTCACCCATGAACTGCATCCCGCCAGATCCGTTGATGACCATGGCGGTGGCGAGATTCCAGTCGCGCCCGGTAGAGCCTTTGTCGAAGTAACCCTGAATCTTTCGGACAGTCTGGAACACCTGCAACATCTGCGGCGAAGTGAGTGCTTTCTGGTCGAGATCAATCATGGCCTTGCGATAAAAATCCGCGCCCTGAGACAGCACCACCGTTTCCCAGATGGTCATGTCCTGCCATGGTTGACCGCCGCGTGCGACGGCCGTAATGCCCGCAGCACGGAACTTGTCGGCGAGGGCGAAGAACTCCGGCCACGTCGTGGGTGCTTTACCGCCGACCTTATCGAGGGCTGCCTTGTTGATCCACAGCCAGTTGATCCGGTGTATCGAGAATGGCGCGGCCACATAGTGACCCTTCGACATCATGGTCTTGTTAATCTGCGCCGGCAGTTGAGCTTTCCAGTCGGTAGCCGATTTGTCTATATCGACCAGTACACCTTGATCGGCCCAGTCCTGTATCAACGGTCCCTTGATCTGTGCAGCCGAGGGTGCATTGCCTGACATGACCTGTGTCTTTAACGCGGTCATCGCAGCCGCACCCGCTCCTCCAGCTACGGCGAAGTCTTTCCACTCGTAGCCCTGTTTATTCATGTCGTCTTTAAGTACCCTGATTGCCTTCGATTCGCCACCCGAGGTCCACCAGTGCAACACGGAAAGCGATTCGGCAGCACTGGCGAGCGGTGCACCTGTGGCGAGCGCCGCCGCGACAATTGCGGCTGACATGAGCGTCCTTTGCATTGCTGTCTCCGTTAGTTTTGCTTATGAATCACCAGGCAGGCGCTCGCCACAACGGCGTGCGCCTGTTACCGCTTAGAGATCGAAACCGAGTTGGGATTTACCGAGGGGCGTCAGGTCGTCGGCGGTGGCCCGTCCGACAAAATCGACTTCGAAATGGTCGGTCGGGAAGTCCGGCGGGCTCTTGCCTTCCAGGAAGCTCGGCAGCTGGCGTTTAAGGTATTCATCGTTTTTGGCACACGCCGGCGCCGACGGGATATACATCACGTTGCTGTATCCTGCTCCGCGGTGTGCGTCTTCCACTGCGTGGATCACGTCGCTGTGCCAGAACACCGTGTCGCCCGCCTGCATGTGGGGAATCGATGACAGCGCTTCGAACAGAGGCGCGTGGAACTCCTGCTTGATCGAAAGCGCGCGGCCAGGCATCGCACCGCACAGGTCGTCGTCGGCAACATCGTCCTGAAGGGCGCGCAACAGGATATAAGCCATCGAATTCGCAATCGGCACGAGTTGCAGCGTGCCGTCGCCGGGGCCTTGCGGCGTCAACGCGGTCCACCCCTGGAACGTGCGGAACATCGAACATACTGCGGGCGACGCGATCTCTTCGACGTCCGGTCGGAACGCGGCATCGAACGGATCGTATTGACGCCAGTTGCCATCGAACACATGCCGGTACACCTTGCGGAAGTTGCCTTCGATCCACCGCTCGACCGAGCCGCCGTCGCAATGCGCGGACAGGCCCAATGACTCGGAGCCGGGTGGCCGCCGACGCATCCGGTCCGCGTAAGCCGGCACGCGCTCCGGATCGAAATGGATGCGGCCTTCACTCTCATTGCGCCACAGCCGGTTGAGAAAGACGCGCGCCGCAGTCAGCGAAGGCGCCTGACGTGCGAGCACCTGCGGCTTTGACCAGTACACGCCGTAAATCTGCGGCTTGCTCGATGCGAGCTGACCAAAGTATTTGTCTTCGGCGCGGGTTTTCAGGCGCGTATCCAGGTCGTTGCGCTCCACGTACTCCGCAATATCGCGGTCCCATCCTTCCACCAGCGAACGGTCGAACACGTTGCGGATCACGCACGCGCCGCGCGTTTTGACGAGCTCGATCTGCTCCGCGCTCACACGTTGTTCCGCGATGTCAGAGAACTGGATCTCGGGGATCACGTTTTCGCCGCGGCTGCGTTGCGCAGCAATTCTGCTGGCTTCGGCGCGGATCGCTTCATCCACTTCGGCGAAAACATCCCGGTAGTTCGGAAGGCGTTCGCGAAGCTCCTGCTTGGCCTGCCGGATGGCTGCCGGCAAATCGTCAATTTTGAGTGCCATGGTTGTCTCCTGATGGGTTCTGCCATGTCCGCAGCATAGGCTGACCACACCCATAAAAGTGATACTATTCAGTCAAGTTCTTTGCGATTTATGCCATGAAACCTGCATACGAACGCGTCGAATTCGGCGATGACTGCTCGGTCAGGGTTTACCACCGGCGTTTGCCGCGCATTCCGTTTGAATGGCACCACCATCCGGAATACGAACTGACCCTGACGCTGAATAGTCACGGCAAGCGCTATATCGGGGATTCGATTACGGACTATGTAGACGAAGATCTGGTTCTTGTGCCGCCCAATCTTCCTCACACGTGGGCGTCGAACCGCTCGATCGACTCAGCGTCTGCTCAGGTTGCAATCGTGATCTGGTTCGGCGGCGAATGGGCGCGAAGGTTATCGGATGTGTGCCCGGAATACGCGCCTTTGCGTGACCTGTTGCGTCGGGCAGCGTGCGGACTGGCCTTCGGCCGGGAGGTGGGCGCCGCAATGCACGAGCAGGTCGACAATCTGCTCTCCAGCGCCCCGCGAGAACGCCTTGCCGCTGCACTGAATGTCCTGTGCATGCTCGCTGATGCGCCCGGCGTTCCGCTTGCTTCGCCGACCGCGTTTAGCGACCGGACAGAAGGTCCTTCAGGCCACGAACCGGAACGCATCAATCGTGTGTTGTCGATGATCGACTTACGTTTCGCTGAACCGCTGCGTCTATCCGAACTGTGCGAGGCTGCCAATCTGTCGGAGCGTTCTCTGGCCCGCTACTTCGAGCAGCACATTGGAGAGAGCGTGGGGCGGTATATCACTCGGGTCAGGATTGGACATGCATGCCGGATGCTCGCGCATACCTCGACGCCCGTTTCGGTCGTTGCAACGCGCTCCGGATTTCCGAACGTTGCCAATTTCAACCGGCAGTTCAGGGCATTGAAGGAACTGACGCCCGTCGCTTATCGCAAGCAGTTTGCGGCTGGTGATATTGCGGAAACAAACATCAGTCCGCAGCTCACTGAGCGCTCACCTTCGTTGCAACGAAACCCGCGACTACCGAAATCGATTGCGTGATGGAGACACTGGCCCAACGCAAAGTCTGCATTATGATTATCAGCGGCTCTTTAAAATGTCTGGCCAGATACAGATCTCCGGCACCGCCACTAGCCGCGGAACACGCACGGCGTGATAACACCCGTTATCGCGGCAATCGTCGCGCGGCAATGAAACGGGCGCGGGCGAGGCTGGTTGAATATACTTTCTCGATTGGAATGCATGCGGCCTCAACGGTCTAAAGCGAGGTCGAGGCGCCGCGGGAGGAGCGTGGTTCGGCCGAAGCCGTCATTGGGATGGGCTGGGTTCTACGTCAGCAATGCGACTGATTGCCGACGATGGCGGCATCGAGCAATTCGGTGGCAGCATCCTGCATCAGTGCGCTCACGCTCCCGACCTTAAGCGGCCCTTCGACCCGATGCGAGGGCTGTGGCAGCTTCCAAACTGGAATTGCCGGATGGTTAGCTCAGGCGATGACCTTCTACTCCCCGGCAGCCTGCTCCCGCATGCGACGGGCTTCGTCGCGCAGGAACTGCTGGTAATCGTCCAGATCGCCGTCGAAGGGCTCGACGCCACCCTTGGTCACGAGCCAGAACTCGTCGCATACCGCGCGCAGCAGGGACCGGTCGTGACTGACCAGCATCACTGTGCCTTCGAATTCGTTGAGTGCCATGCCTAGCGCTTCGCGTGTGGCCAGGTCGAGGTGGTTGGTAGGCTCGTCGAGCAGCAGCAGGTTGGGGCGCTGCCACACGATCATGCACAACACGAGCCGCGCCTTTTCGCCGCCGCTCATCGTGCTGACCGCCTGATGGACCATGTCCCCGCTGAAGTTGAAGGTGCCGAGGAAAGTGCGAAGCGATTGTTCGGTGCCGCTCTGGCCGGGGGCACGCATGTGCGCCGGCGTGTCCCTGGCAAGGCGGATCATGTGTTCCATCGGCGTGTCGAGAGGACGCAGCACGTCGAGCTCCTGCTGTGCGAAGTAGCCGATGTTCAGGCCTTTGCCCTCGCTGATTTCGCCGGCAATCGGCGCCAGTTCGTGCGCCACCGTCTTCACCAGCGTGGACTTGCCTTGGCCGTTCGCACCGAGAATGCCGATGCGCTGCCCGGCCAGCACGGATCGGTTGATGCCCCGCACGATGACGGTCGGGGGCGTGCCGGGCGCTGCGCCGGTCGGCGCGGGGTAGCCGAAGCTCGTGTCCAGCATCGACAATAGCGGGTTCGGGACGTTGAGCGGCTCCTTGAACTCGAAGTTGAACTCCGCGTCGGCAAGCACGGGTGCGATCCTCTCCATGCGTTCGAGCGCCTTGACCCGGCTCTGCGCCTGCTTCGCCTTCGAGGCCTTGGCCTTGAAACGGTCGATGAATTTCTGCAGGTGGGCGATCTTGTCCGCCTGCCTGGCCATCGCGGCCTGCTGCAACAGCAGTTGCTCAGCGCGCATCTCTTCGAACTTGCTGTAGTTGCCGCCGTAACGCACGAGCTTGGCGTTGTCGACGTGCACCGTCACCTGCGTCACCGCGTCGAGGAATTCGCGATCGTGGCTGATCACGACCAAGGTTCCTTGATAGCGCTTGAGCCACGCTTCCAGCCAGACCAGCGCGTCGAGGTCGAGGTGATTGGTCGGCTCGTCGAGCAACAGCAGGTCGGACGGGCACATGAGCGCGCGCGCCAGCTGCAGTCGCATGCGCCAGCCGCCGGAGAAACTGTTGACCGGCTGGCTAAGCTGCGCAGCACTGAAGCCAAGGCCCAGGATCAGCGCTTGGGCACGTGCGGGGGCATCATGCGCACCGGCGTCGTGCAAAGCCATGTAGGCATGCGCCATGCGCATGCCATCGTCGTTGGCCTCAGCGGCGGTTACTTCGGCCTGCGCGGCCAGCAGTAAGGTGTCACCCTCGATGACGAAGTCGGTCGCGCTCTGCTCGGTCTCCGGCATCTCCTGCGCGACCTGGCCCATCTTCCATGCAGCGGGAATCGAGAACTCGCCGCCGTCTTCGTGCAGCGTGCCGTTGAGAAGGCCGAAGAAGGATGACTTGCCGGCGCCATTGCGGCCGACAAGGCCAATCTTTTCGCCGGGGGTGAAGGTGACGGACGCGTGGTCGAGTACGACATTGACGCCGCGGCGCAGCGTGACATTACGGACGGAAATCATAAGGGGCTACTTCGGAGAGGACAGGCATCATAGCCGACCGGACGTACAGGGCTGTCTCTTTTCTGGCCGCACGAGTGAAGAGCCGCTTGCGCTTTGCGGCGCCCAGCGCCCGCAAAGCGAGGCTGGCACTGGCGCACCGGGCGTTCCGGCTACGGGGCCAGCGAACAGACGGTGAGGGACGGCTCCTGGCCGCGTGTTGACGAACGCCTCCCGGCTGTTGCACGTCACCGCGAGCGCACTGAGGCAAAATAACTGCATACTCGCTGTGTGTATTGCCGAGCCTGGAATCATTGATTAGCGGGCCCCAAACCTGTCGCTTTTCGCCGGGGCGGGTACCTTACCAGCAGTAATGACATCGTTGCCGCGCCGCGCTCGATTCGGTATCGTGGGTCATCGACTATCCGGAGAGACCACTCATGACGCCCGCCGCAGAACCCCTTCCGGCACCCTTGCGCACCGACGTCCTGATTGTCGGCGCCGGACCCGTCGGCCTGTTTGCGGCGTTCGAGGCGGGCGTGATCGGCCTGTCCTGCCAGATCGTCGATGCGCTCGACAAGATCGGCGGCCAGTGCACCGAACTCTATCCCGACAAGCCCATCTACGATATCCCGGCGATTCCGTCCTGCACCGCGCGCGAACTGGTCGAGCGTCTGATGGCGCAATGCAAGCCGTTCGACGCGCCGATCCATCTCGAGCAGACGGTCGAGTCCGTCGAGCAGCGCGACGACGGCCGCTGGACCGTGCGCACCAATCGCGGTCTCGTGTTCGACGCTGCGGCGATTCTGCTCGCGGCGGGCAACGGCGCGTTCGTGCCGCAAAAGCTCGCGCTGCCCGAGGCGGTGCCGCTGGAGTCGCGTCACGTGCATTACAGCGTGCCGCGCCTTGCCGATTTCGCCAACAAGAACGTGGTGGTGGCCGGCGGCGGCGACTCGGCGCTCGACTGGGCGCTCGCCCTGCGCAAGGTCGCGCGGCGCGTGACGCTGGTGCACCGGCGCAGCGGTTTCAGCGCGGCCGATTCGAGCGTCGCGACGATGCGGCGCGCGGTGGAGGCGGGCGAGATGGACTTCATCGTCGGCGCGATCGCGGGGCTCACCGTCGAAGGCGATGCGCTGAAGTCGTTGACGTTGCGGCATATCGAGGGCGAGACGCGACTCGAGGCCGAACACCTCGTCGCGCTGTACGGTCTGGTTGCCGATCTCGGCCCAATCGCGCAATGGGGACTGTCGATTCACGGCGGGCGCATCGACGTCGATACGTCCAACTACGAAAGCTCCCGGCCGGGCATCTTCGCGGCCGGCGACCTCGCCAACTACCCGAATAAGCAGAAGCTGATTCTGTCTGGCTTTCACGAGGCGTCGCTGGCGCTGCGCAAGGCGTATGCGTACGCGTATCCCGAGAAGAAGCGCGTGCACGTGCATTCCAGTTACGACGCGAAGCTGGCGGAAAAGCTCGGCGCGGCTAGCTGAGCGGGCGGGCGTCGGACTGACGGCGCGGGTGTTTTCGCGCAGTGCGCGCGAGCAAAGAGAGCCTGTCTCGATGAACGCGCCACGACAGGCTCTTTCTTACCCGTTGACCAGGCTTGCCGTGATGCAGCCTTATTTTCCCTCGGGCTGACTGGCGGCAGCCGCCGCGCTCGCGGCCTTGTCTTTTTTCTTCGCTTCGTGGTGGCCGATCGCGCAGCCGGCGGCCGCGCCTGCGACGCCATGATCTCCGGCCACGTGACCGGCAACGCCGCCCACGACCGCGCCTTTGGTGCAGCCTTCGGCGTGCGCGGGGGCATGGGTGAGCACGAGCGCCGTGGCGCAGGCGAGGGTGGTAAAGGCTTGTTTCATTGGGGCTCCTGTCCGTTGCGACGAGGCGATGCCGGGAGGCTGCCGATGCGGCAACCGGTCTGGTCATCGGCACGGTAGAGGTAGCAAGCGCGGGGCCCGGCAGCCGCGCGTCCCGCCGATGCCACGACGCGCACGCGTGTTGGCGGCGCATACGCTCATCAGGTGAAACCATGAGCCCGGCAGCGCGCCGTGCGCGGTGTATCCTTTGACCGGAATCCCCTATACTTGCGCGCCATGAATCCGCTTGATATGCGTTCCCCCCACGACACCGGCAAGCATGACCGGGACCCCGCCGCAACGGCCGTCGGCCTCGATTACTGGATGCTTGTGCAGGCAATCGAGGACTACGCGATCTTCCTGCTCGATGCGAGCGGGCACATCGTCAGCTGGAACGCCGGCGCGCAGAAGCTGAAGGGCTATGCGGCGCAGGAGATCATCGGCCAGCATTTCTCGCGTTTCTATACCGAGGAAGCCGTGGCGCGCGGCTGGCCGGCCTACGAGCTGCAACAGGCGTCGCTGACCGGCCGCTTCGAGGACGAAGGCTGGCGGGTGCGCAAGGATGGCACCACCTTCTGGTCGAACGTCGTGATCACGGCGATCCGCAACGAGGCGGGCATTCTCACCGGCTTCGCCAAGATCACGCGCGACCTGACCGCGCAACGCGAGTACATGGAAGCATTGCGGCAAAGCGAGGAGCGCTTCCGTCTGCTGGTCGACAACGTCAAGGACTACGCGATCTTCATGCTCGATCCGCAAGGCTATGTGGTGAGCTGGAATGCGGGCGCCGCGCGCATCAAGGGCTATAGGCGCGAGGAAATCATCGGCAAGCATTTTTCGCTGTTCTATTTGCCGGAGGATGCGGCGGCGGGCAAGCCCGCGCGCGAACTGGCCATCGCACGGCAGCTCGGCCGCGTCGAAGACGAGGGCTGGCGCGTGCGCAAGGACGGCACGACCTTCTGGGCCAACGTCAACATTACGGCGGTGCACGACGAATCGAACCGCTTGCGCGGTTTCGCCAAGGTCACGCGCGATCTGACCGAGCGGCGTCAGCGCGAAGAACTGGAGCGTTCGGGCGAGCGCATGCGCGAGTTTCTCGCGACCCTCGCGCACGAATTGCGCAATCCGCTTGCGCCGGTGCGCAACGCCGTCGGTGTGATGCAGCTCGAGACCGGGCTGAGTCCCACGCTGGCGCGCGCGCGCGATCTGATCGACCGGCAGGTGACGCACCTGACGCGGCTGGTGGACGATCTGCTCGATGTCGGCCGGATCATGTCGAACAAGGTCGAACTGCGCCTCGCGCGCGTCGATCTGGGCGAACTGGTGACGCGCGCGGTCGAAGCGGCGCGGCCATTCATCGATGCGCACGAGCAGCAGGTGGTATCGCATTTGCCGTACGAATCGGTGTCGCTGCGCGGCGACATGACGCGACTCGTGCAGGTGCTGCAAAACCTGCTGCACAACGCGTCGAAATTCTCGCCGCCCGGCAGCCGTATCGACATCGCGGGCCGCGTCGAGCAACGGATGGCGGTGCTCGAAGTGCGCGACTCGGGATGCGGCATTCCGCTGGGCTCGCTCGACAGGATCTTCGAACTGTTCGCGCAGGAAAAGGACTGCCAGAATTCGGGCGAAGGCGGGCTCGGCATCGGTCTCACGCTGTGCAAATCGCTCGTCGACATGCACGGCGGCAGCATTATCGCGACTAGCGACGGGCCGGGCTGCGGCAGCACGTTCACGCTGAGTTTGCCGCTCGCCGCCGCGCCGTCCGACGCCCCGGCCGACGAAGCGAACGCGGCCGCGTCCGAGGTGAAGCCGCTGCGGATCCTGCTGGTCGACGACAACCGCGACTCCGCCGACAGTCTCGCGATGCTGCTTGAACTCAAAGGCCATGAAGTGCGCATCGCGTACGAGGGCGAGCAGGCGCTGCAGATCGCGCCGCGTTTCGTGCCTCATCTTGCCGTGATCGACATCGCGATGCCGAAGATGGATGGGTATGCGACGCTCGCGGCCTTGCGTCAAATGCCCGAGCTTGCCGGGACGATGTACGCCGCGATGACCGGCTTCGGCCATGCAAGCGATCGCGACCGGACGCGCGAGGCCGGTTTTCACGCGCATCTGGTGAAGCCGGTGGAACTCGCGCTGTTCGATACGCTGCTCGCGCAGGTCGAAGCGCGGCGCGGCGGCGGTGCCGGCTGACGGTTGGTTCGTCGGCTGGGTTAGCTCGACTCAAGCTCCTGCCGTCACGGTGCGCGGAGTTGCGCAGCATCATCCTTCCTGTTTCCCGACTTTCCTGAAACACAGCTATGTGGCCGGGCGTTCGGCGCCTGAGGCACGTCACTTGCTGTAGGTCTGCATGGGCAGCGGCCGGCCAACGTCCGCGCTCAGCAGTTCCAACCGTTTCAGGGAGGCAGAATGCTCGATACGCGTGACCAGACGACCTGCGTGGCTGGCGTCAATGCGCGGCGCTCGCCGGGGCCGGGCGGCAGTGGCGGCCGCGAATCACATCCCGCCACGCCCCCGACAGCACTGCCGCCGCGCCATCCGCCGAGCGAGGGGAAAACTGCCGAATCGCTTGAAGAATTTCTCCACGCCACGCGTTTCGATCCCGACGACCCCGCCGCGCTCGGGGACATGTTGCGCGCACTGGTCGAATGCGGCTACGACCGCGCGCCATTCCTGCCCTTGCCAGGGCACGGCCAGACATTGATCCGCTGGCGCGCGCTGGCGGCCGTGGCCGCGTGCGATCTCGGCCTCGTCAAACTGTTCGAAGGCCATACCGACGCGCTCGCGATCCTCGCCGAACTACATGGCCCCATGCCGCCAGCGGCGAGCCGCTGGGCTGTCTGGGCCGCCGAGCCGCCCGATGCACGGGTGCAGGTGCTGAATGTGGACAAAGTAGGAATCCGAAGCGAAGAAGGGCAGGTTCGATTGATGGGCACCAAGGCCTGGTGTTCGGGCGCGAGAAGCGTTAGCCATGCGCTCGTTACCGCATGGCTGCATGACGAACCTGTGCTGGTCGCCGTCGCGATGGACCAGGCATCGATCGCGATCGATACCTCGAAGTGGCGGGCGGTCGGCATGCAGGCCACCGCGAGCGCCGACGTCAGCTTCGATGGCACGCCGGCCGCCCTGGTTGGCGCGCCGCATGCGTATGTGCGCCGTCCCGGCTTCTGGCACGGCGGCGCAGGCATTGCCGCGTGCTGGTACGGCGCGGCGGCGCAGATCGGCCGGACGTTGCGCGATGCGTGCGCGCAGCGCGCCGATCCGCATCGCCTCGCGCACCTCGGCGCGGTCGAGGTCGCATTGCAAGCGGCGGCTGCCGTATTGCGCGAGACCGCCGCCCATATCGATGCGAATCCCCTCGCGGATGCGCAACGTGAAGCGATGCGTGCCCGCCTCGTGGTCGAAGAAGCGGCAACGGCGGTGATGCATCACGCGACGCGTGCGCTCGGCGCGGGGCCGTTGTGCCGCGATGCGCGCTTCGCACGCGCGCTGGCGGATCTGCCCGTATTTCTGCGCCAAAGTCACGCGGAACGCGACCTCGCGGCACTCGGCGAATGGGTGGCCTCGGGCCACGGCGGCGATACGCCGATGTACGGTGGAGGTGCGCCGTGGACACTCTGATTCCATGCCCGAGGGTCGCTGAGATGAACTCGACGGTGCTGTACTTCGATCATCTCTACCAGCAGAGCGACGATCCGTGGAAGCTGCGCGAAGGCTGGTATGAACGCCGCAAGCGTTCGCTCACGCTCGCCTTGCTGCCGCGGCCACGCTATCGGAATGCGTTCGAACCCGGCTGCGCGAACGGCGAATTGACTGTCGAACTTGCGACGCGCTGCGACACGCTGCTCGCCGCCGATCTGCACGAGCGGGCCGTAGCGCTCGCGCGCGAGCGTGTGGCCGGTGCGCCGCAAGTCCGTGTCGAACAGCGCATGGTGCCGCGTGAATGGCCGACCGAAGCCGGACCCTTCGATCTGATCGTCATCAGCGAATTCGCGTATTACCTCGCTGCAGCCGAGCTGGAAACGCTGGCTGCGCGGATCGCCGCGTCGCTGACGACGGACGGCACGCTGCTCGCCTGTCACTGGCGCCGGCCCTTCGCCGAAGCGCTCGAATCCGCCGACGCCGCGCATGCGTTGTTCGATGCGCGCTGCGGCCTGTCGCGTCTCGCGCATCACGACGAAGCCGATCTGCTGATCGACGTCTGGTCGCGCGACGCACGTTCGGTAGCGCAACGCGAGGGGCTCCTATGATCGGCGTGATCGTTCCGGCACATAACGAAGAGGCGTTGCTGGCGCCTTGCCTCGCGGCGCTGATCGAAGCGTCGCGCCACGAAGACCTGGCGGGCGAGGCCGTGCGCATCGTGGTCGTGCTCGACGCGTGCAGCGATTTTTCCGGCGCGATCGCGCGGGCGTACGGCATCGAAACGCTGACGGTGAAGGCGCGCAACGTCGGCATCGCGCGTGCGAGCGGCGCCGATCTGCTGCTCGCGGACGGCGCCCGCTGGCTTGCGTTCACCGATGCCGACAGCCGCGTGTCGCCAGGCTGGCTCGTCGCGCAGCTCGCGCTCGACGCAGACGCGGTGTGCGGCTCGATTGCGGTCGACGACTGGAGCGCGCACCCGCACAGTGTGCGCGAATACTTTCGCAAGACGTACGTGGATGCCGACGGCCACCGGCACATTCACGGCGCGAACCTCGGCGTGTCGGCCGATGCTTACCGGCGTGCCGGCGGCTTTCCGCCATTGAGGTGCAGTGAAGACGTCGCGCTCGTCGACCGGCTGATTGCGATCGGCGCGCACATCGCCTGGAGCGCCGCACCGCGCGTGATCACGAGTGCGCGCGCAGCGGCACGTGCGCACGGCGGCTTCGGCGATACGCTGGTTGCGTGGGCCGCCGCCGGGTAGCGCGCACGACGCGTTCGTGCGGCGCGCCGGATTTGCTTCGGATACCAGAAGATCGGGACGGCGGCACGCCGCGAGGAGGGCGACATGATGGACGCAATCTTCATTCTGTTCGGCGAGGGCAGGAATCTCGACCCCTTGCAGATGGGCATGCGCTCGATCATCGTGTTCGTGATCGCGCTCGTGCTGATCAGGGTGTCGGGCCGACGCTCGTTCGGGCAACGCTCGCCGTTCGATTCGGTCGTGGTGATCCTGCTCGGCGCGACGCTGAGCCGGGCGATCGTCGGCGCGTCGCCGTTCGTCGCGACGGTGGCGGCGTCGTTCGTGATCGTCGCGAGCCATCGCGTGCTGGCGTGGGCCTGCATGCGCTCGCGCACGGTCGAGCGGCTGGTGGGCGGCGTCGAACGCGAGGTGTTCAGCAACGGCCGGTTCAACGTGCGTGAGATGGACGCCGCGTTGATATCGACCACCGATGTCGAGGAAAGCGTGCGGCAGAAAACCGGCTCGCGCTCGATGGATGACGTGGCCGCGGCGATTCTCGAACGTAATGGCGAGGTGAGCGTGATCCGCAAGCGGGTGCGAAAAACCGCCTGAACAAAGGCGCGTCGTTCAGCCTCGGCCACCGCGCGCGATCTCTTCGCCAGCGCCGCGCGGCATGCGCAGCGTGACCGGAATCGATGCGAACGAGCACAGGCCGACCACGAGGAACGCGGGCCAGAAATCCGACCACACGATGCTCGGATGGCCATGCAGCATGCGTGACAACTGCAGCACGATACCGCCCACGGTGACGCCGAGGCCTAGCGACATCTGCTGCACGACGCTGCCGAGGCTCGTTGCGCGCCCCACGTCGCGGCTGGCGATCTCCGCATAGGTCAGCGAGTTCAGACTCGTGAACTGCAGCGCGGGGAAGAAGCCGCCGAGCAGCACGACGACCCAGATGATCCACGTCGGTGTGCTCGGGAAAAACAGCCCGCACGCCGCGATCGAGAGTCCCGACAGCGCGGCGTTGACCACCAGCACCGAACGGAAGCCGAAGCGGCGCAGCACGCTGGAGGCGACCGTGCGCATGAACATGCCGCCGAACGCGGACGCGCACGTGATCAGACCGGATTGGAACGCGCTCATGCCATGGCCTTCCTGCAGCATCAGCGGCAACAGAAACGGCAGGGCGCCCAGGCCGATGCGAAACAGCGAACCGCCGAGCACGCTGGCCTGGAACGTCGGCACCTTGAAAAAGCGCAGGTCCAGCAGCGGAAGTTTGACGCGCTGCGCGTAGGCGACATAAATCACGAGCAGCACGGCGCCGATTGCGCACATGCCGAACGCGTCGGCGTTGGGAATCATTTCGCCGCCCACCAGTGACAGACCGAGCAGAAGCAGCACCGCGCCCGCGGCGGACAACAGAAAACCGATCCAGTCGAGTGGGCCCGGATGTGGCTCGCGCGTGTTGGCGATGTACTTGTTGGTCAGATAGATGCCGAGGATGCCGATCGGCACGTTGATGAAGAAGATCAGGCGCCAGTGCAGATAGGTCGTGATGAAGCCGCCGAGCAGCGGGCCGGCCGCCGGGCCGAGCATCGCGGGTACGCTCAGATAGTTCATCGCGCGGATGAAGTCGGCTTTATGGACCACGCGAAAGATGATGATCCGCCCGACCGGCACCATCATGGCGCCGCCGACGCCCTGCACGAAGCGTGCGAGCGTGAAGGTGGCGAGCGAGTTCGACGCAGCGCACAGCAGCGAGCCGGTCACGAAAATGCCGATCGCGGTACGGAAAATCGTGCGCGCGCCGAACCGGTCGGCCAGCCAGCCACACACGGGGATGAACACGCCGAGTCCGAGCACGTAGCTCGTCACGGCGATTTTCAGCGTGACCGGATCGCGCCCGAAGTCGCGCGCCATGGCCGGCAGCGCGGTGACGATCACGTTGGCATCGACGCTCTCCATGAACATCGCACACGCGACGATAAGGGGCGCAATCAGAGCTTTTTCGGCGACGGTCATGAAGACGGGCTGCGGCGGACGGTCGCAGGCAAAAGGGTCATTATTGCATCCGATTGGTGCGGATGGTTAATAGGCGGGCTAATGATGGTGCCCCTTTCACGTAATCGGCCTCAGCCGTTGTGACCGTGGCGCAACAGTGGCGTCACATTTTTTAAAGTTGTTGCAGTGCGGCAGGAGAAGGCTATAATCGGGTTGTTACCTAGGTATAAACCCTATACAGGAATCCGCCATGAACACCGCTTCCAACGCCGTCGCCCGTACTACTCCCGCTGCCACCACGCTGTTCGGCAAACTGCGCGCGCTGGCGCTGCATGCGCTGAACCTGCACCTGCAAAACTGCGCAGTCATGGCGGAAGCTTATCGCCGCCCGCTGTAAGAACGGCGTCGTGCGCCATCCTTGCCTGGAAGGCAGGGCAGGCGCGAGAAGGCACCGACCGGCGAATACGTGGAAATCGCGTTTTCAGGTCGTTCGAGGCGACGTTTAGCCGTCGCTCATCGCAGCCGCCCGCTTTTATAGCGGGCGTTGTGTTATCTGCGCCGGGATAATTGAGGGGGTGGCCCAAAGCTTAAGGGCCAGATGCGCGTTCGTTCGGTCCGTGTGCCTCTATCAGCAGGGCTTGCGGCGCGCACCCGCTGTGCCTGTGCGTCTTATTCGTCGATGCCGCTGCTCGACGCTATCGACACTGCCACCCGTTTCCTGGTCGCACGCGTGGTCAAGCCGCTCATCAGCAGCACCATGGACACCAGTCCGACCAGGTAAATCCCGGCCATCGCCCAATCCTGTTGCGCCATCATCGTTCTCCTTCAAATACAGGACTCGCACGGTCAATCTCCGGTATTTCACCGCGCCATTGCTTGCGATTACGGCACATGGATAGAAAAGCTTGATGCTGCAAACCGCCGTTTGAAAACCATTCTGGCAAAAATCGGCGGGAACGCGGCGCCGAATTGCCGGTAATAGGGCAGGGTTAACGTTTAAACCGCGCAACCCCTTGTGCGCACGGAGCCTCGCAGGCCATTCCGATCCGCCCGGAAAATATTCCCGCTTATTTCGTTCGATCGAATTAAATGCCGGCGATATAGCCCGCGCTGTCAACCTTTTGCATACTTTGCCGTTATCCCTTTGTAATCGCCAGATCCGGCGACGCAGCGATGGACGATCCGTCGCCGCGACAGCTCCATGCAAGGCCCCCCGCATTGACCATGTTCCATCGACATAACAATAGATTCGACCGGCCACGCGCAATGTTCGAACGTATCTCAAAGACGCTTGGCAACCGGGGAATGCTCTCGCCCGTACTCGCCCTCGTGATTTGCGGATTGCTGCTGGTGGTCTTGCAGCATCTGTCGCAAGCGGTCGACTATCGCTCGGTGATGCGTGAGTTGCGTGAACTCACGGCCGGCGAGTGGGCCGCCGCGCTCGGCGCCACCGCGCTCAGCTACGTGGCGCTGGTCGGGCGCGACGCCGTCGGCTTGCGCTATCTCGGCACGACGGTGCCGCGCGTGGCGTTGTGGATCGGCGCGACCGCGGGCTCGGCGCTCGGCAATGCGACCGGCTTCGGCGCGTTGACGGGCGGCGCCGTCCGTGCGCGCGTGTATGGCGTCGCGAACCTCACGCCCGTGCAGATCGGCCGCATGACGGTGTTCACGAGCGTGTCGCTGGCGCTTGCGCTGGTGCTGATGACGGCGCTCGGGATGGTCGGCATGGCCGGGCAGCTCGCACCGATGCTGCACCTCACGCCGCTCACGCTGCGCTGGATCGGCGTGGCGCTGCTGATCGCGCTTACGCTCGTGGCTGCCGCGTGCCGCCGCGACACCCGGCCGGTACGCACGCGCTGGCAGTGGCTCTCGTTCGATATTCCGGCGCGCCGCGATCTGCTCGCGCAGGTGGCCCTCGCGGTCCTCGACGTGGTGGCCGCGGGCCTTGCTTTGTGGGCGCTGCTGCCCCACGCGAACGTGAGCTTCGTCACTTTCATCACGGTCTATGCCGCTGCGATGCTGCTCGGCATGATCGGCCACACGCCCGGCGGCGTCGGCGTATTCGAAGCGGCCATGGTGTTCACGCTGAGCGGCAGCGTGCAAACGCACCAGATGGTGGCGGCGCTCCTCGCTTATCGCGCGATTTATTTCGGTGTCCCGTTGATCGTCTCGGCGGCATTGCTCGCGGGCTTCGAAGGCCGCGCCCTCAAAGGGCGCTTGCCGTTTCTCGACGCGGCGGGTGCATCGAAACTCGCGCCGCTGTTTCTGAGCCTCGTCACGTTCGTGGTCGGCGGGATGCTGGTGATTTCCAGCGCGACGCCCGCGTTCTGGCAGCGCATTCACATCCTGCGCGACATGGTGCCGTTGTGGGTCCTCGAAAGCTCGCAGATGCTGTGCAGCGTGCTGGGCGTGCTGCTGCTGTTCGTCGCGCGTGGTTTGCTGCGCCGTCTGGACGCCGCGTGGTGGATGACGCTGCTGCTCGCGGTGCTGAGCCTCGCGCTGTCGCTGACCAAGGGCCTCGCCTTCGTCGAGGCGAGCGTGCTCGGCATGCTGATCGTGCTGCTGCTGTCGACGCGCCGGCGTTTCAACCGTCATTCATCGCTGTTCGCCGAGCGCTTCACGGCGGGTTGGCTGGTGTCGGTTGCGATGGTGCTGATGCTCGCCACGTGGGTGATGCTGTTTGCCTTTCGCGACGTGCCGTACACGCGCGACTTGTGGTGGCAATTCGCCTTCGACGAACGCGCGCCGCGCGCGCTGCGCGCGACGCTGGCCGCGAGCCTGTTCGCCGCGACTTTTTCGTTCTGGCAATTGCTGCGTCCGGCGCCGGGCCGCTTCGTCAAACCGGCGCCGGAGGATCTGCATGACGCGGCGCGCATCGTGCGCGCGCAGGAGCGCAGCGACGCCGGTCTCGCGCTGATGGGCGACAAGAGCTTTCTTTTTTCGGAGTCGCGCCAGGCGTTTCTGATGTACGCGAAATATGGCCGCACGTGGGCCGCGCTGCATGATCCGGTGGGACCGCGCGAGGAATGGGCCGGCCTGATCAGCAAGTTCGTCGCGCTCGCGCACGCGCACGGCGGGCGCGCGGCGTTCTATCAGGTCCGCGCCAACGCGTTGCCGCTTTATCTCGATGCAGGCCTCACGCTGATGAAGCTCGGCGAGGAAGCGCACGTCGTGCTCGACGATTTCGATCTGAAGGGCTCGCATCGCGCGCATCTGCGCTATGCGCTCAAACGTGGCGAGCGCGACGGCTTCACCGTCGAAGTGATCGATCAGGCGAACGTGCCGGCGTCGCTCGAAACGCTCCGCGGGATTTCCGACGGCTGGCTCGGCAGCCGCGACGCGCGCGAGAAGAGCTTCTCGGTGGCCGCGTTCAACGACGAGTACCTGGCCGCGCAATCGGTGATGCTGGTGCGCCAGAACGGCGAGCCCGTCGCGTTCGTCACGTTCATGACCACCGATCTGAACACCGAAGCGACAGTCGGCGTGATGCGGCACGTGGAGAGCGCGTCGCCGTACGCGATGGAATACCTGTTCACGCAACTGGCGCTGCATCTGAAGCAGGCGGGTTTCCGCTCGCTCAGTCTCGGCATCGCGCCGCTTTCCGGCATGCAGCCGACGCCGCTCGCGTCGCGCTGGCATCGGCTGGCCGGCATCGTGTGGCGCTTCGGCGGCCGCTTCTATAACTTCCGCGGACTGCGTGCTTTCAAGAGCAAGTTCCAGCCGCATTGGGAGCCGCGCTATCTCGCGGCGTCGGGTTCGGTGGGCGTGTTCTTCACGCTCGCGGACCTGTCATTGCTGGCAGGAGGCCGGCGTTCATGACTTTGCATTCGATTTTCAAGCTCGCCGTCGCGGCGAGCCTCGTGACCTGCGGCGCGCTCGCGCAGGCAGCGACCACCACGGTGCCCGGCGGCCGCTATGGCGACGTCACCGTGACGCAGCCAGAGGGTCCGTTGCGCGGTTTCGTGGTGCTGTACTCGCAAGCCGGCGGCTGGAGCGCCGCCGACCAGCAAAGCGCCGATGCGCTCGCGAAAGCGGGGGCGTTGACCGTTGGCGTGGATACCGCGCGCTACGCGGCCAACCTGAAAGCGAAGAAGGAAACCTGCCATCAACTCGTGGGCGACGCCGAAGCGTTGAGCCACCAGCTCGAACGGCAATCGCAGTCGAGCCACTATTTCGCGCCGATCGTCGCGGGCACGGGCCAGGGCGCGACGCTCGCGATGCACGTGCTCGAACAGGCGCCGTCCAACACGATTGCCGGCGCGGTCTCGGTGGATGCCGAGCACACGCTCGACGTACGCTTCAACCCATGCCCGCCGGACCCGACGGTGATCCGCGACAAGGTGCCGGGCTTCGTCGAAAAGGCGAGCACGGGCAATGCCGATCGCGCGCGTCTCGTCGCGTTGCTCACGCCGCATCTGCAAGCGGTATCGACGAGCGACGACGACGTCTCCGATCTGCCGCTGATCGAGTTGCCGGCCGCGCATCCGAACGGTCTGATGGCGATCGTCATTTCCGGCGACGGCGGCTGGCGCGATCTCGACAAGACCATCGCGCAAGCGTTGCAGAAGGACGGTGTCTCGGTGATCGGTTGGGACAGCCTGCGCTATTTCTGGAGCGAGAAGCCGCCCGCGCAGACGAGCCGTGATCTCGCGCGCGTGATGCAGACCTACGGTGCGCGCTGGAACGCGCAGCACATCGCGCTGGTCGGCTATTCGTTCGGCGCGGACGTGATGCCGTTCGCGTACAACCGTTTGCCGCAAGCGCAGCGTGCGAAGGTGTCGTTGATCGCGTTGCTCGGCTTTGCGCCAGACGCCGATTTTCAGATCCGGGTGGGGGGGTGGCTCGGCATGCCCGCGAGCGACAAAGCTTTGAAGGTGCGGCCGGAATTGACGAAAGTGCCGCCTGCGATCGTCCAGTGCTTCTACGGTGCGGACGAGGAAGACACGTTGTGCCCGGCGCTCGACAAGACCGGCATCGAGGTGATTCGCACGTCGGGCGATCATCATTTCGGCGGCAACTATAACGCGTTGGAGAGACATATCCTCAGCGCCTTCAGGAAGCAGAGCGGTGTGGCTGATTGATTGCCGCATGACGTGATGTGGGCTCGCGGAGTGCGCGAGTCCGCGAGCGAGCCTCATCCTCGGGTGCTGCACGTCGAAGCCCGCTCATCTCGCTTGACGCGGCAGCATCAATGAAGACTAATTCATGCTCATTTTGAGTGAGACGGCGAACGTCTTCCGGCGTCGCGTAGAGGGTAGTCCGCAACGCGCAGCATCCTGACCAGGTTGACAAAGCCCGCCAACTCAACGAAGATCGATCACATGAACTGCCTCGACATCCGTATTGCGCTGATTATTAGCATCATTCATCGAATGGTGGGTTAGCGCGCGTCCAGTAGCAGTGACACATTAACCCGCTCCAAGAGGCGGGTTTTTTTATGTCCGCTTGCTGCCTGCCTCCTGGTGAACGCCTTTGCTGATTCGTCTTTGCCTCACAGGAGCTTGCCTTGCCGTTACTCGAACTCGAACATGCGACCGAAACCGCCAGCAGCGCCGCGCTTCGCCATGACTACCTCAAGAAAACCCTGACCGCACGCGTCTACGACGTGGCCCGCGAAACCGAACTGGAACGCGCGCCGAATCTGTCGGCGCGGCTACGCAATCCGGTGTATCTGAAGCGTGAGGACAACCAGCCGGTGTTCTCGTTCAAGCTGCGCGGCGCGTACAACAAGATGGCGCATATTCCGGCTGAAGCGCTGGAGCGTGGGGTGATCACGGCTTCGGCAGGCAATCACGCGCAGGGTGTCGCATTGTCGGCGGCACGCATGGGTGTGAAGGCGATCATCGTGGTGCCGGTGACGACGCCGCAGGTGAAGGTCGATGCAGTACGTGCGCATGGTGGGCCGACGGTCGAAGTGGTGCAGTTCGGCGAGTCGTATAGCGACGCTTACGGCCATGCGGTCAAACTGCAGGAAGAGCGCGGCCTGACCTTCGTGCATCCGTTCGACGATCCGTACGTGATCGCAGGCCAGGGCACCGTGGCGATGGAAATTCTCAGTCAGCATCAGGGGCCGATCCACGCGATCTTCGTGCCGATCGGTGGCGGGGGGCTCGCGGCGGGCGTGGCCGCGTATGTGAAATCGGTGCGCCCGGAGATCAAGGTGATCGGCGTACAGACCGACGATTCGTGCGCGATGGCCGCCTCGCTCAAAGCGGGAGAGCGCGTCACGCTGAATGAAGTCGGGCTGTTCTCGGACGGCACGGCGGTGAAGCTGGTCGGTGAAGAAACCTTCCGCCTGTGCAACGAATATCTCGACGACGTGCTGCTCGTGAACACCGACGCGCTGTGCGCCGCAATCAAGGACGTGTTCCAGGACACCCGCAGCGTGCTCGAACCGGCAGGCTCGCTGGCCGTTGCGGGCGCGAAGCAGTATGCCGAGCGCGAAGGCATCGAGAACCAGACGCTGATCGCGATCACGTCGGGCGCGAACATGAATTTCGACCGCATGCGCTTCGTCGCCGAGCGTGCTGAAGTTGGTGAAGCGCGCGAAGCAGTGTTCGCGGTGACAATTCCCGAAGAGCGCGGCAGCTTCAGGCGTTTCTGCGAACTGGTCGGCACGCGCAGCGTCACCGAGTTCAACTACCGGATCGCGGACGCGAACTCGGCGCATATCTTCGTCGGCGTGCAGATCAGAAACCGCAGCGAATCCGCGCAGATCGCGGGCGCCTTCGAAGCCCACGGCTTCGCCACCGTCGACCTGACCTTCGACGAACTCTCCAAGCAGCACATCCGCTACATGGTGGGCGGCCGCTCGCCGCTCGCGCATGACGAACGCCTGTTCCGCTTCGAGTTTCCCGAGCGGCCGGGCGCGCTGATGAAGTTCCTGTCGTCGATGGCGCCGAACTGGAACATCAGTCTGTTCCACTATCGCAACCAGGGCGCGGACTACAGCTCGATCCTCGTCGGCATCCAGGTGCCCGCGAGCGAGACCGAAGCGTTCGAACGTTTTCTCGCCACGCTCGGCTATCCGAACTGGGAAGAGACGCAAAACCCGGTGTACCGGCTGTTTCTGGCCTGACGGACGCGCTCGGGGTTTACCTTAAGCCCACCTGAAGTCGAGTGATTGCGCGACGATCCTCATCGAGACGCTGCAAGCCCAGCCAGTACGGCGTTAGCGCGCATTGTCACCCATCAGCGCCGTCGCCCCGGAAACGTTGTTTATCGCCATAAGCGATACAGCCTATCCGTCATATCGCGTTGCACGATACGGGCCATGATCGTCACACTGAGTGCAAATCAATCGCCGCATTCAGGAGACATCTCATGCGCACCCAAGTTGGCATCATCGGTGCTGGGCCCGCGGGCCTGCTGCTTTCCCACCTTCTTCATTTGCGGGGCATCGAGTCGGTCGTGCTCGAAACGCGCACACGCGAACAGATCGAATCCACCATCCGCGCCGGCGTGCTCGAACAGGGCACGATGGACCTGCTGAGCGAAGCCGGCGTCGGCGCGCGCATGAAAGCCGAAGGCGCACTGCATCATGGCTTCGAACTGGCGTTCGAAGGCAAGCGCCGCCGCATCGATCTGACCGGACTCACCGGCCATTCGATCACGGTCTATGCACAGCACGAAGTGATCAAGGATCTGGTCGCGGCGCGCGTGGCCGCGAATGGCGCGCTGCGTTTCGGCGTGTCGGAGACGTCGATTCACGGCATCGATACCGACAAGCCGACGATCCGCTATCGCCACGAAGGCGAAGCCTGCGAGCTGCAATGCGACTTCGTGATCGGCTGCGACGGATCGCAAGGCGTCTCGCGCGCATCGATTCCGCAGGCGCTGCGCAAAGACTATGAGCGCGTCTACCCGTTCGGTTGGTTCGGTATCCTGTGCGAAGGGCCGCCGTCGTCGGAGGAACTGATCTATGCACGCCACGACCGCGGCTTCGCGCTGATCAGCACGCGCTCGCCGAACGTGCAGCGCATGTACTTTCAGTGCGATCCGAAGGACTCGGTCGAGAACTGGTCCGACGATCGTATCTGGGCCGAATTGCACGCACGTGTCGATTCGCACGACGGGCAGAAGATCGTCGACGGCAAGATTTTCCAGAAGAACATTGTCGGCATGCGCAGTTTCGTGTCGGCCACGATGCAGCATGGCCGGCTCTTCCTCGCCGGCGACGCGGCGCACATCGTGCCGCCGACGGGCGCGAAGGGCATGAACCTCGCCGTCTCCGACGTGCGTGTGCTGACGCAAGCGCTCAACGCGTTCTACGTCGAAAATCGCAGCGATCTGCTGGACGGCTATACCGAAACCGCGCTCAAGCGCATCTGGCGCGCGGAGCACTTCTCGTACTGGATGACGAGCATGATGCACCGTATCGAAGGCGCGTCGCCGTTCGAGCAACAGTTGCAGGTGGCCGAACTCGAATACGTGACGACCTCGCGTGCGGCGGCCACCGCCATGGCGGAAAACTACGTCGGCGTCGCTGGAGCGCACGCATAAACATAAGCGAAAGCGCATAGCGTACGCAGTGCGTCGGGTGACTAGTTCAACGATAAATCCCGATGCGCCGCAGCCTGAAACTCCGTAGGCGTGACGCCGGTCTGCTTGCGGAAATAGCGGCTGAAATAAGCCGCGTCCTCGAAACCGAGCGCATGCGCAATCTGTTTGATGGTCAAGCCTGAATAGACCAGATCGCGCTGCGCCTCGCGTATCAGATGATCGTTGACGAGCGACATCGGCGAATGGCCGAGTTCGTCGCGGCAGATGCGGCCCAATTGCGCGGCCGTGATGCCGATTTTGCCCGCATAGAACTCGATCGGCTGATGCTCGCGAACGTGCGCGGCGACGAGTTCGCGCAGCCGTTTGATCTGCGCCGCGCGCCGGTCGTTGACTGTTGCGCCGGCCGCCGCGCTGGCCGCCGAAGCCGCGTCGGTCAAACGCGCTACTTGTACAAAAAGTGCAATCATCAACGACATGCCCGCGGCGATGTGGCCGCGCGCACTGCCACGAAATTCCTGCTCCAGCAAACCGAATAGCGGCATCAGCGTGTCGTCGCCGATCTCGGGCCGCACGGGAATCAGCGCGGGCCGCTGCAGCACCGGCAACAGACCCGGCGACACCGCCTTCGAAATCGACTCCAAAGCCCGCTGCGCGGCGGTAATCACCAGCCCGTCGATCTCGGGCGAAAACACGAAGCCATGCACCGTTTGCGCGGGAATCAGCAGGAGGCAAGGCGGTTCGATCACGAGCTTTTCGCTTTCTATCAGCACGTGGCCCGTTCCGCTGCGGATATAGAGGATCTGCAGCAACGCGTCGTGCCGATGAGCGGAGATGTGCCAGTCGTTAGGACGGCTGCGCTCGGCGATCCATTCGAAATTGAACGCGTCGTACCAGGGCGGTCGCGCGGATTCGCCGTACAGATCGTAGTTAGGGATTTTACTCATGCCGGTTTGTCTCCTGTGTACGAATTGTCCTGCGATGCGCCGCCTTTGTCCAATTTCAAGCGCATTCGCGTCGCTATACTTTTTTCCATGAAAGGGGCGCTGGGATAGCGCGGTGCAGGTATCGACGCGGCACGCCATACCGGCAATCAAAATCATGGAGATTCGGATGACTAATCAAATAAAGAAACCCGATGCGGACGCGAACCCGCGGCATTGGCTCGGCCTCGAAGGCAAGGTCTGCGTGGTGAGCGGCGCGGCCGGGGGCATCGGCAGTGCGATCGCTCACGTGCTGGGCGGGGCCGGCGCGCGGCTCGCATTGCTCGACCGTGACGACGACAAGTGCCGCGCGCTTGCGCAAGCGTTGAACGCGAACGGCATCGAAGCACTGGCGCTGGCCTGCGATATCGGCGACATCGACAGCGTGCGCGGCGCCGTGCAGGGCGTCGAGTCGGCGTACGGCGCGGCCGATGTGCTGGTGAACAACGCGGGCCTGCTGCGCCCGGGCGGCATCGAGGAGATCGCGCTGGATGCATGGAACGCGATGCTGCGTGTGAACCTGACCGGCTACATGCTGTGCTCGCAGCAGTTCGGCCACGGCATGCTGAAACGGGGCGCGGGCGCGATCGTGCATG
Source organism: Paraburkholderia sp. TE9906 (assembly GCF_056279605.1). Lineage (NCBI taxonomy): Bacteria > Pseudomonadati > Pseudomonadota > Betaproteobacteria > Burkholderiales > Burkholderiaceae > Paraburkholderia > Paraburkholderia sp. TE9906. Next base: position 24,365 of record NZ_JBWCCT010000003.1, read on the forward strand.
TCGCGTCGGTGGCCGCGCATCATCCACAGACTTACAGCGGCGCGTATAGCCCCGGCAAGGCCGGCGTGGCGATGCTGTCGAAACAGATCGCGGCGGAGTGGGGGCCGCGCGGTATCCGCAGCAACACGGTGTGTCCGGGCATGATCCGCACGCCGTTGTCCGCCGCGTTCTACGAGCATGGCGACATCGAGCGGCGCCGCAGCGCGATGACGGCGAGCCGCCGTATCGGCGAGCCCAACGACATCGCCGATGTCGTCGCGTTTCTCGGCAGCGCTCGCGCCGCGTATGTGAACGGCGCGGAGTTCGTCGTCGACGGCGGGCTCGAAAGCATGCTGATGGACCTCGTGCCGCGCCCAGGCTTCGAAGCCACAGCGGCTGTGCCGGTCACTCGCCAAGCCCCCGCACAAGGACAAGGACGCACATCATGACTACCGCAACACGTGCAACCGGCAACACCACACTGACCTGCGACGTGCTCGTCATCGGTTCGGGCGCGGGCGGCCTCTCGACGGCCATCACTGCGCGCAAGCAGGGGCTCGACGTGATCGTGATCGAGAAGGAGCCATTCTTTGGCGGCACGACCGCGTTTTCCGGGGGCGTGCTGTGGATTCCGGGCAATCGTCACGCTAGCAGCAATCACGTGAGCGACACGCGCGAGGCGGCGCTGACCTACATGCGCAACGAGACCGGCGCCTTTTTCGATGCCGCCGCCGTCGACGCGTTTCTCGACACCGGCCCGCACATGCTCGAGTTCTTCGAACGGGAGACCGCAGTCAAATTCGTGCCGACGCTCTATCCCGACTATCACCCGAACGTGGGCGGCGGCGTGGATATCGGCCGCTCGGTGGTAGCCGCGCCGTTCGATGCACGCGCGCTCGGCAAGGACATCGGGCGTTTGCGGCCGCCGCTGAAGACGATCACGTTCATCGGCATGATGTTCAATTCGTCGAACGCGGACCTCAAGCACTTTTTCAACGCGACGCGCTCGTTGACGTCCGCGCTGTACGTGGCGAAGCGCCTTGCAAGCCACCTGAAGGATCTCGCGCTGTACCGGCGCGGCGTACAGGTCACGAGCGGCAACGCGCTCGCCGCACGACTCGCGAAGTCCGCGCTCGACCTCGGCATTCCGGTTCACACGAACACCGCGGCGCGCGAGTTGACCGTCGCGGGCCAACGCGTGACGGGTGCGCTCGTTAGCGGACCAGACGGCGAGATGCGCATTACCGCGCGGCGCGGCGTCGTGCTCGCGTGCGGCGGCTTCTCGCATGACGTGGCGCGCATCGCCCGTGCGTATCCGCACGTGCGGCGTGGCGGTGAGCACGTGTCGTCGGTGCCGACCGGCAATACCGGCGACGGCGTCGGCATGGCGGAACGGCTGGGCGCGAAAGTGACGATCCGTTATCCGCAACCGGCGGCCTGGATGCCGGTCTCGCGTGTGCCGATGCGCGATGGCAGCGTCGGCGTGTTTCCGCATCTGCTCGATCGCTACAAGCCTGGGATCATCGGCGTGACGCGCGCGGGCAAACGCTTCACCAACGAAGCGAATTCGTATCACGACGTGGGCGCGGCGATGATCGAAGCGTGCGCGAACGAGCGCGAAACCGCGATGTGGCTGATCTGCGATCACGCGACAATCCGCAAATACGGGCTTGGTTTCGCGAAGCCCGCCCCGGTCCCGCTCGGACCGCTGCTGCGCAACGGCTATCTGACGAGCGGCCGCACGCTTGCCGAACTCGCGCGCAACGCGGGGCTCGACGGTGCGGCGTTGGAAGCGACGGTGAAACGCTACAACGCCGATGCAGTGCGCGGCGAAGACCCCGAGTTCGGGCGCGGCACGACCTCGTTCAACCGCTATCTTGCAGACCCGGAGCACCGTCCGAATCCATGCGTCGCGCCGATCGGCAATGGCCCGTATTACGCGTTGAAGGTGGTGATGGGCGACCTCGGCACCTTCGATGGCATTTCGACCAAAGTGACCGGCGAAGTGCTCGACGAAGCCGGCGCGCCGATTTCCGGCTTGTATGCAGTCGGCAACGATCGCGCGAGTGTGATGGGCGGCAACTATCCCGGCGCAGGCATCACGCTTGGCCCGATCATGACGTTCGGTTACATCACCGGGCGGCATCTGGCAGGCGTCGGTGAGACCGGTGAAACTGGTGCAAGCGGCGCGAACGCAAGTCACGACCGGGGCGGCAACGCAGGCGCCCGCAACACCGAAACCGTGTTGAGGACAGGCACATGAGCAGCGGCAAACCGTTTGTCGATCACCGCATCTATACGATCCGCCCGCGCGGCATGGCGGAATTCATCGAGGTATTCGACCAGCTGGCCATGCCGATCCAGGTGAAGTATCTCGGTGCGCCGGTCGGCTTCTATATGAGCGACATCGGCGCGCTGAATCAGGTCGTGCATCTGTGGGGCTACGAGAGCATTGCCGACTACGACCAGCGTCGCACCGCGCGCGACGCCGATCCGCAATGGCCCGCGTATTTGCAGGCGTCGGCGCATCTGATCGTCGCGCAGGAAAGCCGCATCATCAAACGCGTCGATTTCAGGAGCCTGGCGATGCTTCGCTAGCGGCGCCGCATCATTCAGGAGGAGACAAAACATGAACGATCGAACACGACGCGTCGCGCTCGTGACAGGCGCCGCGAACGGTATCGGCTGGGCGAGCGCACAACGTTTCGCGCAGGAAGGTTATAGCGTGGTCATTGCCGACATGGATGCGAATCGTGCTGGCGAACGCGCGCAGGCATTAGGTGCGGCTCATCTGGGCATCGGCGCAGATGTGGCCGTCGAAGCCGACGTGCGCGCGCTGATCGGCGCATGCATCGAGCGTTTCGGGCGGCTCGACGTGCTGGTCAACAACGCAGGCAACGGCGATCAACCGCATCCGACGATCGAGCAGAACGTCGAAGCGTTCGACCGGCTACTCGACATCCATGTGCGCGGCACCTTCCTCGCATGCCGCGAGGCGGCCCGAGTCATGCTCGCGCAGCGCAGCGGCGCGATCGTCAATCTCGGCTCGATTGCGGGGCTCGCCGGCATCCCGGCGCGCAACGCATACGGCGCCGCGAAGGCGGGCATCGTGGCGATGACGCGTTCGCTCGCCTGCGAATGGGCGCGCGACGGCGTCCGCGTGAACGCCGTGGCGCCAGGCTATGTCGCCACCGAACTGGTGGAGACGCTCAAGCGCAACGGCCAGATGAATCTGCAGGCCATCGAGCGGCGCACCCCGATGGGCCGCCTCGCACAGCCGGATGAAATCGCGCGGGCAATCAGCTTCCTCGCGTCGGACGCGGCGAGCTACATCACCGGCACGGTGCTGAGCGTCGATGGAGGCTGGCATGCGTACGGCGCCGCCGGCGACTGACAGCCTCCTGAACGCCGCGAGCGAATCTCGGCATAGGCAGCCGCATTATTCATAGCATTCCGAACAATAAAAAACACCTCGTCATATCACGGAGACACCGCAATGAAAAAGCCTCAACCAGGCAGGGCGAAAGTCCTGCGCCCGTACGGTCGTGAAACACGCGCCACCCTCGCTCGGGGAGACCTCAAATGATCCGCTCCGAACGCAATGTGGATGTTCAGGCCTTCATCGACGAGCAGCGCTTTTCGCCGTATCAATGGACGATTCTCCTGCTGTGCTTTCTCGTCGTTGCCGCGGATGGCTTCGATACGGCCGCGGTCGGCTTCATCGCGCCGTCACTGGTGCAGCAGTGGGGCATCGCGCGCAGCTCGCTCGGGCCCGTGATGAGCGCGGCGCTCGTCGGGCTCGGGATCGGCGCGCTCGCGGCCGGTCCTTTCGCGGATCGTCTCGGACGCAAAACGGTGCTGGTGTTGTCGGTGTTCTTCTTCGGCGTGTGGAGTCTCGCGGCGGCTCGCGCGAACTCGATCGAAGCGCTGACGCTGCTGCGCTTTCTCACGGGGCTGGGCCTCGGCGCGGCGATGCCGAACGCCGTCACGCTGATGTCCGAATACGCGCCGGCGCGGCTTCGCGCGGTCGCGGTCAACGGGATGTTCTGCGGATTTTCGTGCGGACTGGCGATTGGCGGTGTGGCTTCCGCGTGGCTGATTCCGCATTTCGGCTGGCCCAGCGTACTGGTGGCAGGCGGCGTCGGCCCGATCGCGCTGACCGTGCTGCTGATTCTGCTGCTGCCGGAGTCGGTGCAGTTTCTTGCCGTGCGCAGGCAGGCGGATCGGCGCATCGCGCGGATCCTGCAACGTATTGCGCCGCATAGCCGCTTCGAAGGATGCCGCTTCGTCGCGGTGGATGCGCGCGCAGGCCACGAGGCTGCGGCAAGCAACGCGAGCAAATCCGGCGCGCGTCCTCAATGGGCGCTCGCCATCGTGCTGTCCTCACGTTACCGCTTCGGCACGCTCATGCTGTGGCTCGCGTATTTCATGGGCTTGCTGATCTATTACCTGCTGACCAACTGGCTGCCGACGCTGTTCAAGGACACCGGTTTCTCCGGCGAAAAAGCCGCGCTGATGACCTCACTTTTTCCGCTTGGCGGCGTACTCGGCAATCTGTGCGTCGGCTGGATCATGGACCGTTTTGCCGGGCATCGCGTGGTGGCGCTGACCTTCGTCCTGGTGGGTGTGCTGGTGCTGCTGGTCGGACGTGGCGTTGGACATCAGGTCTGGCTCGGCACGCTGATCTTCCTCACCGGCACGGTGGCGACGAGCGCGGTCACGTCGATGTCGGCGCTCGCCGCGAGCTTCTATCCGACCCGGGCGCGCGCGACGGGGGTAGCGTGGATGCTGGGGATCGGCCGCATCGGCGGTGTGGCGGGCGCGCTGGTCGGCGCCGTGCTGATGGGGCTCGGCTGGCAGTTCGGCGCGGTGTTCAGTCTGCTGGCCGTGCCGTCGGTGATCGCCGCGAGCGGTGTGTATCTGATGATGCGGCGCGTGCGGGCAGACGCGTCTTCGGAGCAGGGGGCAAATCCTGCCGTCGCGCTCGAATGACCGCTGCGTGGCAAAGGGGGGGGCCGCACAATGGCGCCACGCCTTCATGACCGGCAGCCACTTTCATTGTGGTCTGAAAAACAACAGTGAATTCGTGATTGACGGATTTATCCCGTCAGGTGAGCCACCTACACTGCCTTCAATGCTGCCGCGCGAGTCACGCGGGCAGCGCATGTGGAGACAATCTCTGGAGGTGGTGTCATGAAGTTGCTCATTCAAACTGTTGCTCTCGCCGTCGGTCTTGCCGCGCCGGTCGCATCGTTCGCCCAACCGGCCGGTGATCCCGGTTCTCAGGACTCGCAGGCCACGCAGACGCCAGCCGCCCGCCCGCATCACGCAGCTCGAACGGATGACAGCGGGTATGGTGCAAGCAGCCACGGTACGTCGCAGTCCGGTCGCGGCACCGACACGACGGTCAGCTCCTACTCGCCGCCGATCTACAACGCGCGTTGAGCGCAGGTGCGGGCGAGGTATTCATAAGAATGGCTCGCGCGTAAGCACTTAACGAAGCCATACATGACCCACCGCGCGACGAGCGATTCGTCGCGCGCGTGTCGTCGGGGTTCCAGTCAGGGCGTACGCAACAACGCCATCTCGTTGCGCAACAGCGCATGCAGTTCATCGTCGGTAGGGCGAGTCCCCCAATGCTGTGCGCCCGCCACCGATGCAATCGCCATCCACGAATGCGGTGGGAACCACTCGCGCAACAGCGCGCCGTCCTGGCGCAAACACAATTGACCAGTCTGTTCGCTGTATTCGGCGCAGATGAGCGAACCATCGATGTGCGCCGTTACTCGTCTTGGATCGTTGCGTAGCAATTCGTCGCTCCTGCAAAAGGGGTGGCGAGCATGCCCACGCGATACGGCTGCGTCATCGACGCAGCCGCCGTCCAGGCATCAGTGATTGTGCCCGTGGTCGTCGCCATGGCCATGCCAGCCGTTGTCGTGACCGTGCGGGCCGCGAGCCTCGCGCCACTCGCGCCGGTCGTCATGACGCTCTTCCCATTCGCGCCGTTCCCAGTAGCGGTGGCCGTCGTAATAGCGCTCGCCGTACCAGCCGGGGCTCACCACGACCACGGGCGGCGGCGCAGGTGCGTACACCGGCGGAGGCGGGGGCGGCGCATACACCGGCTCGGGTGCGTACACGACACCCGGCACGCCGATGTTCACGCCGACATCGACGTGGGCCAGCGCGCCCGACGATGCGCCGATTCCCACGCCTGCAACGATCGCCAACGAGAGCCAGCGGTTTTTTGAATTGCTCATGTTTTATTCTCGGTCTCTACGATTGAGGGGACATGCTCGCGCGCGATGCGCATTAGTAATGGTCGTGATCGCGGTGGTGGTCGTGATCGTGATAGCCGCCTTCGGGGACCACGATGCAACCGCTCAGCGTGCTGCCGAGCGTTGCTGCCAGAATGACCAGGGCGAGAATTCTTTTCATGTCGTTGCTCCGTTTTGCTTGTGAAGCGAACTCTACTGAGCGGCGGCATTTTCGTTGTGTTTGTGTGTAACAGGACGTGTCGATGCGAACGCGCGTGGCTAACGGGCGCGGCGTGTGAGGAGGGCGTCGAGGGAGCGTTTCATCGGGCGATGGCGAGCTTGCCGCAACAGCCGCAAGCCATTGAACAGACTATGAAAAAAACGCGGCGCCCACGCATTGCGCATGACTGCGCGCATTGAGCGGTCAATGCATCAATTGCCGGCAAGTGGATCGCATCGTGTTTCGCCGCGGATAAGCCGGGCGGATACATTCAGTTGCAGACTGAGGCGTGACGTTGCATGGCGAGCGGCGCGGCCGCCGGCCTGCGTGGTCGAGGCGCGACACGACGCGAGTGCCATCAGTTCTGGATAAGGTTCGATGCGTAAAATGGACACGATGTGCGTCCGGCGTTCACACAGGCGTGACGGCGCCAAGGCCAGGTCGAGTCAACAGCGCCGTCATTGCAGCGCGTCGTTTATCCCGCCGGTGCAGGCTCCGGCGCCGGCGCTTGACGATAGCCGAGCCGCGCCGAGATCGCAAGACCCGACTGCTTGAGCAACGCGACATAGTGCGACTTCGTGTCGGCGCCGCAACGCATCGTCGGAAACGACACCGACAGGCCGGCGATCACGCGGCCGAAGCGATCGAACACCGGCACCGCGATGCACCGCAGTCCTTCTTCCTGCTCCTCGTTGTCTTCGCCATAACCTTGCTCGCGCACGTGAGGCAGGATGCTGAGCACCGCTTCGGCGCAGGTGAGGGTTTTCTGCGTCGACTTGCGAAACTCGACATGCGAAAGCACTTCGCGCGCGTCGGCCGGGTCCATCCACGCGAGCAGCACCTTGCCGATCGCCGTGCTGTGCAGCGGATTGCGCCGGCCGATGCGTGACTGCATGCGCAAGCCGTAGTCGGCGTCGATCTTGTGGATGTAGACGATCGCGTCTTCGTCGAATGCGCCGAGGTGCACCGCTTCGCGCGTCACCTGGCCGATGCGCCGCATTTCGACGTCGGCCTCGCGCACGAGATCGACGCTCTCCAGCGCCTTCGCGCCGAGTTCGAACAGACGGATCGTGAGCCGGTAGCGCTCGGTCTCGACTTCCTGGGTCACATAGCCGAGCGCCTTGAGCGTCTGGATCACGCGATGCACGGTGGTCTTCGACATTGCGAGCCGTTGCGACAGCTCGCTGATGCCGATCTGTCCGCTGTCGCCGATCGCGCCGAGAATCGCGAACACGCGGCCGATCGACGACGCCGATTCGCCCCGTTCGCCCCGTTCGCCGCCGTTGCCGGACTCGCCGCTCTCTGCGTCCTGTATGTGCGCGGCGGCGTCGTCCTTGCGCTGTTTGCCTGTTGCTGCCATTTCCGTCATTCCCTGTCTATACGGACCCATACGGCCCCTCTGCGTGGCCGGCCCGCGCGATCGAACACGTCAGTCACGCCCGCTCGTGCGGCGAGGCGCGCAAGCATACCGCTTCGCGCGCGTGTCTGCCGCTAGCGCGCGAGCCACCCGCCGTCTACCGCCAGTGTATGCCCGTGCACGTAGTCCGAAGCGGACGACGCGAGAAATACGACCGGCCCCGCGAGATCTTCTGGCGCGCCCCAACGGCCCGCCGGAATCCGCCCGACAATCTCCTCGTTGCGCTGCGCGTCCTCGCGCAGCGCCGTCGTGTTGGCGGTTGCCATGTAGCCCGGCGCGATCGCGTTCACGTTGATGCGCTGCGCGGCCCATTCGTTGGCGAGCAGCCGCGTCAGACCGAGCACGCCGCTTTTCGCCGCCGTATAAGAGGCGACCCGGATGCCGCCCTGGAACGACAGCATCGACGCGACGTTGATGATCTTGCCGCCGCTTTGCTGCCTGACGAACTGCCGCGCCGTGGCTTGCGACAGAAAGAACAGACTCTTCAGATTGACGTCGACGACGGCGTCCCAATCGTCTTCGGTGAAGTCGAGCGCGTCCTCGCGGCGGATGATGCCGGCGTTGTTCACGAGCACGTCGACGCGGCCGAAGGCCTCGACCGCCGCGCGCACGATGTCGTCGACCGGCGCGATCGAGCCGAGGTCGGCGCGCACGTCGGCGAAACGGCGCCCAATGGCCGCGACGCGCGCGGGCGTGGCGCCGGCGTCGGCACGGCTCACGCCGATGATGTCGCAGCCGGCCGCGGCGAGCGCGAGCGCCATCGCGGCGCCGAGCCCCGTATTGCTGCCGGTGACGATGGCGACCTTGCCGGTGAGATCGAAAGTATTCACGTTATTCAAACCCATGTCGTATGCGGATGGTCGTCGGGATAAAGCGGACGGGCCCTCAACGCAGGTCGCCGATCGCGAGATGATCCATGTCGCCGAACACCTGGTTCTCGCCGACCATGCCCCAGATGAACGTGTATGCGCGCGTACCGACGCCCGAGTGAATCGACCAGCTCGGCGAGATCACCGCCTGTTCGTTGTGCACGAGAATGTGCCGCGTTTCATGTGGCTCGCCCATCATGTGAAAGACGGCGGCGTCGTCGGCGACGTCGAAGTAGAAATACACTTCCATGCGCCGTTCGTGGGTGTGGCAGGGCATCGTGTTCCACAGGCTGCCCGGTTCGAGCCTGGTCATGCCCATCGACAGCTGGCAGGTGGGCAGCACCTCGGGCACGATGAACTTGTAGATGGTGCGGCGGTTGCTCGTGGCCGGATCGCCGAGCGTTTGCGGCGATGCCTGCGCGAGCGTGATCGTGCGGGTCGGATACGACTCGTGCGCGGGCGCGCAGTTCAGATAGAACTTCGCCGGGCGCGCAGCGTCGTCGCTGCCGAATGCGATCGCCTGCGCGCCCTTGCCGATGTAGATCGCTTCCTCGTTGCGCACCGTATGGCGCGTACCGTCGACATCGACCCAGCCGTCGCCGCCGATGTTGATCGCCCCGAGTTCGCGCCGCTCCAGCAGATAGTTGACGCCGATCGACTTGCCGAGCGAGCCGGGCACCTCGACTGCGCGCGTCGCCGGCCACACACCGCCGACGATGATCCGGTCGATATGGCTATAGGTGAGCTTCAACGCGTCGCGCTCGAACACCTCCTCGACCAGAAACGTTTTGCGCAGCCCGGCGGTATCGAGCGTCTTCGCATACTCGCTGTTGATGGCCTGTCTCACTTCCATGTTGTTTCTCCGTTCGATTCGCTTTCCGTGGGGCCGCCCCGCCCGCGCGGCCACGCCGATCTGTTCGGGACTGTAGCGCAGATTCGCAGTTTCGGAACAGTGGTCCGAAAAATTATGGCGTGCCTTCGAGCCTGGTAAAGCGTTCGTCCTGCAGGCGGGTAAACGATGAGCCGAATTTATAAAGAGAATCGGAACGACGTTCCTTTCACGATGTTATATTGCGCCGAAAGGGAGCAGACCGGCGTCAGACCGGCGACCTTACCCCGGGTGATTCACCCGACCAACAGGACGCAAAGTCCATGGAGGAGGCATGAAGATCAAGAAGGCCCTCGACCGCATTCCCGGCGGGTTGATGCTGGTTCCGCTGCTGCTCGGCGCCTGTGTCCATACGTTCGCGCCCGGCGCGGGCAAATATTTCGGGTCGTTCAGCAACGGCCTGATCACCGGCACCGTGCCGATTCTGGCGGTGTGGTTCTTCTGCATGGGGGCGACGATCGATCTGCGGGCGACCGGCACCGTGCTGCGCAAGTCGGGCACGCTGCTCGCGACCAAGATGCTGGTCGCGTGGATCGTGACGATGATCGCGGCGCGCTTCATTCCGGTCGACGGCATCAAGACAGGGCTATTCGCCGGACTCTCGATCCTCGCGATCACGACTTCGATGGACATGACCAACGGCGGCCTCTATGCCGCGGTGATGCAGCAATACGGGACCAAGGAGGAGGCGGGCGCGTTCGTGCTGATGTCGGTCGAATCGGGACCGCTCGTCAGCATGATCATTCTGGGCGCGACGGGCGTCGCGTTCTTCGAGCCGCGGCTCTTTGTCGGCGCGGTGCTGCCGTTCCTGATCGGCTTCGCGCTGGGCAATTTCGACAGCGATCTGCGCGATCTGTTCGGCCGCTGCGTGCATCCGCTGATTCCGTTTTTTGGCTTTGCGCTCGGTAACGGCATCGACCTGAACGTGATCGTCACGAGCGGCTTGCCGGGCATCGTGCTCGGTCTCGCGGTGATCGTCGTGACGGGCATTCCGCTGATTCTCGCCGACCGCTGGATTGCCGGCGGCAATGGGGCGGCGGGGCTGGCGGCATCGTCGACGGCGGGGGCCGCGGTGGCCAATCCGGCGATCATCGGCGACATGATTCCGAGCTTCAAGCCGCTGGTGCCGGCCGCGACGGCGATGGTCGCGACGGCTTGCCTCGTGACCGCGATTCTGGTGCCGATTCTCACCGCGCTGTGGGTACGCCGGCATCACGCACGCGATGCGTTGCGCGAGGAGTTCGCGGCGGCGCAGGCGGCGCCGCTCAATGAGCGCGACGCGCACGTTTGAGACGGTGAGGTCGTGCGGTTGCGTGAGGTTGCAAGGCAACCGGTAAGTGGCCCGCGTGCGCGCGTTGGATCGGAGCGCGGCGGGCCTTGAGCGGCATCTGCAGCCTAGACCGTCCGCGAGGCCGCGCCGATTAACGCGCGAGCTTCGCTTCCAGCATCGTCTTCACCCCGGGCCATTCGTCATCGATGATGCTAAAGCGCACCGAGTTGCGCTTGCGCCCATCCGGCATGATCCGTTCATGCCGGACCACTCCTTCCTGTTTCGCACCGATGCGCAGAATCGCCGCGCGTGAGCGCTCGTTGAGCGCATCGGTCGTGAACTGCACGCGCACGCATTGCATTGCGTCGAACGCCTCGCTCAGCAGCAGATACTTTGCCTCGGTGTTGACCGCCGAGCGCTGCACCGATTCGCTCAACCACGTATGACCGATTTCGAGCTTGCGGTTCGCGCGGTCGATCTTCCAGAAGCGCGTGCTGCCGACAATCGCGCCGCTCGCGCGCAGCACGATCACGAACGGCATCACGGTGCCGGCCGCGCAGCCGTCGAGCGCGCTCGCGATATAGCCGCCGATGGTGGCCGGTCCGGGCACGACGGTCAGCTTCATGTTCCAGAGTTGGCCGTCGGCGGCGGCGTCGAGCAACGCTTGCGCGTGTTCCTGCCGAAGCGGCCGGAGCTCGACCGTCGCGCCGGTCAGCGTGGGTTGCATGAGTGGGGAAGTGTCGTGATTCATGGCGATAAAAAAGTCCGCGAGTTTTTGGCTCGCGGACCCGATGCAGTGACGTCGAACGGTACGGGCCGAAACGCCTGACTCGACTTGCGCCGACCGGCCTTCAGCCCGTGGCGGCTAAACCTTAAGCCGCCAGCACCGACACCGCCTTGGTGACCAGATAGCCTTCCATCGCTTCCGGTCCGCCTTCCGAGCCGTAGCCCGAATCCTTCACGCCGCCGAACGGCATTTCCGGCGAAGGCGTGGCCGGCTGGTTGATCCACAGCATGCCGACTTCCATTTGCTGCGACAGCAGGTGCACGTTGCTGAACGACTTCGTGTACGCGTAGCCCGCGAGGCCGAACGGCAGACGGTTGGCTTCGGCGATCGCGTCTTCGAGCTTGTCGAAGCCGCGAATCGCGGCGATCGGGCCGAACGGTTCGTTGTTGAACACGTCGGCTTCGAGCGACACGTTGGTCAGCACGGTCGGCGCGAAGAAGTTGCCTTCCGAGCCCACGCGTTCGCCGCCGGTTTCGACCTTGGCGCCGGTCTTGCGCGCGTCGTCGAGCACCTTGGTCATTGCGGAGAGACGGCGCGCGTTGGCGAGCGGCCCGAGGGTCGTGCCTTCCGCGAGGCCGTCGCCGAGCTTCAGGCTTTCGGCGTGCTTGACCAGCGCCGCGGCGAATTCTTCACGGATGCTGTTGTGCACGAGAAAGCGCGTCGGCGAGATGCAGACCTGGCCGGCGTTGCGGAACTTCGCGCCGCCGGCCGCCTTGACGGCGAGCGCCACGTCGGCGTCTTCAGCGACGATCACCGGCGCGTGACCGCCCAGCTCCATGGTCGCGCGCTTCATGTGCGCGCCGGCGAGGGCGGCCAGTTGCTTGCCGACCGGCGTCGAGCCCGTGAACGTGACCTTGCGGATCACCGGGTGCGGGATCAGGTAGCTGGAAATTTCAGCCGGGTCGCCGAACACGAGGCCGACCGTGCCCGCCGGCACGCCCGCTTCGACGAATGCCTGCAGCAGTGCCGCCGGCGATGCCGGGGTTTCTTCCGGCGCCTTCACGAGGAACGAGCAGCCGCAGGCGAGCGCCGCGGAGAGCTTGCGCACCACCTGGTTGACCGGGAAGTTCCACGGCGTGAACGCCGCGACCGGGCCGATCGGCTCCTTGAGCACCAGTTGCTGCGCGGCGAGGTTGCGCGACGGCACGATGCGGCCATACACGCGGCGGCCTTCGTCGGCGAACCACTCGATGATGTCCGCGGCGGCCAGCACTTCGACGCGCGCTTCGGCGAACGGCTTGCCCTGTTCCTGCGTCATCAGGCGGCCGATGTCGGAAGCGCGTTCGCGCACCAGAGCCGCGGCCTTGCGCATCGTCGTGGCGCGCTCGTTGGCCGGAATCTTGCGCCATGCTTCGAAGCCGCGTTGCGCGGCTTCGAGCGCGCGGTCGAGGTCGGCGATGCCGGCGTGCGCCACTTTGCCGATGGCCTGGCCGGTGGCCGGGTTGATGACGTCGAGCGTCTTGCCGCTGGCAGCATCACACCACTCGCCGTTAATCAGAAGTCGGGTATCGGTATAGCTCGAAATGGCCATGCTGGGTTCCTGTAGTTGGGAAAAACGACAGGCCGCGCGATCCTGAAGCGATGAAACCGACCTGCGCGGCCATGGATGGACTGCCGATAGCAATCATCTTATCTGATTGCGCGTCATCGCATCGGCCGCCGCCTCGATTGCGGCACGCGGCACGCCGCTTGCGGGGCGGTTGTCGCGGCACCGGGAAAACGGTAGGAGCAGCGCCGCGCAAACAGGCGTAAAGTCAGATGGCTGTGGCCGTTGCCGCGGTGGGAGCAGGCCCGGCCCGCGACGGCGGACGGCGCTGAAGCAGGAGAGAGCAGCGCGAGGCAAGTTCCCGGCGCGGCAGGCGAAGACAGCGAACAAACTCCAATCAACCCAGATGCACACGAGGAATCGACATGCCAACCGGTACAGTGAAGTGGTTCAACGACGCGAAAGGATTTGGCTTCATCACACCCGATGACGGCGGCGAAGATCTTTTCGCCCATTTTTCGGAGATTCGCTCCGAGGGCTTCAAATCGTTGCAGGAAAACCAGAAGGTCAGCTTTGAGATCAAGCAGGGGCCCAAGGGGAAACAGGCAGCGGATATCAAGCCGGTGTGAAGGAAGAGGGGCAGCCGGTTCGCACGCGGGATGAGATGCGGCCGGCTGCTTCGTGAAGCGTGGGTGGGGTTCGCATGGGCGAAGGTGGCGGCTGACGCCGGCACGCGAGTTCAAGGCAGCCTCTGGGCGCTCGAACGCCGACGCTTGGGACTTGCGCCCTGGTCAAGCCGTGCCCTTGGCCGCTACATTCTTTAAATCCCGCCGTCCGCCGCAGCCCCGATTCCTTCGAGCAATTCATCACGCAGGGCCGCGAGGGTTTCGTCGCGCCGCTCGCGTGGATGCCGTCCCGTCACCGCCACGTCGCGCAGCAGCCGCCCCGCGCGATGCGGACCTGCCGCGTTGAGCAGCAGCACCCGGTCCGACAGATAGAGCGCCTCGTCCAGATCGTGTGTGACGATCAGCGCGGCGGTGCCGTGCGCGCGCGTCAACGACAGCAACAGATCCTGCAGACGCCTGCGCGTCATCGCATCGACCGCGCTGAACGGTTCGTCGAGCAGCAACAGATCCGGCTGCGGGAACAGCCCGCGCGCAAGCGCCACACGCTGCGCCATGCCGCCCGAGAGCTGCTTGGGCAACGCCGCGCCTATGCCGGCGAGGCCGACCTCTTCGAGCAGACGCGCGACGCGCGGGTCATGGCCCTGGCGCGGACCGGCTGAAAACGCGACGTTGTCGGCCACGCTCAGCCACGGCAGCAGGCGGGGCTCCTGAAAAATCACGCCGACGCGCGGCGACGGTCCGCGCTGCGCCACTGCGTCGAGAAGCAGTTCGCCGTCGAAGTCGCGATCGAGCCCGGCCAGCACGCGCAGCAGGGTGCTTTTGCCGCATCCGCTCGGACCGACCAGGCTGACGATCTCGCCGCGTCCGAGCGCGAAGCTCACCCGGTCGAGCACCATGCGCGCGTCGTAGCGCTTGCTCACCGCCCGCACGTCCAGCAGCCGCGACGCTCCCGCGGCCGGCCCGGACGACAACCCCGTCGACACTTCAACCGCGCTCACCGCGCACCTCCCGAAACCGCCTGATCGTTCGCCGTGTCGCGCCAGCGCAGCACGCGCGCTTCGAGCGCCTTGAGCACGCTGTCGCTGAGCTTGCCGAGCAGCGCCAGCAGCAGGATCGCGCCGAACACGAGGTCGGGGCGGCCGGTTTCGCGTCCGTCGCTGAGCAGATAGCCGAGCCCGCGCGTGGCCGCGATCAGTTCGGCGGCGACCATGAACATCCACGCGAGGCTCAGGCCGGTGCGCAGACCGGTGAAGATCTGCGGTAACGCCGCCGGCAGCAGAATGCGCGTGAACAGCGCGCGGCGACTCAAGCGGTTGACCTCACCGAGTTCGAGCAGTTTTCTATCGACGCCGCGAATCCCCGCCACCACGCTCAGTTGCACCGGGAAAAACGCGCCGATGGCGACGAGCGCGATTTTCGGCGCTTCGTCGATGCCCATCCACAGCAGCAGAATCGGCACCCACGCGAGCGATGGAATCGCACGCAACGCCTGGAACGCGGGATCGAACAGCGCGTCGAGCCGGCGGCTCAGCCCCATCGCGGCGCCGGCCAGCAGCGCGAGCGCGGCGCCGATGCCGAAACCCGCGAGCACCCGCAGTGTGCTCGCGCCGAGGTGGCGGCCAAGACGCTCGCCGCCGAGCTGCCAGAGGGTCTCGAAGATCGAACTGGGCGCCGGCACCAGATGCGCCGGCAGTATCGACGCCCGCACCAGGGCTTCGATCAGCGCGAGGAACGCGAGCGGCAGGATCAGGCCTGCGATGCGCCAGCGCCTCAGCGGATCGCGCGGCGGCGACGGGCGGCCGGCAGCGGCGGCGGGGTAGGTGGGAGGATGCAGGGAGAGCGATTCGTCGGTGGCCATGAACGTGGGTCAGCGAGGGGGGAAACGAAGGTGCGGTGGCTTGGCGGCCGCGCATGGCCGATAGGCGGTTGAGCGGCTATGCGTCCGAACGGCATGGCACACAGCCGCGACCAGACAAATGGCGAAGCATCAACCGCAGGCGATACATGGATGGCCCTGAGCGCGCGGAGCAGCAGCTAACCCAGTACGCCACGCGGCCGGAGAAGCACAAGCACGCAACCGCTCACTGCCCATTCGCGGCAAACACAGGCTGCGCCGATTTCACATCGATCAACGCATCGATCACCTGATTCAGATCCGTACCCGGCTTCACCAGTTGCTCCTGCACCAGAATCGGCGCGGCCGCCTTGAGCGCGGCGAGCTGCTGCGCGCCCAACTGAGGGTGGCTGAAATCGTTGCGGCTCAATTGCAGTTTCGCGACCGGCAGCGACAGCTTCGATTCCTCCGCGACGATCTTCGCGGTTTCGTCCGGATGCGCGGCGATCCACACGCGCGCTTTTTCATAAACCTTCAGCACCTGCGCGAGCGTCTCCGGATGATCGCGGATGAAATCCTCGCGGGCGTTGAGCAGACCCCATGTGTTGAAATCGACGTTGCGGCATAGCAGCTTCGCGCCATCGTCGATCTGCGCGGCAGCCATGTGCGGATCGAGGCCGGCCCAGGCGTCCACCTGGCTGTTGGCGAGCGCCGTGCGGCCATCCGGATGCTGGAGATTGACGATCTCGACGTCGTCGCGCGACAGCCCCGCCGTGTGCAATGCACGCAGCGTGAAGAGGAACGGATCGGTGCCCTTGGTCGCGGCGATCTTCTTGCCCTTCAGGTCGGCGAGGGTCTTGATCGGCGAGTCCTTGCGCACGACCAGCGCGGTCCATTCCGGGCGCGAGAACACGTACACCGAGCGGATCGGATTGCCGTTCGCCTTGGCGAGCACGGCGGCGAGACCCGCCGTCGAGCCGATGTCGATCGCACCGCTATTGAGGTATTCGAGCGCGCGATTGCTGCCGAGGCTCAGCACCCATTTGACGTCGGTGTGCTGCGGCGCCAGCGCTTGTTCAAGCCAGCCGTTACGCTTGATCACCAGACTTTCCGGCGAGTAGTACGCATAGTCGAGCTTCAGTTCGGCGGGCGGCGCGGCGCGTGCGACGTTCGGCGCGAAGAACGCAGCCAGCGCGGTGGCGGCTACCAGCAGCGACGCGAAACCGGCTTGCACGCGGTTCGCTTGCCGCGAACGCGGCGCCCGGAAAGTGGAACGCGACAGATTGGCCGTACCCCGCGGGAATGTCATCGAATGGTCCTGATTAGTCGTCTGGTGTGACCGCTTAATGTAGTGAATGACCGCGCGAAACTGAACGAATAAAAAGTCACAATCAAAGCAGCTCGGCCGCTATGGAGGCGGGGTGAATTGTGTGCTTAATGCAAGAGGTGCATGGCGTTGAGCGAGGAGGCATTCGGGCGCGTGGCCGCCAACTCCGCGGCCTCACTCCGCCGATATGGCACGATGAGATCAACGGCCGCGGTGCGGCCCGTCGGCAAGCGAGGACGTCGTGGACAAAGACAGTGCATACAAGGAAATAACCGGCAACGGCGGCGCACCGTATGCAAGGTACTTCGCCATGCAGAACCCCGAGCATCCGCTCACGCCGTTCTGCCATCGCTACCTGTTCGAAAAGGATCTCGAAGCGCGAACCGCCGCGCACGACGAAGAGCGCGGCTTCGCGCTGAAGTCGCTCGCGCAGATGGAATCGTCGTCGCATCTCGCGCAAGCGGCGGCGAGCGCATCGCGCGATGCGGCCACGGCCGCGCATACGTCCGCGCTGAGCGCGCGGCGTTCGGCATTCTGGACGATGATCGCCGCGATCGCGTCGGCGCTCGGCGTAGTGGTAAACGCTGCTCTCAATCTGGGCTGGCTCGACTGGGCAAGGCACGTTGTACGGTGAGACGGGCGACCCGCGAATCACCGCGCATTTTTGTCCGGCTAGCATAAAAAAAAGACAGCTGTGCGTAAGGTGAAACTAAAACGCAGAACCATGCCGCGCATCGCGTGAACGCAGTATTATTCATCAGGTTTCCTTCAGCTTTGCTCCGTACTATCTGCGCCACCCGTTCGCGTTCGCACGAACCACGGTCCCGATAGTGTTTCGACAGAAAACTGAAATGCCGCACAGGCTTGCTAGGGTCTCTATGAAAACTCTGTTCTTGCAGGCTCCGTCATTCGACGGCTTCGACGGCGGCGCAGGTTCGCGCTACCAGGCAAAACGTGAGGTCAAGTCGTTCTGGTATCCAACATGGCTTGCACAGCCAGCCGCTCTGATTCCCGACAGCCGCGTCTTCGATGCCACCGCGAATGGGGCATCGGTGGACGAGACGCTCGACCTCGCCCAGCAATACGATCTCGTCATCATCCACACCAGCACGCCTTCGTTTCCCACCGACGCGCTATTCGCGCAGCATCTCAAGGAACGCAGGCCGTCGATCCTGATCGGCATGGTCGGCGCGAAGGTGGCGGTCGATCCGCACAATTCGCTCACCGCGACCCAGGCAATCGACTTCGTCGGCCGCGAAGAATTCGATTTCACCTGCAAGGAAGTCGCCGATGGCGTGCCGTTCGCGCAGATCAAGGGCTTGAGCTATCGCGCCGCGGACGGTTCGATCGAACATAACGAAGCGCGTCCGATCCTCGAGAACATGGACGAGCTGCCGTTCGTCGCGCCGGTCTACAAGCGCGATCTGAAGATCGAAAACTACTTCAACGGCTATCTGAAGCATCCGTACGTTTCGCTCTACACCGGCCGCGGCTGCCGCTCGCGGTGCACGTTCTGCCTGTGGCCGCACACGGTCGGCGGCCATCGCTACCGGGTGCGCTCGGCCGAGCACGTGCTCGAGGAAGTGAAGTGGATTCGCGACAACATGCCTGAAGTCAAGGAGATCATGTTCGACGACGACACCTTCACCGACTTCAGGCCGCGCGCCGAAGAAATCGCGCGCGGCATGGGCAAGCTGGGCGTGACGTGGTCGTGCAACGCGAAGGCCAACGTGCCTTACGAGACGTTGAAGATCATGAAGGAGAACGGCCTGCGCCTGTTGCTCGTCGGCTATGAATCCGGCGACGACCAGATCCTCGTGAACGTGAAGAAGGGCTTGCGCACGGATATGGCGCGGCGCTTTGCGAAAGACTGCCGCGCGCTCGGCATCAAGGTTCACGGCACCTTCATTCTGGGCTTGCCGGGCGAAACGCCGGAAACGATCCGGAAGACCATCGAATACGCGAAAGAGGTCAATCCTCTGACGATCCAGGTGTCGCTCGCCGCGCCGTATCCCGGTACCGTGCTCTACAACCAGGCGGTCGAGAACGGTTGGCTCGCGGAGAACAAGGTCATCAACCTCGTGAGCAAGGAAGGCGTGCAGCTGGCGGCGATCGGCTATCCGCATCTGTCGCGCGACGAGATGTATCACCAGCTCGAAAACTTCTACAAACGCTTCTATTTCCGGCCGTCGAAGATCTGGGAAATCCTGCGCGAGATGTTTACCAGCTGGGACATGATGAAACGGCGCTTGCGTGAAGGCGTCGAATTCTTCCGTTTCCTGCGTGCCCATCAGGCGTGAGCGCCACGCACCTGCTCGCCGTCACGCTGGCCTACGCGTGTGCGGCGGCGGCTGTATTCGGGATCGGCTACACGGTGCTGGCCGGCGTGCTGATCGGGCGCTTCTTCGCCCGGCCGGTGTCCATGCCGACCAGTTTTCCGCCAGTCACGATCGTCAAGCCGCTGCACGGCAACGAGTGGGCGCTGCTCGCTAATCTGGCTAGCTTCTGCGAGCAGGATTATCCGGGGCCGGTGCAATTCGTATTCGGCGTGCACGACTCGAACGACCCCGCGCTGCATGCCGTTGAAGAACTGCGGCGGCTGCATCCGGACGCCGACATCACGGTGGTCGCCGATGCGCGTCTGTACGGGCCGAACCGCAAGATCAGCAACATCATCAATATGTTGCCGCAGGCGCGGCACGACGTGCTGGTGTTCGCCGACAGCGACGTGAGCGTCGCGCCCGGCTATCTGCGCCACGTCATGGGCGAACTGCAGAAGCCGGACGTGGGGCTCGTCACCTGCGCGTATCAAGGACAGCCCGATCCGGGCTTCTGGCCGCGGTTGTCGGTCAAGGCCACCAACTACCAGTTCCTGCCTAGCGTGGTGACCGGCCTCGCAGTCGGACTCGCCCGGCCGTGCTTCGGGCAGACCATTGCGATGCGGCGCGACACGTTCGACAAAATCGGCGGTTTCACGCCGTTCGTGCGGCATCTCGCCGAGGATCATGCGATCGGCGAAGCGGTGCGCATGATCGGCGAGAAGGTCGTGATCCCGCCGTTTCCGATTTCGCATGCGTGCGTCGAATCGAGCGCAACGCAGCTGATCGCGCATGAACTGCGCTGGAGCCGCACGATTCGTTATATCGATCCGCTCGGCCATCTGGGCTCGGCGCTGATTCATCCGCTGCCGTTCGCGCTGCTGGCCGTCGCATTCTCGGGCGGCGCGATCTGGGCGTGGCCGCTCGCCGTCATCGCGATGTGCGCGCGGCTCGCGCTGCAACTGCTCACCGACCGCGCGTTGCGGCTGCGCCCGCGCGACCTCTGGGTGCTGCCGTTATGGGATATCGTATCGTTTGCGATTTTCGTGGCGAGCTTCCGGTCGTCGCGCGTGATCTGGCGGGGCTTCAGCTTCAAGGTGGATGGCGACGGCCTGTTGTCGGCGCCACAGGACGAGTAACGGATGAACGGCAAGGCAGGGCGGTCATGACAGATGGGTTTTTCGAACCGCGCGCAGCGGACTGTACGGCTGCATTCGCGGCGAGTGGCATCGTATTCGCGTCGGCATTGATCGCGCCGATGATGCGCGCACGCACGGTGTCCGCGCGATGAAGCATGTCGGCCGCGCCGCCGCGCTACTCGGCTTGCTGCTCTCGCTATGGCTCGTGTGGCGCGACAATCCCGGCGCCGTGCTCGGCGCGCTGCAGGCCGCGGGCGCCGGCCTCGTGCTCGCAGCGCTCGTGCACCTGCTGCCGATGCTGGCCAACGCCTGCAGCTGGCGCTCGCTGATTCGCGGCGCGCAGCAGCCGAGCGTGCTCAGGATGCTGCATCTCGTGTGGGTGCGAGAATCGGTCAACAGCATGCTGCCGGTCGCGCGGATCGGCGGCGAAGTCGTCGCATTCCGCATGCTCCGGCGCTGGGACACGCGCGCTTCGACGGCGGTGGGCAGCATCGTCGTCGACATGCAGCTCACGGTGATCAGCCAATTGCTGTTCACGATGGTCGGCATCGGCTTCCTGTTCGCGCACGCGCAGTCCGACACGCTGCGCCTCGCGGGACAACTCGCATGGGGCGTGGTGGTGCTGGCGCCGCTGCTGCTGTTGTTCGCGCTCGTGCAGCATGCGAATCCGTTCGCGCGCATCACGCGTGTACTCAACCGGATGACGAGCGGCAAGCTCGCGGCGCTGGCCGGGCAGTCCGCGCAGATCGATCAGTCGATCAAGCTCATCTGGCGGCGGCGCGCAGTGGTGTTGCGCTATCTGTTCGGCTGGCAAGCGCTGCAATCCTTGATGACGGCCTTCGAAATCTGGCTCGCGCTGTATTTTCTCGGCGTGCGGATCACGCTCGTGGAAGCGATCGTGATCGAGTCGTTGATCCAGGCGATCAGCAGCGCGGCGTTCTTCGTGCCTGGCGGGCTGGGCGTGCAGGAGGGCGGTTTCATTCTGATCGGCGGCGCGCTCGGACTCGATCCGTCCACCTGTCTGGCGCTGGCCGCCGCGCGACGGATTCGCGACGTGCTGATATTCGTGCCGGGGCTGCTCGCGTGGCAGTTTGCCGAATCGCCGAAACGCGCAAACACGCTGGCGCAGCAGGGAGCGCGCGCGGAACGGGGCGAGCCGCGCTCTGCCGTGACCGAGACTGGCCGGCGTTAGGCCTTAAGCGAGACGAACCCGGAGCGAGGGCCATCGTGCAGGAGCGTCAGTGCGCGTGCGCTTGTGCCTGCTCCTGCTCCTGCTCCTGCACATGGGCTGGAAACGACACATCCACCTTCAGACCTCGTCCGCCAATGCCCGCGGCCAGATTCAGCTGCGCGCCGAAATGCCCGGCGATACGCGCGGCGATCGACAACCCCAGGCCGCTGCCGGAAGCCGCGTTGCCGGTTGCGCGAAAGAATCGGCGGGTCAGGCGGGCGAGGTCGTCCGGCGCAACGCCGGGGCCGTCGTCGCACACGCTGATCTGCACGCGGTCGCCGGCCTGGCTGACCGCGACTTCGACGCTGCCGCCGCTGTGCCCGTACTTGATCGCGTTATCGAGCAGATTGTCGAGCAGGATGCCGATCAGTACCGGCTCCGCGTCGATCTCGGCGCGCATGTCGCCGGTGAGCCACACGCGGATGTTCTTCTGCTGCGCGTTGAACTCGTTCGCGCGCAGCGTGTTCTTCGCCACCATCGCGAGTTTGAGCGGCCCGGCCGACAATTTTTCATGTGCGTCGAGACGCGCTAGCAGCAGCAATTGTTCCGCGAGCCGCGCGCTGCGATCCACGGCTTGCACCACGCGCTCCATGGCGAGCCTCTGCAATGCGGTGTCCGGCTCGGCCAGCGCGACCTGCGCCTGCACCTTGATCGCGGCGAGCGGCGTCTTCAGTTCATGGGCGGCGTCGGCGGTAAACGCGCGTTCACGCTCCAGCGAGTTCAGCAAGCGCGACAACATCAGATTGATCGCATCGACGAGCGGCCGAACTTCGAGCGGCGCACGGCCGATGTCGACCGGCTCCATCCGGTTGACGTCGCGCGAGCGAATCGCGCCCGACAGCACCTTCAGCGGCGCCAGACTCCAGCCGATGCTCAACCACACCAGCAGCGCCAGCACCGGCAACGCGATCAGCGTGGGACGCGCAATCCGGCTCGCGACGCCGCTCACCAGGTCGCTGCGCGTATTGGCTGGTTCGAACACGCGCACGGTGTGGCCGAGCGCGGTGTCGCGCAGCGTGAACGAGTGATACCGCTGGCCGCCGAGCGTGATGTCGCGCGCGCCGCTGACGGACGGCACCGGCAGGTCCCATGCGCGGAGCGCATGCAATTGCGGGCTGCCCGCGAGTACCTCGCCGTTCGCGCCGCGCACCTGGAAGAGGGCGTCGCGCGGCAGGGTGTCGTCGTCGTCGAGATCGCTGGCGCCGGGGTCGCCGCCTTTTTCTTCTTCGCGCACGTCGATGCGCGCGTTGGCGAGTGTGGTCAGATTGCGTTGGTCGAGCAGCGCGAGAATCTGCGCGAGTTCCGCAAGACGCGCCTCTTCCCATTCGCCGACTTCACGCGTGGCCTGACGATAACTCGACACCAGCGCGATGCCCCAGATCAACACGATGCTGGCGAGCACCAGCAGCATGAGGCGCCGGCGAATCGACGCGCCCATCACGCTTTCTCCACCACGTAGCCGATATTGCGCACGGTCTTGATCAACCCCGCGCCGAGTTTCTTGCGCAGGTTAGAGACATGGACTTCGATCGCGTTGCTTTCGATCTCTTCCTGCCAGCCGTACAGGCTTTCTTCGAGTTGCGAGCGTGATTGCGGAATGTCCTGATGAGTCAGCAACTGCAACAGGATCGCCCATTCGCGCGACGTGAGCGGCACGCGCGTCGTGCCCACTTCCACCGTTTGCGCGACCGGATTGACCGTCAGGTCCTGATAGCGGATCAGCTCGACACTGCGGCCTTGCGCGCGGCGCAGCAGAGCGCGGCAACGCGCGATCAGTTCGGTCAGGTCGAAGGGCTTGCCGAGGTAGTCGTCCGCGCCGGCTTCGAGACCGCCGACCCGGTCGGCCACGGTGCCTCTCGCGGTCAGCACCAGCACCGGCACGTCGTTGCCGGCGTCGCGTAAGCGCCGAAGGAGTTCCATACCGCAGACGCGCGGCAAGCCGAGATCGAGCACCATCAGCGCATACGTGGTGGTGTCGAGCGCGAGGCCGGCCTTGTGGCCGTCGCGTGCCCAATCAACGGTAAAGCCGGCTTGACGCAAGCCGGCTTCGACGCCGTAGCCGATCAGATCATCGTCTTCTACGAGGAGTACACGCATGGGGGAAATGTCCGTTTCGAATGTTTATTGCATGACGGCAGGCGCTTTTATGCGAGCGCCAATCGTGCATCCGCAGTTTAACCAGCCTCTTCATCAGACTGCTTTATACCGTGCGCATGCTTAAGGTTTCCTTCAGTTCGAATGGATAGTATCGCCCCTCAACAGCCCGGTTCGCGAGGCGATGATGAACACGTGACGCGCATACGGATGTGGGTTGATTTTTTCTGACTGCGCTTTTTTCAACATCGCTCGTCGCCCACGTTCGTTAGCCAATTGCAACTCGATCGTAAGGACATCGACGGAAATTTTCCGGCCAGTGTCCATGCCGACAAATCCCGCCGTGCGTTCCTTCACGTCACGAGGCCGCATTATGAAGCCACTCACCGTCGACATGCTGCGCGCTCATCTGCTGGTCGCCTCGCTCACTGCAGTGGGCGCCGAGGCGATCGTCTGTGTTGCACTGCTGGTGTTGCCCGTGTCGCAGCAATACTTCGGCTCCACTTCGTTCCGGCTGCTCGCGATTGCGGTGATCGTCGGCGGCGTGATCGTGACGCGCGAATTCGCGCAGGCCGCGTTCGAGGTCGCGGTCGAAGGTCATCACACGACGCCTGCCAGGCGCTGCGAGCGGCCGTTCGAGATCGCGCCGGATTGTCCGCGGCGCTGGCTCGTCATTCTTCATCTGCGGCTGACAGGCCAACCGTTCGTGCTGGCTGGCCACTGACGGAAACGGGCTATGGCGGCGCATGTATGGACCGTATGCCAATGGATTCTGTCGACCGGCTGCATTGGCGCCGCGTTCTACGCGATGACCGCCGTGGTGGCGACGCCGTTCCTCGGCACGTGCCGGCACGCTTCGGCCCATCGGGAGGACGCCCCTGATTTTCCAGCGGCCCCCGTCTGCGCGCCGCAATCGACGCAATCAGCGCAATCAGCGCAACGGCCCGATCCATTCGAGCAGGTCGGCATCAGCGTGCTCAAACCGCTGTGCGGCGCCGAGCCGCGTCTGTACGACAACCTGCGAACCTTCTGCGAGCAACGACATGGGCATTTTCAACTGGTGCTCGGCGTGTCGTCGCCGCACGATCCCGCGATCGCGGTGGCACGCCGCTTGCAAGCCGCCTATCCGGCGCACGACATCGAGTTCGCGATCGATACGCGCGTGCACGGCAGCAATCTGAAGGTCAGCAATCTGATCAACATGACGGGTCGAGCCCGCTACGACGTGATCGTGATTGCCGACAGCGATATTGCCGTCTCAGCCGATTACCTCGACAGCGTCGCCGCGCCGCTCGCGGACCCGCGCGTGGGGGTCGTCACGTGTCTGTACGTCGCGCGCGGCGTCGGCGGATTCTGGCCGCGCGTGGGCGCGCTCTTCATCAACGAGTGGTTCGCGCCGTCGGTGCGCGTCGCGCACGCGATCGGCTCGCGCCGCTTCGGTTTCGGCGCGACCCTCGCGTTGCGCCGCGCGACGCTTGAACGCATCGGCGGCTTCGACGCGCTGAAAAACTGTCTCGCGGACGATTACTGGCTCGCCGAACACGTGCGGGCGCTGGGCTTGCAAACGGTGCTCTCGCGCGTGGTGGTGGCCACCGATGTGATCGAGCCGACCTTCGGCGAGCTATGGCAACGTGAAACCCGCTGGTTGCGCACGATCCGCTCGGTGAATCCGTCGGGCTTCGCGTCGCTGGCGATCACGTTTGCAACGCCGTGGCTGCTGGTTGGCGCGTGGCTCAGCTTTGCTCTCACGACGTGCCAGGGCCACGGGGCGCACAGCGCGGTCGCACTGGCGAGCGCCGCCGCCACGGCGGCCGGGTTCGGCGCGCGCCTACTGCTGCATCTGCGCGCCGCGCGGCATGAGCGCACGTTCTGGCGCGATCTGCCGCTCGTGCCGCTACGCGATACGTTGCTGGCGTTGCAATGGTGCGCCGGCGCGTTCGGCTCGCACGTGACCTGGCGCGGCGTGCGTGTGCCGCTCGGCACGTCGGCTGCGGCGCCGGCGCGCAGCGGGCACGTGAACGTGATGGATGCAATGGAGGTGTCGGATGGCGGCTAGGCCACGCGGGCTGATCGTCACCGCCGACGATTTCGGCCTGCATCCGCGCGTGAATCTGGCCGTCGAGCGCGCGCATCGTGACGGCGTGTTGAGCGCGGCGAGCTTGATGATCGGCGCGCCGGCTGCAAGCGACGCCGTGGCGCGCGCCCGCGCGCTGCCGCGCCTGCGGGTTGGTCTGCATCTGGTGCTCGCCGACGGCGCCGCGCTGCTGCCGCGCGCGGAGATTCACGCGTTGCTCGACGAGCACGGCCGCTTCGGCGACAACATGGTGCGCGACGGCGTGCGCTTTTTCTTCCTGCCACGAGTGCGCCGCCAACTCGCGCGCGAAATCCGCGCGCAGTTCGACGCCTTCGCGCAAACCGGGTTGACGCTCGATCACGTGAACACACACAAGCATTTTCATCTGCACCCGACGGTGCTCGGGTTGATCCTCGCGATCGGCCGCGAGTACGGCATGCAGGCGATGCGCCTGCCGTTCGAAGCGAACGCGCCGCTCTGGCTGAAGCCGTGGATCGCGCAGGTGAGGGCGCGCCTCGATCGCGCGGGGATCGTGCACAACGACTACGTGCTCGGGATCGCCGGCAGCGGACGGATGGACGAAGCGGCGTGGCTCGCGGCGTTGAGCGCGCTGCCGCATGGCGTCGGCGAGATCTATTGCCATCCCGCGCTGGCGGGCGAACTGCCGTTGAGTGACGGCATGCGCGACTACCGGCATGCCGATGAATTGCAGGCGCTGCTCTCGCCGAAGGTGGCCGCCGCGATTCGCGCGTCGGGCGCGCGGGTCGGCGGATTTGCGGACGTGTTGACGCAGCGCATGTAATAACGGGGGTGTTTGACTGCGGGCGGGTACGTCCACGAGACCGGCGTGGACGTACCCACACGATGTGCACCCGCGCGTGTGCGGCAAAAGCTGCGCGTTATATCGGCTGCTTCTTCATCAAGAGCTTCAGCAGCACCGGCAGCAGCAACAAGACGAGCGGCAACTGCACGATCAGCCCGGAAATGATCGCGATCGCGAGCGGCTGCTGCATCGCCGAGCCTTGCCCGAGCGCGAACGCCAAAGGCAGCAGCGCGAGGATCGCGGCGATCGTCGTCATCGCGATCGGGCGCAGGCGATTGCGGCCGGCGCTACGCAACGCTTCGTCGAACGGCATCTCCTCGTCACGCACGAGGCCCTGCAATTCCGACACATAGAAGATCGCCACTTCGGTGACGATGCCGATGATCATCGTCATCCCCATCATCGCGGAGATGTTCAACTCGATGCCGGTGATCCACAGGCCGATGAACACCGCGCCCGCCGCCAGCAGCGGCATCGCCAGCACCGCCAGCGCGACCCGAAAGCGCTCGTACAGAAACAGCAGCAGGCCGAACACCAGCGCAATCGCCGCGCCGAACACGGTCAGCAGCCCCTTGAACGCGATCTGCTGTTGCTGGTACAAGCCGCCCAGTTCGTAGTAGACGCCCGTCGGCAGCAGGTTGGCTTCGCCGAGCGCCTTCTGCACGTCGGCGATGGTGGAGCCGAGATCGCGCCCGTCGATGCGCGCGGTCACCGCGACCATCCGCTTGAGGTTGTCGCGGCTGATCTCAGGCTGGCCCGTCACCTTCACCTGATCGGCGACGCGGTTCAGCGCGAACAGATGGCCGTCCGGCGCGCGAATCTGTAACTGGCCCAGTTGCGTATCGGTGAGTTTCAACGCGCCGTCCACCCGCACGCGCACGCCGACCGTTTTCGGCCCGCTCTGGAACTGCGTCGCCACATTGCCTTCGACCATGTCGGACACGGCCTGCGCAATCGACTGCGGGTCCATGCCCTCGGCGGCGGCCGCGGCCGGCAGGATATGCAATTCGAGCGCGTCGCCCGCGGGATTGATGCCGTCGTTCACGTCCACCACGCCCTGAATCTTGCCGATACGCGCGGCGACCTTGCGCGCGGTGGTGTCGAGCGTGTTCGCGTCGTCGGAGAAGATCTTGATCTGCACCGGCTGGGGCACCGCCGTCAGGTCGCCGATCAGATCCTCCATCAACTGCGCGAGTTCGATATTGACGCCGGGCACCTGCGCTTCGACCTGCGAGCGGATTTCTTCCATGACCGTGTCGATCGGCTCGCGCTGGCCGGACTTCAGGCGCACGAAGAAGTCGCCTTTGTTGGGCTCGTTCAGGTCGCCGCCGAGACCCGCGCCGGTGCGGCGCGAATAGGTCGCCACATTCGGATTCGCGCGAATGATGCTCTCGATCTGCTTCATCAGCCGATCGGTTTCGGTCACCGAGGTGCCCGGTTCGGTGTGATAGTCGAGCACGAAACCGCCTTCGTCCATGCTCGGCATGAAGCCGCTGCCCACCTGCGTGAACGCGAACGCGGCCACTACGATCAACGGCAGGACGCCGAGCAGTACGAGCACGGGTTTTGTCGTGACGCGCTCGACCAGCGTGGCGTAACGCCGGTTCAGCCATGCGGCGAAGCGGGTTTCGGCATGCTCTTCGGCGTCTTTCGGTTTCAGCCAGCGGTCGCACAGAATCGGCACCGCGAGCCAGGTGACGAGAAATGAAATGAACAGCGCGCTCGCCATCGTCACTGAAAGCGCCTTGAAGAACGCGCCCGTCACGCCCGACAGGAACGCGAGCGGCACGAAGATGATCAGCGTCGCCGCCGAGGACCCGGCCAGCGGCCGCGTGAATTCGAGCGCCGCGGCTATCACGCGGCCGTGAAACGCGCGCGAGCCGGCTTCGCGCATGCGCCGCACGATGTGCTCGATCATCACGATCGCGTCGTCGATCACGAGGCCGACCGCGGCCGCCATGCCGCCGAGCGTCATGATGTTGAAGCCCATGCCGAACACGTCGAGCAGCAGGATCGTCGCGGCCATCACCACCGGCACCAGCGCCACGGCGATCGCGGTGATCTTCCAGTTGCGCAGGAATACGAACAGCGTGAGCGCCGCCAGCACGACGCCGATCATGATCGCGTCGCGCACGCTGGTGGCCGATGCGATGACCAGTTCGCTCTGGTCGTACCAGTTCGACAGATGCACGCCCGGCGGCATCTGATGCTGGAAGTCGGCGAGTTTCGCGCGGATCGCCTTCGCCATCGCGACGCTGTTCGCGCCGGGCTGCTGGTAGACGTTGAGCAGCACGGCGTCCTGGCCGTCGGCGGTGACGCGCATCCACTGCGGCACGACGCCCTGGCGGACCGTCGCGACGTCGCCCAGGCGGACCTGCGCCGCGCCGCTCGCGGACACCACCACGTTGCGCAGTTCATCGAGCTGCGTGATCGTGGTGTTGGTGATCACGAGGTACAGCTTGTCGTGGTCCTCAATGCGGCCGTTGGCCATCAGCACGTTGTGCGCGCCGATCGCCTTCGATACGTCGGCGAGCGACAGCTTGTACGCGGCGAGGCGCGCGGGGTCGACCGCGACTTCGAACTCGTCCTGAGCGCCGCCGGTCACGTCGACCCGCGCCACGCCTTCCACCGAAGACAGCAACGGCCGCATCTGGAACTGCGCGAGATCGTGCAATGCAGACAGCGACTGCTGCGTCGACGTGAGGCTGTACGCGAGCACCGGAAACACGGTCGGGTCCATGCGCCGCACCTGCATCGAGGTGCCGGGCGGCAGCGTCGCGAGAATCTCGCTGATGGCCGACTGCGCCTGCAACGTGGCCTGCGCCATGTCGGTGCCCCAGTCGAAGTTCAGCGAGATTTCCGCCGCGCCGCGACTGGTGGTCGACTCGACGTCGCGCACGTTCGGCACGCGGCGCAGCGCTTCCTCGACCGGCATCGTCACGAGCGTCGCCATCTGTTCGGCGGGGCGGTCGCCCGCGTCGAGCGAGATCACCGCACGCGGAAATGCGACGTTTGGAAACAGCGAGATCGGCAGACGGAACGCCGTCAGCGCGCCCGCGATCGCCAGCAGCGCGATCACGAACAGCAGCGAGCGGCGGTGCGTCTGCATCCATTGACCGAAGTTCATCGCGGTGCGCCTCCGCCGGTTCGCACCGCCATGCCGTCCTTCAGTTCATAGTTGCCGCTGACCACGAGCCCTTGGGCGGCATCGATCGGGCCGTCCACACCGTAGCGCTCGCCGTTCTCGATCTGAACGCTTACGGCGACGCGGCGCGCTTTGTTTTGCGGCGTGATCTGGAAGACGTACGCACTCCTGTCGTCCTTGAGCACGGCCGCGCGCGGCACGACCCAATGCGTGCCGCTGCGGGTCGCGATCTCGGCGCTCACGCGCGTGCCCGGAATGAATGCACTCTCACCGAGCGGCACGTTCGCGCCGACGTCAACCTGTTGGCTCTGCGGATTGATCGCGGCGCCGACCTGCACCACGCGTCCATTGACCGGCGTGTTCGCAAGTGCGCTCGAGAGGCCGCGCAGCGTGACGGAGTCGCCCGCGTGAATCGCGGCAGCGTCCGACGGTTCGACGCCGAGCATTACGTTCGCGCGCGTGTCTTTCGCATTGCCGCCGGCCAGTTGCAGGATCGGCGCGCCGGCCTGCACCTGGTCGCCTTGCGCCGCCGACAGTTGCAGCACCACGCCATCGAGCGGCGCGGTCACGACCTTGTTGCCGCTCGCGACGCCGGTCTGGGTTTGCGCAGCAAGCGCCTGTTGCGCGTCGTCGGCAGCCTTGCGGGCGGCCGCGAGTTGCGACTGCGTGGCGAGCCCCTTGTCATACAGCGACTGCGTGCGCGTCAACTCGCCTTGCGCGAGCGTCACGGCGCTCTTCGCCTGGGTCGCGGCGAGCACGGCGGCGGGATCGGCCTGCACGACGAACAGCGGCGTGCCGCGCGTGACGCGCTGGCCGGACTGCACGCGCATCTGCACGATGCGTGCGACGTAGGGCAGATTGATGGTCGTGAGATTGGAGGCAGACGCGGCGACGATGCCGAAACCGCGCACCGGCTGCGCGATTTCGGCGCGTTGCACGCGAACGGTCTGGACGGATACGGCGGGTTGATTGGCGGCGTCGTCGGCGGGGGCCGCGCTTGCGCGGGCTGCATGAGCCGCGCTCACGGCGTGGACCGCCACGTATAGCAGCGCGGCGCAGGCGAGCGCGGTCGCCACAGCGGCGACGCGCGGCCGTGAGCTTGGGAATGGACTATTTCGCATGAGTGTCGATGAAGGTCTGAGCGGAGGTGAAGGCGTCGGGAATCGCGCTGCCTAGCAGCGCCTGCAAGCCGACACGCTGTTCGGCGAGCGACTCGCGCAGTGTCGCTACGTCGACACGTTTGGCGAGCGCGGCGCTTTGCGCGTCGGTGTACGCGCCGAGCGCGAGATTGTGTTCGGCATAGGCCG
Organism: Paraburkholderia sp. TE9906; assembly: GCF_056279605.1. Lineage (NCBI taxonomy): Bacteria > Pseudomonadati > Pseudomonadota > Betaproteobacteria > Burkholderiales > Burkholderiaceae > Paraburkholderia > Paraburkholderia sp. TE9906. The sequence goes on from NZ_JBWCCT010000003.1 coordinate 55,454, forward strand.
CGGCCGCATGCTGGGCCGCGAGATCGACCTCGGGCAGCGCGCTTTCGGTCTGCTGCAATTGCCGCGTGAGGATCGCGAGATCCGCGCGCATCTGCGCGACGTCGGCGTAGGCCTGGTTCAGGCGCGTCTGATATTCGTCGCGCAGCCGCTGCCGGGTGGCCTTTTCGATCGCGACGTTGCCCTGGTTGCGGTTGAAGATCGGCAGGCTCAGGTTGATCTGGAAGCCGCTGGTGTAGATGTTCGACGTGTCGCGCGCGCGCACGAAGCCCACCGACAGGCTGGGAAACTGGCTCAGAATCGCCGCGCGGTACTTCTGCTCCTGGGCCTCGTAGCCCGCCTGCAGCGCGATCAGGTCCGGGCGGCGTTGTGCGAGCGAGGCGAGCGCGCCGTCGAGCGTGGGGTCGCTCAGCGGCGCGATGTCGTCGCTGCCGCGCAGGGGCAACTGGACGTCGGGCGCGAGACCGAGCAATGCGTTCAGATCGTGGTGCGTCTGCTGCGCGGCGCGTTCGGCGTCCGTGGCTTGCTTGCGCGCGTCGCTATACGCGGTGAGTGCGGCGCTCAGCGTGTCGTCGGTGAGGTTGCCGTCGCGGCGTGCTTCGGCCATCCGTTCGTAGCGCGTGCGCGCGAGCTCGCGCTGTTGCTGCAGCAGCGGCAGCGTGTCCTGCTGGAAGCGCGTCTTGATGAACAACTGCCGCGCCTGCGCGACGATCTGCCATTCCTGCCAGAGCAGGCCGAGATCGGTTTTGGCAACCGTGGCGTCGGCGGACTGCTGGTTCGCACTGCGCAGCACGATCGCCATCACGTCGATGCTCAAGCCATAATTGAATGCGCGCGTGGTGCCGGCGGCGCCCGGGTAATCGCTCGACACGCTCAGTTGCGGGTCGGGCAGCAGGCCCGCCGAGTAGGCTTGAGCACGCGCGATGCCGAGATCGCCGCGGGCCAGCTTGAGCTCGGGATTGTTGGCCACCGCGAGCATCGCGACTTCGTCGATGTCGAGCCCGTCGGACGGATCGAAACGATGCGCGGCCAGCTCGGGCAGCGGCATGCGCGACGCGTCGATCTGGATGCGTTCGAGCGAATGTGCGGAGGTGGACGTGTCGCGCGGCGCGAGCGGCTCGCGGTGATACCACGCGCAGCCGCCGAGCAGCAGCGCGGCGAGGGCCACGAGCGCGCGCAGCCGTGGCGCACGGCGCGCGCCCACTGACGCGCGGGTGACGGCATTCTCTGGGGGTGCCGCAGGGAAGGCCGCCGTGGCGGCATCGAAAACGGGCAAAATCCGGCTCCTGAATGAAGAATTGACGCAACCGCGAGCGGATGCCGCGGCAAAGTGGAGCCGAGTTTGCGCAGGGAGCGCTTAAGTCACGCTTAACTTCAAATTAAGCAGGCCAACGGCGTCGCATCGGCCCGCTGCAACGCGCCCATAAGGCTGCGCTAAGGAAGTGTTAAGGAAGCATTAAGGAAGCGTTAAGCTGGCGGCCTGGACAATGGGCGGGAAAAAAACTGGACGGAGAAAAGGCCATGCGCCTGCTACTGGTCGAAGACGACGAGATGATTGCGGAAACGGTGCAGGGCGCGATGCGCCGCTCCGGCTATGCGACCGACTGGGCTGAAGACGGCCGCGCGGCGGAACTATCGCTGGACAATGACGTGTACGACCTCGTGCTGCTCGATCTCGGCCTGCCCAAGAAGGACGGCATCGAAGTGCTCAACGCGTATCGCAAGCGCGGCGGCACCGCGCCGGTGATCATCCTGACCGCGCGCGATGCGGTCGACGAAAGGATTCGCGGCCTCGACGCCGGCGCCGACGATTACCTGATCAAGCCGTTCGACCTCGACGAACTCGCCGCGCGTGTGCGCGCGCTGCTGCGCCGGCGCACCGGCCAGAAGCAGCCCATCTATGCGCACGGCGAACTCACGCTCGACCCCGCCGCGCACGAAGTCACCAAGGACGGTACGCCGCTGCCGCTCGTGCCGCGCGAGTTCGCGCTGCTGCAGGCGCTGATCGAAGAGCCCACCCGCGTGTTCACGAAGGCCGAGCTCGAAGAAAAGCTGTATGGCTGGGGCGAGGAAGTAGGCAGCAACACGATTGAGGTTCACGTGCACAGCTTGCGGCGCAAGATCGGCGCGGAGCAGGTCGTCACGGTGCGCGGCGTCGGTTACCGTCTGAAGAGGTGCTGATGAGGTCGATTCGCCGCTGGCTGCTGGGTTGGCTGATCTTCGGCATGGCGGCGGCCTCGGCCGTGGCCGCCTTCGGGATCTTTCAGACGGCGCGGCAGGAAGCCGGCGAACTGTTCGACTACGAACTGCGCACGATCGCGGTGTCGTTGCCGTCGAACCTGAACGGCGCGGGCGACGGCGAGCATCGCCACCCCGACCTCGGCGGACTGGCCGACGACCGGGTCGTCATCGAAATCTGGGATCGGGGCGGCGAGCAGATCTATCACTCGATGGAGGCGCCGGTGTTCGAGCGGCTGCCTGAGGGCTTCAGCATGGTCGAGCGGGGCGGCTCGCAATGGCGCACCTTCGGCGTGCAGCAGAAAGAGCGCTATGTGCAGGTCGCGCAGCCCATCTCGGTGCGCGAGGACCTCGCGCTGCGGCTCGCGCTGCACACGCTGTGGCCGCTCGGCGTGCTGGTCCCGGTGACGATCGTGCTGGTGCTGCTGGTGGTCGCGCGCGGGCTCGCGCCGATCGGCGGCCTGTCTCGCGCGCTATCGACGCGTTCGATCGACTCGCTCGAACCGCTGCGTCTGGACGGCACCGTGCCGGTCGAAATCAAGCCGCTGGTGGAAGCGCTCAACGATCTGCTGCAAAGGCTGCATACCGCGTCACAGGCGCAGCACACGTTCATTGCCGATGCCGCTCACGAGCTGCGCTCGCCGCTCGCCGCGCTGAAGCTGCAATTGCAGGCGGCTTCGCGCGACGGCTCGTTGAAGGGCGAAGGGCAGACGCTCGAACGAGTCGAGGGACGCGTGAACCGGATCATTCATCTGGTGCAGCAGTTGTTGACCCTCGCGCGCGAGGACGCGCAGCCGGTGACGTCGATGGTGCCGGTCAGCTTGCGCCGGATCGGCGAGCAGGTGGTGGGCGACCTGTCGCTGCTGGCGGAATCGGCGGAGATCGATCTCGGGCTCGAATGCGAAGACGCGCGCACGCCCAACGACGCTTACACGGTGCTCGCCGAGCCGCACGGCGTGGGCGTAATGTTAGCTAACCTGATCAATAACGCGATCCGGCACACGCCGCGCGGCGGCCGTGTCGATGTGATCCTCAAGCGGGCGGGCGCGCGGGTGGGGTTCGACGTCGTCGATAATGGCTCGGGCATTCCGCAGGCCGAGATCGAGCGCGTGTTCGACCGCTTCTATCGCGGCGAGGAAGCGCGCGGCGACGGCAGCGGGCTAGGCCTCGCGATCGTGTCGCGGATCGCCGAGCGGCATCAGCTGGGACTGTCGTTGCGCAATAACGAGGGGCGGCCGGGCCTGTGCGTGGCGGTGTTCGGTCTGAAGGCGCACGATGCCGAGGCGCCTGTGGCCGTCAGAGTCTGACGAGGCTGGGGAAGGGCGCGCGGCGGTGGGCGCGCACATGCTGGTCGCGGGGGCTGGGGGGTCTGCGCGCAGATTCAAACGGCGCCGTGGAATGGAACCGTAAAGTGGGCCCGTAAAGCGGCCCTGTAAAGCGGGCCCATGAAGCGGCAGATTTGCCCGCCACCGGGTCAGCGTCAACGCGAGACGCGCGAGCCGGAACCTAGGTCGCTCATCGCCTCGCGGCTACCCGCGTTTGTGTCCCGATGGCATTGTCACGAGCGCATTGCCACACGCTGCTACAATCTCGTCTTTCTCGATTGATTGTGCGCTATGGGTTTCGAACAACTCGCTGAACTGAAGAAGCAACTGGCCGCGGCACGCGCCGAAGCTGCGCCTGCCGCCAGGTCCGATGCCAAACCGGCATCCAAGCCTGCTTCGAAAGCCGATTCCAAGGCCGGTTCCAGGCCGGGCGCGAAGCCTGCCCGCAGGCCCGCGCAGCCGCGTCGCGACGCGCCCGCAGCGGGCGCGCAAGCGAAGCCGGCGGTGGACGCCAAGCCGGTCGACCCGGTGGTGAAATCGATCGGGCGTCTGCAAAAGCGCTTCCCCATCGCCTTCCCGAAGAATCCGGCGCCCAAGCTGCCGTTGAAGGTCGGCATTTTCGAAGACCTCGTCGTGCATGCGAAGGAACTGTCGCTGAGCGAAGCCGAGTTGCGCGACGCGATCAAGACGTGGTGCCGCGGCAGCCGCTACTGGAAGTGTCTCGTCGAAGGCGCGGCACGCGTCGATCTGACGGGCGCAGCCGCAGGCCAGGTCACCGCGCAGGAAGCGGCGGGCGCGCAGCGTCTGCAGGCGCATCGGGCAGGCAAGGGCGCGCCGAAGGCGGCAGCGGCGGGTGCGTCTGCGGTTGAAGGCGCAACCGAAGCGGCAACTGAAGCGACGAGCGCAGCGCCCAATGTGGCCGAAGCGGCGACCACGCCGGATGCGTCCGACAGCGATGGCAAGCCGCAGGCCAACGCCGCTGAGGCGGCCGTGTCCAACGAAACGGTTGCCGCGCTCGCCAACTCGCCGGCCAATTCCCCGGCCGCACCCGAAGCATAAAGTCCTCGCCACCCCTGCTATGGGGTGCTGCCTTGCCGCTCCGCAGCCGCCAGCCGGCTGCGCACGAAGCCGACGTGTTCGCGTAGCACATAGAACGCGTCGGCGTAGGCGAGCGGCATGCGCAACCGGTTCAACGACGCCTCGATTTCATCCAGTTGAGCGAAGAGCTGCTTGCGCTCTTCGTCGGTCGAATCGGCGAGCGCGTCGCGTTCGATTGCAATCAACGACCCGTAATAGCGATAAATGCGCGAGCGCACGCGCCAGCGGTAGAGCGCGGGAATCACACGCATGGCCGGAAACAGCAGCACCGCCACCGGCAGCAATAGCACCAGCGTGCGGTCGCCGATACTCGCCAGCCAGAATGGCAGCGTGCGGTACAGGAAACTTTTGCCGGTCTTGTAATAGCGCTGCGCGTCCTCGCTGATCTGATATTCATGAGCGGTCGGATTCGGGAATTGCCCCGCACGCTGCAACAGCCCCGGCATGCCATGCACGTCCTGCGCCGCTTCGATCAGCAGGTCGGAGATCGCCGGATGAAGATTGGTCCGCGCGACGAGTTCGACTGTCGGGCTGATCAGATGCACCGTTTCAGGCGGAATCCGATACTTCAGATCCAGCACGCCGGGCGGCAGGTCGATCTGATCGAGGTACGGAAAGAGCCGCGTATACGCGCTCGCTTCTTCGAAATTCATCACCGAAATGCCGGGCACCTTGAGCAGGCGCAGCATCAGGCTGCGCGTGGCCGAGTCGCCGCTGAGGATCGCCGCGTCCACCTCGCCCGAGACCAGTTGGGTGGCGGCCTGCAAACCGTCGCTCGGCACCAGCACGGTGCCGCCGCTGGGCCCGATGCCGTTTGCATCCAGCAGCTTGAGCGACAGCAGGCGCGTACCGCTGCCTTCGCGGCCTATCGCGATGCGCTTACCTTCCAGTTGTGAAAGCTGGGTCACACCGGTACCGCGATAGAACACGACCACCGGGATATAGAAAAGGCTGCCGAGCGACATCAGCGACGACGTGTCAAGCCCGCCGGCGACACCGCCTTGCACGAGCGCGATATCGACATGCTGTTTCGGGTCGAGCAGTCGTTGCAGGTTCTGCACCGAACCGTCGGATTCCAGCACGTTCAGCCGCACGCCGTTGCGGGCGAGGATCTTTTTGTACTGGTTTGCGGTGATGAGAAACGAACTGTCGCGCGGGCCCGCGCTCATCGTGATGGTCTTCGGCGGTGCCGGGTCGACCAGCCAGATCACCAGCGTGAGCGCCAGCACGACGAGCGCGGCCACGAGCACGAATGGCAGCGTGTGATCGCGCCATTCGGCATGCGGCTGCTCGCCGGGAAACTGCGGGGGACGCCGACGCTGAGCTTTCATGGACACTCCGTGGCTGAAGCCGGATAAACACATTGTCCACTGTACGCGGCGGATTTACCGTCGGCAGTTTGCTCTATTGACCATGCGCAGCGCATGGCCGGCCGGTTGCGCTATGTGTGGGATCTGAACGTCATCGCGCACCACGCCCTGATGATTGTCATCGCACGGCATGTCGTGCCGGGTTCGCGGTGCCGCGCCCCTGCAGGCGTGCCCGAATGCACCGGTAAACGGCTTCCGGTTGAACGTTCGACATCCTAAACGTCAATGTCGACGACGTCGATGGTTTTGTTGTTCGGCGGCATGGTGCCGCGCCGAAGGCGCCGATGCGTTCGCACTCAGGTCACAGCGTAGCGGACCACCACAGCCTGCCGCTGGTCAACCCCGTTCAACACGACGCAACCCGCTTGATGCGATGGAAATTGCGATCGAAATAGATCAGTCCGTCACCATCGGCGCGCACGCTGATGCGCGTCGTCTTCACGAACATCACCGAGTGCGAGCCGACTTCCTTCAGATCGACGATCTCGCCTTGCAGGCTCGCGAGCGCATCGCGCAGCACCGGTACGCCGTGTGCGCCGTCGTCCCAGATCGGCCAGCCGAAGCGTTCTTCCATCGGCACCTGGGTCATCCCTGCGAAGTGGCGCGCGAGCAGCTCGTGCTCGCCGGGCAGTACGTTGACACAGACATGCCGGTTGCCTTCGAAGGTCGCGTGCATCGCGCTCGATCGGTTCAGGCAAACGAGCAGCGTGGGCGGCGTATCGGTAACGGAGCACACCGCGCTTGCGGTGACGCCGCAGCGTCCATGCGGACCGGCGGTCGTGATGACGTTGACGGCCGCGCACAGATGCGCCATCGCCTGGCGGAATTGCTGCTTCTCGTTCAGGTGGGCGTCGCTGTCGGCGGTCGCGAGCGGGGGCGGGGTCGTGGTCATGATCTCGGTTCCTTGAGGGCGCGGCATCGTGGGTGCTGATCTGGATTGAAGCGTAATCAATCCGGATCCGGAAAAAAATCCGCACGCGCGGCGCGCAGCTGGGCGTCTTTCCCAACGTTTCTAAAGTTTTCCCCAATGCCCCACGCGTCCTCTGTGCCCTGGTGCACATTTGATTCGAACGACAGGCGCGTGACTGGGTTGTCAGCGCCGATTCAGCGTAACTTTCAGGGTAATTAGCACTTTGCACGGTTTTTTTCGCTGGCTATGATGGTTCGCGCTACACGTCCCGAACCACCCCGTCACGAACTGCTCCCGCGCCTTCCATGCCTCACTCGCCGCCATCCGTTCCCGCTCCCGCACCGATCGTCTATATCGTCGACGACGACAGCGGCATGCGCACGTCGCTCGCATGGCTGCTCGAATCGGTCGGCGTGAAGTCGGCGGGCTTTGCCAATGCGAGCGAGTTTCTTGCCGCGTTCGATCCGGCGATTCCCGCTTGTCTGGTGCTCGACGTGCGCATGCCGGAGCAAAGCGGCTTCGATGTGCAAGCGGAGTTGAACCGGCGGGGCGCCAACTTGCCGATCATTTTCGTCAGCGGCCACGGCGACATTCCGATGTCCGTGCGCGCATTGCAGAACGGCGCGATCGATTTCGTCGAAAAGCCGTATAACTCGCAGCAGATGCTCGATCGCGTGCAGCATGCGTTGAAGCTCGCCGCGCAGCGGCACGTCGCCGGACAGAAGCAGCGCGAACTGCGCAGGCGGATCGAGTCGCTGACCGCGCGCGAAACGGAAGTGCTGCGCGGGGTGATCGACGGCAAGGGCAGCAAACGCATCGCGAGCGATCTGTCGATCAGCGTGAAAACGGTCGACGTGCATCGCGCGAGCATCAAGGACAAACTCGGCGCGGCTTCGATCGCGATGCTGGTGCGCGAAGTAATGGCGGTGTGGGAGGGGGACGGGGCGTCTGGCTGACGGCGTGAGGGCGATGGCGATGCATCCGAACGTCGCTCCCGCTGCGTGCTGCGAACGCACAGTCAACAGACACAGCGACGGCTAACACGAACGCAAGGGCAAGCACACGCGGCGCGTGGAGGTACACCCGGATGGCGCGCCAAAAAGCACACCATGCAGGCACACCAGCGCGTACAAAACCGTACCAAAGCGCACCGCGTGCGTCGAACCTTCTCGCCCTTCACCGCATGAACAATCCGCCATTCACATCCCAGCACGCGCCGTTGGCAAAGTAGGCATTCTCTGCGGCGAGCATCACCGCCACATCGGCGACATAATCCGCCGAGCCCAAACGCCCTGCGGGAATATTGGCGATCACCGCCTTGAGCTTCTCCGGCGCGACGCTTTCGTGCACGATCGGCAAATCCATCGGACCCGGCGAAATGGCGTTGACGGTCACACCGGCCGCGCCGAGGTCGCGCGCAAACACCTTGGTGAGCGTAATCACGCCGCCCTTGGCCGCCGCATAGTGCGCGCCGGTCGCCGAGCCGCCGTTCTGCCCGGCCAGCGACGCGATGTTGACGATGCGCCCCTGGCCGACGTCGGCGAAATGCTGGCCGAACACCTGACAGCCGAACAGCACGCTGCGCAGATTGACGTCGATGACCTGATCGAACTGCTCGGCGGTGATCTCCATCACGGGGACGACCTTGGACGCGCCGGCGTTGTTGACCAACGCGTCCACGCGTCCCCAGCGCTGGAGGATCGCATCGCGCGCGGCTTCGAACGCGGCCTTCGCGGTGACGTCGAGATTCAGCGCGAACGCGCTGGACCCGTCGGCGCTCAGATCGCGCGCGAGCGCCTGCGCGGCAGCGAACGCGATGTCGCCGATCGCGACCGCATAACCGGCCGCGTGAAAACGCACGGCAATCGCGGCGCCCAGGCCGCGTGCGGCACCTGTGACGAGGACGACTCTTTTTTTCATGACTTCGACTCCGTTAGTAAGCGACGGCAGGCGAGAGCGGGCACGACGCGCCGCCATGACACGCGGCAGCATGCGTCACCTGATGTTGCTCGGGCCCGCCCGATCCCGATCGCGTTCAGGCGGCAAGAGCAGCTTCGAAACGCGCCGCAATCGCGCACACCTGTTCGTCCTGTCCTTTACGTCCGACGATCTGCAAACCCGCCTTCAGCGGCGAGCCCGCGATCGGCAGCGGCAAGCTCAACGCGGGATGGCCGCTCAGATTGAACGGCCGGATCAGCGACGACATCGCGATCACCGACGCGCCGCCGCGCGCCTCGTCGAGTGTGATGGGCAGAGCGGGCAGCGTTGGCAGAATCAGCACGTCGACGTTATCGAGCGCATGATCGACGGCCGCGGTGAATTGCCGGCGGATCTGTTGCGCAGCGTCGAGTTGCGCGGCGGTGGTTTTCGCCGCGGCGCGCAGCCGTGTATCGAGATCGACGCCGAGCTTGCCGGTTTCGAGCAGATGACCGAATGCGCGCGATGTCTCCACATTGATGACCGCGAGGCCCGCATCGAACGCAGCCGCCAGCCCGTCGAGCCGTACCGCGTGCGCAGTGCAACCGGCCACATCGGCCGCTCGCGCGAGCGCTGCGCCGATCTCGGGGATCGCTTCGGCCTGCACGACGCCGACCTTGCACGCGCCTTGCCACACGCGTGCGGCCTGCGCGTCGAAGTCGGCGGTGATCGCCTGCATCACGGCCACCAGCATCGACATGTCGCGCGCAAACGGCCCGACGCAATCTAGCGAGGATTCACGCGGCGCCACGCCGTGCCGCGACACGCGGCCGAACGTCGGCTTCAGGCCGAGCACGCCGCAGCACGCGGCGGGCCCGCGAATCGAGCCGCCGGTGTCGGTGCCGAGCGCGGCATCGGCGAGCTTCAGGCCAACCGCCGCAGCCGAACCGCTCGACGATCCGCCCGGAATACGCGTAGCGTCCTGCGGATTTTGCGGTGTGCCGGTGTAGTCGTTGATGCCGGTCATGCCGAACGCGAGTTCATGCATGTTCGCTTTGCCGACGACGCGCCAGCCGGCCGCGAGCAAACGCGCGACGACCTCCGCATGCTCTGCCGCGGGCGCCGTGTCGGCCAGCGCACGGCTTGCGGCCGTGCTCGCGTAGCCGGCGATATCGATCGTGTCCTTGATCGCGATCGACGCTCCTGTGCCGCCCAACGACAACGTCTGGATAAACTCGTTCATGGGTTAGGTGTCCTTGCAGTGACTTGCCACGGCGCATCGAACAGGCGCTCGGTGCGAAAGTGAGTGATGAGCCAGTCGCGGCCATTGTCCGCTGGCGCGAAATCCACTTCGAGGCGCGCCGAGATCAGCTCCGCCGGCGCATCCACATAGCCCGACGCCTGCAGCATGATCCAGCGGCCCTTCGCGGCGGCGCCGCGCACGTCGATCGTTTCCGACGTGAGGAAGTGCACGTTCACCGAGAAATGCGGCGACGGCGGCAGGTAGCGGGACAGCATCGCGATGATTGCCGCATGACCCTTCAGGCATCCGAACTTGTTGGCGTATTGCGGGCCGATGCCTTCCCAGACGGCATCGTGGGCAAACAGCGCGGCGAGCGTCTCGCCTTCGAGCGCGCCGCACGGTACATCGCACAGCGCCATATAACGCGCCATCGTGCGGCGTACCGCAGTCTCGGCTTCGAGCGCGGCGAGCCGTTCGCTCAGCACGCGCAGCGTATCCGGATTCGTCTCCATTGCATCGCGCTCCGTCATGTTCACGCCGCGTTCGCGTGCTGCGGCGGCACTTGCAACGCGCGCCCAACGCGCGCCTCGATCTTGCCATAGCGCCACAGGTTGTATTCGCCGACCGGCGTCGTGCGATACAGATTGCACACGGCGACCGTCGTGTCGAAGTCGCGCACGTCGGCCATGATGTAGAAGGTCCACGGCGAGTTGTCCGCGTGGCCGACGGTGAGGCGGTCATCGTCCATGATGCCGAGCACCTCGACGCCGTCCATTGCTTCGATCGCGGCCAGCATCTTGCCGTAGGCCTGCCACACCGTGCCGATCTGCTCGCGGGGCAAATCGAAGAAATTCTGCGTGACGCCACAGCAGAACAGAACGCGTAGCGGCAGCGCCGGATTGCCGGTCGAGGTGGACATGAGTAGGTTCTCCTTGAAATCGTTTGAACAGAGCAAAGCGAAAATGATCGGGTCGCTTCACCTAACCTGCGGATCGCGCAAAAGCGCCGATCACAAATAACCGGGAATCGGCGGCACGCCGACGAATACCGCACCGGCGCCGTCATAGTTGCCCTCGCCGAGAAACGCGTGCTGCGTGACGACCATCGAGTCGCGCAACAGCCGCTGCAACGGATGGGTGCGATAGATCGCCATCGTGCCGCCAAGCCGGTACGCGCGCTGCACGACCTCGGCGCCTTCGCGCGCGATCTGCGTGGCCGCGAGACGCAGCAGGCTGACCTGATCGGCGGTGACGGGTGTGCCGGCGAGGATCGATTGCCAGACCTCATCGGTGGTGTCGTAGAAGAACGCGCGGGCCGAACGCAATTGCGCCTCGGCTTTGGCGAGTTCGATGCGGTAGTACGCGCGGTCAGCGAGTTGCGGCGCGCCGGTCGTGGTCTTGCGCCCGCCGGCCATCTGATTGGCGACATCGAGCGCGGCGCGGGCCAGCCCGAGGTTGACGACGGCGAGCACCTGCGCCGCATAGGCGATGGTTGGGTAGCGATACAGCGGTTCGTCGACGCATGGTTCGCCGCCGCGCACGAAGGTCCACGCATCGGCGACGAACTGGTCGTGCACGCGCAGATCGTGGCTGCCGGTGCCTTGCATGCCGACCACATCCCAGTTCTCGACGATTTCCACCTGATGCGCACGGAACACGGCAGTGCGTGGCTTGCCGGGCGCGCCCGCGCCGCCCGTGCCGATGCCCACGCCCAGCCAGTCCGCGCCCTTGCAGCCGCTCGCGAATTTCCACGTGCCGTTCACGCGCCAGCCGCCGTCCGCGGGCTGCGCGGATTGCACCGGAAAGAGGCCGCCCGCGAACACCTGGTCGGGTCCGTCGGCATAGATCTCCGCCTGGGTCTGGAGCGGGAGTGCCGCGAGATAGACATTGGCCGAACCGAAACTGGCGACCCACGCGGCCGAACCATCGGCCGCCGCAATCCGCTCGATCATGTCGAGAAAAGCGGTGGGCGCGAGCGCATCGCCGCCGAAGCGCCGCGGCGTGGCCGCGCGATAGATGCCCGCGCGCTTGAGCCTGGCGATCATGTCGCGCGGCACATGCGCAAGCCGGTCGAATTCGTCGCGGCGCGCGGCGATCTCGGCGATCACGTCGGCGAGCGGCAGGCGCGCGCTCATCGACGCGGGGCAGGAGTCGGAGGCGACGGCGATGGCGGTGGCGGACATGTGGGCTTCTCCTTGATTCGATATCGACGGGAATAGGGCGCACGGTGTGGTCGAAGACGACGCGCCGTGCACGGTGAGGCCAGTCTAGGAACGCAAAAAGAACGCTTCAATTGGGATGCGGGGCGCTCTTTTAGGTAACGCGCCGGGGGCGTCTAAAGAAATCTTCAGATACGGATCGCGGGTACTGGTGTTATGTTTCTGCACAGACCAGATCGAACCCGTATGCCGCCACGCCCGATGAATTTCCCCGCCGAAGCCGATTTTCACCGCCTGCTCGACGCGCTGACGCTGTGCGTGCTGCTGCACGACGCCGAGACCAAGGCGATCGTGTGGGCCAACCGCGCGGCGTGTGAGGCGCTTGGCTTCACGCTCGACGAACTGTTGCCGCTTAAAGCGAAGGACATGACGCGCCCGGTGCCGAAATACCGCCGCGAGATCGGCGTGGGCGCGATGGACCGCTCGATCACCGAGGGCCCGCAGGTCTACGAGTGGTGCTACCGTTCGCGCAGCGGCGCCGATATGCTGTCCGAAGCAATTGCCACCTATGTGCCGCTCGCCGGGCGTCCGGTCGTGATGGTGCAGTTCCGCGACATCAGCGCGGAGGACACGCTCAAGCAGACGTTGCGGCGCTACGAATCGCGGCTGCGCGAATTCATGCAGGATCTCGGCGAAGGCGTCGCGGTCCTGACGCCCGCAGGCGTCGTGGAATTCGTCAGCGAGTCCGGACGGCGCGTGCTCGGTCTCGAAGAAGGTGCGCCGATGGGCGACCTGCTCGACTATTGCAGCGCGCCGGATCGCGACCGTCTGCTCGCGCAGCTCGCTGCGGCGCCGCGCATCCAGCCGTCGGCGCCGCAGCGTTACCGGATCACGCGCCGTGACGGCACGCCGGGCTGGCTGCGCATTACGTGCCGGCGCATCGAGATCGAAGACGACCTCAATGGCCGCCTGCTGCACTTTCGCGACGTGACCGACGAGGTGGCCGTGGAAGAGGCGCGCCGCAACGAAGCGCGTCTGCTCGAATATGCGGGGCGTTACAACGCGATGGGCGAAATGGCGACCGCAATCGCTCATGAGTTGAGCCAGCCGCTCGCGGCGGTGCGCAACTTCATCGAAGGGGCGATCCGGCGGCTCGCGCAACCCGGTTCGCTCGACGATGCCGTGTGGGGGCTGCGCAGCGCCGATCGTCAGGCGGAGCACGCGGCGTTGATCATCCGGAGCGTGCGCGATTACATTGCGAGGCGCGAGCCGAGCGAGACGTATGCCGACTTGCGCGAGGTGCTCGCGGATTCCGCCTACTTCATCGAATTGCGCGCGCGCGAGGCGGGCGTGACGGTTACGATCGATCAGGCGAGCGAGCCGTTGCCGGTGTATGTCGAGCGCGTGCTGATCGGCCAGGTGTTGCTCAATCTCGCGTTCAATGCGATCGACGCGTTGGGTCAGGGCACGCAGGCGGACCCGACACTGCCACGAAATAACGAGTTGCGCCTCGTCACTCAACTGCGCGGCAAACACGCGCAGGTCCAGGTGATCGACAACGGGCCCGGCGTGCCCGCCGATGCGTATGGGCGTCTCTTCGACGGCTTCTCGTCGTCGAAGGCGGGCGGCAACGGCATTGGCCTGTCGCTGTGCAAGAACATCGTCACGCGGCACGGCGGCGAGATCTGGGCGAAGCCGGCGCCGCACGGCGGACTCGAATGCAGCTTCACGCTGCCGCTCGCGGTTGCGCCGGCCGCCTGAGCGCGCGTTAATCATGCGCGGTGTGCGTGTTCTTCGGAATGGTCATGAGCGTCAGCGCGGTAATCAGACCGAAGCCGATCAGCATCAACGCAACCGGCCACGGCGCCCGGACTTGCGCATACAGTGCGGTCGCGACCAGTGGCGCGAGTCCGCCGGAAAAGACCGATGCGATTTCGTGGCCGAGCGCCATGCCCGAGTAGCGCACTTCGGTGGGGAACAGTTCGCCCATCAGCGCGGGTTGCGTGCCGATCATCGCGGCGTGGCAGAACGGCAGGCCCAACGCGAGCGACAGGAACACGTAGAGCGGCTGATGCGTGTCGATCAGCCAGAAGGCCGGAAACGCGATCACCACGAGACCGAGCGCGCCGATCATATACACGGGGCGTCGCCCGATGACATCGGAGAGGCGGCCCCACAGCACGATCGTCACGAGTTCGAGCAGCATCGCGATCATCACACCGCCGAGCATCACCGAAACCGGCACCCCGACCGTCTTGCCGTACACCAGCACGAACGACAGAAAAATATACGTGCCGCCGTTTTCCGCCACGCGCAGGCCCATCGCCTGCAAGACCTGCTTCGGATGATTGCGCAGCACGGTCAGCACCGGCATGTGCCTCGGTTTGGCTGCAGCGAAGTCGCGGCTTTCGGGCAAGCGCCGGCGAATATACACACCGACACCGAAGATCAGCACGCTCGCGAGAAACGGCACGCGCCAACCCCACGACATGAAGCTTTCGAGCGGCAGGCGCTGCACCAGATAGAACGCCGCTGCCGACAACACGAAACCGCCGGCCACGCCCAATTGACTGAACGACGCGTAGTAGCCGCGCCGGTTGGCCGGTGCGCTTTCGCTGATCAGGAGCACGCCGCCGCCCCATTCGCCGCCGGAGGCGATGCCTTGCACGATCCGCAGACACACTAGTGCGATGGGCGCGAGAAAGCCGACCTGCGAGAACGTCGGCAACAGGCCGATGCCGAAGGTCGCCACGCCCATCATCATCAGCGTGACGACGAGCGCGCCTTTGCGTCCATGCCGGTCGCCAATGTGGCCGAACACGACGCCGCCCAGCGGCCGCGCGAGAAAGCCGATCGCGAAGCCCGCGAACGCGGCGAGCGTGCCGAGCAACGGATCGCCGTGCAGCGGGAAAAACAGCGGCCCGAAGATCAGCGCGGCGGCCGTGCCGTACAGAAAGAAGTCGTACCATTCGAGCGCATTGCCGATCACGGAGGCGATGATGATCCGCCGCAAGGTCCGCGAAGTGGCCGGCATCGCGGACGCGGGAGGCGATCCGGCCGTGGGGGAAAACGTATCGTTTTGCATCGTCGTGCTCGCTGTTGTCGCGGTATCGTGGGGGGAGGGAAAGGGCGCTAGCGCCCGAGTGACCTCGCGGTGTGGCCGCCGATGCCGAAGTCGGTATTCGGTATGTCCTTGATCATCACACGGGCGGCCGCCAGTGGCGTATCGAGCAGGTTCGCGGCGGTCTCGCTGAGCGCGGCGATCAACGCGGCTTTTTGCGTGGGCGTGCGGCCCGCGATCAGGATCGCGACGATGCTCAACAGCGCGCTGCGTGCACCAGGGGCGTTGCTCGCGCTGAGGCCGCCCACGCCGATGTCGTGCGGCGGCAATTCGCTCAGCAGAATCCGCACCGCTTCGGCAGGCGCGCCGATCGCGTCGACCGTGGCCCGCGTGAGATCCGCGATCAGCTGCGCCTTGCGCGCCGGCGCGTGTCCGGCCGGCAGATAGACTTCTAGTGTAGGCATCGTGTCGTTTTCGCTTCGCTCGTGGGGTCGACGATCGTCGTTCAGGCGATCACAGCAGGAAGCCGATCGCGCTCAACGCATCGGTCGAATCGATCAGGCGAATCACCTTCTGCACGATGCGCGGCTCGCCGCTCGCAAAGCCGATGCGATGCGTGAGGTCCGCCGCGAACAGCGTCGCCTTGCCGCGTTTGTACGCGACGATCACCTGTGCCGAGTTCACCGTGACTTCATCGCTGGCGTCGCTCGTCAGCGTGAAGCGCGAGACCGTGCGCACGGTGCGGGCGGCGTCGCTCGCCGACGCCGAATAGCCGGACGTCATCCGTTGCACGCGTTTTTCGCGCATGTCCTGATCGTCGTACGCGTAGTTCAGCGTGGCGGCGAAGTCGGTGGCGTCGGGTTCGATCGGCACCACGTAGAAGCCCGCCGGGTCCCACAGCGTCAGCCACTCGCGATAGTCCTTGCGATCCAGCAGTTCGGCTTCGCGCCAGATGAGTTCGATCGCGTCGGCGAAGATCTTCTGCGAGAACAGGGTGTTGCGCTCGTCCATCATGCTTGCTCCATCATCGTGCGCCATTGCGCGTACGCTTCGCGCATGCCGGTTTCGTCGGTGGCGTGCGCGGTCTTTTCGCCGTTCGGCGCGGTGTTCTCGCGATTCAGGCCGCGGTTCACGAGAATCGGCAGATCGGGCCCGGCGTGCGAGCCGCGCTGCACGCGCTCCCAGGCTTCGGCGTCATCGGGGCTGCCGAAACCGAACGGGCCCTGGAAGTGTTCGTGAATACGCAGACGCACGCTGTTCGCTTCGTCGGGGCCGCCGTCCATCGCGAGCGCGACGTGACGAATTTCGGTTTCATTCGCGGAAATGGGCCGCAGCACGCGGAAAAACGCCATCGACAACGCGAGATTCGGAAACAGATTCAGGTTGAAGCCGACGCCCATCAGCGAGCGCACGATGCGGCGCACCTCGTCCGGCGCATGATCTTTGGCGAGCGACGCGGCGAGCGCCTCGAAGCGTTCGGGAATGGGCGCGCCGTCATCCTTGTCCAGATCGACGAGTTCGGGCACCAGCACCGCGAGGCTATGGCCATTGCCGAGCGAGCGGCAGAAAGCGTCGTCGCTGGTCATGAAACTGGTGATCGCGGTGGCGGTTTCGTCGTCGATCGATTTCATCCACGATTTGTGGACCACGGGGAAGTGATACAGATCCGTCGTGTTTTCGAGCTGAATCTTCCAGTTGCCGTTGAAGCGGAACCGGTGTTCGCCGTTGGCCTTGATCGGATAGCCCGCGCCCTGCTTCATGAACAGATCGATCCAGGGCTTCGCGCCGCCGAGAAAATCCTCGAGCGGCTCGATTTCCTGATTGAAGCTCGCAAATATCAAACCTTGATAGATTCCGACGCGCAGACTCGCGAGCGGCAGTTCCGTCTTGTCGATCACGCCTTCATAGCCGTCGCCGTACGGCAGTGCGCGCAAGGCGCCGTCGAGGCCGTAGGTCCAGCTGTGATACGGGCACGTGAAGCCTTTTGCGTTGCCCTTGTGCTGTTCGCACACGGTCGCACCGCGATGGCGGCAGCGATTCTGCAGCACGTTGACCGCGCCGCTCCTGTCGCGCACGACGATCACCGGCTGGCGGCCGATCGTCGTGGTGCGGAAGTCGCCGGGGTTCGGCAGTTCGCTTTCGTGCGCGACCCAGATCCACGTCTTGTAGAAAATGCGCTCGAGTTCGGTTTCGAAGACGGCCGGGTCGTAGTACAGCGACGGGGCCACGCGGTCGGACTGCGCGCGCTGGTACAGCGCGCTCGCATCGACGGCCTGATATGAGGATTCGCTCATGACGGTGTAGTGGGGGTGTGGTCGATGGAGCAAAGTCTCGCCGAGTGACTGATATGCGTCAAATTGATCTAAAATAAAAACCAAGATCAACCGCATGGATATCTCGATGAATTCGCTGGACCACGTCGACCTCAACCTGCTGCGCGTTTTTCAGGCGATCGTCGAAGAGCGCAGCCTCACGCGGGCCGGTCAGCGGCTCGCGCTGTCACAGCCGGCCATCAGTTATTCGCTGGGGCGTTTGCGCACGCTGTTCGACGATCCGCTGTTCATTCGCACGCGGGTCGGCATGCAGCCCACGCCGATCGCGCTGGAGTTGTCGGCGATCGTGTCGCGGGCGCTCGACACGGTGCGCGAAGCGCTGCGTTACGCGGAACATTTCGATCCGGCGGTGAGCACGCGCACGTTCCGGCTGTCGCTTTCGGACGCGGGTGAACTGGCTTATCTGCCGCCGATCTGCGAGGCCTTGCACCAGCAGGCGCCACGCGTGAAATTGCGCATCGAGCCGTTGCCGGTCGAAGAAATCGAAGACGCGTTGCGCGCGAGCCGGCTCGATTTCGCCATCGGCAACCTGCCGACACTCACTGCGCGCACGCGTCATCAGGCATTGTTTGAGGAAACCTATGTGTGCATGACGCGCAAGCGACGCGGCTTGCCGCGCGCGAAAGAGCTGGGTCTGAAGGCGTTTCTGGAGGCGTCGCACGTGCAGATCACGTCGGTCGAGCACAGCCACCATGCGCTCGACGACGAGTTCCGCGCGCAAGGCGTCGGGCGTCATATCGCGCTGGAACTACCGCATTTCGTCGCGCTGCCGAGCGTGCTCGCCGTGACCGATCTGTTCGCGACGCTGCCGCGCCGCCTTGCGCAGATTTTCAACCGCAGCGGCGGCTTTCAGATTTACGAGTTGCCGGTGAGTCTGCCGGTCGCGGCGGTCACGATGCACTGGCACGAGCATTTCGACCAGGACGAGGGCAACGTGTGGCTGCGCACGCTGATGGCGGACATCGTGCGGCGCTTCGACGAGCAGTGACGCCGTTGCGGCGTCACGTCCGTTTGAAGAGCCCGCGTGCAAGCGAACACATCAGCGTGGTGGCGGGCGACTCGTCCTGCAAACGGCGGCTCATGATGATCGGCGAGGCGATGCTGGCCGCCGGAATCGGCCGGTACACGACGCCATGCGCGCGCAAACCTTCCACGCTTTCCGGCACGAGGCACACGCCCACGCGCGCCGCGACCAGACCGAGGGCGGTCTGCAATTCCCGCACTTCATGAATCGCCTTCGGCTCCAGCGCGTGATCGTGCAGCGCCGAGAGCTGCTGGTCGGCATAGCTCGGGCGCGGCGTGCTCGGATAGACGATCAGCGTTTCCTGCGCGAGCGCGGCGAGGGTCAGCGGCTTCTTTTGCCGCGCGAGCGGATGGTCTTGCGGCAGCGCCGCAATCATCCGTTCTTCGACGAGCACTTCGCGCGCCAGTTGCGCGTCGTCGAAACGCAGGCGGCCAAAGCCGACGTCGATACGGCCGCCTTTGAGCGCGGCCAGCTGCTCGATCGTGAACATTTCGATCAGCGACAACTCGATATGCGGCGCGGCCTCGCGAAACGCGCGGATCACGGCGGGTAGCGCACCGTACAGCGTGGAGGGCACGAAGCCGATCACGATGCGCTCGGCCAGCTGCGCGAGCCGGCGCGTGAGCGGCGCGAGTTCGTCAGCTTCGTCGACGAGGCGCTTCGCCTGCGTATAGAAAATGCGGCCGGCTTCGGTCAAACGCAGCGGACGCGAGCCGCGTTCGAACAGCGGCAGGCCGACGCTTTCCTCGATCTGCTGAATCTGCCGGCTTAGCGGCGGCTGCGTCATGTGCAGGCGATTGGCGGCCCGCGTGATGTTCATTTCTTCCGCGACCGCGATGAAGTAGCGGAGTTGGCGAAGTTCCATGCAGTCCCCTAAGGTACAGGTTTTCTTATCGATCTCGAACGTTGCTGAGCATGTGGCAGGCCGTGCGGCGAAGGCGCAGATTAGTTCAGGCGGGCGGGTATGGTCAATGTTCGCGTCTGCCATGTACGCCACATACGCCGCTCATGGCCGCCGCGACGCCCCGCCATGCTCATCCGTGGCGGCGCCGGATTCCCTCTCGTAGTCGTCGACCGCACTGCCCACCGTCGGATGGAAGCGCCGCTCGCCAATCACATCAGTCAGTTCGAAGCGGATCAGCTTGTCACGCACCGGATCCTTCATTTCGGCGAAATGCAGCGTGATGCCGCGCTCGCCGAGAATCCGGCTCAGTTCCCGCAGCATGTCGGCGGAAGTGACGTCGACACTGGTCACCGGCTCCGCCGCGACGACGACCCGGCGAACCTGCGAGGGATAGTCGTCGACCGCTTCCAGAAGCCGATCCTGAAACAGCTCCGCGTTGGCGAAGAAGAGCGGCGCGTCCCAGCGAAACAGCAGAAGCCCCGCGGGCCGCGCGGCATGCGGATAGCGCTTGATGTCATGGTATCCGCGCAAACCTTCCACGTGACCGAGAACCGCGTAATGAGGCCGCCAGCCGTCCCAGAGAAATTCGATGATCGCGATCACCACCGCGAGACAGATGCCCGGAATCGCACCGAATACCGCGACACCGGCGAAGCACGCGAGCGAGAGCCAGAACTCCCACTGCTGGATGCGGTAGATGCGCTTGAGGTCCGTCACTTCGAACAGGCCAAGGGCTGCGGCAATCACGACTGCGGCGAGCGCGCTGTTGGGCAGGTAGCGCATCAGATTGGGCGCCGCCAGCAGCAGCGCCGCAACGGCCAGCGCGCCGACGACGCCGGTCAGTTGCGTGCGCGCGCCCGCCGCTTCGGCCACTGGCGTGCGCGAGGCGCTGCTGCTGATCGGAAAGCCCTGGAAAAAACCTGCCGCGAGGTTGGCCGCACCTAGGCCCACCATTTCCTGATTCGGGTCGACGCGGCTGTGAAGCCGTGCGGCGAAGGTGCGCGACAGCACGCTCGTGTCGGCGAACGAAATCAACGCCACCGCGCATCCGCCGAGCAGGATCTTGACCAGGTCGGCGCCGCTGGCCCACGGCAGGACGAAAGCGGGCAAGCCTTGCGGGATTTTGCCCAGCACTTTGACGCCGGCGCTGTCGAGGTCGAACAGGTAGACGCACAGCGTCGCCAGCACCACGGCGATAAGAATGCCGGGCAGCTTTTCGAAGCGCTTGAGCAGCAGGATCAGGGCGAGACTGCCCGCACCGACCGCCAGGCTGTACCCGTTGACTTTCCCGCCGGCGATGGCCTGTGTCAGGTTCAACAGGATGCCGAGAGAACTATCGCCGTTGCCGGAGACGCCGAAGAGCCGCGGCAGCTGGCTGATCAGGACGGTGATCGCGATGCCGTTCATGTAGCCGTATCGAATGGGCTTGGACAGCAGCTCGGTGATGAAGCCCAAGCGCAGCAGTCCCATGACGATGCAGAACACGCCGGAGACGATCGCCAGCATGCTGGCCACCGCGATGGCGCGCGATGGATCGCCCATGGCAAGCGTCACGACGACCGAGAGGATCGGCGCCGCGAGCGCGGAGTCCGGACCCACGACCAGAATCCGGCTCGGACCGAAGAGCGCGTAGGCGAGCAGCGGAACGATCGTCGCGTACAGGCCGACGACACCAGGGACGCCGGACGCCTCGGCATAGGCGATGCCGACGGGCACCAGCATCGTCGTCAGGACGAGACCCGCCGCCACGTCCTTTGGCAGCCAACTGAGCTGATACCCCTTCAGCATCACGAGTCCGGGGAGCCTGCGCAGCCATCCTTGCGGGCGGTTCGCGGGATGCCCGGCAGCGGGCGTGGATTGGTCGGATTGCATGAGTCGGCTATTGACCGTCGAAGCGCGGTTGCGCGTGAGAGGGTTGGACGTCGCCTTCGTTCCTTCGTTATCTGACAGAAAGAATAGTGCACAGCCGCCGAAGGCAGTAGAGGGTTCGTGTGCTGGGCCTGCCGTGAGCTGTGTCGCGTTGCTCAAACCCGTTCCCGCGTTCCATACCGCCAGAGTATGGAACTAGTCTGAATGAGTGTTGGACTGCTTGACGGGTTTGTTTCTAATATGGGGCTCCAGGTTAAAGCCGTTCAGGAGGGCAACGAATGACAGCAACACCCGTGAAGATCGAGAGCGTGGAGACGATTCTCGTCGACGTACCGACGATCCGTCCGCACCGTCTCTCGGTCGCAACGATGAACTGCCAGACGCTGGTGCTGGTGCGCATCCGTTGCGCGGACGGCGTGGTCGGCGTGGGCGAGGGCACCACGATCGGCGGCCTCGCGTATGGCGAGGAGAGCCCGGAGAGCATCAAGGTCAACATCGACACGTATTTCGCGCCGCTGCTCAAAGGAATGGACGCAACCCGTCCCGGCGCCGCGATGGCGAAATTGCGCGAGCTGTTTCAAGGCAACCGCTTTGCGAAGTCCGCGCTCGAAACCGCGTTGTTCGACGCGCAGGCGCAACGCGTCGGCGTGCCGTTGTCGGAGTTGTTCGGCGGCCGCGTGCGCGAGTCGGTGGATGTCGCATGGACGCTTGCGAGCGGCGACACGAAGCGCGATATCGACGAAGCCGAGCAGGTCTACGAGACAAAACGCCATCGCGTGTTCAAGCTGAAGATCGGCTCGCGCGCAGTGGCCGACGACGTCGCGCATGTGGTCGCGATCGGGAAAGCGCTCGCAGGATACGGTGAAGTGCGGGTCGACGTGAACCAGGCATGGACCGAATCGGAAGCGATCTGGGCGGGCCGCCGTTTCGCCGACGCCGGCGTCGCGCTGATCGAGCAGCCGATCGCCGCCGAGAACCGCGCGGGCCTGAAGCGCCTGACCGATCTCGCCCAGGTGCCGATCATGGCCGACGAAGCGCTGCACGGCCCGGCGGATGCGTTCGCGATTGCGAGCGCGCGTGCCGCCGATGTCTTCGCGGTGAAGATCGCACAATCGGGCGGCTTGAGCGGCGCCGCGCAGGTGGCGGCGATTGCGTCTGCCGCGAATATCGACCTGTACGGCGGCACGATGCTCGAAGGCGCGGTGGGCACGATCGCGTCGGCGCAACTCTTCAGTACCTTCGGCGAATTGAAGTGGGGCACCGAGCTGTTCGGCCCGCTGCTGTTGACCGAAGAAATTCTCACCGAACCGCTGCGCTACGAAAATTTTGCGCTGCATCTGCCGCAGGGTCCAGGCCTCGGCATCTCGCTCGACTGGGACAAGATCGACCGTCTGCGGCGCGATACGCGCCAGGGCGCGAGCGTTACCGTGAAGTAATTTAGCGATCCAGAATATCAAACCAGGGAGATACCCCATGAACAAGCAAGCCATCGATACGTTGCTGCAAAAGATCAACGACAGCGCCACCAGCGAAGGTAATCCGCGCACGAAGCAGATCGTGAACCGGATCGTGCAGGACCTGTTCTATACGATCGAAGATCTCGACGTGCAGCCCGACGAGTTCTGGACCGCGCTGAACTATCTCGGCGACGCCGGCAAGAGCGGCGAGCTGGGCTTGCTCGCAGCGGGTCTCGGGTTCGAACATTTTCTCGATCTGCGTCTGGACGAAGCGGAAGCGAAGGCCGGCATTGAAGGCGGCACGCCGCGCACGATCGAAGGCCCGTTGTATGTGGCGGGCGCACCGGAGTCGGTCGGCCATGCACGGCTCGACGACGGCACCGATCCGGGCCAGACGCTCGTGATGCGCGGCCGCGTGCTCGGCGAGGACGGCCAGCCGCTCGCGAATGCGCTGGTCGAAGTGTGGCATGCGAACCATCTCGGCAATTACTCGTACTTCGACAAATCGCAGCCGGCGTTCAACCTGCGCCGCTCGATCCGTACGGATGCCGAAGGCAAATACAGCTTCCGCAGCGTCGTGCCGGTCGGCTATAGCGTGCCGCCGCAAGGTCAGACGCAATTGCTGCTCGATCAGCTCGGCCGTCACGGGCATCGTCCGGCGCATATCCACTTCTTCGTTTCCGCGCCGGGTTGCCGTAAGTTGACGACGCAGATCAACATCGACGGCGATCCGTATCTGTGGGACGACTTCGCTTTCGCGACGCGCGACGGCCTCGTGCCCGCGCTCAAGCAGGCCGAAGGCGCAGACGGCAAACCGTATGGCGTGGAAGGCAACTTCGCGCTGATCGATTTCGACTTCACGCTGTTCAACGAACGCGACAATCTGCCGGGCGCCGAAGTGGAACGGGTACGCGCCGAGGCCTGATGCTGCGCAGCGTTGAGAGAAGACGCTCGAACGCAGTGCAGGAATTCGTCGACCCAGGCTTGCACGGCGTGTGGCTTGCCGTGTCAGCCAGGGTCCTTCATGACCGATCACGCTATTGATCATGTGTCGATAATCCGTCATGCACGGGATCGATCACCCCAGGAGAGCAAGCATGTTGTTTCACGTCGAGATGACCGTCAATCTGCCGCCGGACATGGATGAGGAACGCGCCGCACGTCTGAAGGCCGACGAGAAAGCGATGTCGCAACGACTTCAGCAGGAAGGCGTATGGCGGCACTTGTGGCGCATTGCCGGGCGCTACGCGAATATCAGTGTGTTCGATGTGGAAAGCCCGGCGCGTCTGCATGACGTGCTGAGCCAGTTGCCGCTGTTTCCGTACATGGATGTCGAAGTGCGCGCGCTGTGCCGGCACGCATCGTCGATTCGCGACGACGACCGGTAAGCGTCGAGGAAGATAAGCAGGAAGAGAACAGGCTCAGGAAGGTGCTGCGAATGCAGCACCTTCTGCTATTGCATGAAGCCGCTGTCGTGCAATGGCGCAATGCAGAAATACGGTTATGCGGTTTTCACGCGCCACGCGCACTACCGCACCACATCAAAGATCCAGCACCAGCACCGGCGACGTCGCGCGCGACACACAGCAGCAGATCACCTTGCCGCTAGCGCGTTCCGCTTTGCTCAGGCAATGGTCGCGATGCTCGGGCGTGCCGCTCACCACGTCGATCATGCAGGTGCCGCAGACGCCCTCGCCACACGACGTATCCACTTCGATGCCGATCGACGCCAGCGCCGCCACGATGGTCGTGTCCTTGTCGACGTGCACGGTTGCGCCGCTGCTGGCGATCCGCACGTCGAACGCGTCGAGCGTCGCAGCTTCACCGCTCATGGCAGCGGAAGCCGGCTCGGCCGCAAAACGTTCGAGGTGAATGGCGTCCGGCGCGACGCACGTTTCGCCGATCGCGACCACGCGTTCCATGAAAGGCGCGGGGCCGCAGGTGTAAATATGCGTGCCTTCACGCGAGCCTTGCAGACAATCGCCGAGCACCGCATCGAGCTGCTCGCGCGTGACGCCGAAGTGAAACTTCACGTGATCGCTGAACGGCGCGCGCGAGAGCAACGGCAAGAACGCCGCATGCTCCGCGCTGCGTGCGAAATAGTGCAGCGTGAAGCGCTGTCGCTGCTTCAGCAACCGGTAGGCCATGCTCAATAACGGTGTCACGCCGATGCCCGCGGCGACCAGAATGTGTTCGTCGGCGCCGGGCGCAAGCTGGAACAGATTGCGCGGCGCGCCGATCGTCAGTTCGCTGCCGACCGTGACTTCGTCGTGCAGCGCACGCGAGCCGCCGCGCGAAGCGTCTTCGCGCTTCACCGCAAACAGATGCGCGTCGCGCTGATCCGGGTCGCCGCATAACGAATATTGACGCGTGAGCCCGGACGGGCCGACGACGTCGATGTGCGCGCCGGGTTCGTAGTGGTCGAACGGCTGGCCATCCAGACGCGAGACGCTGAACGAGCGCACGCCGTGCGCTTCGTCACGCACGCTCTCGACACGTACGTTGAAAGTGGTTCTTTCCATGATTCTGCCGACAAGAAATAACGCTGCAAGGCGCACTGCGGTGAGCAGTGCGGGCGCCGCGCGCATGGGTTGCAGGCGGTCGTGCGTCAAGGATAAGAACTCGGGATAAATCAGGCAAATCGATTAAAAATAGCTATATGAATAAATGCGACTGATATCAATGAGGTGAGCCGGACCCCGTCCGAAACCGCTAGATGCCAGCCAGATGCCGCACCAGTGCCTTTTCCAGCCGCGACATCGCGTTCAGCTCGCGCATGCAGACCAGCAAGCGGCGCGAGGCCCAGCTCTCGGCCAGCTCGATCGTGCGAATGCCCGGCGTGCCGCGATAGCGCCTCGCCGCCGTGGCCGGCACGATGCCGACCCCGGCACCCTGTTCGACCATGCAGCAGATGCCGTCGAAGGTACGCATGTGCGCGCGATAGCTGAGCGTTTGCCCGGCCAGCAAAGCGCGCTCGCCGAGATACGCGTGCAACGCGCTGTCCGCGCTGAGACCGATGAATTCGCGCGCGGCCACTTCCGCGAGCGTGGCGCGCCGGCGCGTAGCGAGCGGGTCGTCGCGGCTCGTGATCAGCACCAGCTTGTCGACGGCAAACGCAAACGTCTGCAGTGCGCCATGTTCGACTGCATCGGAAATGATGCCGATCTCCGCGGCGCCGGTCAGCACGGCCTTGACGGTCTCGCTGCTTTGACGCTCCTTCAGATCGATCTGCACGTTCGGGTGATCGCGTAGAAACAGGCCGATCGCCGACGGCAGGAACTCGGTGATCGCGGCGGTATTGGTCCACAGGCGAATGCAGGCTTTGCGTCCCTCCTGATGCTCGCCCAGTTCGCCTTGCATCCTTTCTATCTGCCCGAGCACGAGCCGCGCATGGTGCGCGAGCGTATCGCCGGTCGGCGTGGATTCGACACCGCGGCGGCCGCGTTCGAGCAGCGGCATGCCCAGCGCGTCTTCCATGCCGCGCAGCCGGGCGCTGGCCGAGGGCAGCGACATGTTCGCGCGCGCGGCCCCGTGCGTGATGCTGCCGGTGTCGAGTACATGGAGAAAGAGCCGGAGATCGATGAAGTCGAAGCGCATGAGCGTGTGGTTCGGGTGAGCGCTGCTGGAGGGAATTGAGACTTAGTCTCAGCCTAAGTCACGATACGTATCTTACGCATTGTGGACCGCGCGGCGGTGCTTGAAAATCGCTCACATCACTTCAATAAAAATCTGCCGATGATCTCTTCGTTTGCGAGTCTGTTTTCCGGTCCGCTTCCGGGTTCGATTGCGCTGCATGCCAGCGTGATCGCCGCGACCTTCGTGGTGGCCGGTTTCGTAAAAGGCGTGACCGGCATGGGTCTGCCCACCGTCGCAATGGGCGTGCTCGGCATGCTGATGCTGCCCGCTCAGGCGGCCGCCTTGCTGCTGTTGCCGTCGTTCGTCACGAACGTGTGGCAACTGTTCGCGGGGCCGAGCGTGCGGGCGCTGCTCAAGCGCTTGTGGCCGATGATGGCGGGCATCGTCGGCGGTACGCTCGCGGCGGCGTCGTTCATTGCGGGGGCGGGCGGTGCATGGGCGGTCGTCGGACTCGGCGCCGCGTTGACGCTGTATGCGGTGGCCGGCTTGCTGGCGTGGCGCTTCCCGGTGCCGGCGCGGCACGAGCGCTGGCTGTCGCCGGCGATCGGCGCGCTTACCGGTCTGGTCACAGGCGGCACCGGCGTGTTCGTGGTGCCGGCGGTCCCTTATCTGCAGTCGCTCGCGCTGAAGAAAGAGGAGCTGGTGCAAGCGCTCGGTCTGTCGTTCACCGTGTCGACCATCGCGCTGGCCATCGGACTCGCGAGCGAGCATGCATTTGCCGCCGACGAGCTAGGTGTATCGCTCGCCGCCGTCGCACCGGCACTGATCGGTATGTGGATCGGCCAGCGCGTGCGCGGACTCATCAGCCCGGCGAGCTTTCGCCGCTGGTTCTTCATCTGCCTGCTCGGACTCGGCATTCAATTGATGGCGCGCGCATTCGTTTAATAAGAATGCGATGGCAGCGGACAACGGAGAGATATCGTGTTGCACGTCATTCTGGATACGCTCGGTGCGCTGGCGGTGCTGGCAAGTGTTGGCGCGCAGATTGCGCTGATACGTAAGCGCTGAGTTCATTTCTCGCCCCCATCTAGCCAGCTGCACAATGCGGACCGCCATCGTCTCGCGAGCACGCACGCACGCATGCACGCGCATGCTGATGCAGCAGATTGCCGATTGTTCGGCTCAACCGACGTATCTATTCGCCGTCAGCCGCTTTATCCCGCACGCTGACATGCCTACATTGTGTCCAGTGACAGCGCCACTGCAAATCCAGCTTCATCGACGTGCATTCCGCGAATCTTCGCGACAGCGCGTCGGCGCAAATCCCATTTAAAGGACATGATCATGAGCAAGCTCACAGGTAAAGTCGCGGTCGTAACAGGCGGATCGAAAGGCATCGGCGCGGCCATCGCGAAGGCATTGGCGGCGCAGGGCGCATCGGTGGTCGTGAACTATGCGTCCAGCAAGGCAGGCGCCGACAGCGTGGTCGAAGCGATCACCGCGGCGGGTGGCAAGGCCATCGCGGTCGGCGGGGACGTCGCCAAAGCGGCCGACGCGCAAGGCATCATCGATGCGGCGGTCGAAACCTATGGCCGTCTCGACATCCTCGTCAACAACTCGGGCGTGTACGAGTTTTCGCCGATCGAGCAGATCACCGAAGAACACTTCCATAAGCATTTCAATGTGAACGTGCTCGGTCTGCTGCTGACCACGCAGGCGGCGGTCAAACATCTCGGCGAAGGCGGCAGCATCGTCAACGTCAGCTCGGTGGTGAGCCGCATCACGCCGCCGGGCAGCGCGGTCTATACGGCGACCAAAGGCGCGGTGGACGGCATCACGGGCGTGCTCGCGAAGGAACTCGGCCCGCGCAAGATTCGCGTGAATTCCGTGAATCCGGGCATGGTCGCGACCGAAGGCACGCATAGCGCGGGGATCATTGGTTCGGATCTCGAAGCGTGGGCGCTCGGCACGACGCCGCTGGGACGCATCGGCCAACCTGACGATATCGCGGATGTCGTCGTGTTCCTCGCCTCCAACGATTCGCGCTGGCTGACGGGCGAGAGTCTGATTGCGAGCGGCGGCTCGCGCTGAGCGAGCCTGTAGTGCGATGGCGTGCGGTGCAGCCCGCGAGGACGGTGGCCGCAACCGCATGCCTGACACTGACAGTACAGCAGCAGGGAAGTACTCCCGCCCGGCAAGTGACTCGCCGCAAATTCCAGTCATCACCTGCCGGGCACCTCATATTTTCATCCAGCCACAACCGCGGCGGCGCCAGGCAACTGCACCGCAAACAACGCATCGAGCAGATTCGACCCCGGCCGCTCGGCGAGCCGCGTTAGCGATTCGATCATCTGCACCCGGCAATCCTGCAGCGGGATCATCCTGATCCGCCGCGACTCATTGAATTCGGCGCGCGCGATCACGCCCACGCCGATGCCTTGCGCGACCGCTTCTTCCAACGCCTCGCGTCCGTCCACGTACATCACTGGCTCGACCTGCAACGACTCCCGCACCAGCTCGATTTCGAGCAGCTGCTGCGTGACCGACTGCGACTCGCGGAAAATCATCGGCTGTTTGACCAGTTCCGCGTAGCTCAGTCTGCGTTTCTTCGCGACCGGATCGCCGGCCGGCACCATCGCCACCAGCGGATCGCGCCGCAACACGCGCGACTCCAGCCGGCTGTGCACTTGCGGCGCGGCGGTGATGGCCGCGTCGACCGCGCTCGACAGCACGCGCTGCATGCAGTCCGCCGCGTTGGCGATCGACAGCGTCACGACGATTCCGGGATGGAGCTTGCGAAACGCGCCGATCAGCGTGACCGCGAGATCGGGCGCATCGGCGGCCAGCGACAGCGAGCCGGACTCGAGCCCACCCGCCGACTCCAGCAGTTGCCGCGCGTCGCGCTCGCACCCGAGCATGTGGCGCGTCACGCTGAACAGGCGCAAACCCAGTTCGGTGGTTTCGACGCCGCGTGGACCGCGTTCGAACAGCTTGACGCCGTAATCCTGCTCCAGCCGCCGCACGTGATCCGACACGGCCGGCTGCGTCAGCGACAAGGCCTGCGCCGCTTTCGAAAACCCGCCGTGTTCCGCGACCGCATGAAACGCCCGCAATTGCGCGTATTGCACGTGTGCCTCGCCGCTCGTTTCGAGCAATAAGTTTTTACGATACCGCCATCGATTATATCGATTTTACCGATGCCACACGGTTCTGTACTGTGTCACGCATCGACATAGCGACACCGGAGTTCTGCACATGGAAAGCGCGATCGGTCATTCAGCCTCTTCAACCGCGCCCGGCGCGCTGCCATGCGCCGCGCCGGCGAGCGGCGAGCCATATCTGTTGACGCCGGGGCCGCTGACCACCGCGCGCTCGACCAAAGAAGCCATGCTGCGCGACTGGGGCTCGTGGGACGGCGATTTCCGGGCGATGACCGCGCAGTTGCGCGCGAGCCTGCTCGACATCGCGGGCGCTGGCACGGACAACCCCGCCGGCGACTACGACTGCGTGCCGCTGCAAGGCAGCGGCAGCTATTGCGTCGAAGCGATGCTCGGCAGTCTGGTGCCGCGCGACGGCCACGCGCTCGTGCTTGCCAACGGCGCCTACGGCAAACGCATCGCCACCACGCTCGGCTATCTGGGCCGCGCCTACACGCTGCTCGACAAGGGCGACTATCTGCCGCCGCGCGGCGCCGAAATTGAACGCATGCTGGATGCCGATCCGCGCATCACGCACGTGGTCGCGGTGCATTGCGAAACCAGCTCGGGGATTCTCAATCCGCTCGCGGAGATCGCCGCGGCCACGGCGAAGAAAGGCCGCAAGCTGCTGATCGATTCGATGAGCGCGTTCGGCGCGGTGCCGCTCGACGTGCGCGAGACGGCCTGCGAGGCGTTCGTGTCGTCGGCGAATAAATGCATCGAGGGCGTGCCCGGTTTCGGCTTCGTGATCGCGCGCAAGCGCGCGTTGCAGGAAGCGAAGGGCCGCAGCCATTCGCTCGCGCTCGACGTCTACGATCAATGGGACGTGATGAACCGCACCGGGCAGTGGCGCTTCACGCCGCCCACCCACACGGTGGCCGCGTTTATCGAGGCGCTGCGTCTGCACAAGCTCGAAGGCGGTCAGCCGGGGCGTCTCGCGCGATACGCGAACAATCGCGACGTGCTGGTCGAAGGCATGCAGGCGCTCGGTTTCGAGCCGCTGCTGAATGCGCGCTGGCGCTCGCCGATCATCGTGACGTTTTTCGCGCCGGCGCATCCGTCGTTCGAATTCACGCGCTTCTACGAATTGATGAAACAGCAGGGCTTCATCATCTATCCGGGCAAGCTGACGGTGGTGGAGAGCTTTCGCATCGGCTGCATCGGCCAGGTGGATGAGCACGTGATGCGCCGCGTGGTGCAGGCCTGCGCCGCGTCGTTGCAGGCGCTCGGCGTCGATCACGCGGCGCCGCCTGCAGCGGCGCTCGAAGAAAGCAAGGCATTGGCGCAAGCGCAATGATCGACGAGGCCACCTCATGAGGATTGAAACCAATGAAACACGTTAAAGCGGTGATTTTCGACTGGGCCGGCACGGTGGTCGACTACGGCTCGCTCGCGCCGATGGGTGCGTTCGTCGAGACCTTCGAGCAGTTCGGCGTCCCGATCACAATCGACGAAGCGCGCGGCCCGATGGGCATGGCCAAGCGTCCGCATATCGCCGCGCTGATGGCGTTGCCGCGCGTCGCGCGCGCCTGGGCCGACCAATACGGGCACGCGCCGAACGAAGCCGATATCGACGCCATCTACGACGTGTTCGTGCCGAAGAACATCGCGGTGGCGGCGAGCTACAGCTCGGTGATTCCGGGCGTGGCCAAAGTGGCGAGCGCGCTGCGCGAGGACGATATCCGCATCGGCACGACCACCGGCTACACGCGCGAGATCATCGACGAGATCCTGCCGGGCGCGGCGGCGCAGGGATTCTCACCGGACAGCATCGTCTGCACCGGCGACACGCCCGAAGGGCGGCCGTCGCCGTACATGATCTACCGGACAATGCCGGCACTGGGCGTCTGGCGCACGAGGGAGGTCATCAAGGTCGACGATACCGCGGTCGGTATCGAAGAGGGGCTCAACGCCGGGACGTGGACGGTCGGCGTCGCGGTGAGCGGCAACGCGTTCGGCATGACCGAAGCGCAGGTCAAGGCGTTGTCGCCGGATGAGTTCGCGTCGCGCCGTCACGCGGCGTTCCAGAAGTTGCAGGCGGCGGGCGCGCACTATGTGATCGACAGCGTCGCCGATCTGATGCCGGTGGTGTACGACATCGACGCGCGTCTTGCGCGCGGCGAGCGCCCGTGATGCGGTGAAGCTGGCTGAGCGGGGTGAAACGACCAGCCGCGCGTCATTCCCGTCAACTCACTCGAAATATCCCACGGCCAGATCGATGAATTCCCGCACCTTGCGCGGCACGAACTCGCGGCTTGGATAAACCAGCGACACCGCGACGTCGCCATTGAGCATCGTGTAGTCGCCGAGTATCCGCACCAGCGTGCCGGCGTGCAATTCGTCGGCGACCATCTCCAGCGGCAGCAACGCGATGCCCATCGCGCCCAGCGCCGCCTGTTTCTGCATGATCATGCTGTTCACCGTGAACGACGCATCGAGCGCGACGCTCTCGTCGTTGCCGCCGTCCTTGCTGAAGATCCAGCTCTGCGGACTCGTGTCGAGTGGCGCTGCGATCACCCGATGCCCCGCGAGATCGGCCGGCCTCGCGGGCTGCCCGGCCTGCGCGAGATAGGCGGCCGACGCCACCGGCACCGCGTGCGAATTGAGCAGACGCCGCACCACCAGCGATTCCGAGCGGATCATATGTTCGGTCACGATACCCACGTCGAAACCGCCTTCGAGCAGATCGACGCGCTTTTCGGTCAGCGTGACACGCAGATTCACGTGCGGAAACTTGGCCTGGTACTCCGCGAACAGCGGCGTGAGGCGAAACAGCGAGAAGCTGCCCAGCGCGACGATACGCAGATCGCCGGCGACTTCCTTCGAGGTCGTGGTCGCGCGCGATTCGACTTCTTCGAGCTCGGCGAGCAGGACGCGGCAACCGTCCGCGTACTCCGCGCCGGCTTCGGTCAGCACGACCTTGCGCGTGGTGCGCTGGAACAGGCGAATGCCGAGATGCTGTTCGAGGCTCGACACGTGACGCGTCACGACCGAGGTCGAAACGCCGAGGTGCGCCGCGGCCTGCGCGAAGCTGCCCGCGTCGGCGACCTTGACGAATGCCTGCATGGCCTGAAAGAGATTGATCATGTGAGTGCGGGAAACGTGTTGGTGCGTGTGCGTGTGCGTGCGTGCGTGTTCGTGGACGCCGGTGGCGTGGAGTGTAGCGCGAGGTGCCGGCGCGGCAATGGAGGCGGCGACCACACCCATCCGTGCCGTGCCGCGCGTTTCAGCCGCCCGGCTAATGTTGCGCGTGCGCGCCGTCGCGCGCGACGATCCGGCCGTTCGCCATCACGAGCTTGCGGGCCGGCCGCGCGACGATCGCATGCGCAAGCGTGTCGGCGTCCACCAGCACGAGGTCGGCGCGCGCGCCCGCCTGCAATCCGTAGTGCGTGAATCCGCAACCGCGCGCCGCTGTGCCGCTCACACAGTCGAATGCGAGCGCGAGGTCGTCATCGCGGCGCAGGTTGTAGCGCATGGCGATCAGCATCGCGCGTTCGAGCATGTCCGGCGAGCCGTACGGCGTCCACGTGTCGCGAATGCCGTCGTTGCCGCCGAACAGCGTGACGCCTTGGTCGACGCAGGCTTGCAGCGGCGGCACCGGCGTCGACGGCGGGGCAGTTGTCAGCAGCGCGACGCGCAGATCGGCGAGGCGCGCGAGCAACGCATCGCGTTCGCGCTCGGGCAGCGCGCCGAGACAGAACGCGTGACTCACCACCACCTGGCCTTGCATGCCGAGCGCCGCGACGCGATCTAGCAGAAGGCCGAGTGTGAATGCGCCGATTTCGCCGGGCTCGTGCAGATGAATATCGATCGGCTTCTGATGACGCTGCGCGAGGCCGAACGTCAGGTCCAGCGACGCCACCGGATCGCCGTCGATCAGCGCCGGGTCGAGCGCGCCGAGCACATCGGCGCCCGCGCTCAACGCGCGATCGAGTAGAGCGTCGGTGCCTCGCCGGCCAAGCAGGCCCGATTGCGGAAACGCGACGATCTGCAGGTCGAGCACGTCGCGCAGCGCGGCGCGCGTGGCGAGCACGCCCTCGAGGTGGCGCAGACCCGCCTCGGTGTCGATGTCGACGTGCGTGCGCAGCCGCGTCGTGCCCGCGAGCAGAAACGCGCGGGCCAGCGCGAGCGACTGCACGCCCGCGTCGTGGCCGCTCTGCGCGCGCCAGCGCCGTTCGTTCTCGATGCGGTCGGTCAGTTTCGGCCCGACCTCGTTGCGATACCAGCGCATGCCCCAATGGGTCTTGTCCAGATGCGTATGGCCTTCGACGAAACCGGGCAGCAGCAGCGCACCGGCGCCGTCTTCGATCGTGATGCCGGGCGCGCGCGCGAGGTCCGGACCGATGGCCGCGATGCGGCCGTCGGCGATCGACACGTCGACGCGTGCGCCATCGGTCTGGCGCACGTTCGTGATGAGCCGGGCGTTCGTCATACTGGAAGGGGCAGTGGTGGTCATGAGCAGGTCGACGGCACGGACAAGTGCAGCGCGCCGCATGGCGCAAGCAATGGTCAGTTGAATGAAGCGCGCTGCCTGATCGGCAGGCAAACGAAGACGGCGCGCGGCTGGCGTGTGATTGTACTTCGCGAGGCCGCGCGCCGATCGCCGCCGCCGGGTTGCCCATCGTCGGGTCCGCCGTCGAAAGCGCTCACCGCGCGCGCGCCGAAGCGCTCAAGTTTCGTACGTTTATGCCGTTGACATAGGCTGATCACATTCCGGGACCCAGCCGTGCAACTCGCTCACAGTAACGACCGTCTCTCCAGCCGGATGGCCGTCGACCCGTTCGCCCCCGGTGAACCCGAGGTGGAGTCTTCGGTCATCGAGTGGTTGTTGCACGACGATCAGGTGATGCGCGAGTGCTTTACCCATGCGGCGGAAATCCTCAAGAGCGTGACCGGCGCGGCGATCACCGCGATCACGCTGCTCGACGAGGAGTACCAGCATTACCGGGCCGAGGTCGGCATGGCGATGCCGCTCGTCACGCGGGCCCGGTCGCTGGCCGACTATGCGGTGCGCGACGGGGATCTGTTCGTCATCGAGGACACCCACGACGACAGCCGCTTCGGCGAGTGCATGCTGGTGCAGCGCTATCCGTTCGTGCGCTTCTATGCGGCGATCGCGCTGCGAGCGCCGAATGGCGAGATCGTCGGCGCGTTGTGCGCGATGGACCCGTCGCCTGGCCGGCTCGACGCGGGGCAGCAGGGCGTGTTCTACCATCTGCGCGCGATGATCGAAAACGACCTGAAGATGCGCACGGCCACCGCGATCGATCCGCTCACGCAGTTGTACAACCGGCGCTTTCTGCTCGAGAGCATCGCGCGGCGCTGGAAGGAAGCGCGGGACGGCGACGTGATGGGCTCGGTGGTGGTCGACGTGGACTGGTTCAAGCAATACAACGACACCTACGGCCACCAGGCCGGCGATCATTGCCTGTGCAAAGTGGCCTCGGTGATGCAGGCGGCGGCCGATGGCGAGCGCGTCGTCGTCGGACGCATGGGCGGCGAAGAGTTCGGGCTGCTGGTGCTGCACGCGGAGACCGCGGCGCTCGCCGATACGCTCGAAACGCTGCGGCGGGGCGTCGTCGATCTGGCGATCGAGCATCGTGCCTCGCCGCTCGGCGTGGTGACGGTAAGCGTGGGGGCGTCGTTGACACGCATCAGCGAGCACGCGCGGCTCGCGCATCGCGATGGCTTCGCGAGCGCGGACCGCGCGTTATATCGCTCGAAGCATGGCGGCAGGAACCAGGTGACGATGGCGTAGGGCGGCGGCGCTTCGCCCGCGAACGGCGATCGGTGAACGGCCGCGCACGAGGCAAGCGACGCTACCGTCAGCTATCCTGAAGATTCGCGTAAAGCTGGCTCACCCAGTCGGCGAACACACGCACCTTCGTGCTGTAGCGCCGGCTCGGCGGATACGCGAGATAAACCTGCAGCGGCGCGGGCCGCCAGTCGGTGAGAATCGGCACGAGTTCGCCGCGCGCAATCGCCGGGCGCACCATGAAATCAAGCGTATGCACGATACCGAGGCCCGCCAGCGCGGTCGCGAGATGCGCGTTGCTTTCGCTCACCAGCACCGGACTGCGCGCGCCGCCTGGCACGATCGACTCGCCGTCCCTCTCGAAGCGCAACGGCTGCGTGACGCCGCTGCTCGCGGAAAAATAGCCGACGACCGCGTGCCCGTCATCGACGATCTGCTGCGGGTGCAACGGTGTGCCATGCGCGGCCAGATACGCCGGGCTTGCGCAGGTGGTCCAGCGCAGCGTGCCGATCGCATGCGTGACGAGCGCAGGGTCGTCCGCGGTGCTGCGAATCGCGCAATCGATGTTCTCGGCAATCAGGTCGGCGGTGCGGTCCGTCACGCTCAACTGCACCTGAATGTCCGGATAACGCGCGCAAAACGCCGGCAGCGCGGGAATCAGAATGCCGCTCGCGGTCGAACCGCCGCTGTCCACGCGCAACGCGCCGCGCGGATTCGCGCGGTCGCGCCCCAAGGTTGCCTCGATATCGTCGAGTTCGGTGAGCAGCGGCTGGATGCGCTCGTAGTAGGCGACGCCGTCGGTCGTCACGTTGACGCTGCGCGTGCTGCGTTCGAGCAACTTCACGCCGAGATGGTCTTCGAGCGATCGGACCCACTTGCTCACGGTCGCGTTGGGCATCTGCAGCGATTGAGCGGCGCGGCTGAAGCCGCCGGTTTCCACGACCCGCGCGAAGATGCGGATGGCTTGCAGGTGATCCATGAGTTCTCTGCTTTCGGGGTGATTATCCACGACGGTGAATAAAGAAACCACAGGATACATATTTATCTCTGTGCGCGCGTGAAATATGCTGGCGTCACTGGGTCAACTGCCCTCACACACAACGGAGCTAGCCATGAATCAGTCCACTCAAGGGAACATCCACACCACTAAACATGCCGGCAAGATCGTGCTGGTCACCGGCGGCAGCAGCGGCATCGGCCTTGCCGCCGCGACCCGTTTCGCGCGGGAAGGCGCGACGGTCTACATCACCGGCCGGCGTCAGGCGGAACTGGACGAAGCAGTGGAGCGCATCGGGCGCGGCGCGGTCGCGATTCGCGCGGATATCTCGTCGGCCGCCGATCTCGACCGGATGTTCAGCACGGTGCAGGCCGCCCATCAGCGGCTCGATATTCTGTTTGCGAATGCGGGCGGCGGCGAGTTCACACCGCTTGGCGAAATCACCGAAGCGCAGTTCGACAAGTACTTCGATATCAACGTCAAAGGCACGCTGTTCACGGTGCAAAAAGCGTTGCCCTTGATGCCGCGCGGCAGCGCGATCGTGCTCACGGGCTCGGTCACCTCGATACAGGGCGTCCCGGCGTTCGGCGTGTATGCGGCGACCAAGGCGGCATTGCGTTCGTTTGCGCGCACCTGGGCATCGGATCTCAAGGGCCGCGATATTCGCGTCAACGTGGTCGCGCCCGGGGTAGTGGTCACGCCCGCGTACAAGTCGGAGCTGCACATGAGCGACGAGCAGATCGAAGCGTACCGGCAGCATGTCAGCGCGACCACGCCGCTCGGCCGCGTCGGCGAACCGGACGAGATCGCGAAGGCCGTCTCGTTCCTCGCCTCGGACGACGCGAGTTACATCACGGGAATCGAGTTGTTCGTCGACGGTGGGATGGTGCAGGTGTAATCGGCAGGGCAACACGAAAACCGACATAGCGTGAAGAAGGCCGGGACAACCGGCCTTTTTTACATGTGGCGCCGGGTTGAGCACGGGCGGATAGAGCAGGAAAGACCGAGTCGGCAGCCCGTGCAACGGGCGCAATAAAATTGGCCGGATCTCATGCCGTTTCCCCGGTCACGCATAAGGTTTCCTTAAGGTACGGTTGTTTACATAGTCGGCGGCGCGCGCGTATCAGTCGGCACGATGCGCCTCGAAAACGACGGAGAAAAACAACGATGCCCAACGAACGAAAGCGTGGCGGCAAACAAGGCGGCAAGCGCGACCTGCAGGCCGAGAAGACGCTTTACAGATCGATCTACCAGATAGAGTTGGCGCGCGGCAGTTCGTACATTGCCAGCACGCGGAGTCCGGCGACGCAACGCATCGCGATTGCCGAGGTCTTTCAGGAATTTCACCTGCGGTACGGTCCCGACACGGCGAACATCTTTCGCGAACTGTTGGCGGAGAGCCTGAGGCGACGCGGCGATCCGCCGGCGGCGCAGGCCGTCCTGAGTTTCGAGCCAGGCTGATTGCGAGGGTGCAAGTTCGCCGAACCCACGCGTTCAAACTTGCTTGCCCCGAAGCGGCCATGACGCGAGGGGCAAGAGAAAAGCGCGAGCCTCACCCTGCGATCAACTTCAGCCCCACCGGCAAGGACTCGCCGAACACGCGGCCTTCGTCGGCGTTGTCGAGCTCGACGCTCTCGCTCACCATCGTGATCCATGCGCGCGGCGCATTGGCCGCTTCGAGCCGGCGTACGACCGTCTGACGCAAATCGTCGGGCAGATCGCGCGAGCGGTCGCCCGTCATGCGCGCGATCTGCACGGCGGCGAACGCCGCAGGGTCGACCTTCTTCCAGTCGAGCGCGAGGATCGTGTTCAGCCATTGCCCGGCGATCTCCGGCGGCACGACGCTATGCGCGCTGCCGTAGAACGGCTGGCGCGCGCCGATACGTCCGACCGCCCACCAGCTCTGATGATTCTCAGCCGGCTTCTTCAGCCGCGTCAGCACCGACTCGCCGAGTTCGATCTTGCGCTCGACCGGAATGCGTTCGAGCGACGCGCTCAATCTGACCATATCGGCGGGGCCCGTTTTCGCGACGTCGAACGGCAGCTTGTGTCGCGACTGCGCGGCCGTTTGCAGGTACGCCATCGCATCGAGCACGCGCAGTTGCGCGCTTTCATCGAGCCCGCCCGCCGCACGGCGCCAGAGCGTCCACCACTCCGACCAGACCTGGCTGTCGTTGACGTATTGAATGCCGTCGTCGAACAGCGACCACAGCTGTTCGACGCGCCATTCGTCGAGCGGATAGCCGAAGCCGGGCCGCACGCAATAGCCGGCGAGGTTCAGCCAGAGCCGTTCGTGATCCGCGGAACGTCGGCGACGGCGCGCGCGTTCCCACAGCGCGCCGAACAGTTCACGCAGCAGCGCGCTGTTCCAGCTTTCGCGTGAGCCCAGCAGTTGTTCGAGTTGTGAGCGCAGCCGTTTGACTTCTTTCGGGTCGACGTTTTGGGCACGCGAACCGAAGCAGCGGTCGATCTGTTCGAGCGCGGGGTCGGCAGCCGGATGACGGGCCGATGTGGAGTCGGCGGGCAGGTCCACGCGTGCGTCCTCGCCGCGCAACTGGAATTCGAGCAGCCAGCGTTGCGCGGGATCGTCGCGTTCGATGCAGTGCACGTCGAGCGTGCCCACTTCGGTGAACGACGTGGCGATCCGCACGAGGGTTTCGCGCGCGATGCGCTCGCCGCGCGGTTGCACGACGGTGGCGATCGGCGGCAGGCGCACGAAGTCGCCGCCCGCCAGATCGATCAGCTCGCCGGCCTGATAAACCGTGTCCGCGCTCGACGACACCAGATGAAAACGCACCGGATGCCCGAGGCGCAACGCGAAGGTGCGATCGGCGATCAGGATCTCGTGGCCTTCCTCGGTGCCGCGCGGCAGCAGGCAGATGCCGCGTTGCGCAGGTTCGGCGGCGGAGTGGCCGTCGGCGCGGGTGTCGGTGTCGTCGTCGAGCACGAGGAAGTAGCTGCGCGGCGAGCCGCCGCCGATTTTCGGCGCGTTGCCCGCGCGCGCCAGCGAATAGGCGACCGCGCCGCGCGCGACGGCCACATCGGGATCGTCGTTGTGCAGCACGTTGAGCGGGGCACCGCGCCACATGCCGAGAGTATCGGCGAGACGTTGCGTGAGCGCTTCGGCGCGGAATACGCCGCCGTTCAGGAGGAGGGTGTCGGGAATCGGGAGAGCGGCGGTGTTGTCTCCAGTGCTGGTGGAGACACCGTTTTCGCCGGGTGTGTTATTTGCGGCAGAGGCACCGCCCGCACGCGAGTCCGTGCTCTCACCACCATCCCCTCCACCTAGCGCCTTGCGCGACTGCGCCGCGAACCGGCTCAAAAACGCCGCGATATGCCGGGTGACCGCCGCATCGGTCGCGTAGGGCAGGCCGAACTCGACAATCGCGCCGCGGGCCCTGCCTGGCCGTTCGTGCGACGCCACCACCGGGAAAAAACCATCGACGATGACCCGCTCGACCTCGTCACGCGTCACCTGCGCAGTACGCGCGCCGCCGATCAGCTTCGCCCCCGCGCCGAGCAGCGTGATCGACGCCGAATCCGGCGCCTGCGGGCCGAGCAGGTGTTCTTTCGCCCTGCGGCAGCGCTCGACCAGTTGCGACAGACTCGCCGCCGATAACCGTGCGTTCGGCGTGCGCGCATCGCCACCCGGCAACCGCGCCTCGACCAGATGCGCGAGCGCGAGATCCATGTTGTCGCCGCCGAGCATCAGATGATTGCCCACGCCGATGCGCGTGAGTTGCGGCTCGCCGTCCTTCATGCCCACTTCGATCAGCGTGAGATCGGTGGTGCCGCCGCCGACGTCGCAGATCAGCACGAGTCGCGAGTGCGCGAGTTCGCTCGCAAGCCGCTCGCGATGATGAAACAGCCAGTCGTAGAACGCCGCCTGCGGCTCTTCGAGCAGCCGCAGCGCAGGCAGACCGGCAAGCCGTGCCGCTTCGACGGTCAGCGCGCGCGCACCTTCGTCGAACGATGCGGGCACCGTGAGCACCACGTCCTGCTGTTCGAGCGGTGCGTCGGGGAAGCGTTGATTCCACGCGGCGCGCACGTGTGCGAGATAGCTCGCGCTCGCGTCGACGGGCGAGACTTTGCGGACATCGTCGGCAGCGCCCCACGGCAGGATCGGCGCCACGCGGTCGACCGACGCGTGCGAGAGCCAGCTTTTCGCGCTCGCTACCAGCCGTCCCGGCACCTGAGCGCCCAGCACACGCGCGAGCTGGCCGATCACGACGGGCGGCGCCCCGTCGGCGGCTGCGCGATCCGCCGTGGACCACGGCAATTGCAGATCGCCCGCGCTCAGCTCGCCCGCGGCCGCCTGATAGCGCACCGAGGGCAGCAGCGGCCGCGCGGCGACTTCGCCGGGGCTCACCAGCTGCTCGATCTCGAACACCCGGATCGGCGCAGCGCCGTCCTGCGCGCCGGCCTCCGCATAGGCGAGCACCGTGTTGCTGGTGCCGAGATCGATGCCGACGCTGTAGCGCTTCATCTCGCTCACGCAGGCGCGTTATGCCGACGCGCTGCCGCGCACGTCGAACTCGACTTTCCAGCGCTCGTCGGAGCCGCGCGGCATCGCTTCCAGTTCGAGCGTGCCCGCTTCGGTGACGCGCGCATGCAGCTTCACCGGCACGACTTCACCGGCGGTGCGGCCGGAGGCGGGCAGCGTCGCCTGGATTTCCTCGAGTTCCTGCAATTCCTCGGGGCCCCAGAAGTCGAGCAGCGTGCCGACCTGATCCTGACGACGCACCGACGACCCGAAAAAGCGGAAGTGCACCGGCTCGCCGACCACGAGGCCGAACTCCTGCGCGGGCAATTCGGCCTCGGTGCCTTCCTCCATGCCGAACGGCGCGACGCACAGCGCCTGCACCGGCGGTTCGAGCCCGGGCACGGCCGGCATCGCCGATTCGATCGCGATGTAGTACGCGCGCGCGGTGCCGCCGCGAATCCGCACGCCCTGGCCGCGCCGCACGTAGCCGTAGTAAGCCGCGCCGCGCGCGACCGCTAGATCGAGGTCCGCGCCTTCGAGCAGGCGCGCCGGCGCCGCGCCTTCCGCCGTGAGCCATTGGTTGAGCGTGCCCATGATGCGCTCGACGAGCAGCGGCGACTTGAACACGCCGCCGTTGAACAGCACGGCGGTGGGGTGCAGGAAGCTCGCGCCTTCGACCGCCTGATCGCGCAAGCCTTCGATTTCGGCGAGCGCGCCGGCCTGACGGCCGAGGAACGCCGCCAGATGCCGCGTGATGCCCGCGTCCTGCGCGTACGGCAAGCCGAGTTGCGTCAGACCGACGCGCGCGCGGCTGACCGGCCGCGCCGCGCTATCCACCTGCGGGAAGAAGCCTTCGAGGATGGTCTGCGTCAACTCCGCGCGCGTCAGTTCCGTGCGGATCGAACCGCCGATCAGCTTCGAGCCGCGGCTCGGCACGACGAGCGGCACGGTATCGGTGGCGGGGTCGCTGAGCAGCGTTTCCTTCGCCGAGCGGCACGCGTAGGTGAGGGCGCGCAGTTGCCACGCGTCGGCCTGGGTGCCTTGGGCCGCGAGCTTGCGCGCGACCACGTGCGCGAGCGCGAGGTCCATGTTGTCGCCGCCGAGCAGAATATGTTCGCCGACCGCGATGCGATGCAATTCGAGATTGCCGTCGCGCTCGATCACCGCGATCAGCGAGAGGTCGGTCGTGCCGCCGCCCACGTCGACCACGAGGATGATGTCGCCGACCTTGACCTGCTTGCGCCAGCCGCCGGTGCTCTTCTGAATCCAGCTATAGAGCGCGGCTTGCGGTTCTTCGAGCAGCGTCATGCGGCCAAAGCCCGCGGCCTCGGCGGCCTCGGCGGTCAGCTCGCGCGCGGCCGGATCGAACGAGGCGGGGATCGTCACTGTGATGTCCTGCTGGACGAACGGCGCGTCCGGATGAGCGTGGTCCCAGGCTTCGCGCAGGTGCGTCAGATAGCGCACCGAGCTTTCGAGCGGCGACACGCGCGCGACTTCGGGCGGCGCGTCGTTGGGCAGAATCGCCGCGCGGCGATCGACGCCCGGATGGCACAGCCAGCTCTTCGCGCTCGACACGAGCCGGATCGGCGTGGCCGCGCCGCGGCTGCGGGCGAACTCGCCGACCGCGAACTCGCGCTGGCCGGTCCAGGGCAGATAGAGATCGCCCGCGGCCAGTTCGTCCGGATGCGGCAAATAGAGGAAGGAGGGCAGCAGATCGAGGTTGTCGATGGCGCCGGGGCCGGTCAGTTGGGCGATTGGCAGCACGCCCTGGGCGGTTTTTTCGCCGTCGCTCGCGCTCGTGTCCACGTAGGACAGCGCGCAGTGCGTGGTGCCGAGGTCGATGCCGATCGAATAGCGTGCGTCGCTCACAGTTCCACCTCCGCCGGTGCGATGACCTTGGCGTTGTGGCTGTCCGCGAGTTTCGGCAGACGAACCTCGTCGACGCGCCAGCCGCGATGGCTGATGCTGCCGTTGAACGGCGCTTTCCCGACGACGTTGCCGGTCAGGCGGATCGAACTCGCGTCGAAACCTTCGGCGAGCGTGACGCGCGCGCCTTCGGCTTCGTCGCGCACCGGGCGGATTGTGAAATGCTCGCGCAGCGTCGCACGGCAGCCCTCGTGCACGAGGCGCGCGGCGGCGCCGATGTCGGCGTCGCTGTAGTTCCTGATGTCCTCTTCGACGAAATCGATGAAGCGCGCGTCGCGTTGCAACAGGCCGAGCAGTTGCAGCGCGGCCTCGGGAGTGGCTTCTTTCAGCGTGGGCGCGGGTTGTGATGCAGGCGCGGGCGCCGGGGCCGGTGTCTGCGTGGGCGCGCTTGCGCCCACGGTTTCACCTTGACGCAGACGCAACACGCCGGCGGCGAATTCGCCATTGCCGAGAATGCTGAAAAACGTGCCGACGGCAAGTGAAATCCTGCCGAGGAAGGATGGGTTCGAATCGGTCATAAATGCTCCTGAGGTGCTCTGTTAAAGGACGAGCTGTCCTGGCTGCGCCGCACGCGACGGGCCGCCTGGCCCTTGCCGGGTCTGACCGGGCCGCCGTCGTGCGTGATTGCGAAGGCCGGCGGCAAGCTTGCAGCCGGCGGCGATTCAGCGGTAGCGCGAAAGTCG
Source organism: Paraburkholderia sp. TE9906 (assembly GCF_056279605.1). NCBI lineage: Bacteria > Pseudomonadati > Pseudomonadota > Betaproteobacteria > Burkholderiales > Burkholderiaceae > Paraburkholderia > Paraburkholderia sp. TE9906. The sequence continues at coordinate 98,975 of NZ_JBWCCT010000003.1, forward strand.
TATTTTGCCTTGCGGCGCGCCCGAAGCGGACAAAGGCGGCCATTCTAGCGGGCAATCGGGCGAGATTGGCGGGTTGTTGCGAGGAGGGCGGAAGTGCGCCAGGCAGGTAGGCTGACAGATCAGGCAGGCAAATCTGCGCGTTCGGGTCCTGAGCCGGCTGGTGCCGGTTGGTGCCTGTTGGATCAATACGCGCGGTCAATGCGCCCGCCGGGGTAGCGCCGCTTTGCATGAGAGCGGACGGGAGCGGACGGGAGCGGGCGAAAGCTGCGATGAACGGCCGGTCTCAACGGCCCGGCTCGCCCGGTTATCCAATGCAGCGTGGCGAAATTACGATTTCTTCGGGTCCTTCGGCGCCGGTCGGGCTGCCGGCGCCGGCTTGCCCGGCGCAACAGCATGCGCGACCGGCATCGGACCCGGCGTGGGCTGGCCGCGTCCGGCGACGGCCGGCGCAGATTCTCCCGGATGCCCCATCTGCGGATGGCCGCCGCCTTGACGGCTCTCACCGATGTGGTGGTCCCCACCCATGCGATGGTCTGCGCCAATCGGATGATCCGGCAATCGGCCTTCATGGTTCGCCATCACCCGGTGCAATTCTTCGCGGCGATGAAACACGTCCGCGCGGTGGTCGCCATGGGCGTAGAACTGGCGATGCCGGGCGCCATTCGGACCAACCACCCAGATATAGGTGTCGCCGCCAGAAATGAAGACGTCGTGATCGACGACGTTTGCGACGTAGACATCGGTGGGCATCGGCTGGTAAGCCTCCTCGACCACCATGGGCGCCGGCGGCGAGGGCGCGAGCGCACTCGCGATCACGTCATTGACTTTGTTCGGGTCGATCACGAGCTGGCCTTGCTCGTTGGTCGCGCATCCCGCCAGAAGGGCCGTCAATGCAGCCGATGCCAGCAGGGCTTTTCTTATGGTTTTCAACTTCAATCCCCAGTCCGTATTGATTATGTTGTCGAACGACTCATTATTAACGGTCAGGGGTTTGGGGTTCTTGATATGCAATGACTCGCCTCGCGAGTCATGCTGATTACGACGTATTACAGCAGCGGCGTGAAGCGTGAATTATCGAGCATTCGCGGAAGTCAATGCCGAAGATCGATTCATGCCTTTTGAACAGAAAGGATTTATTTGAAAAACCTTTGGCACTCACGCGCGATTGGCCCAGATGTTCAATCGGACGCGACTCATCTAAAGGCCTGACATGACGCGTCATGGCGCATTGCCCGGTTCATCGTCTTTGGTCCTGCCCGCATCCCAATTCATTCTGTGACGATTAACGGTTTCCTTATGCCGCGCGTCGTCTTCCGTGTGCAGATAAAGACTCGTCGTATTGAGCGACACGTGTCCGAGGTTGTCGCGGATGGTGCGCAGATCGACGCCGCCATCGGCCTGATGAGAGCCTGCGGTATGGCGCAGCCAGTGAGCCGACGCCCGTTCGAGCTCATCGGCGCGATCGGCGAACGCCGGACCTCGCGCGCGCAGCCATGACGCCGCGCCGCTGAAAATGCCCTTGATCGCATCGTGGATCGCGGAGCGCGACAGACAGCGATTTCTGCCCTTGAACGGAATGACGAGCGGCGTTTCCTCGGAGCGTGTGGGCAGGGCGGCGAGACCATTCTGGGTCCGGTAGCTGCGCAACTCCTGAACCAGTTCGACCGAGACGGGGACGATCCGCTCCTTATCACCCTTGCCCAGCGTTTCCAGCCACCACTGATCCTTGCCGTCCGCGCCGAGTCTGCGGAAAAAGCTGCCCATCTGGCCGCCGGCGACTTCGGAAATCCGCATGCCCTGCAGATAGAACAGCGTGGTCAGCCAGCGGCAGCGTGCGTAGTAGGCGCATTGCGCGTCGGTGTCCCGCGGCAGTTGTTCGACGAAGAGCTTCACTTCGTCCCAGAGCGACGTCGACAGATAGCGCGTGACGCGCGGCGCCGAGCGTTTGGCTCGTTGCCGCAGCAAGGCCATCGGATTGCCGCGCAGATAGCCGGCGTTGACCAGCCACGTGAACATCGCGTTCAGGATGATCAGCGCCTGACGCTGGCTGGCCGGCGACAGCGGCCCGTTGAACGGCCGCCAGCGCTCATCGCCACGCGCATATTTTCCGCCGTTGGCCGACATCCAGCGGCTGGCCGGCTGCGGATCCACGAGAAACGTTTTGAATACCAGTAGATCTTCGTGGGTCAGCGATGACAGCGGCTTGCCCAATTGCACGACCGCCCACAGCAGCAGCCGCTCGGCTTCCTTGCGGTAGTTGTCAAAGGTGGTTTTCGTGTCGGCGTAATTCGACAGCCAGGCGCGCACGGCCTCCAGATCGTTGCGGGCTGAAAGCTGCGAATTCTCGATCGCGCCGCGATTGGTGCCGTCGCGGCCATCGAGACTCTCCGGGACGGCGAGCGTTTCGACAGGCTGAACGGTGGCTAGCTGGGCATTGGACACGGTCTGAGGGCTCCAGATTGCAAGGAAAACGCCAAATCAGGCGACTATACACTAAACACGACATTATAGTACTAATGTCGTGTTTGAGGTTGTGAAATGTAGCGTTATATAGGATTTACGTTGTATTATCAACACATCAAAGTTCTCTGATCGTTTCCCGCGCCCATGACACTCGAATCCGACATTGAAGCCGTCCGCGAACACGCCGCCGACACGCAAGCGCTATATCGCGAGGTCTGCGCGCTGATGTTCTTCCGGTACGGCGAAACCCCGACCGCCAACCGGCTTTACCAGCTGGTGCGCAAAGGCAGCATGAGCGCGCCGGCCAAGGCGCTGCGCGACTTCTGGGTCGAGGTGCGCGAAAAGACCCGCGTCGATGTTGGCCGTCCGGACTTGCCGCCCGAGGTCGCCAAGGCGGCGGGCGAACTGGCCGCCAACCTGTGGCGACTATCGAGCGACGCGGCGAGCGCCGCGCTGGACGTATTCAGGCAGGACGCGCAGTCGGACATCGCCGCAGCTCGCCAGCAGGCGCAGGACATGGAAGCGCAGCGCAATGACGCGGCGCTGAAAGCCGACCAGGCTGCCCGCAACGCCGCCGCGCTCGGCCAGCAGATCAGCGGGCTCGAAGCGCGCCTCGTCGAACTGCAAACGGCCAACGACATGCTGAAGAGGCAACTGGCTGTCTCGAAGGACGAAATCTCGGCAGGCACGGCCGCACTGGCGGACGCACGACGCGATTTCGCCGAGGAATTGGCCAAACTGCGCCAGTCGCACGATCTGAACGAACAGCGGCTGGCGGCGACCGAAAAGCGGGCCTTGCTTGAAATCGAGAGCGAACGGGCGGCGGCCAGTCGCGCGCGCAAGGAACTGCAAGCGGCCAATGAACGGATCGCGTCGCTGGAAACCGAACATCGCTCGGAGCGCGACGCCTTGCGCGATGAGCTCGCGACGGCGAAGGCCGACCTGGCCGCGTCGAGATCGAGATGTGCGGCAATCGATGCGCAACTCGCGGAAAAGGATGCGTTGCTAGTTGAGCGGATCGCCTCGACGGACCTGCTTCGCGAGCGCCTTGAAACAATGTCGCGGCGACTGGAAACGGCGCGCACTGAGCCCGCCTCCGGACGCCCTTCTCGCCGGTCCCGCGTGAAGGCCGAGCGTCAGGCGCGTGCGTCGGTCGATTTTTCGGGTGGGCCTTTCGTCAAACGGCCGCCAAGCAATAAGCGATGAACGCCGCGCCGCAGTGGATGCAATGGCGGCGGCGTTCAGAGTTTTGAAGCGCGCGCTATGAGCACCGCAGCGGGGCGCCCATGAATCCGCCCAATCCGCCCGCTTCTCTGCCCATTCTCTGCTCATTCTCTGCTCATTCTCTGCTCATTCTCTGCTCATTCTCTGCCCATTCAGTGCCCATTCAGTGCCCATTCAGTGCCCACCCGCCCCAGCTGCTGCCGCCGCGCTCGCGTGATCGGGCTTCGTCACCCAGATCAGCGGGATGATCAATACAAAGATCACCGCCGACAGCCAGAAAATATCGTTCAGGCCAAGCATTGCCGCCTGCGTGTTCAACGAGTGCTCGAAGTACGCCATCGCCTGAGCCGGGCTGCCGCCCACCGAACTGTGCAACGAATCGAGCGCGGACATGAAGGTCGGATTGTCGACGCTCGTCTGCTCGGCGAGCCGCGCGTGATGCAGGATCGTCCGGTTGTTCCATCCGGTCGATGCCAGCGACGTCCCCACAGCCCCGGCAAACACCCGCACGAAATTCGACAGCCCCGCCGCCGCCGGAATCCTGTCCGCGGAGAGACCGGACAGAATGATCGCGGTGAGCGGCACGAAGAAGAACGCGGTCGGGAACCCTTGCAACAGGGTCGGCAATACGAGCGTCCACGTATCCACGCCCGTCGTGTAGTGCGAGCGCATGAAAAACACCCCCGCGAAGCCGATGAACGCCAGCGTTGCCAATACCCGCGCGTCCGACTTCGGCAGGAGCTTCGCGATCACCGGCGCGAGCACCACCGCGAAGATGCCGAGCGGCGCGGTCGCGAGGCCGGCATCCACGGAGCGGTAGTTCAGGTAGCCCTGCATCCATTGCGGCAGCAGCACGAGGTTCGAGAAAAACACCGCATAGGCCACTGAAATCGCAATCGTGCCGCCGAGGAAATTTCGTTTTCCGAACAATCTCAGATCGACGATCGGACTCTTTTCGGTCAACTCCCAGATCACGAAGAACGCGAAGCTGATCGCCGCGAACACGGTCAACGCGACGATCACCGGCGAATTGAACCAGTCGAGGTCCTTGCCTTTGTCGAGCATGATCTGCAGCGACCCGACCCATGCGATCAGCGAGATCAGCCCGATCATGTCGATCGGCAGACGCCGCGTCGGGGTTTCGCGAGTGCGATAGATCGCCCACGTCACGCCGGCGGCGAACAGGCCCACTGGAATGTTGATGTAGAAAATCCACGACCACGAGTAGCTGTCGGTGATCCAGCCGCCGAGCGCGGGGCCGGCGATCGGCCCGACGGTCGCCGTCATCGCCCACAGCGCCAACGCGTGCGAGCTTTTTTCCTTCGGATACGAACCGAGCAGGATCGCTTGCGACAGCGGAATCAACGGCCCCGCCACCGCGCCTTGCAGGATCCGCGCGGCGAGCAGCACCGGCAGATTCGGCGCGATGCCGCACAGCCACGACGACAGCACGAACAGCAGGATCGCCCACACGAACAGCTTGATCTGCCCGACGCGCTGCGTGAGCCAGCCCGTCAGGGGAATCGCGATCGCGTTGGCGGCCGCGAACAGCGTGATCACCCACGTGCCCTCGTCCACCGACACGCCCAGGTTGCCGGCGATCGTCGGAATCGCCACGTTCGCGATCGACGAATCCAGCACGTTCATAAACGTGGCCAGCGCCACGGCAAGCGTGGCCAGTACGAGCTTGCCGCCTGTCAACGGCGGCAGCGTCGCCGCAGTGCCCGATCCATTCATGTCATCACCTGTCGAGGAAGATAAAACTATCTGACTTATCAGTTAATTGGGCGAAAAGCCCGGCCTGCGCGGCTGCCGTTTCAGCCCGCCTTGCGCGGTGTGGGCTTTTGCGCCGCGTTCTTTTGCGTCGTGCTGGCCGCGATCTCGCGCGTGGCCGGCATGTTCTGCGCGATGATCCGGGCGATTTCCGCATCCGCATCGGCGCCGTATTGCGCGAACACATCCGTGCGGTACGTGGTGCCGGCCGCCGCGCCGAGCTGCGCGCCCGACTCTTCGCGCGTGTCGACGTCGACCTGCATCGACAGCCCGATACGCAGCGGATGCCCGTTCAGTTCGCTTTGATCGAGCTGGATGCGCGCCGGCAGCCGCTGCACGACCTTGATCCAGTTGCCGGTGGCGTTCTGCGCGGGCAACACCGCGAAGGCGGCGCCCGTCCCCGCCGAAAAGCCCACTACCCGGCCGTGATACTTGACGCCCGAGCCGTACACGTCGGCGGTAAGCGTGACGGGTTGGCCGATGCGCATGTGGTTAAGCTGGCCTTCCTTGAAGTTCGCATCGACCCAGACGCCGTCGAGCGGCACGATCGCCATCAGCGGCGTGCCTGGCGCGACGCGCTGGCCGACCTGCACCGAACGCCGCGCGACGTAGCCGGTCACCGGCGCGGGCAAGGTGTTGCGCGCGTAGTTCAGATAGGCGTCGCGCACTTTCGTGGCGGCGGCCTGCACGTTCGGATGCTGTTCGATCGACGTGCGATCGGTCAGCGCATGGTTGGCCTCGGCTTGCTGGCGCGCGGCGTCGAGCGCGGCCTGGGCGGAGCTGACCGCGTCGCGGGCATGGGCGATTTCCTCGCCGGATACCGCGCCCGTCTCGGCCACGGTCAGGCGGCGCTTCAGGTCGTCGTTCGCACGCGCGAGATCGGACTGGCGTTGCGCGACGGTGGCCGCGTAGAAGTCGTTGTTCACGTAGAGGCCGCTGACCTGGCGCACGGTCTGGCCGAGCGACGCTTCCGCATCGGCCAGCGCGATCTTCGCGTCGGCGTTGTCGAGCGTGACGAGCGGCGCGCCCTGCTTGACGATCTGCGTGTCGTCGGCGTTCACCGCGACGACCGTGCCGCTCACTTGCGGCGTCAGTTGGACGAGGTTGCCGCTCACGTACGCGTCGTCGGTGGACTGATGGTACTGGCCCACCGTGAAGTAGTACGCGCCGTAAGCCGCGCCCGCCACCACGACGGTTGCGGCGAGCAGCGTGAGCAGCAGCTTGCGCTTCGTGCGGGGCTGTTGCGTTTCAGGGACCGGGTCCGCTTTCGCGGTCGCGCGGACAGTGTCGATCGTTTCGCTCATGATGGGGCTCCTGACAGATTCGGAATTGTCGCGATGGCGTTTCAACGCGCGGCGACGACGGGTTGAGTGTTTGCCGCCGAAGCGGCCGCTGCCGATGCCGTGGCCGTGGCCGGATTCGCGGCATCGGCGTGGTCGGCATAGCCGCCGCCGAGCGCCACGGCCAGGGCAATCTGCTGATCGCGCCGGTTCATCCTGAGATTGGCGACCTGCTGGTCGGCGGCGAGCGCGGTGGTGTCGGCGTTGAGCACCGTCAGCTGATTGGCGAGGCCGGCCTTGTATTGCGTGAGCGCCAGCTGGTCGGCGCCGCGGGCGGCGTCCTGCGCAGCCTCGGCGTCGACGAGTTGCTGGTCGGTCGAGCGGATTTGCGCGAGCTGCGTCGCGACTTCCGAGAGCGCGGTGACGAGAGTCTGGTTATAGGTGGCGACCGCGTAGTCGAACTCGGCGTAACGGCCCTTCAATTGCGCGCGCAATTGGCCGCCATCGAAGATCGGCAGATGAATCGCCGGGCCGGCCGATGCGGTGCGGCTCGCCGCAGTCAGAAAACGGCCGAAGCCGAACGCGTCGAGCCCAATGGCCGCGCTCAGATTGATGTCGGGATAGAACTCGGCCTTGGCTTCCTTCACGTCGTGAGTCAGCGCATCGACACGCCATTTCGCGGCCACCAGATCGGGGCGGCGGCTCACCAGATCGGCGGGCAGGTTCTCCGGCAGACGCACTTCATCGCCGACGCCGAGCGCCGGCCGCGTGATCGCGAGACCGCGGTCCGGCCCCGCGCCGAGCAACGCCGCCAGTTGATAGCGGGTCGTGACGATGCTGCCGTCGAGCGCGGCCAGCGTCGCGCGGCTGGTGGCGAGATTGGCCTGTGCCGTCTTGCGTTCCACTTGCGTGTCGAGACCACTGGCGATGCGCCCGGCGGTGATACGGTCGATCCGTTCGCGTTGCGTGATCTCCTGCTGCGCGATGTCGCGCAACGCGTAGAGGCGTGCCAACTGGTTATACGCACGCGCCATCGACGACGTGAGCGTCAGCCCGACGACTTCCGCGTCGGCCTGGCTTGCCTGCAGTTGCGACAGCGACGCCTTCAGCGCTTCGCGATTCTTACCCCACAGATCAAGATCGTAGGAAGCGGACAGCAGTCCCTTGTTTTCCGATTGCCATGAACCCGCATACGGCGGCGGCACGAGCGCGGTGCTCGAAAACTGTTGCCGCGTGAACGAGTAGGTCGCGCCGACCTGCGGCATCGTGGCGGCCTTCGCGGTGTCGCTGTAGGCGGCCGCGGCGGCGACTCGGGCGCGGGCCTGTTCGACCGATGGATTGCCCTTCAGCGCTTCGGCGAGCAAGGCCTTCAGTTGCGCGTCGCCGAACTGGTCGGCCCAATCGGCGGCCGGCCAATGACCATTGTCCTGCGGAATGCTTTGCTCAGTCGCGTAGGTCTGCGGCTGCGCCATCTGCCTGTCGCTCGAGATACCGGCGTAGTTCGCGCACGCCGACAGCACGGCCGCGAAGATCACCGTCACACCAGCCTTCGCGACTCGCGACCGGGCTGCCCGGTTAATTAACTGTGATTTCATTTTCTGACCTGTCAGATAAATAGATGAAAAAAAATCGCTGCGATGCTGCACGCCGCTGTCCGTCCTTGAGAGCCCTCGCGTGCGCCTTCGCTTGCGTTGCGCCTAGTCCGCGAGAAACTTGTTCAGCAAGCGGCGGAGTTCTTCGAATTCGGCTTTCGTGAACTTCCTCAAACGCCGGTTAAGCACGACCGGGACGATCTCCGGCAACTGCGCGGCGACCGCTTCGCCCTCTTTCGTCAGCTTCAGGTTGACGACGCGGCGGTCTTCGATGCTGCGCGAGCGCTCCAGCAAACCCTTCGTTTCCAGCTTGTCGAGCATGCGCGTCATCAGGCCGGTGTCGATGCCGAGCAGCTTCGACAACTCGAACGGCGTGGCGGCGACGCCCCGCCGCATCGACAGCAGAATGCCCATCTGCTGTGCCGTGATATCGAGGTCCTTGAGCGCGGCATCCATTTCGGTCACGAGCAGGTTACGCGCTTTGTTGATCGAAAAGCCCACGCTTTGCGTGAGGCTGAAACTATCCGGCGAGTAATGATTCATCGTGGCCTCCTGGTGGGTGAGCGGAACTTTATCTGCGAAGTCAGATATTGTCAAAGTTGATTCCGGTACTTCACTGTTTCATGGCGCGGCCTATCTCGCGGCGCGGCAGTGCGTCAAAGTGGTTACCTTGAATTAGACAAAACCGGTCATTTCATAAAGCCAGTCGAGTCTTTAATCTGCATTCAGGTTAATCACTAACGCAAGGACGGAAATCATGAAGATCATGCACGTCGACGCCAGCGCGAAACGCGAGCGCTCCAACTCCCGCGCGTTGAGCCGCTATTTTCTGGAACGCCTGTGCGAAGAGCGCGTGGACCTCGAAGTCGACTACCTCGACGTCACGGTCGATACCCCGCCGCACGTCACCGAGGCTTTCGCGATTGCGACCTACACCCCGACCCACGAACGTACGGCGGCGATGAAGGCGACGCTGGCGGCATCGGATGCGCTGTGCAAGCGCCTGCTCGCCGCCGATGCACTCGTCTTCGCGATGCCGATGTACAACTGGTCGATGCCTTCGGCGTTCAAGGCGTACATCGACAGCGTCACGCGCACCGGCCTCACCTACGTGAACTCGGAAGATGGCCACACCGTCGGGCAACTCGTGCGCCAGAAGGTGCTGTTCATCACGAGTCGTGGCGCGGACTTGCGCGCGGGCTCGCCCTACGAATCGATGGATGCGCTCACGCCGGCGTTGAAAGCGGCTTTCGGCTTTCTCGGGGTCGCCGAGCCGACTTTCGTCGATGCGCAGCCGCTGCAATTTGCGAACCCCGAGGCGCGCGCGGAAGCACTCGAACGGGCACGCACGGAACTGGTCGAGGTAGCGGCAAATTGGGCGAAGCAGGTTCACGCTACCGCGGATGCGCTCACCGCCGATACAAACAATGAAGTCATGACGCTTTGTCAGGAGTAACGCAATGAAGATTCGCACCCTTATCGCGGCGACGTTGGCCGGATTCTCGATCATCGGCGCTTCGCCGTCCGCGTTCGCCGCCGACTCCACCGCTCGCGAAACGATCACACCTGCTTTCGCCGAAGCGATTGCGAACGTGCCGGGCAAGACGATGACCGCGCTGGTGGTCGACTACGCGCCGGGCGGCAAGTCGCCGTCGCATCGGCACGGCCAGGCCTTCGTGGTCGGCTATGTGCTGTCGGGCGCGATTCGCAGCCGGGTCAACAATGGCGAGGAGCGCGTCTATCACGCGGGCGAATACTGGACCGAGAAGCCCGGCGTCCATCATACGGTTAGCGAAAACGCGAGCGCGACCGAACCGGCGAAACTGCTCGCCATCTTCGTGGCGGATACGAAAGACAAAAACCTCGTCACGTTCGACAAGAAGTGACGGCGTGGCAGCGGCCCTCGTTGCCGCGCACGCAAGCAGGCGGCCGGCGCGGTTGAGGCGTCGAAGCCGCCTGCCGGCATTTTTTCGTTGAGTACGGTGAGCGGAGCGAACGAGGCAGTGCGGCGTCTGGTGCTGCCGCGAAAGTCGTCGCAATTGCGATGCTTCTATTAGTTGCCGCACGCCGCGGCCGCGCGTGTCATGGAAAGGTTTCGTTAAAGCCGGCGTGGCGGCTTTCGAATACACGCGTCAATGGATTCGCGGTTTGTGAATGCTGCGGCGGGCCAGCGGCTCATCGCCGACGCAGACACACACCTGCATTGCGGAAAAACGGCGAGCGCATATCGCACCCCTGCCCGCTTCACACTAGAACTTCGGATGGCACTCGAAATTAACCGACGACGCGTGCTCCGACATCACCTGCACACCGGTGACGGTTTCTGTCGTGACGCTGCTGTGCATTCCGCGACGCTCGCAATAGTCGCGCGCTTCGTTCACCGCGTGTTCGTGCGCGCGCGCCCATGCCATGCGCCCGCCTGTCGCGCTGGCCGCGACCGTGTAGGTACCGGGCTTGTCGCTGGCGACGACGTCGCTCGTCGATGCACAGCCCACGAGGCTCGCGCTCGCGAGCACGGCCGCGATAAAACCGCGCACGCGGTGGTGGGATTCGAGTAGTCGAGGGGAATGATGGAGGGCCATGTGATACCTGTACTTTTTCTCGCGGATTACCAAACGTAATTATCCGCAATCGCATGCAAGAGATCAGCCTCGCCACCTGAAAACACTGTTACGCGTGTATTAACAATCTTTCGAAACGTTGCGGCGCGCGTCCACGCGTCATTTCATTCCACGCCCATTGCCTTTTGCCGCCGCGGCACATTCGTTGCTCCCTCGCTCCGACATCACGGCACGTGTAAAAGCCTTCCGCAAACGCATTTCAGCGCCTAGTCTGTAACGACACCGTTCAAACGAAACCGGAAAGTGGACCGGAGGAGACATCGATGGAACTCGAAGCACGCACCCTGAAACGTGTCACGGTTCGGCTCGTGCCGTTCCTGATCCTTTGCTATTTCATCGCCTATCTGGATCGTGTCAACGTGGGCTTTGCCGCGTTGCAGATGAACAAGGCGCTCGACCTGTCGGCCAGTGCGTTCGGTTTCGGCGCGGGGGTCTTCTTCATCGCGTATTTTTTCTTCGAAGTGCCGTCCAACCTGCTGCTCGAACGCTTCGGCGCGCGCCGCTGGATCGCGCGGATCATGTTCACGTGGGGCATTCTCGCGGGCGCGATGGCGTTCATCCCCGATATCTCGCGCTACACGGGACTCTCGCCCGCGCATGTCTTTTATGGCCTGCGCATTCTGCTGGGCGTGGCCGAGGCGGGCTTCTTTCCCGGCATCATTTTCCTGCTGACGCTGTGGTTCCCGGCCGCCTATCGCGGCCGCGTGGTCGGCTATTTCATGGCGGCGATTCCACTGTCCACGGTGATCGGCGGGCCGATTTCCGGTGCGCTGCTGTCGCTCGACGGCCACGGCGGACTCGCCGGCTGGCAGTGGGTGTATCTGATCGAGGCGCTGCCCGCCGTGTTCCTTTCGTTTGCGGTGCTGTTCTACCTGACCGACCGGCCCGCCGACGCCACCTGGCTCGCCGCCGAAGAACGCGACTGGCTGGTTGCGCGCCAGAAACAGGAGCGCGAGCATCGTGAAGCCGCGCGCGCCTTCAGCGTGAAGGAAGCGCTGATCAATCCGCGCGTGCTTGCCATCGCCCTCATCTATTTCGGCGCGAACGCGACCAATTACGGGCTGAGCTTCTTCCTGCCGCAGATCGTCAAGTCCTTCGGTCTCACCAACCTGCAGACGGGTTTCGTGACGTCGCTGCCGTATATCGTCGGCGTGATCAGCATGGTGCTGTGGGGGCGGCATTCGGACCACAAGCTCGAACGCCGATGGCACGTCGCGATCGCGCTGCTGGTCGCGGCCGGCGGCATCGCGGCGGCGGCCGGGCTCGACAATCCGGTGCAGAAGATGATCGCATTGTCGATCGCCGGGTTCGGCATCTTCGGCTGCCTGCCGGTGATCTGGACGTTGCCGGCCGCGTTCCTGTCGGGCGCGGCGGCAGCGGGCGGAATTGCCGCGATCAACTCGCTCGGCAATCTGGCCGGATTCTTCGGACCGTTCGCGATGGGCTGGATCAAGGACAGCACCGGCGGCTTCGGCGCGGGTTTGCTGTGCCTGTCGGGCGCGGGACTCGTGGGGGTCGCGGCGGTGTTGCTGCTGCATCACGATGCGTCGCTCGAAGCGTCGGCATCCGGGCTGCCTGATCCGCGCGCGGCGGGCGGTGCTAATGTGGCGCGATCTTAGTGGTGGATGGGGTGGCAGAGATGCGGCGCGATGGGGCATCACGCCGTGCACGAAGCGCGGGATAGCCCCGGCTTGTGGACGAGGCCAAGCGACGCGTGAGCCGAAGCGGTCACGCTGCGGTGACGCAACCGCGCTGCAGCGACATAGACTCGGGATCTTGCCGCGCTATCCGAACGTATTGATCAACGCGATCGAGCCCCGGCCGCACCGATGCCCGTGAGCAGCTCGGACCCCGCGCCCAGACCGCCGGAATCGAGGGAGCGCTCAGCGAACCAACCGCGCTGAGCGCCCCCCGGAGCCATCGCATCGTGCGGCCCCGGTCTCGCAGACTGCTCTCCACGCTCAGCGCGCCGCGCTGCCGTTCATCGTCGCCCCTTCGCCGGGCGTGCTATCCGCATCGGGCGGCACGACATCGTCCGGGGTGGGCGTCGGCGCGATGGCCGGCGCACCGCCGCCGCGCGCTTCACCGTCGACCGCCCCGCTCGCGGGCGCCGGCGCCGATCCCGGCGCTTGTAGCAGCGGCGGCAAGTCGCGCGGCTCGACCACCGTCTCCGACACCGCGGACGCCGCCGACGCCTGAGGCGCAACGGTTTCAACCGGCGCCCGGCGCACCGGGCTGCGCGGCGCAGCCGGCTTCTCCGGTTTGACCGGCGCCGCCGCCAGCAACTGCTGGAACCAGTCGCGCAACCGGCCGGTGCGTTCGGCGAACCAGCCCGGTGCCTGCGCCGTATCGAACTTGACGTGCGTGTCGACGAGCCGCGAGCGTTGCGCGCGCTGGAAGAAGTCGCCGACGATCGGCAGCGCGCTATGCGCCCCCTGCCCCCAGTAATCGCTGCGCAACGTGACCCGGCTGTCGTTGAAACCCACCCACGCGCCCGCCACCAGTTGCGGATGAATCAGGATGAACCAGCCGTCCGCGTTGCCCTGGGTCGTACCCGTCTTGCCCGCGACGTCGCCGCGCACGCCGAAGCGGCCGCGAATGCTCGAACCGGTGCCGCGGCTCACGACGTCGCGCATCACGTCGACCAGCGTGCGGGCGGCATCGGCGGGCAGTTCCTGGCGGGACGGCGCCGGCGCGAAATCGGCCAGCACCTCGCCGTTGCGATCTTCGATGCGTGTGACCATCACCGGCTCCACATAGCCGCCGAGGTTGGCGATCGTGCCGTAGGCCGACACCATCTCCTTGAGCGTCACCGGGCTCGTGCCGAGCGCGAGCGACGGCACCGGGTCGAGTTCGCTGTCGCGCACGCCCATGTCGCGCGCGAGGCGCGCGACCTTGGTCGGGCCGACCGTCTCCATCACCTGCGCGGTAATGCGGTTGCGCGAAAACGCGAGCGCGTCGCGCAGGCTGATCGCGCGCTCGCTCGGTTCGTCCTCGTCGCTCGGACGCCAGACTTCGCCGCCCGCCAGCGGAATTTCGACGGGCTTGTCGACCAGCGTATCGGACGGTTTGGCGCCCGCCTCGAAGGCCGCCGCATAGACGAACGGCTTGAACGTCGAGCCCGGCTGACGGCGCGCCTGCTGCACGTGGTCGAACGGGTCCTGGCTGAAGTCGCGGCTGCCGACCCACGCCCTGATCTGGCCGTTGCGCGGGTCCATCGCGAGGAAGTCGGCCTGCACGCGGGTCTTCGTCTCGCAGACCGACTTCACCAGATCGTGATCGGATGCGACGCGCTTGAGTGCGTCGTCGTCGCTCAGGCCCGCGTCTTTCGCGGCGCGGAACTCGGGCGTCTCGCGCAGGAAAGTCTGCAGCAGGTCGCGGCCGCTCGAACATCCCGAGCGCGTGCCCCACGCCGAGTTCGCGATGCCCTGCAACTGGTTGCCCTGCAGCGTGACGGCCTGGGTCGCCATGTTCTGCAGGCGCGAATCGATAGTGGTGCGCACCACGAGGCCGTCAGAGTAGATGTTGTAGTCGTTGCGATCAGCCCATGCCGCGAGCCACTTGCGCAGTTGCTGCGCGAAGTGCGGCGCGGGTCCGGGCGGCTCGGTCTGACGCTCGAAATCGATGCGCAACGGGCGGCGCTTGAGCGTCTCGTAGGCGGCGGGCGTCAGCTTGCCGTACTTGACCATCTGCGCGAGCACCGTATTGCGGCGATCCAGCGCGCGCTCCGGGTTCAGCACCGGGTTGTAATAGCTGTTGCCCTTGAGCATGCCGGTGAGCGTCGCACTTTCCAGCACGTTCAGGTCGGACGCCGATTTGTCGAAATAGGTGCGTGCCGCCATCTCGATGCCGTATGCGTTGTACAGGAACGGCACCGTGTTCAGGTAGGTTTCGAGAATCTCGTCCTTGCTGTAGAGCGCTTCGATCTTGAACGCCGTGATCGCTTCCTTGAGCTTGCGCGTGAGGGTCGGCGCGCGGCCGATCTCGTCCGGATAGAGGTTGCGCGCGAGTTGCTGCGTGATGGTCGAGCCGCCCTGGCGGTCGCCGGAAAACGTATGCAGCGCCGCGGATGCGGTGCGCCGCCAGTCGAGGCCGAAATGCTGATAGAAGCGGTGGTCTTCGGTCGCGATCAGCGCGCTCACCACGTTCGGCGAGATGTCCTTGAGCTTGACCCACTCGCGGTTGGACGGCTTGAACTCGGCGAGCAGCTTGCCGTCGGCCGAGAGAATTCGCGCCGGCTGCTCGATCTTCGCCTTGCGGATGTCGCCGATGCCCGGCGTGAACGGAATCAACAGCAGCACATACAGGAGCAGCAGCACCGGCAGTGCGGCGCACGCCCACGCCACGCCGCGGCGGGTAGGATGGCGCAGGTGCCACAGCGCCTGCGCGATGTGCGGGTTGATGAAGGTCAGCCCTTTGTCGAGGGCCGCCAGAAACGAGGGGATGAGGCGCTTCACGCTTGCTACCGTCTGCCGGGAAAGGCGCAATCCTACCAAGATGCGCGGCGGCGGCGGATTTTTGCGTGATGGACGGCAACCCGGGTCGGCCAAACCCGCACGGTGGCCCGCAACAATCGGGGGCCACTATAATGTCGCCAAATTCCGACAAGAGGTGCTTCATGATCATCAAACCGCGCGTGCGTGGCTTTATCTGCGTTTCCACCCATCCGACCGGCTGCGAAGCCAACGTCCGCGAACAGATCGAGTACGTCAACGCACGCGGCCCCATCGCCAATGGCCCGAAAAAGGTGCTCGTGATCGGCGCATCCACCGGCTACGGCCTCGCCGCGCGCATCAGCGCCGCGTTCGGCTGCGGCGCCGACACGCTCGGCGTGTTCTTCGAGCGCGCCGGCAGCGAAACCAAGGCGGGCACGGCGGGCTGGTACAACAGCGCCGCGTTCGAGAAATTCGCCACGGAAAAAGGGCTGTACGCGAGCAGCATCAACGGCGACGCGTTCTCCGACGAGGTCAAGCAGCGCACCATCGAGGTCATCAAGCGCGATCTCGGCCAGGTCGACCTCGTCGTCTACAGCCTTGCGGCGCCCAAGCGCACGCATCCGAAGAGCGGCGAAGTGTTCAGCTCGACGCTCAAGCCGGTCGGCCAGGCCGTGAACCTGCGCGGCATCGACACGGACAAGGAAGTCATCAAGGAAACGGTCCTCGAACCGGCGACGCAGACCGAGATCGACCACACCGTGGCGGTCATGGGCGGCGAAGACTGGCAGATGTGGATCGACGCGCTGCTGGAAGCCGGCGTGCTCGCGGACGGCGCGAAGACCACCGCGTTTACCTACCTCGGCGAGAAGATCACACACGACATCTACTGGAACGGTTCGATCGGCGCGGCCAAGAAAGACCTCGACCAGAAGGTGCTGGGCATCCGCTCGAAGCTCGCGGCCAAGGGCGGCGACGCGCGCGTGTCGGTGCTCAAGGCGGTGGTCACCCAGGCCAGCTCCGCGATTCCGATGATGCCGCTGTACCTGTCGCTGCTCTTCAAGGTCATGAAGGAGAAAGGCACGCACGAAGGCTGCATCGAGCAGGTGTACGGTCTGTACAAGGAGAGCCTCTATGGCGCGGCGCCGCATCTGGACGACGAAGGCCGTCTGCGCGCCGACTACAAGGAACTCGACCCCGAAGTGCAGGAGCGCGTGCAGGCGCTATGGAATCAGGTGACCAACGAGAATATCTACGAACTCACCGATTTCAGCGGCTACAAGACCGATTTCCTGCGGCTGTTCGGCTTCGAGATCTCGGGCGTGGATTACGAAGCGGACGTCAATCCCGACGTGCAGATTCCGAAGCTCGTGCAGGTTTGAGTGGCGTTTGAGGTTTGGTGTTTGACGCGCGGCGGGCTCGCTCGATGCGGGCTCGTCGCGTGGTTGCACTGTTGGTTTCGTCGCGGGCTGACGGCTGCCGTGACTCAAGTTGCGAGGACCTGCGTGCGATGCCATTCGAAGCCGCCGAAGCCACTATGTGGCAACTCGTCCAACGCCATACGGGCCGGGTCGGCTACCGGCGCGGCATGAAATCGGAAGGGTTGTCGGCGAGTCCGCCGGTCATCGACTGCTCCGGCTGGACCGCCCTGCTTCTGTCGCGAGCGCTGCAAGCGCACAACGTGGCGGCCGCCCGCACGGTGTTCGCCGACGACGACATCGCCGCGCTCCACACGTGGTCCGAGCGCATCATCCACGAGATCGGGCAGCGCACCGGCTTCGTCCTGCAAGGCACCGCCCTCACAGCCGATACGTTGCCGCGATGCGCGACCATCGGCCTGAAGATCGGCAATCCCGCCTGGGCGGCCAACCATCCCCGGCCGCGAGGCATCACGCATATCGTGCAGATCGTCCGCCGTCCGGACGACGACGCACCGTTCGTCTCCGAATCGTTCGATGGTTCCGTGGCCGGCATCCGGCTCACGCCTCTTGGGGAGTGGCTGGCGCGCGCCCAGCCGACGCTCGACGCGAACGAGGCGTGGGCCGTCGACGCCTTCCGGCTGGCCTCAGGCGCGGCGCGCTCGCATCAGCAGGGAAACGCCCCCTGAAGCGCACGCAGAATCGCGAGGCCGATCGGAAAATCGTCCGAAATGCCGGGGTGGTTGGCAAAAAACGCGTCGAGCAACGGATAGACGGTCTGATTGCCGATCGCGAGCGTTTGCGGCGGGCAGAACAACTGCGGCCGCTTCTTCGCGACCAGGTCGCCGTTCGCCCAACCGTACGCGTTGATCGTGCCGGTGATGTACGCGGCGTAGACCGAGTTGTTATCCGTATGAGCCCACTGTTTGTACTGGGCCGCCGTCATTTCGGCGTTCGCATTGAGAGCGAAGAACGCTGTCAGCAAAGCCAGCGCGAATTTCGATAACCGCATCGTTGAACCTTCAATCCGTGTCGCAAAAGCGGCCATTGTAGGGGAGTCGGGACGTGGTGCGCAGAAGCGTTGCGTACGTGCGAATCTGTAAGCTTTTCCGGTGGGTTTTTGTCAGTAGCGCGGACACGGAAAGGACGGGTGCGGCGCAGGACGCGCCGCGTCGGTCGCTCGGTTCGCCTCGGCGAAAACGGAGGTGTTCGCATGCCGTGCGAGGCGCGGCCGAGCGGCCGATTGCCTTATGGCGTGCCGTTGCGGCAGTAGTCGCGATAGCCTTCGCGCCCGGCCAGCCGAGCCATGTAAGCGCTAACGGCCGGAAAATCTTCGTGCTGCAGCGGCGTGTCGAGCCAGCGGTTGACCGACAGCGCGATCGGAATGTCCGCGAGCGAGAACGCCTGCCCCGCGATGAACGCGCCCGTGCGCTCCAGTTGTCCTTCGACGATCGCCATGTGCTTCGTCCAGTTCGCGCATGACAGCGCGATCTGCTGCTGATCCTGATGGGCGGGAGAATGCCGCACCAGCGCGAGAAATGCGTAACTCCACGAGCGATTCAGCTCACTCGCCTGCCAGTCGATCCATTGGTCGCAGCGCGCTCGCTCGCAAGGATCGCCCGGATAGATCGCCTCGCCGTGATAGCGGCCCGCCAGATAGCGGATGATCGAATTGGATTCCCACAGCACGAAGTCGCCGTCGCGGATCACGGGCACCATCGCGTTCGGATTGAGCGCGCGAAATTCCGCGACGTCCGTCGCGCGAAATCCCGAACCCCGGTCCTCCTGCTCGAAGGACAGCCCGAGTTCCGCGCAGGTCCAGAGCACCTTGCGGACGTTGATCGATGAGGTCTTGCCGAGTATCTGGAGCACGGCTCGTTCGTCGTGGATGGATGATCTGATGAAAAGGCTGGGACGGCTGACTCCCCCCTCACCCCTTCAGCGTCGCCTGCTCGCGAATCATGTCGTACAGTGCCTGCGCCGCCGGCGACAGTTGCGCGGTCTTCCGTGCGACCAGCACGAGCGTGCGCGACACCGCCGGCTGTGTCAACTCGATCATGCGAACCGTAGGGTACGCGCCCTTCTGCAGCGCGAGCGCCGGCACCACGGCCGCGCCGACGCCTTGCGCGACCAGCCCCACCGCCGTCGAGCTGCGCTGGACCTCGTAGAACGAGCGCAACGCGAGCCCGCTCGTTTCCAGTGCGCCATCGAGCAGCGCGCGATTGCCGCTAACCTCGCCCGCAAAGATCAGCGCATACGCGTGCAATTGCCGCCACGCCATGCGCCGCCGCTTCGCGAGCGGATGATCCTGGTCGCAGATCAGCACGTAACGGTCCACCGTCAACGGCACATTGACCAGATCCGGATGCGGATCGCGCGCGATACTGATGCCGAATTCGACCTCCCGCCGCAACACGGCCTCCTCCACCGCCGCCGACGCGTGATCGAGAATCTTGATGCGGTTATGCGGATAGCGCGCTGCATACGCCTGCAGAATGCGCGGCAGATACTGCACGCCCACGGTCGGTACGCAGGCCATCGACACGTCGCCGCGCCGGGCCGTCCCCGTCTCGCGGATTTCGACCAGCGCGTCGGCGAGTTCGCCGAGCAAGCGGCGCGCTTGCGGCAGGAAACTGCGGCCGATTTCGGTGAGCGCCATCGACCGGGTGGTCCGCTCGACCAGTGTGACGCCGAGAAACGCTTCGAGCTTTCGCAGCCGTTGCGTGATCGCCGTTTGCGTGACGTGCAGCGAATCGGCCGCGCCCTGAAAGCTGCCGCGATCCGCAATCGCGACGAAGGCCTGGACGCCGAGCGTGTCGATTTTCATTAGAAAAATGAAGGAATCGGAATGATAAATTCATTTTACTCCGGTGACGTATCGAGCCGAGAATGCGCTTTTTGAACGCAGCCGCAAACCGGCCGTTCAGCATGACCCGCACACAAAGGAGCATCAGATGACAGCGACAACGGCTTGGCAGGCGAAACAGTACATGCTGTTCGAAAACGAGCGCACCCGTCCGGTGAGGGATCTGCTCGCCGCGGTCCCCGCGACGCACGTGCGCCACGCGGTCGACCTCGGCTGCGGCCCCGGCAATTCCACCGAAACGCTCGCGGCGCACGCACCGGGCGCGGCGATCGTCGGTCTGGACAGCTCCGCCGACATGATCGCAGCGGCCCGCCAGCGCCTGCCGCAATTCCGGTTCGACGTGAGCGACATTTCGACGTGGGACGCGCCGGGACCGTACGACCTGATCCTCGCCAACGCGGTGCTGCAATGGGTGCCCGGCCACGAGCGACTGTTTCCTTCGCTCGCGCAAAAGCTCGCGCCGGGCGGCAGCCTCGCCGTGCAGATGCCCGACAATCTGGACGAACCCGCGCACTGTCTGCTGCGCGAGGTCGCCGCGCACGGCCCGTGGGCGCTCAAGCTCAAGGGCGTCGAGCGGACCATGCGCTTTGGCGCCGACTGGTACTACGGTTTGCTCAAGCCGCTGTGCACGCGAGTCGACGTGTGGCGCACCGTCTACCATCACCCGCTCGCAGGCGGGGCCGGCGCGGTGGTCGAATGGTTCAAGGGCAGCGCGTTGCGGCCGTTCCTCGCCGCGCTCGACGACGCCGAACAGCAGGCCTTCCTGCAACGCTACCAGGACGAAATCGCGAAGGCCTATCCGGCGCTCCCCGACGGCACGGTGCTGCTGCCGTTCCCGCGGCTTTTCATCGTCGCGACGCGTTAGCCGCGCCGGCCGCGCCCGAGCGGCGGCACCTGCGCCCGAGCAGGCGGAAAGCGTATGCCCGCCTGCCGCAAACAGTGCGCCAGGATACGCTGGAAATTGCCGCGCCTGAATTTTGCGTGATATTGTTGCTGAAAGCGGAGGACGACGTCCCGCCGTCCTCTCCGGGCAATTTACAGCAGCGAGCGTCGCCATGAGTGATGTACGCCATCATCTGAGTCCACGTGACCGTCTGGAGCTGTTGTGCTGGCTCACATGCGGCAGCCTTGGCGCCTATTACCTGAACGAAGACTGGCCCGACGCGGCGTTTCATGTGCAGTCCGCGCACAAGTGGCTCGACCGCCGCGCGCGCGAGGCCGACTGGCTGAGCATCGCGAAGCTGTCGGCCACGGCGCTCGACATCGCGCAGCGGCACGCCCGCTTCGTCGATACCGATTGGGCGCGTGACGCGGTCGAGGAAATTCTCGATACCGACGACCTCGACCCGCAAGCACGGCTGGTCAGGCAAGTACTGGCGGATTGCCAGAATGCGCTGGCGGATCGCCGGCTCGCGGATTGAGCCGGCGCGGGTGCGGCGCGTTCAGAAGTTGTGCCGCAACCCGACGATCACGGAAAGCTGCTTATCCGAGTCTGAGTTGACGATATTCGGAATCTGCGCGAGGTTCTGCGTCGCGCCCGTCGACGGATCGATCGCCAGCCCCGCGGCCGAAGACTTCTGCCCGATCGCCACCGCGTACACCGCGGTGCGCTTCGACAAGCTGTACACCGCCCCCAGATTCACCTGATGTACTCGCGTCGACGCGCTGCCCGACGGCCTGGCGTCGTTGAAAATATAGGCGAAGCCTAGCTGCAAATCGGGCGCCAGCGCGTACGTGGTATTCAATTCGGCGATATCGAACGAAATATCCGCGCCGTCGGGCCGCGCCGCACTCGCGAAGTACTGGCTCTGCGACAGCCGCGTATGCGTGTAAGTCAGCGCCACGTTCGCCTTGCCGAACGCATACGAGCCCCCTGCCCCGAATATCCGCACCTTGCTCGCGTCCTGCAGCAGGCAGTACGACGCGCCGGGGTTCGCGCAACTGAAGTCGCCGATATAACCGTTGGCGCCGCCCAATGCCGCGTCGAGCGGCTGGTTCAACTCCAGATACCCCGCGCTCAGCGACAACGGCCCATGCACGTAATTCGCCGCGAGCGCCCATCCCTTGTTGCGTGAAAAATCGCCCGCGACGCCGCCGAGACTGAACAGCCCGCCGAACGTGAAGCCGCCGAAGCTCGGGCTGATGTACTTGATCGAGTTGTTGAAGTTGAACGCCTCGTTCAGATTGTCGACGTCGCCGAAATGCGAGCCGTACAGCGTCGCCCAGTTATTGCTCGACACATAGGCGCCGAGGAAATCGGAGAACGGATCGTACTGGCGGCCGAAGGTGAGCGCGCCGTACGTGCTGTTGTTCAGACCGACCCACGCGTTGCGGTTGAACAGCGTGTTCGATTGCAGCATCGCGCCGTTGCCGATCAGGAAGCTGTTTTCCAACGTGAAATTGACCGTCGTGCCGCCGCCGATGTCCTCCGTGCCCATCAGGCCCCAGCGCGACGGCACCAGATTGCCGCCCGCCAGCTGATAGTTCGCGTGGCCGCTGGTACTGCCGTCGGCGTGCGTCGTCTGCTGGTTGTTCGTGTAGACGAGGCCGGCGTCGACCGTGCCGTACAGCGTGACTGAAGATTGCGCGTGTGCGCCCATCGCGAGGCCGAGCGCGGCCAGCGCAAGCGCCGAGCGCTTGACGAATTTGTCTGCCATGTTTTTGCCGGAAAGTGAGGTGAGCTGTGGTGAGCGTGGACCGATACGGAGAGACGCTTACTGGCCGAAGCCCGCGTAGATGTCCGGCCGCTTCTTGCGCAGGATGAGACCGATCAGCACGCCGACGAGCGCCACGGCGAACACGATCCAGGGGAAGGACCTGACGATCGGGCTATCGGAGCCGCTCAACGCATCGAGATTGCGCACGAGGATCACGCCGATATACAGCAGGCCGAGTCCGCCGAGCAGCGGCGCGAGGAACGAGTGCCACACGCGGGTATCCTTGCGCGTCTTGCGGAAGAATGCGATCACCGAAAAACTCGTCACCGCCTGCAGCATGACGATGCCGATCGTGCCGAGGGCCGAGCTCCAGCTGAACACGACGTTGAACACGTCGCTGCCCGACGCGATGAACAGTCCGAGCAACACGCACACGGACAGCGTTTGCAGATAGCTCGCGACATACGGCGAACGGTATTTTTCATGCACGCGGTTCAGCGCTTGCGGCAGGATGCCTTCGAGGCTCAACGCGTGGATATAGCGCACCAGCGTGTTATGAAACGACAGCAGACTCGCGAAAATACTGCTGAGCAGCAGGAAGCTCATCACCGTCGTGACCGCGCCACCGAGGTACTTGCCGGATTGAATGAACCAGAAATCGCCGGGCTGTTTGGTCGCGACGTCGACCACGTCGGCGAGACCGTACGCGCAGACGATGGTCCACGTGACGAACGCGAAGAACACGAGAATCAGCATGACCGACACGTACGTTGCGCGCGGCACGGTCACTTTCGGATCGCGGCATTCCTTGCCATAGATCGCGGTGGCTTCGAAACCGATGAACGACGCGAACGCGAACATCACGGCAATGCCGAGGTGGCCGCTGAAAACATGCTGCGGCGAGAACGGCGCGAGCGTGAGGCCGTTGGGCCCGCCGCCGTGGATCACGATCGCCATCGCGAGCAGCATGAGGATCCCGAGTTCGAGACACATCAGCACGCCGAGCAGGCGGCTATTCAGATCGATGCCGCGAATGCCGGTGAATTGCACCACCGCCACGCAGATCAGCGAATAGCCGTACCACGGCAGCGCGGTATGCAGCAGCGGCGACAGGATCACCGTGCAGAAGAATCCAAACAGACCGTATAGCGCGATCTGGATGAACGTGTACGACATCAGTGCGACGAGCGCGCCGGCCATGCCCAACGGCCGCCCGAGTCCTGCGGCGATGTAGGCGTAGAACGCACCGGCGCGCACCACGTGCCGGCTCATCGACGCAAAGCCGACGCTGAAGATCAGCAGCACGAGCCCGGCAATCACGAACGCGCCAGGAATGCCCGCGCCGTTGCCGAGACTGATCGCGGGCGGCACCGCGCCGAGCATGCCGGTCAGCGGCGCCGCCGCGGAAATCACGAGAAACACGATCTGCCACAAGCCCAGCGTATTGCCCTTCAATTCCACGGGGTTCTCCGCGTCGACCAGACTGGTCGGCGAATAGGGTTCATTCATCGCTGCCTCTATGTTATTGGCTAGTCTGAAACTCGCCAGAACCCTTGCACTACTTGGTTATGGCGCTCGCTTGACCGACCTCAAATGCTTCGGGGTGAGCGCATGGTAGGTAGCTAAAAAATAAAGCGACTTCGCCAACTGCGCCAAATTTTCGATAAAGCGCGCCAATGCGGGCGAACCCTGAATTCGCCAGCCTGCAGCAGATACTTAGGAAACCCGATGTTATTTTTCCGGTGTGGTCGGCGCGAGGTCGCACGATACTTTCAGAATGAAAGCAGCATGCGTGTGCGCCGCGCGACTATTTTTTCCAGCTGCGTGTGGCGCGCCATAACACGGTCGCGTCGGCATAACCGACTGCCCGTGCGATTGCCGCATTGGTGAGCCCGTCGCGTTCGAGCAAACCCGCGACGCTGCGCTGCCGCTCCTCGCGCAGAATCTGCCGCACGGACGTGCCTTCCTGCGCGAGATGCCGTTGCAGCGAGCGATGCGAGAGGCCGAGGTCTTTGGCAATGTCCGCGACGATCAGCTTTTCATGCGCAAGCCGCCGCGTAACCAGATCGCGCACCTGTTCGACGATGCTGTGCGGCATCGCATCGTTCGCAATCAGATCGGTTGCGTGGCGCTCCATCATGCGCGCCATTTGCGTATCGGCGCTTTTGAGCGAAGCGTCGAGATCCTGCGGCCGCAGAATCACGCCATTGAAAGGCTGCTGAAAGCGCACCGGTACGCGAAAGATGCGCGCATAGGGTTTGAGATCGGCCGGCGCCGCGTGTTCGAAATGCACTTCGACCGGATTCCATGCGGCGCCGCGCACGAGCCGGATCATGTTGCACATGGTCGACAGGCTGTACTCCGCGTCCTGGCGGCGCGGCCAGATTTGCGGACTGGCGATCTGGTAGGTCCAGATGGGCCACTCGTCGTCGCGCAGCACTTCACAGCTTGTCGTGTTCTGCCACGAGGCGAGCGCGAGCGTGAACTTGCGCATTGCCGCGTTCAGCGTGGGTGACGAAAGAAAGACGAGGCCCGCCGGCCCCAGTTCCGTCAACTGCAATTCGCTGCCGAGCCGCAAGCCGAGCGACGCTTCGCCGAGCACTTCGGCCGCGCGCTCGAAGGCCGCCACGTAACGCGTGAGCGGCAGGATTTCATAGGGATTGGACAATAGCCGCCGGCTCATGCCGAACGCTTCGAGCAGCGTGTCGCAATCGGCGCCCGATTGATCGAGTGCGCGCACGACCGGTCCCATCACCGCCGCGCGAATCATCGGGAAACTGCCATTGAGCGTGACTTTTTTCATGTTGAGCGTCTCCTCTCCAGTCTGCGCTGTCGTGTTGCCCGAGTCGTTTCCTCTGGCGCACTTTATCGCTCAATTGGCGCGATAAGCAAGCGCGAAAATATTATTGGGTTCCTACGATTTGCCATCGACTCAGCGTGCGCCGCGTGTCACCGGTGCCGATCGGCACGCTGTCCGGTCCAGCAAACATCTTTACGGGAATCTTATGAACACGAATGCCACGAAAGCTGCCCGCCCCCTCGTTCATCCGCTCGACCCATTGAGCGGCGACGAAATGCAACTTGCCTGCGATCTCGTGAAGGCCGCCGAAAAACTCGACTCGCACGCCCGTTTCCCGATGGTCGAATTGCGCGAGCCGCCCAAAGCCGAAGTGGTCGCGTTCAAGACCGGCGACTATTTTTCGCGCACCGCATTCGTGCTCGCGATCGACCGCTCGAATGGCGCGACGATCGAATTCGACGTGGACCTGAGAGAAAAACGCATCGCGTCGCGCCGGGTGTTGCCGTTCGACCAGGCGCCTTACGGTCAGCCGCCCATCATGATCGACGACTTCATGAACGCCGAGCAGATCGTCAAGAACGACGAAGCGTGGCGCGTAGCGATCATGAAGCGCGGCCTCAGCGAAAAGGACCTGGAGCGCGTGCAGGTCGATCCGTTCTCGGCCGGCTGCTTCGATCGCGAACACGAAAACGGCCGGCGTCTCGTGCGCTGCGTGAGCTACTACCGCGAGACGCTGACCGATAACGGCTACGCGCACCCGATCGAAGGCGTGCTTGCGGTGGTCGATCTGCTCGAAAAGAAAGTGATCGAACTGATCGACGACGGCCGCATCATTCCGATTCCGCGCGCCAAACACAACTACGACACGCCGAGCCTCGGCCAGCCGCGCAGCACGCTCAAGCCGCTGTCGATCGATCAGCCCGACGGCCCGAGCTTCACGATCGACGGCTGGCACGTGAGCTGGCAGAACTGGACCTTCCGCGTCGGCTTCACGCCGCGCGAAGGGCTCGTGCTGCATCAACTGTCGTGGGACGACGGCAAGCGCGCGCGGCCGATCATCTACCGCGCGAGCGTCACGGAAATGTGCGTGCCCTACTCCGATCCGAGCACCAACCATTACTGGAAAAGCGCGTTCGATGCGGGCGAATACGGGCTCGGCAAACTCGCGAACCAGCTCGAACTCGGATGCGATTGCCTCGGCACGATCCGCTATTTCGACATCCCTTCCGCCGACGACTTCGGCAACGCGTTCGTGATGAAGAACGCCGTATGCATGCACGAGGAAGACTACGGCACGCTGTGGAAGCACTATGAATTCCGCACCGGCGTGTTCGAAATGCGCCGCTCGCGCCGTCTCGTGATTTCGTTCTTTGCGACGGTCGGCAATTACGACTATGGCTTCTACTGGTATCTGTATCAGGACGGCACGATCCAGCTCGAATGCAAGCTGACCGGCATCGTGCAGACCTCGGCGGTGGCGGACGGCGACACCTATCCGTGGGGCGGCATGATCACGGAGAACCTCGGCGGCCCCACGCACCAGCACTTCTTCAATGCGCGCATGCACATGATGGTCGACGGCGAGCGCAATACCGTCACCGAACACGAATTCGTGCCGCGTCCGATGGGCGATACGAATCCGTACGGCAATGTGTTCGATACGACGAAGCAGGTGCTCAAAACGGAGAGCGAAGCCGCGCGCCTCGCGAATGGTCGCACGGGTCGCTACTGGAAAGTCATCAACCCGAACGTGAAGAACGCCGTGGGGGCAAATCCGGGCTACAAGCTGATTGTCAACGACTCGCCGCTGATGCTCGCCGACGAGCGTTCGAAGGTGCGTCAACGCGGCGGCTTCGCGACGCGTCACGTGTGGGTCACGCCGTTCGATCCGGCCGAGCGCTATGCCAGCGGCGACTATCCGAACCAGCATTCGGGCGGCGACGGCTTGCCGCGTTATATCGAGGCGAACCGCAACATCGAGAACGAAGACCTCGTGTTGTGGCACAGCTTCGGCCACACGCACGTGTGCAAGCCCGAAGACTTTCCGGTGATGCCCGTCGAGTACGCCGGCTTCATGCTCAAGCCGAACAACTTCTTCGCCGGCAATCCGACGATGGATCTGCCGGCCGAGCGCGATCTCAACAGCGTCGAAGACGGCAAGCCGACGGATCATGGCTGCTGCAAGCACTGATCCGGCGCTGCGCGGCGCGCGGCGCGTCGGCGATACGGCAAGCGTGCTTGCCGTGTGCGCGGCCGGCTCGGCTTGCGTGCTGATCGCTGGCGGCGCCGCTGCGTTGTCGATGCGCGCGGGCCTCCATCCACACACCAGCGCGCTGTGGATGAGCGCGCTGGCGCTGGCGACGATGATGGGCGCGCCGCTGCTGATAGCGCGCTCGACTCGCCGCACCACCGTCGCAACCGCCGCAACATTGATCGTCACGATGAGCGCGATGAATGCGCTACCGGCGTATCTGAGCGGATTGCAGCAAGGCGGCCTGCTCGCCGCGTTGATGATCGCGGCGGGCGGCGCCCTGCTGTTTTACTGGCGGCAATTGAGCGGCACGGTCCCCAATGAGCGTCATCACACGAATGAGCCTACGCAATCGACGCGCGCAGCAAGCACGACAGCGCTGCTCGCGTTACTTGCGGGCATGTCGAGCGGCAGTCTCGCGCGCTTCCAGTTGTTTGCTGTATGCGGCGCGGGCGACGTGCAACCGCTCTGGCACATTGCGCTCCTGCTGGCGGCGGTATGCGCGCTGGCCTGCTACGCCGACCGCTCGCGCAACGACCGGATGCTCACGGCGTTGTACGTTGCACGCGCGCTGCTGATCGGGACGCTCGCCACCGTCGATAACCCCGCGCTCGCCCCGCTCGCGGCAAAGCTATTTCTGTTGCTCGACTGCCTGACGATCCCAGCCCTCGCGAATCTGCAAGGCAACGCGAAGCGCGCGCTGAGCGCGAGTTGCCCCGGCATCGCGCATCACGTCGGCATGCTGGCAGGCGCCGCCTTGTCGACCACCCCCTACTTTTTCGGCGACGGATTCGTCGTGCTGTTCGGCATCAGCGCGGCCGCGAACCTGCTTTGCGCCGCGTCGCTCGCCACCCATTGGCGCGGCACGAAACCGTTCCACTTGCGCGCACACCGGTATCACAGCGAGGCTCACTCATCCGGATAGCGTCGCACCGCTTGCACCCACGGACCACCGACCCACGGACTCAAGACGCACTCAACGGAGACGAAGCACCATGCGCGAACACCACGAACACCACGAACACCATCAAGCAGCGGCGGCGTTGCCGCAGACCATGTTCATCAACGGCGAGAAAACCCGCAGCGCCGCAGGTAAAACCTTTCCGGTCTTCAATCCGGCTACGGCCGAAGAACTCGCGCAGATTCCCGATGCCTCGGACTCGGACATCGATCACGCGGTGAGAACCTCGAAAGCCGCGTTCGAATCCGATGCGTGGCGCAGAATGCCGCCGGCCGCGCGCGAGCGTCTGCTGCTCAAACTCGCCGACCTCGTCGAACAGCACACCGACGAACTCGCCGAGCTGGAAACGCTGAACCAGGGCAAGCTGATCGGCTTCTCGAAGATGCTCGAAGTGTCGGGCAGCGTTCAATGGCTGCGCTACATGGCTGGCTGGGCAACCAAAATCGAGGGCACCACCTTCGATCTGTCGATTCCGTTTCCGCCGGGCACGCGCTACAACGCGTCGACCCGCCGCGTGCCGGCCGGTGTCGTTGCCGCTATCGTGCCGTGGAATTTCCCGCTGCTGATGGCGGTGTGGAAAATCGCGCCGGCGCTCGCGTGCGGCTGCACCGTCGTGCTCAAGCCCGCGGAAGAAACGCCGCTGACCGCGATCCGCCTCGCCGAACTCGCGCATGAAGCGGGCTTCCCGCCGGGCGTGTTCAACGTGGTCACCGGCCGCGGCGAAACAGCTGGTGCGGCGTTGGTTAGGCATCCTCTGGTCAACAAGGTCACGTTCACGGGATCGACCGAGGTGGGCCGCATCATCGGCCGCCAATGTGCCGGCGATCTGAAGCGCGCGTCGCTGGAACTGGGCGGCAAGAGCCCGGTGATCGTGCTCGACGACTGCGACCCGCGCAAGGCGGTCGAAGGCGCGGCCGGTGCGATCTTCTTCAATCACGGGCAGGTGTGCACGGCGGGTTCGCGCCTCTATGTGGCGCGCTCGATCTACGATGAAGTCGTGCAAGGCGTCGCGGCGGTGGCCGACGGCATCGTACTCGGCTCGGGCTTCGATGCGGCGACGCAGATGGGACCGATGGTGTCCGCACGGCATCGCGACAAGGTGGTCGGCATGATCGCCCAAGGCAGGCAGGAAGGCGGCGAGATCCTGTCACGCGAGGCGCGCGTGGCCGGCGACGGCTACTTCGTGCGCCCGACCGTGATTGCCAACCGCGCGTGCAAGCCGCTGTCCGTCGTCACCGAAGAAGTGTTCGGGCCGGTGCTCGTCGCGATGCCTTATGACGATCTCGACGACGTGCTGGCGCAGGCGAACGCGTCCGAATACGGACTCGGTGCGAGCGTCTGGACCAATCAGCTCGACAAGGCACTGCGGCTCGTGGATGGGATCGAAGCAGGCACCGTATGGGTCAATACGCACAACATGGTCGACCCGGCGATGCCGTTCGGCGGCTTCAAGGCTTCGGGCATCGGTCGCGAACATGGCAAGGCGATCATCGACGCGTATACCGAGAGCAAGTCGGTTTGCATCGCGTATTGATCGGACATGGCCCGCGCACCGCTTCGTCTGCGTGGCGAATGCCATAGCGCAAACAGATGAAATGTCGGGACCTTGCGCCACCGCGCATCATGTCCCGGTCGAATATTTCGAACCGCGAAATGCCCGCGCCCACGCGGTGATACACCCGGCGCAGAGGAAGTCCCTCACCCCTCCACCATCGCCTTCAACCTCGACAATGCGTGATCCCACTGCTGCGAAATCGCATCGAGCGCGCGGCGCGCTTCGTCGAGATGGGCCGGCTCGAACGCCCACAGGCGCTCACGACCCACCTTCACGTCGCGCACGAGGCCCGCGTTCGCGAGCACCTGCAGATGCTGCGTGACCGACTGCCGCGTGATCTCCGTGCCCGCGGTCAGTTGCGCGATCGACATCGCACTGCCCGCACATAACACCGCGATCAGCCGCAGGCGCGTTTCGTCGCCGAGCGCCGCGAAAATCGGCGCGGAGTTCTTCAGCGCCGACGTTTTCAGACTCGCATTGGCCGACGTGGTCCTAGCCCTTGGCGACATGCTTTTCGATGTTGACCAGCTGATGATCCCACCCGCCGCTGTTCATGCGGAACGCCTCGTCGCGGCGCGCGGCCGGAATCCGGTCGAAGCCCGATTCGACGACACGCAGCAAGGTGCCCGCCTCGACCTCGCTCAACTCGAATACGACGAGCGTGGTCGGCTCCGACGAGTAGTCGACCGCAGCGTCGATCGCGGCCGGATGCCAGCGCCACGACAGATGATGCTCGGGCTCGACGCGCTCGATCAGCAGGTCGATCACGAGATGCTCATAGCCAGGGTAAGTCAGATTGGCTTGCACGGTCTGGCCGGCGATGAACTGCTTGCCGGCCAGATTCATGCCGAACCATGTGCCGAATTCCTCGGCATTGGATAGCGCACGCCAGACCCGCGAGCGCGGCGCCTTCAGCAGAATCTGCTTTTCGATGCGATCGGTCGATGTGTTCATATGCAGCCTCCTGACTGCATATTAGAAAGCCGCCGCGCAATATGCAAGGAGGTGACTGCGTATTTTTCAAGCGGATTGTCGTAGGATCTTCACGGTTCGTCGCGCTCCTTCTGCCCGTGAAGCAGCGTGCATCCGGCAAATTCATGAGCATGACCTGTGCGGCTGGATACGCCGGGCGTTTGCGCCGCGGCACTGCCGCGACGCGTGCGTCCCCATCCACGTCCACGCCCGGCGGCCGCCCTGTCTGAATCGTGAGAGCCCACGCGGCGCTCGGGCGCCGCCGCGTCCCGTCTTTCCCGTGGCATCACTCGGTGGCGTGGGCGTGCATCACACCGGCTTGCATCGACCACGCCATCCACGGACGGCGCAGCGCGACGATCGCGACAAACGCGCAGGCGGCCAGTGCGCCGAACGTCGCAAAGCCCATCTGATAGCTGCCCGTGCTTTCCTTGGCAATGCCCATCACGACCGGCAGATAGAAGCCACCGATACCGCCCGCCGCGCCGACGATGCCCGACATCAGACCCGTGCGGCCCGCCCAGCGATGCGGCACCAACTGGAAGGTCGCACCGTTGCCGAGACCAAAGGCCACGTACAGGCACAACAGCAGCGCGATGCCGCCGGAGAGCGAAGGCATCGCCGCGGCAAACACGAAGTCGCACAACGAAATGATAGCCAGCAGCACGGTCAACGCGCGCACGCCGGACACCTTGTCGGCGATCAGCCCGCCGAGCGGCCGCACCATGGCGCCGGTGGCGGCGAGCAACGCCATGAACAGACCGGCGTCGATCTTCGACAACTGATACAGGTTGGTGAGCAGCAGCGACACATACGAGGACATGCCGACGAAACCGCCGAACGTGATGCTGTACACGAGCATGATGACCCACGTATCGCGTTCGCCGAGCACCGAGCGATAGCGTTTCGGCAGCACGGAGATCGCGAGCAGCGCGCCGATCACCGGCAACAGCAGCACACCGGTCTTGCCCGCACCGAACAGCCCGGCTTCGACCAGCAGCACCAGCACGATCAAGCCGCCCAGCGTCACCGCGAAGCTGCCAAATGCGCGCAGCACGCTGCCGGATTTCACCCCCGCGTCGTTGGCCCAGAAATACAGCGTGATCGCGGCAATCGCGAGCAGCGGCAGTGCACCGCCGGCGGCCATCTGCCAACCGTAGTGCGTCGCCAGTTGCGGGAACAGGAAGCCGTCGAGCACCGCGCCGATATTGCCGGCCGCGGCGAGGCCCAGCACCAGGCCCTGTACTTTCGGCGGATAGTTGCTGCCGGCCATCGGCAGCGCCACCGCGAAGCTCGCACCGCCGACGCCGAGGAACACGCCGAGCACGAGCAGCATTTCGTACGACGGCACGGACTGCAGCAGCGGCAGCACGATGGTCGGCACCGCCGACAGCAGCACGCCCATCAACGCAATGCGCTTGCCATGCGCCGATTGATACAGATTGCCGAGCGTCACGCGCAGAATCGCCGCCGACAGCACCGGCACCGCAACCAGCAAGCCCTGTTGCGCGGGCGTCATCGCAATGCTCTTGCTGATGAACGGCGCGAGCGGTCCATACAGCACCCACACGGTAAAGCCGGTGTCGAAATAGAGAAAACACGCCACCAGCGCGCGCCAGTCTCCGCTCTTAAGGGAGCTCATCACGTTGTTCATCAGGCATCCTCATAAAACTGATTTTTCGACTATCCGGCAACGGCGTCGCTCGCCATGCACCAGCCAGTCACACTATTGAAAACCGATCTGAACATGCAACGTCCATGCCATCCGGGTCCGTCTTCTAAAACTTTCCTGCTTACTTTTCCTGAAACCTTGCGCGCCTGGTCGACCCCGCGTCGGTGCAGTGCGCAGGTTCAATAAACGTCGCGTGCATAGCGCTTTTCGCGCGCGAGACGGCTTACGTATTCAGCCGCCTTCTCGTCGCTCATGCCGCCGTGCGTGGCGACCACCTCCTTGAGCGCCGCATCCACATCGCGCGCCATCCGGTTCGCGTCGCCGCACACGTAGAAATGCGCACCGTCTTCGAGCCAGGCCCACAGTTGCGCACCTTGCTCGCGCATGCGGTCCTGCACATAGATCTTGTCGGCCTGATCGCGCGAGAACGCGAGGTCGAGCCGGGTCAGCACGCCGCTGTCGCGCATCGCTTCGAGTTCGTCGCGATAGTAGAAATCGGTGGCCGCATGCTGCTCGCCGAAGAACAGCCAGTTGCGGCCCTTGTCGCCACGTGCGCGGCGCTCGTGCAGGAAGCCGCGAAACGGTGCGATGCCGGTGCCGGGGCCGACCATGATCATCGGCGTGCCGGCGCTGTGAGGCGGACGAAAATGCGCTGACTTCTGCACGAATACAGGCACGTCGGTCTCGCTCGCGCGGTCGGCGAGAAAGGTCGACGACACGCCCTTGCGATGACGCCGCGCGTTGTTGTAACGCACCGCCGAAACGGTCAGATGCACTTCGCCCGGATGCGCTTTCGGGCTCGAAGCGATCGAGTACAGACGCGGTTGCAAACGCTTGAGCATGCCGGTCAATTCGGCGGCCGAAAGGCTCACTGGAAATTCGTGCAGCACGTCGGCAAGCTGCTGACCCCACAACCATTGCTTCAGATCCGCCTTGCGTTCGAGCGTCAGCAGATCGCGCAGCGCGCCGTTGCTGCTGCGCGCGGCGATGAACGCGAGCGCGTCCGCCCCCGGCCGCGCGATTTCGTAGTGCTTGCCGAGCGCATCGGCAAGCCGCATGTCGCCCGCGCCCGCCACGTTCACCGGCGCATCCGCGCTCAGGCCGCTCAGCGTGAGTAATTCGTCGACCAGTTCGGGGCAGTTGCTCGGCCAGACGCCGAGCGCATCGCCCGCTTCGTATTCGAGGCCCGAATCGCTGGTATTCAGTGAGAAATAACGCGTGTCCTTCGCCGCGCCCTGGCGGTTCAGGCGCAGATTGCTGACGAGCCGCGACGCGGCCGGGCGCGCTTTGGTCGGCACCGCGCCGGGCACCACCGCGTTGATCATGCCGCCCGGCGGCACCGCATGCAGCGCCGCGTCTTCTTCGTTGATGCGCACGATGATGCGTTCGAGCCACGCATCGGCGCTCTGCTGATGTTCGCCGTCGCAATCCACGCGGTCCATCAGACGAAGCGCGCCTTGCGCGGCGAGGCGTTCGTCGAGACGGCGGCCGTATCCGCAGAACTGATCGTAGTTGCGGTCGCCGAGCGCGAGCACCGCGAAGCGCACGCCGTCCAGACGCGGCGCGTCGCCAGCGCTCAATTGCGTCCAGAAGCTCTGCGCGTTATCGGGCGGATCGCCGTCGCCGAACGTGCTCGTCATCAGCAACACGTATTGCGCCTTGGCAAGGGCCGAGACCGGATAGTCCGCCATGCACGCGGTGCGAATTTCGAAGCGCGACTCCATCAGACGCGTCGCATAGCGCTCGGTCAGCGATTCGGTGTTGCCGGTTTGCGAAGCCCACAGCAAGGTCACCTTCGGACGCACGCGCACGATCCGTACGCCGGATGCCTGCGCCGAGGCGGTATCCGCTTGTGCAGACGTGAGTGCCGATACGGCCGCAGGCACCGCTGCGCTGCGGCTGTAGAGACCGGCCAGCAGACCGTCCACGTGAAGGCGGTTGGCCGTCTCGAACGGTGCGCTGCGCGGCAGAACCGGCACGCTGTCGATCCCCTGCGCTTCGGCCGAACGCAGGCCGCTGACGAAGCCAGCCAGATAGGCGCGCTCGGCGTCGCTCAGCGACGGCGCGGGCGCCGGCGGCAATTGCAGAAGGCTGGTGAGTGCATCGATACGGGGCATGTCCTGATCCTTGATGCTGGCGGTAACGGCAACCTCGTCGGCGGGTACTTCGTCATGGTCTTGCGCAACCGGCTCGACGGCATCGAGCGGCACCGGACTCAGCGCGACCGCGCAGAACTTCAGTTCGGGCTGCTGAGAAACTGGATCGATCGCGTCGCTCGTCACCGCGTTGATGCACAGGTCGTCGCCGAATACATCGTTCCAGTGCATCGGCGCGAAGCAGTTGCCCTCGCTCACGCGTTCGGTGACGACCGCAGGCAGCACCGCGCGGCCACGGCGCGAACGGATCTCGACCGGGTCGTTAGCCTTGATGCCGAGCGTGGCGGCGTCTTCGGGATGAATCTCGACGAACGGCCCCGGGTTCAGCTTGTTGAGCATCGCGACCTTGCCGGTCTTGGTCATGGTGTGCCACTGATGCTGCAGGCGGCCCGTGTTCAGCACGATCGGGAATTCGCGGTCGGGCAATTCGGCGGGAGCCGCATAAGCGCGGGCGAAAAACATCGCCTTGCCGCTCGCGGTCGGAAACACGAGCCGCGGACGGCTGCCGTCGGGCAGCTCCTTCAGTGTCTGGCTCACGCCGTCGTTGAGGTAGCGAACCGGATTGCGCCCGGCCGAACCGGCGGACGCCAGCGGCCATTGCAACGGCGTTTCCTTCAGGCGGCGATGGCTCGCACCCCGCAGGTCATAGCCGGTTTTCGGATTCGACGCGCGCGTGATCTCGGCGAACACCTCGTCGGCGCTCGCGTAGCCGAACGCGTCGGCAAAGCCCATTTCACATGCGACGCGCGCGATGATCTGCCAGTCGGGCAACGCGGCGCCGGGCGGCTCGATGCCCTTTTGCATCAGCGTGAGGTTGCGCTCGGAGTTGATCATCACGCCTTCGGCTTCGGCCCACAGCGCGCCGGGCAACAACACGTCGGCGTAGCGGTTGGTCTCGGTGTCGAGGAACGCGTCCTGCGCGATCACGAGTTCCGCCGCGCGCAAACCGGCGATGGCGTTCTGGCGGTTGGCGACGCTCGCCACCGGATTCGTGCAGATGATCCAGCACGCCTTGATCTCGCCCGCGGCCATGCGCGCGAACATGTCGATCGTGCCGTTGCCGACTTCCGTCTTCAGCGTGCCGGGCGCAATGCCCCACAGGTCTTCGACGAACGCGCGGTCCGCGTCGACCAGCACCGAACGCTGGCCCGGCAAACCGGGCCCCATGTAGCCCATTTCGCGGCCGCCCATCGCATTCGGCTGGCCCGTCAGCGAAAACGGCCCGCTGCCGCGCCGGCAGATCGTGCCGGTCGCCAGATGCAGGTTGCAGATCGCGTTGGTGTGCCACGTGCCGTGCGTGCTTTGATTCAGGCCCATGGTCCAGCAGCTGATCCACTCCTTCGCGGTGCCGATCATCTGGGCAGCGCGGCGGATGTCGTCGGCGGCGAGGCCCGTGATGTCGGCCACCCGCTCGGGTGTGTAGTCAGCGAGAAACGCGGGCAGCGCGTCCCAGCCTTCGGTGGCCTCGGCGATGAAAGCGGCATCCGTCTGCCCGTTTTCGTGCAGCAGATGCAACAGGCCGTTGAGCAGTGCGAGGTCGGTGCCGGGTTTGATCTGCAGGAACAGATCGGCCTTGTCCGCGGTCGCGTTGCGGCGCGGGTCGACCACGATCAGTTTCGCGCCGGCCTTCACGCGGTCCATCATGCGCAGGAACAGAATCGGATGACAGTCGGCCATATTCGCGCCGATCACGAAGAACAGGTCGGCGTGGTCGATGTCCTCGTACGACCCCGGCGGGCCGTCCGCGCCCAGCGAGAGCTTGTAGCCGCTGCCCGCGCTCGCCATGCACAGGCGCGAATTCGATTCGATGTTGTTGGTGCCGACAAAACCCTTCGCGAGCTTGTTGACGAGGTACTGCGCCTCGATCGACATCTGACCGGACACGTAGAACGACAACGCGTCCGGTCCGTGTTCGTCGAGCAGGCCTCGCAAACGCGCGGCGGTGGTGCTGATCGCCTGGGCCATCGGCAGCGGCACCGGGTCTTCGTCGCGTGCATGACGAACGAACGCGCTTTCCAGACGACCGGACTTGCGCAACGCGACATGCGCGGACTGCCCCTTCGTGCACAGCCGTCCGAAGTTCGACGGATGCTCCTTGTCGCCGGAGATCTTCACGACCTGGCCGCCCTCGACGTGCAGCACCATTCCGCAGCCGACGCCGCAGTAGGGGCAAACCGTTTTTACGCTAGTGGAGGACATGGCGGGCTGCATCGTTCGAAGAAGGCGTTGGCGGAAATTCAATGGCTTAAACAGCGACCCACACGTGGCCGTCTTCCAGGCGGGTAGCGAACGCACCGACGGAATACGACGGGGTCTCCAGGCATTCGCCCGTGCGCAGATCGAAGTGATGCTTGTAGATCGGCGAGGCGACCACGACGCGCTCGCCGAGACTGCCGATCAGGCCGCGCGAGAGCACCGCCGCCTGCGAGCCCGGATCGAAGTTCTCGATCGCGTACACCGTGTTGGCGCCGCCCTCGTCCACGTGGAAAACCGCCACCTGTTCTCCGTTGACCAGCGCGCAGACGCCCGTGTTGGGCACGATGTCGTCGAGCGGGCAGATGGCGGTCCAGGGGCGTGGTACGCGATCGTTGTTCATGGCGAAAGTCCTCGCTAGGTGAGCAATGAGTGGTACTGCAAAAAGTCAGACGGTCTCGACGACCACGGGAATCGCCGCCAATGCCGCTTGCCGCTCGACGGGCGTCGCCGGGCGGATCTGCCCGCGCTCCTCGACGAAGCGCACGTTGCTGTCGGGCTCGCCGCTGTTGACGAAATGACGGAAGCGCTTGCGCGTGGCGGGATCGGTGACGGCCTTCTTCCATTCGCACTCGTAGGTGTCGATCACGTGGCGCATCTCCGCTTCGAGTTCGGCGGCCACTTCCAGGCGATCGTTGATCACCACGTCGATCAGATAGTCCAGCCCGCCTTCGAGGTTGTCGCGCCAGACGCTGGTGCGTTGCAGACGGTCGGCGGTGCGCACGTAGAACATCAGGAAGCGGTCGATGTAGCGGATCAGCGTGTCCTTATCGAGGTCCGACGCGAGCAGTTCGGCATGACGCGGTTTCATGCCGCCGTTGCCGCACACGTAGAGATTCCAGCCCTTCTCGGTAGCGATGACGCCGACGTCCTTGCCCTGTGCTTCCGCGCATTCGCGCGTGCAGCCCGATACGCCGAACTTGATCTTGTGCGGCGTGCGCAGGCCCTTGTAGCGGTTTTCGAGTTCGACCGCGAGGCCCACCGAATCGCCGACGCCGTAGCGGCACCATGTCGAACCGACGCACGACTTCACCGTGCGCAGCGACTTGCCGTACGCGTGGCCGGATTCGAAGCCCGCCGCGATCAGCTCTTCCCAGATGAGCGGCAGTTGTTCGACACGCGCGCCGAACAGATCGACCCGCTGACCGCCCGTGATCTTGGTGTAGAGGCCGTATTTCTTCGCGATCTGGCCGACCGCGATCAGGCCGTCGGGCGTCACTTCACCGCCCGCCATGCGCGGCACGACCGAGTACGTGCCGTCGCGTTGAATGTTGGCGAGGTAGTAGTCGTTGGTGTCCTGCAGCGACGCGTGCTCTTTCTTCAGCACGAAATCATTCCAGCACGACGCGAGAATGCTCGCCACCACCGGCTTGCAGATATCGCAGCCGAGGCCATGCCCGTGCTTCGCAAGCAGTTCGCCGAAGCTGCGCACGCCCTCGACACGCACGATGTGATACAGCTCCTGACGCGAATACGCGAAGTGCTCGCAGACGTGGTTGTTGACCGCGAGCCCCTGCTTCTTCATCTCGGCCTTCATCACCTGCGTGACGAGCGGCACGCAACCGCCGCACGAGGTGCCCGCGCCGGTCGCGCATTTGAGCGCGCCGATGTCGGTCGCGCCCGCGCAAACGGCCGCGCACAGATCGCCCTTCGAGACGTTGTTGCACGAGCAGATTTGCGCGGCGGCGGGCAAGGCCTCGACGCCGAGCGCGGGCTTCGCGTTGCCGTCCGCTTGCGGCAGGATCAGGAATTCAGGCGCTTCCGGCAGTTCGATGCGGTTCAACATCATCTGCAGCAACGTGCCGTATTCGCTCGCGTCGCCCACCATCACGCCGCCCAGCAGATACTTGCCGCATTCGGACACCACGAGCTTCTTGTAGACCTGCTTGCGTTCGTCGCTGAACTGGTAGGAACGGCTGCCCGGCGTATTGCCATGCGCGTCACCGATGCTCGCCACGTCGACGCCCATTAGCTTGAGCTTGGTGCTCAAGTCGGCGCCGGCGAATTCGGCCGTGGGCCCGGCTGCGGGTTCGGCTGAACCTGCGAGCAATTGCTTCGCGACCGTGCGCGCCATGTCGTAACCCGGCGCGACGAGACCGAACAACTGGCCGTTCCACAGCGCGCATTCGCCGATCGCATAGATGTGCGGGTCGCTGGTGCGGCACGCGTTGTCGATCACGATGCCGCCGCGCGCGCCGAGCGTCAGGCCGCATTCGCGCGCGAGGTCATCGCGCGGACGGATGCCTGCGGAGAACACGATCATGTCGGTGTCGAGATGGCTGCCGTCCGCGAACTGCATGCGGTGCGTGCCCGTTTCGCCGTCCACGATCACCGAGGTGTTCTTCTGCGTGTGAACCGTCACGCCGAGTGCTTCGATTTTGGTGCGCAACACGCGGCCACCGCCCTCGTCCACTTGCACGGCCATCAGGCGCGGGGCGAATTCGACCACGTGCGTTTGCAGGCCCATGTCGCGCAGCGCCTTCGCGCATTCGAGACCCAGCAGGCCACCGCCAACCACCGTGCCGGTTTTCGAACGCGTGCCGCATTCCTGCATCGCTTCGAGGTCGTCGATGGTTCGGTACACGAAACAATCGGCGCGCTTGCGGCCAGGCACCGGCGGCACGAACGGATAGGAGCCCGTGGCGAACACGAGCTTGTCGTACGGCAGCGTCTCGCCGGTCGAGACCGTCACGGTGCGCGCATCGCGGTCGACCGCCACCGCCTTCGCGTTCAGCTTGAGCATCACGTTCTGGCGCTCGAAGAACCCCGGTGCGACGAGCGACAGGTCGTCCGCGTTCTTGCCCGCGAAGAATTCGGACAGATGCACGCGATCGTAGGCCGGCCGCGATTCCTCGCACAGGACCGTGATGTCGAGACCGTGCGCGGCATCTTGCGCCAGGCTCTCGACCAGTTTGTGGCCGACCATCCCGTGACCGATAACGATGATTTTCATGAGCGCGGTGTCCTCAATGTGCTGAGCGTCGGGCGTCGCCGTCTGCATCGGGCGAAGCGATTGCGAAAATAAAAACGGCGTCCCGCGAATCCAGTCGATGACTGAATCCGGGGGACGCCGTTGTCCTGATCGGTCCTGCAGGCGAATGCTCTGTGTTGCGCTCGCGCCGGATCGTCGTTGATCCGATGACGACGCTTAATGCAAAGCCCATGCCAATCGTGCGAAATGCGCCGGAAAAGGCCGTCGTGCAGGGCTCGACGGCATATGGAAGGGCGTGACAGCGA
Organism: Paraburkholderia sp. TE9906; assembly: GCF_056279605.1. Taxonomy (NCBI): domain Bacteria; kingdom Pseudomonadati; phylum Pseudomonadota; class Betaproteobacteria; order Burkholderiales; family Burkholderiaceae; genus Paraburkholderia; species Paraburkholderia sp. TE9906. Next base: position 139,159 of record NZ_JBWCCT010000003.1, read on the forward strand.
GCCCGGCGCGCGGCGCGTTTTGATGCGCAGAGGCACATGGATGGTGCGACGCAGCACCTTGTGCGTGCGGGAGCGGGGCACGTGCGCGGTGCGCTCACGGCGCTTTTTCAGCGCGGCGGGCAAGACGTGGTGTGGGATCGGGCGAGCAACCTGCCTGTCTGGCGCAGTCCTTGCGTTGACCGTTGCGAAGTCATTGCGGCGACGCAGTCGCAATGAGAAGACGAAGCGCAGTGGCGTGCTTCGTTTTGCATGCGCTGGACCCGAACCGGATTTGAACCCGGCTCGAACCGGCGACGAAAACAGATCGCAGTAACGGACAACGGCGTCCCCTCGTGAACATCACGAGCGGACGCCGTTTTTATTTGACGCCGACGGTACGTTCACCGCCGGCGGAGCCACCAGGACAGAAAGCTAAGGATACCGTGATGAATACGAACACCGGCAAAGTCACGCTATTGAGCGCCGGCCCGGGCGACCTCGACCTGCTCACGCTCAAAGCCGCCAAGGCGCTCGCGGCCGCCGACGTCGTGCTGCTCGACGATCTCGCGAATTCGGGAATCGCGACGCTCGCGCCGCAAGCTCGCGTGATTCGCGTCGGCAAGCGCGGCGGCTGCCGCTCGACGCCGCAAGCGTTCATCGAACGCCTGATGCGGCGCTACGCGCTCAAGGGCTTGCACGTGGTGCGGGTCAAAGGCGGCGAAGCGCTGCTGTTCGGCCGCGCCGGCGAGGAACTGGCGGGGTTGCGCGGCGCAGGCATCGCGGTGGAGATCATCAACGGCATCTCGTCGGGCTTTGCGGCCGCGGCGGGCCTCGGCATTTCGCTCACGCATCGGCGTCACTGCCACGGTGTGAGCTTCGTCACCGCCCATACGGAGGATCACGGCGAACCGGATTGGGCCGCGCTCGCCGCGACCCGCACGACGCTGGCGATCTATATGGGAATGCGGCGTATCGCCAGCATCGCGAGCGCGTTGCTGGCGAGTCTGCCCGCCGATACCCCCGCTGCGGTCGTGCAATGGGCGGGCGGTGTCGACGAGCGGCGGCTGGTGACGCGGCTCGACCGCCTCGCCACCGACGCGACGAGTGCGGGCTTCGCCAGTCCGGCGGTGATTCTGGTGGGCGCCGCCATCGGCGAGAGCGTGGAGCGCGTGTGGGTCGAAGGTGAGCCCATGCAAGGCGAGCCGCTCGCGCACGAGGTCATCGCGCATGCCGCGTGAAGCCACGCGCGAGCCGCCTCGACGCCCCCGGCGTCATACCTTCACACCTTCATACCCCGATAGGCAGTCTCGCGACAAAACACGTGCCCTCTTCTACCGACGAGCTGACCTCCAGCGTGCCGCCATGCGCGAGCACGATCTGCCTGCAGATATAAAGGCCCAGCCCCAGACCGCCGCCGGGCTTGCTGGTGGGCGGCCGCCAGTAAGGCTCAAAGACCTTGCTCAAGGTATCCGGCGCGATCGCGTTGCCGCCGTTCGTGACGCTGAGCACCAGCTCCGCCTGCTCGACGTGCGCCCACACCCGCACCGGAAAGTCCGGCGCGCCATGCGTCATCGCGTTGCCGAGCAGGTTCGACAGCAACTGCTGCACACGCGCACGGTCGCAGCGCACCGGTAGGTCGAGGGCGATATCGTCGGCGAGGATTCGCTCCGGATTGGCCATGCGCACCTCGGCGATCACCACGCGCAACGCGGCGGCCAGATCGTCGACCGCGTCGATCGACACACCGATGCCGGAGCCGAGCCGGCCGCGCGCGAAGTCCATCACGTCGTCGATCAGGCGCGCCATGCGCGACGTGGTGGTTTTCAAACGCTGGCCGATGCTCACGAGATCGGGCTCGTTGCCGCGCAGCGACAGCAACTCGGCCGTCGCGCTGATCGCCGAGAGCGGATTGCGCAGGTCATGCCCGAGCACGGCGATGAACTGCTCGCGCAGGCCGGCGGTTTCCCGCTCGCGCGACAGCTCCGCTTCGGCCGCCTGCTGGCGTCCTTCGGCGGCGAGCTGGGTCGCGATCAGCTCGGCGAACACTTCGAACATGCCGAGCGTGCGCGGGTTCGAGGGTTCGGCCGGCGCCGGACCGATCGCGCAGAGATTACCGAAGTAGCTGCCGTCGGGAAGAATGATCGGCACGGAAATATAGCTGCCGAGCTTGTAGATTCGCGCAGTGTGATGGCCGCGATAGACCGGATCGTTGTCGAAATCGTCGATCACGATCGACGCGCGCGCGGCGCGCGATTCGAAACACAGCGTGGTGTGCAGATCGAGCTGGCCGCCGGCCGCGAGCCCGAAGTTCAGTTCGTCCCGAACCGCGCAGGCGGTCCACGCGTGTTCCGTGACCCGGGCCACGGCCGCAAAGCCCATCCCGGTGTGCTTGCAGATCAGGCGCAGGATGGACGGCACGGCGTCGATGCGCTGGACCGCCTCGATGTCGCGTGCAAGGCCGGCGTCGAGGCCGGTTCCGAACGGTAATTTATTCATAGACCGGCGCAGCCGGAGTTCCTTGCGTAGATGGCCTGAAAACCGAAATGGCGACGCCAGATTCTAGCGGGACTTCAAATTGCTCACTGGTTGATACCCACCAGGAGAAGCCGGATGTCCCTTCGCCACAGCGCCCGCCTGCTGATCGCCGACGACGACGCGGATCTGCTCGCCGCCTACGCGCTCTATTTCAGTGCGCATGGCTTCGACATCCGCACCGCGCACAACGGCCTCGATGCGCTCGCCGAGTACTGCGCGTGGCACCCGCAAGCCGCGCTGCTCGACGTCGAGATGCCGCGGCTCGACGGCCGCGCGGTGGCGCGGCGCATCCGCTACGTGGCTGACACGCCGGCGCCGACGCTGGTCGCTGTCAGCGGTCTCGAACAGACGGAGGAAAAGAGCGAGTCGCTGCGTTCGGGGTTCAATCATCACTTCGTCAAACCGGCGCCGATGGATGTGATTCTCGCGGCGTTGACGAAGCGTTTCAGACGAACCGGCGATTGAACCGGGGCGGCATGCGCCGGGGTGACGGTGTGGGTACTGCCGTTGCCCGAGCGGCCTGCCCGCACAGCGCGTGAATCAATCGCCGAAGGCCAGTTCCGCTTCGACCGTTTGCCCGACCCGCAGCCACGCGCCGGCCCCGCTCGCGACCAGCGCGTTGTTGCCGAACGTGATCGCGCCGTCACGCTGCGGCTGGGCCCGGTAGACGCTCATCGTGTCGCTCGGTTCGTTCGGCCAGTCGGGGTTGGGCGCGCCCTTCGCCTGGTCGATGGTCGGCATCGGGCAGCGTGCGCACAGCTTGACCAGTTGCAGTTGCACGGGCGGCTCGGCATCGGTATCGCTCGCGATGCTCAGCGTTTCGACATAGTCCTCTTCGTATGCGTCGAGCCCCGTCAGCACGAGATTCGGACGGAAGCGGTCAATTGGCACGGCCGGCGCGCCCTTGCCGGTGAGACGCGTGTTCAGATCGTCGAGCGAAGCCTGGCCGATCACCAGCAGCGGGAAACCGTCGGCGAACAGCGTCGTGGCGCCGCCGGTGCTGTCGGTGTAGTCGGGGTCGACCGTCCGCTCGCGCTCGGGATTGAAGCGCAGGAGCCGCGCCGGCATGCCGAGAAACTCGGAGAACCAGGCCGCGCTCGCATCGCCGGTATCGATGCCGTAGGCGGCGTCGTGCCAGACCTTCGTCTCGACTTTGCGCGACGCGTCGAGCCGCGCGGCGTCCAGCGGCGTGCGCAGCTCGCTCATGCCGGGCGCGCGCAGCACCAGTTCCTCTGCACCGAGTTCGGTCTTGATGAGTGCCATGCGCGGATACGCGCGCTGCGTGAACATCGCGCCGTCCGGATCGGTGACCATCCAGCTTCGATCGTATTCAAGGCCGGTCGCGAAGAGGCGCGCTTCGCGCAGCGCAATTCCCGCGCAGGATTTGACCGGATAGATGAACAGTTCGCTGATTGTAGGCATGGTGTAGGGGACGTGTAGTGCGCACGGGGCCTGTGCGCAAGGCTCGATTGTAAAGCCCCTTGCTCGCAGGCTTCCAGTCGGCGTGCGGCGTGCGTCGGCCGCTGGGTTTGCAGTTCGATGCGCCGTGGCTTCGCGCACACCTTTCTGGATTAAAAGGCGTGCCCGTCCCGGCGGTGCCGACTAAATCCTGTCGCTTGCGGACGAAGGCCAGTTCCAGCGGCGCGTTTGACCGCCTGTTGCACGAGGGTTGATGGGGTTTGATTTCGGCGCATCGATCGCGCCTCCCGCTGTGTTCGCCGCGCCGTTGAAAGCCGGCCGCGTGCCGCCGCCGTTTCGTCCAGCCTCGCTTGGACGTAGAATCCCCCAAGCATGGCGCGCCTCGCCTGGCCCGATGCGCGGCCAGAGAGCTGGCGGCCCGAAGCATCCCGGCGATGTACGCGCACGCCGCCGCATCACCGGATAGAACTTGTAGAAGCATCCTTACCATCACCGAGACAGGAATTTCATTATGCTGAGCAAACCCGTGTTGACCGTTGCCGAAACGACCCGCATCCTCGAAGCCGCGCGTGCGGAGGCCGAGAAGAACAAATGGGCCGTCGCGATCGTGGTGGTCGACGACGGCGGTCATCCGCTCGGAATGTTGCGGCTCGACGGCGGTGCGCCGGCCAGCTCGTACATCGCGACGGAAAAAGCGCGCACCGCGGCGATCGGCCGTCGTGAGACCAAGGTCTACGAAGACATGATCAACAACGGCCGCACCGCATTCCTGAGCGCGCCGCTGCAAGGCACGCTGGAAGGCGGCGTGCCGGTGATCGTCGACGGCCAGGTGGTCGGCGCGGTCGGCGTGTCCGGCGTCAAGTCGGATCAGGACGTGCAGGTCGCCAAGGCCGGCATCGCGGCTCTCGCGGCCTGAAGCGTGAAGGCGTCGGCAACGGTGCGCCCGCCTCGATCGAATTGAAGTACCCCGTGGCATCACTCTGGCAATAACTGGCAATCACGCGGACCGATGCCCCCTCATCGGTCCCATTCAGACAGATGGAGCAGTCGATGACTCAGATGAACCCGCGCGGCGGATTGCAGGTCGCCGCCAACCTCGACCAGTTTGTCGAAACCGAAGCCCTGCCCGGCACCGGAATCGACAGCGCCGCATTCTGGTCGGGTTTCGACGCCCTCGTGCACGAACTGGCGCCCAAAAATCGGGCGCTGCTCGCCGAGCGCGACCGCCTGCAAGCCGAACTCGATAGCTGGCATCGCACGAATCCGGGTCCGGTGCGCGATCTGCGCGCGTACCGTGCGTTCCTCGAAGGCATCGGCTATATCGTGCCGGCACCTTCGCGCGTCAAAGCCACGACCGACCAGGTGGACACCGAAATCGCCGAACAGGCCGGCCCGCAACTCGTCGTGCCGCTGTCGAATCAGCGCTATGCGCTGAACGCGGCGAACGCGCGCTGGGGCAGCCTGTATGACGCGCTGTACGGCACCGATGCGATCCCCGAGACCAATGGCGCGCAAAAGCAGCAGGCCTTCAATCCGGTGCGCGGCGCCGCGGTGATCGCCTATGCGCGCAAGTTTCTCGATCAGGCCGCCCCGCTCGCGAACGGCTCGCATGCCGACGCGACGCGCTATCACGTGGAAAGCGGCAAGCTGGTCGTCACGTTGAAGAGCGGCACGAGCGAGTTGGCCAAACCCGCGCAGTTCATCGGTTATCAGGGCGATGAAAGCGCGCCGTCCTCCGTGCTGCTCAAGCACAACGGCCTGCACTTCGACATCCAGATCGACGCGAACGATTCGATCGGCAAGACCGATGCGGCGCATGTGAAGGACGTGGTGGTCGAAGCGGCGGTGAGCACGATCATCGATTGCGAAGACTCGGTCGCGGCCGTGGATGCGGACGACAAGGTGCAGCTCTATCGCAACTGGCTCGGTCTGATGACCGGCGATCTGACCGAACAGGTGACGAAGAACGGCAAGACCTTCACGCGGCGTCTGAACGAAGATCGCGTGTACGTCGCCGCGAATGGCACCGCGCCCGTCGTGCTGCATGGCCGCTCGCTGCTGTTCATCCGCAACGTCGGTCATTTGATGACCAATCCGGCGGTGCTGACGAAGGACGGCCACGAAATTCCGGAAGGCATTCTCGACGCCGTGATCACGACGCTGTGCGCGCTGCACGACCGCAAGCACAAGCTGAATTCGCGCACCGGCTCGATCTACATCGTCAAGCCGAAGATGCACGGCCCGGCCGAAGTCGCGTTCGCGAGCGAGCTGTTCGCGCGCGTCGAAGACCTGCTGCAGCTGCCGCGCAACACGATCAAGATGGGCATCATGGACGAGGAGCGCCGCACCAGCGTGAACCTGCTCGCCTGTATCGCCGAAGCGTCGGAGCGGGTTGCGTTCATCAACACGGGCTTTCTCGATCGCACCGGCGACGAGATGCACTCGGTCATGGAAGCCGGCCCGATGATGCGCAAGGGCGACATGAAGTCGAGCGCGTGGATCGCCGCGTATGAGCGCAGCAACGTGCTGGCCGGTTTGAGCGCGGGCCTGCGCGGCCGCTCGCAGATCGGCAAGGGCATGTGGGCGATGCCCGACCTGATGCACGCGATGCTCGAACAGAAGATCGCGCATCCGAAGGCCGGTGCGAATACCGCATGGGTGCCCTCGCCGACCGCCGCGACGCTGCATGCGCTGCACTATCACCAGGTCGACGTGCAGGCGGTTCAGCAGCAGTTGGAGCGCACCGACTACGCGACGGTGCGCGACGAACTGCTCGACGGCCTGCTGACGATTCCGGTGGTCGAATCCGCGAAGTGGAGCGACGACGAGATTCGCAGCGAGATCGACAACAACGCGCAAGGCATTCTCGGCTACGTGGTGCGCTGGATCGACCAGGGCGTGGGCTGCTCGAAGGTGCCGGACATTCACGACGTCGGCCTGATGGAAGACCGCGCGACGCTGCGCATTTCGAGCCAGCACATCGCCAACTGGCTGCATCACGGCGTGGTGAAGCGCGAGCTGGTCGAAGAGACGTTCAGGCGCATGGCCAAGGTGGTCGACGAACAGAACGCCGGCGACCCGCATTACAAACCGATGGCGCCGGGCTTCGACACCATCGCGTTCAAGGCCGCGCAGGCGCTGGTGTTCGAAGGGCGCCAGCAGCCGAGCGGTTATACGGAACCGCTGCTGCACAAGTTCCGGCTGGAAGTGAAGCAGCAGGGCTAAAGCTGTAGTGGCCTGGCCTCTTCGCTTTCAGTGACGGGCGAAGAGGCCGAAACGACAACGGGCGCCGCGTGATGCGGCGCCCGTTTTCATTTGCGCAGAGCTTTCGTGCGGCGCTGGCGCTCAGCGCGACTGCATGTAACCCGCGCGGTTCAGCAGCGGATCAACCCATCCGCTGAACGACTCAGGCCGCTTCCGCCGTGTACTGCGCCGGCACGCCCGCCGGCTGGTTGTTCTGCATATACGCCTGCAGATACGCTTCGAAATCGGCCTTCACTTCCGGATGGCGCAGTGCGAATTCCACCGTCGCCTTCAGATAGCCGAGCTTGCTGCCACAATCGAAACGCGTGCCGAAATAGCGGTACGCGAGCACCTGCTCTTCGGTCAGCAGCGACTGCACCGCGTCGGTCAGTTGCAGTTCGCCGCCCGCGCCCGGCTTCAACGCGCGGATATGCTTGAAGATGGTCGGCATCAGTACGTAGCGGCCCACCACGCCGAGATTCGACGGCGCATCGTCCGGCGCCGGCTTTTCGACGATGCCCGACAGCTTGATCACGTTGTCTTCCCACTCGCGGCCGTCGACGACGCCATACGAACGGCTGTCTTCGCGCGCAATGGTTTCGACGCCGATCACCGAGCTGTGGTAGTGATTGAAGGTGTCGACGAGCTGGCTCATCACCGGCTTGGAGCTGTGCAGCAGGTCGTCCGCGAGAATGACGGCGAACGGGCTGTCGCCCACCAGTTTTTCGGCGCACAGCACCGCGTGACCCAGGCCGAGCGCTTCGGCCTGGCGCACGTAGAAGCAGTCGACGTTGGCCGGCTTGATGCTGCGCACGAGGTCGAGCAGCTTCTGCTTGTTGCGTGCTTCGAGTTCGGACTCGATCTCATAGGACTTGTCGAAGTGATCTTCGATCGCGCGCTTGCTGCGGCCCGTCACGAAGATCATCTCGGTGATGCCGGCGGCAATCGCTTCCTCGACCGCGTACTGGATCAGCGGCTTGTCCACGATCGGCAGCATTTCCTTAGGACTTGCTTTGGTAGCCGGCAGGAATCGTGTCCCGAGGCCCGCTACGGGAAACACGGCTTTGGTGACTTTCAGCATGGTAGGCATTCCCACATCGGTTAGAAGTTAGTGTGTTCGCGGACCTGGCGGCCAATCGATGTCGCCGGAAAGACTAGCAAAAAAACCCGCGCGTTTCACGTGCGATTTTTTTATCGAATCAACAAAATAAATCGGTTTGCTTTCGTTATGCCGAATAGCAATAAGCACCAGGAAATAATTACATATATCAATTGAATTATTTCCGGTAATTCCGAAAATTTTACGTCTCGAACCAACCGGCCGGCAATGCGCCGGGCGGCGTCGGCACGGCGATGAAGCGCGCCACTGTCACACGCGTTTCATCGATTGTCGTTCCACGTCATTCGTTTTCGTCGACGGGCGGCAGCTTGCCCGGATTCATCCGGTAACGGCGGATCGGCTCGTTGCGCAAGGCCTCGCGGTAAGCGGAGGCGGCGACGAGGATCAGCAGCACGGCAATGCCGGCGAGTAAATGCAGGTTCATGACTTCACCTCTGGTCAAGAAAATCCGTGCTTTAAATTAGCACGACAAAAGCGGTAAATAATTCGTCGCCGCATCTGTTTATGCTCAATTACAATTCGTCACAAAATCGCCGTTCAATTCAATCAAACAGGTAATTTTTTATCGATTTTTTACGGCCGCGGTGCTCTAGCATGTGATCCATCGCGGGCGCGTACGGCGCCCGGCACTTCGCTTTTTCCCGTTCAGCTTCAGAATAAGGACCGCGCATGAGCGACTCAGCACTGGATGCCGCCGGCTCATCCCTGCCCCTTTCCCCGTCTGGCCCTGCTCGTGCGGCCAGCGCCGCCGCGCGTGCATCGGCCGAAGCGCGCGCGGCCAGCGCCGGCAAGGAGCACGTGATCGACGCGATGCGCGGCTTCGCCGCGTTGCTGGTCGCGTATTTTCATTGCCGCCAGGTCGCGTGGGTCGGCATGCAGGCGTTTCATCAGAGCGTCGGCCATTCGTTCAGCTTGAGCGCGATCGCCGCCTATCTGACGTTCCCGATCGCGTGGGGCTCGGCGGGCGTGCCGATTTTCTTCGTGATCAGCGGCTATTGCATTCATCGCGGCGGCGCGCTGCGCCTCGCGGCCAATCCCGCTTACCGGCTCGACGCCGCCAATTTCTGGGTACGCCGTTTCGCGCGCATTTACCCGGTGCTGCTCGCGGCGCTGGTGCTGACCTTCGCGCTCGACTGGTTCAGCCTGCAACTGCCGCCCGTCAGCCACAAGATCCGCGAGATCGGCCTGCAGGCGTTTCTCGTCAACCTGTTCTCGCTGCAAGGCGTGGCCGGCAAGACCTATGGATCGAACGGCGCACTCTGGACGCTGTCGCTCGAGGTGCAGTTCTACGCGATCTATCCGCTGCTCTTCGCCGTGCGCCGGCGCATCGGCATGACGTCGGTGCTGGCGCTCGTCGCCGTGGTCAACGTGGCGTCGGCCTATGTGCTCGAACGCCATGACCTCCAGTTCTTCACGTCGTACTGGTTCTCGTGGACGCTCGGCGCGTGGATTGCCGATGCCAAGGTTCGCAGCGCGCCGCAAGCCCGCTCGTCGACGTGGCTCTATGCGCTGGCCGCGGGCTTTATCGCGCTCGGCTGCGTGGCCTTTCATTTCGGGCAGTACGGTGCGTTCCAGTTGTGGGCGCTCGGCTTCGCGTTCTATCTGTACAAGGCGCTTGCGCGCCGCAACGGGCCGCCGCGCGCAAGCTTCGCCACGCGGCTGCTGTCCCGGTTCGGCGATTTCAGCTTTTCGCTGTACCTGATCCATCTGCCGATTTTCGTGCTGCTGTCGTCGCTGCTGTTCCGCTCGGCGTTGCAGATGTCGATCTGGCCGTCGTTCGGCTATATGCTCGTGGCCGTGCCGGCCGCCTACGTGTTCTACCGGCTGGTCGAACTGCCCGCCATGAAGTGGTCGGCCAGCTTCAAACCGAAAGCCGTGAAGCCGTGAAGCCGTGAAGCCGTGAAGCCGTGAAGCCGCAGCAATAAGTCACGGCACGGCAAAACAGCGATAAAAAAACGGAGCGAAAGCTGCTGACTTTCGCTCCGCTACGCCAACGACAGGAACCGGCCGAGTCCCTGCCTACCCCCGCGTCAAATCTGTGCGCGCCGCAGCGCATCGAACCTGCCTGAACCCGCATCGACAGCGGCGGCCTGAGGGATCGATCCTCCCAGGCCGCCCTGACCCGTTTAACGCCCCGCCACGCGCTTCAGAATTCGCGCGACACCATCGACATAGGTCGCGGTGCCGAAGCGGCTCAGCGCCGTCTGGTAGCCGTTTCTGACCAGCTTGTTGCGCAGGTCGTCGTTCGAGCGCAATTCCGCAAGCGTGTCGGCGAGACTGTGCGCATCGCCGGGCGTGCACATCACGCCGTTCTCGTAGTCGTCGATGATCTCCAGTACGCCGCCCGCGCGGGCCGCCACCACCGGCCGCTGCGCGAGCATCCCCTCGACGATCACTCGGCCGAACGGCTCCGGCGTGATCGACGTATGGACGACCGCGTCGACCGCGCACATGCAGGCCGGAATGTCGTGCTGGAAGCCGAGAAAATGCACCCGGTCGCCGAGGTCGTGCGCGGCGACGAACGCATGCAATTCGCTCTCGTACTGGTCCTCGCCGAACAGTGGCGCGCCGACCAGCACCGCGTGCATCTGCGGATTGAGCACCATCGCTTCGAGCAGCACGTGCTGCCCTTTCCAGCGCGCGAGGCGGCTGAACGAGCCCACGAGGAACGCGTCGCGCGGCAGGTTCAGCCGCTCGCGCAGCGCCGCTTGCGGCACCGCGCGCAACGCGTCGAACGGCTCGGCGGAGATGCCGTTGAAGACGACGTCGATACGCTTGTCGTCGAATTGCGTGAGCTTCGCGAACGCTTGCGCCGATGCCGCCGAGTTGGCGATCACGTGCGTGAGGCCGAACCGCGCGCACCACTTGATGATCGCGAGCTGCTTGCCGCCGAAATGCTCGGGACTCACGATGTCGCGCAGATGCCAGACCACCGGCCGCCTCGCGAGCTTGCCGGCGATCGCGCCGATCACCATCGCGCGCTGCGTGTTCGCGTAGATCACGTGCGCCTTGCGCGCGCGCCTGGCGGTGGCGCGCACGAGCGACAGCAAGCCCTTGAGCGCCGCGCCCTTCGGCAACGAACCGCCCTGCTTCTTCACATGACGCAGCGCGCCGGCATTGAGCACCTCGACCGTCACGCCCGCCTGGTCGAGTGCCGTGCGGAACGGACCGTCGTCGAACAGCACGACCTCGATGCGCGAGCGCAGCGCCTTGACGATCTCCAGCAGCGACAGCTCGGCGCCGCCGAGCACACCGCTTTGATCGACGGCGAGGATGCGCGGCGCGCTCGCGGCGGCGTTTGCCTTGTAGGGGACGTAGGCCGGCAGTTGCGCACTGCGCAAGGCCGGCACCGCCGCGCGCACATGCGCGAAGAAACGTTCGCGGAAATGCGCGGCGGAGAACTGTTCGGCGTTGGCCCGGCAGTCCATCGGCGAAAACCGCTTGATGTGCGTGTCGAAACGCTCGACCGCGGCGATGATCGATTCGGTATCCTGCTCATCGAAGAACATGCCGGTGGGCCGCGGCTCCGACAGATCGCGCACGGTTTCGAGCGCCCCGCCCTTGCCGTAGGCAATCACCGGCGTGCCGCACGCCTGCGCTTCGACCACCGAGATGCCGAAGTCTTCCTCGGCGGCGAACACGAAGGCCTTCGCGCGGCTCATCCGGTCCTTGAGCACCTTGAACGGCTGGTAGCCCATGATCTCGACGTTCGGCCCCGCCTTCGCGCGGATCTTCTCCATGTCGGGACCGTCGCCGATCACGACCAGCTTGCGCTCGGGCATGCGCGCAAACGCCTCGACGATCAGGTCGATCTTCTTGTACGGCACCATCCGCGATGCGGTCAGATAGAAGTCTTCTTTCTCGGTGCACAACGAAAAAGCGTCGACGTCGACCGGCGGAAAGATCACCTGCGCCTCGCGCTGATAGACCTTCTTGATGCGCCGGGCAATGAACTCCGAGTTCGCGACGAAGCCGTCCACCGAGTTCGACGTGCGGATATCCCAGTTGCGGATGTAATGCAGAATCAGCCGCGCGAGCGCCGACTTCGGACCGTTGGTCAGCTTCGACTGCTGCAGGTATTGATGCTGCAGATCCCACGCGTAGCGGATCGGCGAATGCACGTAGCTGATATGCACCTGGTCGGGGCCGGTCAGAATGCCCTTGGCGACCGCATGGCTGCTGGAAATCACGACGTCGTACGCGGACACGTCGAGCTGCTCGATCGCAAGCGGCATCAGCGGCAGATACGAGCGGTACTTGCTGCGCGCGAGCGGCAGCTTCTGGATGAACGACGTCGTCACGGACTTGCCGCGCAGAAAGCTGCGGTCGTCGAGAAAGTCGACGAGACTGAACAGGTCCGCGTCCGGAAAGCACGCGACGATCTGCTCGAGCACTTTCTCCGCGCCCGCATAGGTGACGAGCCAGTCATGCACGATCGCGATGCGCACCGTTTTATCGGCGCGCATCGCGGCGCGGCGCGGCGTGGCCTGCACGCCGGGCACGCTGGTGAGTTCGTCGAGCGCGCTGCGCTTCGCGGGCCGCAGCACGGCTTCTTCAAGGAGGTCCTGGTTCATGCGCTTTTCCTCGGATTCAGTCGCAACAGCAGTGAACGCGCAAGATTGCGCAAGGCGGGGGTCATCGTGATCGACCAGGCGAGATTCGCGCCGACCATCAGTACGCCGGCGGCGATCGCCAGCGCGAGACCCGGCAGGAAGCTCGCGAGCCACAGGCTCGCGAGCAGGAAAGCGAGGTGGGCGAGCATGTCGAGCGCGATCTGGCGGGCGCGGATCGCCGAGAAATGCAGCAGCACCGCGTAGTCGAACAGCGCGCGGCCGGCCACGGCCACCGCCGCGCCGGTCAGCCCGAAATGGGTGATGCCGAGCCACAGAGCCCCTGCAAACAGGGGCAATTCGACGAGACCGACGCGCGCGGCCGTAGCCGGACTGACCTGCGACTGGATCAGGATCCGCGTGACATTCGCCTGGCCGACCAGCCACACGGCGACGATCATGATGCGGCCCACCGGCGCGGCGACCGTGGCGATCTCATTGCCGACCCACAGATGCAGGAACGGTTCGAGCACCAGCATCGCGACCAGCGCGACCGGCGTGAACACGCCATTGAGAAATTCGAGCGACTGCTGCGTGATGGAGTCGGCATCCGCACGGCCTACCGCTGACAAACGCGGAAACAGCGTGCGCACCAGCGCGGTCGGCACGATGTTCAGCCGCGTCACGAGGTTCTGCGGCACCGTGTAGTACGTGACGAAACGCGCGCCGAGACGCGAGCCGAGCATCACGCGATCGAGCGAGTCGGCGATCATCGTGGTGACGCTGGCAATCAGCATCCAGCCGCCGAAATTGAACAACCCCTTGGCCACGCCGAATTGCGGCGGCAGAACGCGGCGGATTTCCAGCACCTTCAGCGCAGAGCGGCCCAGCAGAAGCGCCGCGAGAATCCGCGCGAACACCGCCGCGGCGAGCACGTTCTGCAACGTCGCACCGAGCCACCACGCGGCGCCGAGCGGCAGCAGCTGGAACAGGAACGTGCCGATGGTCTGGTTGGTGTTGTAGACGCCGAAGCGCTCCGCGCCGTTGATTGCGCCGGCGAACACCCACGACACGTTCGCAATCGGAATCGCCACCGCGAGCCACGGCAGCGCCATGTAGACCTCATGCTGCAACTCGGGCGACACCTTGGTGAAATACGCGGTGTAGAGAAACGCGCCGAAATAAATGATCAATCCGCCGATGACCCCGGTCGCGAGATTGAGCCACGTCGCGCTCCAGAACACGCTCGCGCTTTCGTCCTTGTCGCCGGATGCGCGCGCCTTCGAGATGTGATTCTGCGCGGCCATGCTCATGCCGAGATCGAGAATCCCGAAGTAGCCGATCAGCGTCCACACGAGACTGATCACGCCGTAGCGCTCGACGCCGAGCAGCTTGATATACGACGGCACGGTGACGAGCGAGACGAAGGTCGGCAGCACCAGCCCGACGAAATTGATCGTTACGTTCCTGAGAATGCCTTTGTCCATCGGATGCCTTGGGTTGACTGCGTTTGCGTTTGTGGTTGCGTTTGCGTTTGTAGTTGCGTTTGTGGTCACGGTTTCCAGCGGTACATCAACACCTTGCCGCGCGCGTCTTCCTCGACGAATACCAGGTACTCGCCGTCGGCGCGCTTCGCCGCGCTGATGCCGTTGGGCACGTCGACCCAGCCCGACGCGCGCCCCACTTCCGCGCCCGGCCGGATTACGCCGAGTTCGCGCCCGCTGTCCTTGTCCCACACGTGCACCGCGCCGACCGGTTCGACGCCGAAGATGTATTGCCCCTCGACGGTCAGGCCGATGATCGTCGCGATGGGTTTGCTCTGCGTCTGCCACGGCAGCGTGATCACATAGCGCTGCACCGGATTGCCGCTCGACCACTTGTCGTAGCGCACCAGCACGCGCCCCACCTCTTTCCAGAAACCGCGATCGACTGGCGTGTCGGGCGTGTAGCCGGTCACGTACATCGTGTCGGTGGCAGGGTCGTAGATCGCGCGGTGCAGTTCGGTGAACGGCTGGGGCACCGGGTATTGCGTGAGATTCGAATATGAGTAGACGGGATTGCCCTTCGCGTCCAGGCCGCCGAAACGGAAGCGGTAGATGCCCTTCGTGTCGCGCGTGCGCCAGATGTCGCCGTTGGTGTCGACCCACCAGCCCCAGCCGCCCGCGAGCTTCGTGCCCGTCGTGTTGAGCGTGAATTCGTCGCTATCGAAGCGGCCGTTGCCGTTCGTGTCGCGCCAGATCCAGTCGCCGCCCGGCGGCGCATTCGGCACCTTCGCGACCGCGCGCTCGCGGCCCGCGATGAAGCCCGAAGGAATCGCGCTTTCGCCGTCATGCTGAGGATCGAAGCGATAGATCTTCAGATGGTCCGCATACATGTCCGTCAGATAGAGGAAGGTGCGGCCCTTGAGCTTGCGGGCGATCGGCAGGCCCGGGTATTGATCCGTGTGAAAGACCGGGTCGTCGGGATATTTGAAACGGTTAGACAGGAAGCCTACGTATTTCCAATCCTGTCCGGCGGGCTTCGACAGATCGAGCTCGAAGCGCTTGTTGCCGGTGTAGACGCTGTCCGGCCGCGACGGATCGATCCACGCACCATCGACGAACAGCAGCCCCTGCACCTGCCAGTTCTGCTTGCCGTCGGGCGCATAGCTTTCGAGCGTCGCGCCGAGGCCCGCGCCGATCGGCGCGTAGCGCGGGCCGATGCCGTTGGTCGACACGTAGACGTTGCCGCGCGCATCCACGCCGACGCCGGTGAGTCCGTTGAAACGGCGCGGGCCCGGCTTGCCGGCCACGCCGCTGAAAATGCCGCCTTTCTCGCCGAGCGCACCCGACTCCGCATAGCGGCCGTTGCTCTTCGTGAAGAACAGCACCTGCTGGCGCGGACCGTTGTCGGCGATCAGGATGCGGCCTTGCGCGTCGACGGCGAGATCGACCGCGACCGTGTCGGCGGGCAGCGTGAAGTTTTCTTCGATGCGCTGACCGGTGGCCGTGTAATGCTCGATGCGCGCATGTTCGCCGCGCGTGCCGCTCAGCACCCACAGCGTGCCGTCGGGCGCGAGCGCGAGGCGGCCGGGTTCGTGCACGTCCCACGCGGCCTTCTTCTGCATCGATTCGGCGTCGTACACCTCGATGCGGTCGCGCGCGGTATTCGCCGCGTAAAGCGTGGTGTCGTTCGCCGCGAGACCGCCGATTTCAGCGCTCGTACCGGTCGGCACTTCGTTCATCATCAGGAAGCCGGCGGCGAGTTGCGCGTGCGGGTCGGCGGATTTCGCGGCGGGCTGGAACGGTGCGGCGCGTTTCGGATCGGCGATCTGCCGGCGCGAAATGCCGAACCATTGCTTGCCCTTCCCGGGCCACACGCCCTGCTCGACCAGATGACCCTTTTCGTTGCCGACCGCGATCGCCACGAACGCGTATTTGCGATTCACCGCGACCGCGTTGCCGCCGCCATTGCCCCAGCCGTGCGTGCCGCCCGCGAAGCCGAGCATCTTGCCGTTCTGATAGACGCTTGCTTCGGCGCCGCTCTCGTCCCATGGCGCGTTCGTATACACCTTGCCGTCGGGCGCGACGGCGATCGCGGTGATATCGATCTGTGCCCACGTGCCGTCGCCGAAGCCGAAGCTGTTGCCGATCCATGACGTTTTCGCGTTCAACGCGGTCTCCGCGCGCGCCGCGACACTGACCAATCCTGCGGCCAGTGCGGCGGCGCATGCCAATACGGCGAACCAGCTTTTGAACGTGAAACGGGGCAAGGTAGGTCCTCCAGTCAACGCCGCGCTCGGGCACGAGCCCGCGCGACGATACAAAAGTCAGTGATGTGACGGGCCGGGCCGCCGAAAGCCACACAGGAACGTGCGACCGATTCGTGCAGGAAGGACGGCTGCGAAGCAGCGCGCTGATGCGACATTCATTCAGGCGACATTCAGACAACGGCCGGACCCGCCCGCTAGCGCGGCGGCCCACGCACCGTCCTGGACATGCCAGTGCGCACGGCTCCCCGCATGGGTCACCGCCCTGGCCACATTACGCGGAAAAAACACCGCGACGAAAATCGAAAATAATTCAAAAATATTCGACACTTTAAGCATCGTGAAAGAAATCGATTTAAAAATAGATTAAAACGGAACGCATGAACGGCGCGCGTCGCGCGGCACGGTTTCACCCATCCTTACCGATGCCAGGCTGCACTCGCTGCATTTATTACATATTTCCCGTTCGCTACACGGCTCACAAGACAAGCATATAAATCCCGTGGAAATGAATAACGAAACACCCTGTTGCAATCTGATTCATTTATCCAATTCATTCCCGTTTTTTCGCGATTTTCTTTTCCCTAGAATCGATTGCACTTCCGTTGCGACGCGAAGCGAGCGCGCCTGCCCCTTGTGGACTCTCGCGCGACGCTTCGCCCGGCCCATCCGCTACACACCATGGACGGTTCATGACTGCCAGCGCATTGCCCCTCGCGCCCTCCCATTCCCGCATCGTGCAGCTCGACGGCTTGCGCGCCATCGCCGTGCTCGCGGTGTTCGCGCAGCACGCATTGAAAGCGCCGCTGTGGATGGGCGTCGATCTGTTTTTTGTCCTGAGCGGCTTTCTGATCAGCGGCATCCTGCTCGATCGCAAGGACCGCGGGCAATCCTATTTCCGCTACTTTTACGCACGCCGCGCGCGGCGCATCCTGCCGCCGTATCTGTTGCTGATGGTGGTGTCGTCGCTGCTGTTCGGCCTCGCGTGGGCGCAGCATTGGTACTGGTATGCGTTTTTCGCGACCAATATCGGCGACGCGCTCAATCAGAGCGGTCACGACAGCCTCAACGTGCTGTGGTCGCTCGCGGTCGAAGAGCAGTTCTATATCTTCTGGCCGTTCGTGATCCTGCTTGTGCCCGAGCGTCTGCTCGGCTACGTGGCGGCCGCGCTCATCGTACTGGTGCCGGTGCTGCGCGCGGTGGCCACGCCCTGGTTCGACTCGTTCTGGCCCATCTATTACCTGACGCCGTTCCGCATGGACCTGCTCGCGGCCGGCGCGCTGCTCGCGGTGGCGGTGCGGCGCGACCGCCACGCGCTCGAGCCGTTCAAATGGCTCGCGGTGCTCGGTTTCTTCGCCGCGCTGGCCGTGCTGGCGTGGCTGCATCTGCACTTTCCGCGGTTTCGCGCGGCCAATACGCCGTTGTCGAATGCCGGGCTCTACAGCGTTTCGTTGGTGCTTTGTACTTCCGTCGTGGTCATCGCCCTTCAAAGCAAGGGCATCGTCAAACGGCTGCTGTGCAATCCCGTGCTGGTCTATATCGGCACCATCAGCTACACGATTTACCTGATTCACCTGAGCGTGCTGTACGTGCTGTGGCCGCTGCATCTGAACCGTTATCTGACCGCCGGGTGCGCCCTCGCGATCACGCTCGCCTACGCGAGCATCACATGGTTCGCGTTCGAGAAGCGGTTGATTTTCGGTGCACGCGGCAAGAAACAGGCGCATGTGCCAGGCCATGCGTCGGCTCAGACGCAGACGCATGCGCCGTCCGGCAGCAGTGTCGCGCGAGCGGGCACTGCGCCGCAAAGCCGCGCATGAGACGCCGTGGAGACCTTGCCGCGAGCCTGAGGGCCGCGGCTCCCATGTCGAGTGCACGTGTTGGCTTGCCCGTGCGCGCATGGACCGCTGCGCTGACCGGCTCGCTGGCGATGGCACTCGCATGCGGGCCCATGACCTGCGCAGCCGGCACAAACGCGGCGCAAACGCCGCAAACGCCGCAAACGCCGCAGACACAAGCGCAAGAGCAAGAGCAAGAGCAAACGCAACGGCAAGTCCAGATCGACGCCTACGGCGATTCGACCACGCTCGGTATCACCTGCAACGACGGCCACTGCGGCCCACAGCCGCAAAACGCCGTGTCCTATCTGCAGGAAGAACTGAACGCGCATCACGGCGATCGCGTACGCGTCACGAATTTCGGCGTAGGCGGCACGATGGCCGTGCAACTGCGCGACGGCACCGGCAATCGCCGCGCCGGGCCGACCGCCGGTCTGCCATGGCGCGAACGCCTCGCGGCCTCGCCCGCGCAGATCGTGTTGATCAACTACGGCATCAACGAAGTGATGCAGAACCAGACGCCCGAGCAGTTTTACGCGGCTGAAACGGAGCTTGTGAAAACCGCCCGCGCGCTCGGCAAGCAGGCGGTTCTGCAAACGTCGAACCCGATGCCGGACAACCGGCTCAACGCGCGGCTCGCCGCGATGGTCCCGATGACGCGCCGCGTGGCCGCCGAACAGCAGGTGCCGCTCGTCGATCAGTTCGCTTACGTCAGCAGTCTGCCCGACTGGAAGACGCTGATGTCGGATGGCGCGCATCCGAAGCCGGGGCTCTACCGGCTCAAGGCCGAACAGGATTATCAGGTCGTCGACCCGCTGGTGCGGCGGCTGCTGGACGACACGCTCTGAAGCGCTTTTTTCAGGCGCGCTTCACGAGGTCCGCTTCATGACGCAGATGAATCGTGCTTCCGAAATGCGCTTCCGAGTGTGCCGATGAAATGCGCCCTGGCGGGTGCGAATGCTTCTTCCTTTTTTCTTTTACCAATATCGAAGGCAAGCCATGAGCCAACCACACAGCCAACCACGCAAAGCGATCATCACCGGCGTATCCGGACAGGACGGCGCCTATCTGACCAAACTGCTGCTCGAAAAGGGCTATCACGTGACCGGCACGTACCGGCGCACGAGCTCGGTCAATTTCTGGCGCATGCGTGAGCTCGGCGTGCTCGATCATCCGAATCTGCGTCTGGTCGAACACGATCTGACCGATCTCGGCTCGACGTTGCGCCTGCTCGAAGGCGCGCAGGCCGACGAGCTGTACAACCTCGCCGCGCAGAGCTTCGTGGGTGTCTCGTTCGATCAGCCCGTGACCACCGCGGAAGTGACCGGCGTCGGTGCGCTGAATCTGCTCGAAGGCCTGCGCATTCTGAGCCCGAAGACGCGCTTCTACCAGGCGTCGACGTCCGAGATGTTCGGCCTCGTGCAGGCGGTCCCGCAGCGCGAGAGCACGCCCTTCTATCCGCGCAGCCCGTATGGCGTCGCCAAGCTGTTCGCGCACTGGTCGACCATCAACTATCGCGAGTCGTACAACCTGTTTGCCAGCAGCGGGATTCTGTTCAATCACGAATCGCCGCTGCGTGGCCGCGAATTCGTCACGCGCAAGATCACCGACACGGTCGCGAAGATCAAGCTAGGAAAAGCGGACGTACTGGAACTCGGCAATCTGAGCGCGCAGCGCGACTGGGGCTTTGCGCTCGAATACGTCGAAGGTATGTGGCGCATGCTGCAGGCCGACACGCCGGATACCTTCGTGCTCGCCACCGGCCGCACGGAGACGGTTCGCGATTTCGTGCGCATGGCGTTCAACGCCGCGGGTTATCAGATCGAATGGTCGGGTAAGGACGAGCGCGAGACCGGTATCGATGTCGCGACCGGCAAGACGCTGGTGCGCGTGAATCCGAAGTTCTACCGCCCGGCCGAAGTCGATTTGCTGATCGGCAGCGCGGACAAGGCGCGCGACACGCTCGGCTGGCAGCCGCAGACCACGCTCGAACAGTTGTGCCACATGATGGTTCATGCGGATATTGGGCGCAATGAGCATCACGAGACGTTCTGAGCCGATGTAAGGATGCGCGGCCGCAGCGCCGGCCGCGTGCAGCGGCGCAAGGATCGTCGGTAAAGAACGTCCATGCAAAAGACGCGAGGCTTGATCGTCATGATTCAAGCCTCGCGTCTTTTTGCTTCCTGGGCGAAGCGAGCAGCGCTGCGCCACGTTCTTCGGGCCGCACGCGCGTGATGCGCGCGAGCCACAAGTGGGGCGAGGGGCCGCCGCGTCAGCGCACGAGCGGCAAGCTCATCGCCCCATCAACTCAATGCACCCCACCCGCCCCAATCGCCTCGCTGTACACCGACGCCACACGCTTCGCGATCACCGAGTTATCGAAGTTCTCACGCGCATAACGGCGGCACGCATCCGCATCCGGCAACTTGAGCGAGCCGTTCAACGCACCTGCAAGACCATCTGCAATTGCCTGCGCGCCCGTCTCCGGCAGCACCAGATTCGGCGACAACCCCGCCACCGCTTCAGGCAAGCCACCGACCGGCGTCACCAGCACCGGCGTACCCGATGCGAGCGATTCGACGGTGATGAGACCGAAGCCTTCGAGCGCGACCGTCGGCACCACGCTGATGTTCGCCGCCCGATACAACGCAGCCAGATGCTGATCGGGCACGAAACCCAGCAGCTTGACGTTGTCCTCCAGCCCAGCTTCGCTGATGCGCGCCTGCAACTCGCCTTCGAGCCGCCCCTTGCCCGCAATCAGCAGCAGCACGTCCGGCGCGCTGCGCTTGAGCAGCTTCACCGCGTCGATCAGATCTTCGAGACCCATACGGCGCACGAGGCGCCGCACCGCCAGCACGATCGGCCGGTCCTGCGGCAGTTGCAGCCGCAGGCGCGCCTCGGCCGGCGTGATCGGCAGATTGAACTGCTCGACGTCGACGCAACCGGGCACCACGCGCACGCGATCCGGCGCGATCCGGTAGCGCGAGGTCAGAATCTTGCCGAACGCCTCCGACAGCACGATCAGCCGCGACGAGCGCGCATACACCGACTGCTCCAGATAGCGCTTCGCGCGCTGGCCGAGCGAATCGGCGCCTTCGACGTGGCTCTCGTCGGCCCACGGCCCCTGAAAATGCGACACCTGCGGAATGCCGCGCGTCACGTCGAGTCCCGGAAACGTGTACAGCGCGAAGTGCGAGGAGATGACGTCCGGGCGCGAAGTGCTGATTTCCTGGCGCAGCGCACGGCGTGCCGCCATCAGCCGCAACGGCAGCGATTGCGCGGCCGAGCCGAAGCCGTTGATGGCGCCGCCGGTGTCCGCCGCCACTTTCGGCGAGCCGGCCACCACGCCGCGCACCGCGACGCCCGCGCCCGGCAGCGCGCCGACCAGCGAGTAGTACATGCGGTCGAGGCCGCCCGCGCGTTCGGGAAACCAGTGCATCCCGATCTGCAGCGATTTGATTGAGCTCGTCGTCATGGTTATTGCCCCTGTGCGTTCTGAGAGTTGTGTCGATGAAGCGCTGAATGCAGCGAATGCGTGGCGTGGCGCAACACGCGCCGTGCCGCTGCGGCATCCGTCATTCCGCGCTCTTCTGTCCAGCCAGCGTGTTCAGCGTCAGCGCGTCGGTCTTCGCGACCACCGCCGCTTCCGCTTCGCTGCGCCGGCGGTTTTCCTGCTGGCCGGCCAGTTGCCGGTACAGCGCGATGTATTGTTCGGCCATGCGCGCCCAGCCGAAGCCGGTGGCGAGCTGGTTGGCGGCGACACCCATCGCGCGGCGCGCATCGTCGTTATCCGCGAGACGCGCGACCGCCCCGGCGAGCGCCTTGGGATCGTCCGGATCGTCGAGCACGATCCCGCAATCGGGCGTGATGATTTCGGCGCCGCCCGCGGTGCGCGCGGTGACCACCGGCAAGCCGGCCGCCATCGCTTCGAGCAGCGACAGACTCATCGCTTCGTAGCGCGAAGGAAACACGAACGCGTCGACCGAATGCATCAGCACCGGCATCTCCTTCACGAGGCCGAGAAAATGCACGCGGTGCGCGATGCCGAGCGCCTTCGCCTGTTCCGGGTACGGACTGCCCGGCAAAAAACCGGCCACCGCGATCTGCACGTGCTCCGGCAAGTGCTTCAAAGCGGCCAGCACGGTGCCGAGATTCTTGCGCGGCGTGCGCAGATCGCCGACGAATAGCAACAGGAACGCATCCTTCGGCAAGCCGAATTTCTCGCGGTTACCCGTGGCCGCCGCGAAACCTTGCGTGTCGACGCCGTTGTAGATCACGTCGACGCGGTTATGCGGCGTGAGCCCGATCGCGCGGATTTCGTCGGCGACCTTTTGCGACACCGCCGTGATCACCTTCGAGCGCCGGTAGGCCCAGCGTTCGAGCAGCGCATTGCAGCGCGTATACACCGACTGATACGCGGACCACATCCCCTTCGTGAGACCGAACGGATAGTACTTGCTGCCGAACCAGCCGCTATGCACGAAGTGCGACGTGTTGACGTCGGCGGGCATCCACGTGATGAAGCCGTTCACGTGCAGCACGTCGTATTCGCGGCGATGCGCGCGCAGCCACATCGCGCTCTTGAACGCGAACACCTGCTGGCGCAGCAGATTGGTGGGCCACCAGCGGCCGATCTTCACCGGCGCCCAGCGGACGTTCGGATGCGCGAGCAGCTCGGGCGCGACGTGCGACGCGACCAGCGTGACGCCGATGTTCTCGTCGAGGGCGGCACGCGCGATCTCGTGGTTGACGCGCCCCTGGCCGTCGTTATGGCGCACTACGTGCGTGACAATGGCGACTCTCAATCCGTGCCTCCGTGGAGAAATAACGTGCGTCGGCGGTTCATCTTGTCGTGATGGACCGCGGAAAGAATCGAAAAAACACTCATGAAAAGCAGCAGACCGCCGGTGCCGACCAGCGAGTTGGTGAACACCAGCATCGCGAAGGTCGCGAGGCTCAGGCTCAGGCACGCGGACACGAACTTGTCGTCGCGCAACCTGAACGACGCGAGTACCGCGCGCATGAGCAGCCAGACGATGCCGGACATGTACAGCAGCGTGCCGGGCCAGCCGAGCACGAACGGGATGTTCATCACGCCGCTGTCGAAGTTGCCGTACTGGCCCAACTGGCCGCCGTCGTTCGACAGCTTGGTCGAGGTGCCGGTCGCGCCCATGCCCTCGCCGGCCACGTCGGTGAACGCGGTCTTCGCGAAGGTCGCGTAGAACTCGTTGCGCGCGGCGTAGCTCTGGTCGTCGTTCAGGTTGACGATGGTGGTCAGGCGCGCCTGCATCCGCTCGGCCACCGGGCCGACCGCCAGCAGCGGTACGCACAATCCGGCCAGCAGCACCGCGCTCGCGACGATGCGCAAGCGCACCTTGTTGTTCGACTTGACGAGCTGGATCAGGAGCGCGATGACCCAGCCGCCCCAGGTCGAGCGCACGAGGCTCAGCGCGAACGAGAAGAAGCCGAGCGCCGCGGCGATCCAGCGCACGCGGTGGGTGGCCGCCATCACGAAGACCATCGCGCCCATCATCGCGAACGCGAACGGTCCCGACGAATTCATCGTGCTGAACACGCGCACGCCCATCGGCACCGGGTCGCCTTGCGAGTTCATCTGCGAGCCGAGCATCCACAGCGCGTCCCACTGCGGCATGATGAAGAACTGGATCAGGCCGTAGCCGCCCATCACGAGCATGCCCCAGATGAACGTGTTGACGATCGTGTCGCGGTACTGCGGATACTGGCGCGTGTGCGCCATGATGTGAAAGCCGATCAGGATCGGATACAGCCAGTTGGCGAGGTCATAGGTGGCCGCGAGCGGCCCGCTCGACATCACGCCGACCATGAACGCATAAGCGAGCCCCAGGAGGACCAGCAGCACCGGCAGGCCGCGCCGCTGCGCGAGCAGCTTGTAGTAACGCAGCAGCGACAGCGCGCTGATCATCGTGACCGCGAGCGGCGCGACCTGGATCAGGCTGGTCGGCGTGAACGAGCCCTTGGACCAGTCGGCCAGACGCCGCACTTCCGGGCTCAGGAACCACAGCCACCACATGAAGCCGATGTAGCGCGCCGGGCTCTTGAAGTACAGCCACAGGCCCGTCAGGATCGCGAGCACCGGGAACGCGAGCGTGAGCACCGTGCCCTGATGCGCGACGATCAGCACCGCCGTGATCAGCCACAGCAACAGCGGCGGCAGCCATTCCTGCGGGCCGCCGGACAGCAGCCGCGCCGTCCCTTTTGGGGCGGCGTCGGTGGCGTGGGCTCGCGCAATCGTGGACATCGTTCAGAGGCCTCCGCGTGATTCGCGCGCGGCAGCGCGAGCGGGTTGTGCCTGCTGCGGTGCCTGGGCCTGCCTGGGCGCGCGCGCCTGGGCCGCTTGCGTGTGCTCTTGTGCCCGTGCCTGGGTTTGCGTCTGACCCTGCGCACGCGCACGCAGCATGTCGCGCGTGATCCGCACGTGCTGCATCGCGTAGTGCTGCGTCGTCAGATCCCGCGACAGCAATCCGGCAGCCGCCGCCTGCGCCTGGCGCAACGCTTCGGCTGGCGACGCGACGAGCCGGTCCACCGCCTCGCGCAGTGCCTGCGGATCGAACGGCGGGATATAGGCCGCTTCGTCCGCCGGAAAATAATCCTGCAGCGCGCCGACGTTCGTCACCACCATCGGCTTGCCGACGGCCGCCGCTTCCAGCATCACGGTGATGCCCGACGCGTGCGAATTCGGCCGCAGCGGCACGACGATCACGTCGGCCCACTCGTACAGCTCATGCTGCTTCCTGATGCCCGAGAACAGCGCGATCTCGACATTCGGCGCGCGCAGCGACGCGGGAATTCGGCGCCGCGTCGCGAGCTTCACCGTGTAGCGCGAGTCGTTGCCGAACGCCTTGATGAGCGTCTCCCAGTCGCGGTCGCGATCGTTGCCGATCGCAGCGATGCGCAGCGGCGTATGCGGCATCCATTGCGCCGGCGCGCTGACCGGAAAGTCCTGCGTGTTCAGGCCGTACAGCAGCGGCCGCGCGTCGCGGCCGAAATAGCGCTGGCATAGCTCGGCGTTTTCGCTCGCGAGCGTGGTCAACTGATCGGCGCGGCGCATCAGCTTGCGATACAGCCAGCTACGAAAAATCCCATACGAAGGCCACTTGTCGAGCAACCACACGCTTTGTGCGAGCAGCAGCGGCGATGCGGCGGGGCCTGGCTTGCGGCCGCTCAGCAGCAGCATCAGCGCGGCCGACAGCCATTCCTGCTCGGTGTGCGTCCAGATCACGTCGGAGCGCAGCATCTCGGCGCGATTGCGCCACGTGTGGATGAAGTCGAAGCCCAGCAGCGCCTTCAGCGCGCGGCGCGCGAGGCGCACCGGCTTGCCTTCGCGCGCGTCCTGCGAATAGGTCAGCCTGAACTCGTCGGACTCCGCGTGGTGATAGCCGTACAGGCAGCCGATGTTGTCGCCCGGCCGGTAAAAACGCGGGTCCGCGCCGTAAAACAGATGAACGTGAACTTTCGTACTCATGCAGACACTCCGCTCTGCCGGTGGAAAGAGGCATCGGCGGCCCTGACGTTGGTCTGGGGCCAATGCGCGAACATGGGGGACGCGGTGGCGCTTGCGGGGCTGCTCACGAGAGCGCCCGGCGCGCTTCATGCGCGCCCGTGCGCACCGCGCGCCAGCGCGAGAGCTTCAGCCCCGCCTGCTTCGACACCAGCGCGAGCGCCGCATGCGTGAGTCCCGGATAGACCCGCGTGCCGACCAGCGTCCACCACCACCACGCGGCCTCGCGGCGCAGCGGCGGCAACTGGTCGCGCAGGATCAGATGGAAGTTGAACGCGGCGTTGCGCAACGCCGTCATGGTTTGCGCGTCGCGGCGGTCTTCGTCGAAACGTTCGGCGGGAAAGTGATCGACCGCCACGCGCGGGTCGTACATCAGCTTCCAGCCGGCATTTCTCACCGCGAGGCTGAACGCCATGTCGTTGTGGACCTGCGCGCCCGCGCCGCGCAAGCGCGCGTCGAAGCGGATCGTGCGCACCGCGTCGCGCCGGTAGCTCATGTTGGCGCCCTTCAGGATGTCGACTTCGCGTGCGCCGCCGACCCCGAGATGATGATTGCCGATGATCTTGCCGTGCGCGGTGACCTTGCCCACCAGTTCCCGCTCGCCGTCGAGCACGCGGCCCTTCTCGTGCACCCAGTCGCGCCCGCCGAGCGCGCCGAGACGCGCGTCGCTCTCGAATGCGGCCGCGATCCGTGCGACCCAGTCGACGTGCGGCGCGGCGTCGTCGTCGGTGATCGCGATCACGTCGCCGCTCGCGGCATCGAGCCCGCGATTGAGCGCCGCGACCTGGCCCGGCACTTCGATCGGCGCGATCACGAGCGCCAGCTTGCCCGGCACGGCCGGATCGCGCAGACACCTATGCGTCGCGTCGTCGTCGGCGCGCGCCACCACCACCACTTCGTCGGGCGCGCGCGACTGCCGTTGCAGCGCCGCGAGGCAGCGCACCAGATCGGCCGGGCGGCGGTATGTCGGAACCAGTACCGTCACTTTCATCGTCATGTCCTTTTTATCTTCGTTGCGCTGGAGACTGAGCAGGCGGAGCGCGGGCTGCGCTCAGGTGCTCAGATATTCCTGAACCGCCGCGTAGCTGCGGTCGTAGCCGCCGCGCGAGCGCGCCGGCATGCCGTTGAAAATGCCGCCCTGCACGTGCACGCCGGCGGCGCGCAGGCGCTTCAGCGCATCGGCGATCTCGCCTTCGCTGTGCACGCCCGAGCGCATCACGAAGAAGGTCGAGCCGGCATACGCGCCGATGATCGACGCATCGGTCACGGCCAGCACCGGCGGTGTGTCGATCAGGATCACGTCGTAGCGCTTGGCGAGCCCGTCGAGGTATTGCGGCAGACGCGGCGACATCAGCAGCTCCGACGGATTCGGCGGACGGCGGCCGCACGCGATGAAGCTCAGGTTCTCCACGTTCGAACTGCGGATCGCTTCTTCGAGTGAGATCTGGCCGCTCAGCAATTCGGACAGGCCGTTATCCTGCGGGCCGCCCAGGCAGCGTTCGAGCACGCCGCGCCGCATGTCGCCGTCGATCAGCAGCACACGCTTGCCCGAGTGCGCGAGCAGCACTGCGAGGTTGACCGTCAGGAAGCTCTTGCCGACCCCGGCCATCGGACCGGTCAGCATGACAATGCTGTTGCGCGCGTCCATCATCGTGAACTGCATCGAGGTGCGCAGGCTGCGCAGGCTTTCGATCGTCACGTCCTTCGGACGCGCGTTCGCCAGCACCGAGCGCAGACGCTCGCCGCCGCGCTGGAACGCGCTTTCGAGTTGCGCCTGCTCGGCGCTTTGCGGCACGAGCCCGAACACCGGCAGATGGAACGCACGCTCGATGTGATCCGGGTCGTCGATGCCCTTGAACATATTGCGGCGCAGGAACACGAAACCGGTGCCCGCGATCAGCCCGAGAATCACCGCGGCCGACAGGATCAGCATCTTCTTCGGCTTGACCGGTGCGCCCGGACGCAGCGCCGCGTCGACGATATGCACGTTGCCGCCCGTGCCCGCCTTCTGCACCGACAACTCCTGCACGCGGTTGAGCAGCAGCACGTAGATGTCTTCAGCGACCTTCGCGTCGCGCTGCAACTGCACCGCCTTCACTTCGGTGGCCGGCAGATCGCGGAAACGGTCCGCGTATTTGGCGCGCTGAGCCTGCAGCTCGGCCATCTGCTCACGCGCGGCCTTGAGCAGCGGATGGTCGTCGCCGTAACGCTCGGTCAGCTGTGCCATCTGCAGACGCAGGCCGGCGATCTGCTGTTCGTACTGCACGCTGCCTTCGAGGTACACCTTGGCCTCGTCGCTCGCGTTGATCGAGCCGGACTGGCGCTGATACGCGGTCAATGCCGCTTCGGCGCGCTCCAGATCGGACTTCAGGCGCGGCTCCTCGCTCTTCAGGAAGTCGAGCATGCGGATCGCGTCTTCCTGCTTGTTCGAGACGTGCTGGCGCACGTACGATTGCGCGAGCGCGTTGGCGACCAGCGCCGCGTGTTCGGGGCTCTTGTCTTCCAGCGAGATCTGGATCACGCCGGTCTGCTTGCCCTGCTCCTGCACGGTGATGGCCGACTGGAACGCGGTGATCGCGTCGAGGTCGTTGGCGCGCATCACCGTGAATTCCTGGCCCGGACGCGCGACCAGACTGTTCACGAGCATCGTCACGCCGCCGCCTTGCGCCTGTTGCCCGACCTGACCGCGCAGCAGCAGCGCGCCGTTGGGTGCGAACAACTCGTAGTGCTGCTCGTCGATCACGCGCAGATTCAGCTTCTGGCCTTCGAGCGCGGGCGTCACGTCGATGGAATCGAGGTCGACGGATTCGCCGCCCCATGCGTACGACGTCAGCCCCAGCCACGGCCGCGCCGGCTGGCCGGGCGTAGCGAGGCGCGCGGCGATGCTGCCGAGCAGCGGCACCGTCTTCGGCGTGACGCTGAAGTTCAGCTTCAATTGCTGCACCACCGGACCGACCACGCCGCGGCTCTTGATGATTTCGATTTCGGCGTCGGTCGGCAGCGAGGTCGAGCCGCTCGTGATCGCGGCGCCCGTCTGCGTCTGCGTGAGCGCCTGCGACGTGTTGTCGGACTGCTCGACGCGCACGTGCGCATCGGCCGAATAGATCGGCTTCGCGAGGTAGCAGTACGCGACGGCCATCGCGATGATCACGCCGGCGATTGCAAGCAGCCACCAGATGTCGTCGATGATCACCTGCACCAGTTGCCCGAGGACGATGTCCTCTTCTTCGGTCTTGATCGGACCGGCCATGTGTGGAGAGATTTGATTGCTCACAATTCGATCCCGTATCGGTTGCTTCGGCGTTTTTGCTTCGGTCCCGCGCCGCGCCCATGAAGAGAGCGGCGCGGCGCGGGCCTGTCTACGGCTCAGAGGTTCAGCGCGTCAACTGCTTCAGATAGAACAGCGTCTGCACGCTCGGCAGGACCTGCTGCAACACACGGTTGAAGGTGGTCGAAGCGGCGGTGCCCACATACACGACATCGAGCGGCTGCAACTGGAACTGCGAGGACAGCATGATCGAGTCCGGCTGCGTCATGTCGAGGCGGAACACCTCCGGCGTGGTCGGATGGTCCTTCATGCCGCGCATCACGAAAATCTGGCGCGGATTGGCGTCGGTGTTCAGGATGCCGCCGCCTTGCGTCAGCGCATCGGCGATCGTCATGCGGCCGCGCACGATCGGCACCTGGATCGGCGTCTTCACTTCACCCAGCACGAAGATGCGGCTGTCGGTGCGGTCCGGCACGTTGATCACGTCGCCGTTTTGCAGCATCACGTTCTGCGTGGTGTCGCCGCGATCGAGCATGCGGTCGGCGTCGAGCGTGTAGAGCTTGTTGTTGCGCGTGAGGCGCACGCGCTGGATATCGGCGTCCGAGTTCGTGCCGCCCGAGCGCGTGATCGCGTCGACCAGCGAGAGCGGCACGTCGCTGATGGCGAGCGGTCCCGGCGTCTTCACTTCGCCGGTCACCTGGACTTTCTGGCCGCGATACGACAGCACGCGCACGTCGACCTGCGGATTGCGGATATAGCGCACGAGGCCGCTCGCGAGCTGCTCGCGCAACTCGCCGGTGGTTTTGCCCGCGGCCTTGATGCGGCCGACGAACGGGAAAAAGATCGTGCCGTCGGCGGCGATGGTCTGGCCGTACGGGTCGGCCTGGCCCGGCAGCGCGGCCGTATACGGCTGCTGCAACGCACCGCCGATCGACTGCGTGGTGTTGCCGCCCGAGGACAGCGTGCTGCCCTGCGGCGTGGTCAATTCAGGGTGATCCCACACGGTGATGCCGAGAATGTCCTGCGGCGAGAGACGGTACACGTACTGCGACGGGTCGCTCAGAGCCGAGGTCGGCAGCACCTGGGTTTTCGAAGCGGCCGCCTGCGCCTGCGCGGCGATCAGGTTGCCGTCGATCAGATGGACCGGATAGGTTTCGGTGGGCCGGTTCTGGTCGTCCTCTTTCAGGCGCGACGTGTCGAGATAATTGCCCGGTGCGGTGGCGCAGGCCGACAGAAAAGACGTCAGCAAAAGTGTCGCGGCGAACTTCGTACTGAAGCCGGCCTTGACGTTCGCGAATGAGTTTGCAGTGAGTTTTTGCATCAGCATATTTTTTTCAGCCATCCCATGACCAGATGTTCGATGAGCACGAGACTCTCCCTGTAAGCGGTTTCCTCGCCGCCGTGCGGATCGGCGACGTCGGAATCGTCTTCCCATTTGCCGAGCGGATAGACCTTGCCGCGCGAGGCCGGATCGAGCGCTTCGACGTCGCTCACCTGCGCGCGCTCCGTGACCAGCACCAGATCCGCGGCTCGCACGAGCTTGCGGTCCAGCCGGCGCGAGTAATGGATGCCGGAGGCAACGCCCTGCTCGGCGAGCAGGCGTTGCATGACCGGGTCCATCGCGTGGCCGTTCATCGCGCGCAGGCCCGCCGAATGAAACGCGATCGGCGCGGCGGAGCGCCCTGCTTCCGACGCCGCCCGCTGCCTCGCCTTGAACAGCATTTCGGCGGCGGGCGAACGGCAGACGTTGGCGTGGCAAACGATCAGAACGTTGGCGAACATGGCAGGCTCCTTGACGAGGCGCGTGGTGAGCGGGTGGCCCGGCGGCCTAGAGGCTCGCGGCGGCGGCGTTCACCGCGCGTGTATCGACATCCGCGTGCGCGACGGGCAGGCCGTTCGCGCCGACCCGCGCCGGCGCATTGCGCAGCGCGTGCTGACGGCCGATCGCGTGATACTCGATGCCGAGTTCGAGCAGCGCATCCGGCTCGTAGAGATTGCGGCCGTCGAAAATCAGCGGCATCTTCAGCATCTCCTTGAGCGCGTCGAAGTCCGGGCTCTTGAACACCTTCCATTCGGTGAGGATCACCAGCGCGTCGACGCCCTCGGCCGCTTCCATTTCTTCCTTCACGAACGTGAGGCGCGCGTGCTGCTGCGGCACGTCCTTCAGATCGAGCGCGAACACGCGCTTCGATTCGTCGATCGCGACCGGGTCGTAGGCCTTCACGCGCGCGCCGCGGCGCAGCAGTTCGGCGATCAGCGGACGGCTCGGCGCTTCACGCATGTCGTCGGTGTTCGGCTTGAACGCGAGGCCCCACACGCCGAACGTGCGGTCCGACAGGTCTTCGCCCAGACGTGCGACGATCTTCTGCGCGAGGATGCGCTTTTGCGTGTCGTTGACCGCTTCCACCGCTTCGAGAATGCGCAGGTTCGCTTTGTGGTCCGCGGCCGTGCGGATCAGCGCCTGCACGTCCTTCGGGAAGCACGAGCCGCCGTAGCCGCAACCGGCATACAGGAAGTCGTAGCCGATGCGCGGATCGGAGCCGATGCCACGGCGCACCGCTTCGATATCCGCGCCGACACGGTCGGCCAGATTGGCCAGTTCGTTCATGTACGAGATGCGCGTGGCGAGCATCGCGTTGGCCGCGTACTTGGTGAATTCGGCCGAGCGCACGTCCATGTACAGCGTGCGTTCGCGGTTGCGGTTGAACGGCGCGTAGAGACGCTTCATCAGTTCGCGCGCTTTTTCGCCGGGCACGTCCTCGTCGCAGCCGAGCACGATGCGATCGGGTCGCGTGAAGTCTTCGACCGCCGCGCCCTCTTTCAGGAACTCCGGATTCGACACCACCGAGAACATGTGCGCGGCGTTGCGCGCGGCCAGTTCGGCCGCGACCACGTCACGCACGCGCGAGGCCGTGCCGACCGGCACCGTCGATTTGTCGACGATCACCTTGAAGCCCGTCATATGCCGGCCGATATTGCGCGCGGCGGCGAGCACGTATTGCAGGTCGGCGGAACCGTCCTCGTCGGAGGGCGTGCCGACCGCGATGAACTGGATGTCGCCGTGCGCGACTGCGGCCTCGACGTCGGTCGAGAACTTCAGGCGCCCGGCCTTGCGATTGCGCGCGATGATGTCCTGCAGACCCGGTTCATGGATCGGCACGCCGCCGTTGTTGAGCACGTCGATCTTGCGCTGATCGACGTCGAGACAGAACACGTCGTGGCCGATGTCGGCCAGACAAGCGCCCGTCACGAGGCCTACGTAGCCACTACCGATGATCGTCAGGTTCATGTGTTGCACCTCGAGAAAAGGAGTTGATTCGGTGGAGTTGATTCAGGCGTGCGCTCATGTGGCGCGTCGCGTTGCATGACCGGGGCTCGATCGCGGGATTCAATAAGCGTTATTGCCCACGAAGCCCTTCCACAGCGTCAGCACGACGATCTTGATGTCGAGCCAGAAGGTCCAGTGCTGCATGTAGTACAGATCGAGCTTGACGCGGCCCATCATCTTTTCGATGCGGTCGGTTTCGCCGCGATAGCCGTTGATCTGCGCCCATCCGGTGATGCCGGGCTTGATCCGGTAGCGGTGCATGTAGCCCTTCACCAGATCCTTGTAGATGTCGTCGTGTTCGAGCGCATGCGGGCGCGGGCCGACCACCGACATCTCGCCGCGCAGCACGTTGATGAACTGCGGCAGTTCGTCGAGGCTGGTGCGCCGCAGGAACGCGCCGACCGCGGTGATCCGCGGGTCGCGGCGCGTGGCCTGGGTGATCTTGCCGGCCTCTTCCTTGTGCTGCTTCATCGAGCGGAATTTGTAGATCTCGAACTGATTGCCGTCGATGCCCTTGCGCTTCTGGCGGAAGAACACCGGGCCGGGCGAACTCAGCTTCACCATGGCCGCGATCACCAGCATCAGCGGCGACAGCGCGGTCAACGCGGCGAGTGCGAACAGGCGGTCGAACACGCGCTTGGGCAGCACGCGCAGATCGGTGATCGGCGAGGCGGCCAGGTTGATCGCCGGCACGCCGAGCAACTCGACCATCGGCTGATTGAACAGCGTGAGACTGCGCACGTCCGGAATGAAGCGGATGTTCACGAAGTCGTTGCGCAGGTCCATCACGAAGCGATGGATCGCCTTTTCCTTCGAGATCGGCAGCGCCAGCCACAACTCGCGGATCG
This sequence comes from Paraburkholderia sp. TE9906, assembly GCF_056279605.1. Classification (NCBI taxonomy): domain Bacteria; kingdom Pseudomonadati; phylum Pseudomonadota; class Betaproteobacteria; order Burkholderiales; family Burkholderiaceae; genus Paraburkholderia; species Paraburkholderia sp. TE9906. The sequence goes on from NZ_JBWCCT010000003.1 coordinate 172,575, forward strand.
CACGCTGGCGCACCAGCTGGATCATCCGCTGATAGTCGCGCTCGACCGGCACGCCTTCGATCACGTCGCCCGCGTCCGGGTCTTCGTAGTGATTGATGGTGCCGTCCTCGTCGAACATCACGACCGGGCTGAAGCCCGCTTCCGGGCGGCTGCGCATCTGCTCGATCAGGAAGCGCCCATACGGCGCCCCGCCGACGATCGCCACCGCGCGCTGATTGAAGCCTTCGCGGCGCAGCCCGCGCAGGATCGAATAGACGATCACCTTGGTGACGATCAGCAGCACGATGGTGGCAATTGCCCAGTACACGAGCCACAGCCGCGACAGGCTGTCCGAGCGGTGCAGGCTGAAGCTGATCAGCACGCCCGTGATCTCCACCATCACCCAGCCGCCCGCCACGCGCGACAACAGGTCGTAGAGCGGCTTGCCGCGCCACGATTGATAGATGCCGAGCGCCGGGAAAAACACCACCACCAGCAGGCAGCCGAACGCGAGCGACACGCTTTGCATATCGTCCAGCCACACGAACTTCCCGCTGTGCACGGCCGCCGCGATGGCGGCGCCGAGCGCGACCATGGCGATGTCGATGATTCTCGATAGAACGCTCAGCATGCGCTGCCCCTCAGTTCGTCAGTCAAGTGCCATCCGTTGGTTGGTTGAATCCGTCGCCACCCCGTCCGCCAATCGGGCACACCACGCCGTCGAGCGCGTCCCGCAATAAACCTGCGCGACGCGAAACTGATTGAACCGGTGCGATTGCCCTTCCCTTTTCCCGAACCTGAAATTGCCTGAATGGCCGGATCGGGAAATTGATGTCGGAATGAGTGAATACCCTTGTACAGGTATAGATAAAGCGATATTAAAATTCGCACTGCAAGACCGCAAAATATCTCAAATTGTATCGGTCAAAGTTTCGATATTTTTTCTGAGTTTTGTTCGGCAATTATTACCGAATTGAGGCTTCCTGCCGCTTTTGGAGCGCTCTTAAGGCCGATTTGTAAGGTAAATTCGTCCGCGCCTCGCAATTCCCTACGAAGCTTACGCCTGACTTCGTGACGTCATTCTGACGCAGAATGTGCGGTAAAAAAATGGCCGCCGATTTTTTTCGGGTAATTTTTCTTTTTTATAAATCGACCGGACATTTTTTCTACATGAAATGGATATTTTTATTGCGCGCATTTATATAGTTTTCATTTAACGCGCTTTTATTGATTCCAGACTTCATGATAAAACTCGTCGCATTCACCCAGCCTCGAGGAGTCCATCATGACAGCTCCGGTCACGGCGACACCCGCCGACACCCGGTCCACGCAAGCTATGCCCCTGAACGTCAAACTCAAGGTTCACCCCGTGATTCTCGCGGGCGGCTCCGGCACGCGGTTGTGGCCGATGTCGCGCGAGCAGCATCCGAAACAGCTGATCGGTTTGCTCGGCGAAGACTCGCTGCTGCAATCCACCACCCGTCGTCTCGACGGACTCGAATCCGGCTACCCGCTCACCGAGCAACTGGTCGTGGTGGCCAATGAGGAGCAGCGCTTCACCACCGCCGAGCAACTACGCACGAGCGGCAAGCCGACCCGGCTGATTCTCGAACCCGCAGGCCGCGATACGGCGCCCGCGCTGACGGTGGCCGCGTTGTCGATCGCCGCGCAGGACAGTGACGGCATCATGGTCGTGATGCCTGCCGACCACGCCGTCTCCGACAGCGCCGGCTTCCATGCGGCGGTGGCCGCCGGTGTGCAGCATGCGGCGGCCGGGCACATCGTGACGATGGGCATCGTGCCGACGCGCGCGGAAACCGGCTATGGCTACATTCGCATCGGTGCGGCGCTCGCCGCACAGACGAATGCTACGGATGACGAAGCATCCGGCAAGATCGCTGCGCATCAGCTCGACCGCTTCGTCGAGAAGCCGCATCTGGAACTCGCGCAGCGCTACGTCGAATCGCGCGAGTATTGGTGGAACAGCGGCATCTTCATCATGCGGGCGTCCACCTGGCTGAAGGCGATTCGCCATTTCCAGCCGGCCATTTACGAGGCGTGCTCAGCAGCGTTCGCGGGCGGCAAAGCGGACGGTGACTTTTTCCGTCTGCAGCGCGACGCGTTCAGCGCCTCGCCGTCGAATTCGATCGACTACGCGGTGATGGAACAGCTCGGCGCCGATCAGAGCATCGCCACCGGTGTGGTCGTGCCGCTGCAGGCGGGCTGGTCGGACGTGGGCTCATGGGACGCGATCTGGGACATCTCGGAGAAAGACGCCGAGCGCAACGTGAGCCGCGGCCGCGTGATGTTCGAAGGCGCGTCGTCGACTTTCGCGCATTCCGAAGGACGACTGATTGCCTGCGTCGGCACACAGGACCTCGTGGTGGTCGAAACGGCCGACGCGATTCTCGTCGCCGACAAGTCGCGCGTGCAGGACGTGAAGAAGATCGTCGGCCGGATTCGCGAAGAAGGCGGGCTGGAAGCGTCCAACCATCGCAAGGTGCATCGCCCGTGGGGCAACTACGATTCCGTCGATACCGGCGAGCGCTTCCAGGTTAAACGCATCGTCGTGAAACCCGGTGCGCGGCTTTCGCTGCAAATGCATCATCACCGCGCCGAACATTGGATCGTCGTGCGCGGCACGGCGCTCGTCACGCGCGGTGAAGAGCGCTTTATCGTCTCCGAAAACGAATCGGCCTATATTCCGCTGGGCGTCACGCACCGCCTCGAGAACCCGGGCAAGATGCCGCTCGAAATGATCGAGGTGCAGTCGGGTTCGTATCTCGGCGAAGACGACATCGTGCGTTTCGACGACACGTATGGACGCCAGTGATCAGGCAGCACGGTTGAATCACCACGAATGAAGCGGGAACCTGCGGCGGTTGCTCCTGACTGCCGCGGGGTGCTGCTGAACTAGCTATTCGCCGTGCTCATCCCGCGTGGGAGATGAGTTCTGTGTACGTCGACGAAAAGCGATCCGATGCGCGCTCTGAGGTGCTGCTATTGCCGTCGGATACGGGGGCTGCGACCGGCGCGTCACCGGGATAACGGCGCAACGGTCCACGGAATGCATTGAGCGGACCGTGCAGCGGCGCGCCATGATTCACCGCAACCGGCTCCGGCACGTGGCGCAAGGCGGGCAACGGACGTGCCGTTTGTCTCGGCGCATAGGCCGACGGCGCACGAGCCACGCCCGCGGTGGATTCGGCCGCCGCCTGCGTCGCGCGTTCCCGGTCGATCCACTGCTGCGCCCAGTCGAGCGCGTACTGCTCCGCCTCGTGCACATCCGCGAAGCGCGGGCCGACGAGGCCGGAGCGCTCGACGCGCTTGCCGTCCTTCATGATTTCCGCCCACGCGCGATACATCTCGTTCGGCACCGGCTCCGCCACGACGTAGATCAGATAGCCGTGCGGGCCGGCGATCTGCATGCCGCGTGGCGCGAGACTCAGCGACAACGGGCTGCGCTGATCGTCCGGTGCTTGCGCGTGACGTGCCGACGCGATCGCCGAATTCAGCTGGCCCATCGCCGTGCCGACCGCACCCGCCTCACCGAAATCGGCAGGCACAGCGGCGCGCATCTCGGCCGTTGCGGAGTTTGCCTGCGTGCGCGCCACCGGTGTCGCAGCCGCGAGGCCGGACAATTGCCGCGTCATGTCGGCGATCGGATCAGCCGAGCGCCAGTTGGCGAGCGTGCTCGACACGCCCGGCGCCTGCCACGACTCGGGACTCCTCCAGGACACGCCACGCAGACTCTCGTCGCGCATGCTGGGTGTTTCCGCGGCCGGCGCTGCGGGTTTGGCCGCGACGGGCGGCGCCGGCTGGGGGACGTACGCGAAAGTGCGCCCGGTCTGCGACAACAACCGGACCATTTCGAGCAGCGTGCCGTTCAGTTGCCATTCTTCAAACCGGCGACGGCACGTGGGACCCGACGGATAGCGCCCCGGCAGTTTCGACCAGGGCTCGCCGGTAGTCAGAATCCACAGGACGGCATTCGCCACGATACGTGGTTCGGCGCGGGGCCGGCCGCGTCGGTTCAGACGGACGGCCGGCTCATCGGAGACAAGCGCTGCCAGCAGCGCCCATTCGTCATTGCTTAGCTCATCGAAAAACATTTGGGTTTTCTCCACGCGGCCTGGCCTGGCCGCGGCGTTGGACCTGCCACGGATTCAACTTTCACGATCCGTGTGCGGCCCTCGGTTGCACAAATATGTTTGGTACGTTCAGTTGGCTGGTCAATACCGCCCTGACTTAGTGCGGTTTGTCCCTATTGCGAAGCACAGAACGTGGTCTCACTCGTGCATGGGAGAATTTGTGCACGAAGCATACCATCCCAGGGTTTGCGTGAGTACAGTTGAGACAAGTGTTACGGATAGAAACAATCTTGTCCTTTTCACTGCGTCTTTACTTGCATTGCCGTCACACAAGGGGTGACGAACCTGACAGTGGAGCGTCGTATTGCAGAGCACAACGACGCGCGTCACGCTCGAATAGGATTTACCAATCCTACACGTGATTTAAAGCGCATTTCAATGCGTTATGGGAGTGTGCGAATGACCGGCGCCAGCTGACGGTCGCGCTGACGGCGTGTATGCATGACGCAAATGATGGGGGACGCAAGGGGCGCGTGCGGTGCCTGCGCGTGCGCCCTCATTTCTCTTGATACGGCGCTCGATCTGGCTTGTGGGCGCTGCTTCTAGCGAGTCGGTTTCGCGGCGGCGTCACCCACCACCGTCGTCCACTCGCGCACGCGCCAGCGCGTCACGAGTCCGGCGAGCACGTACGGATCCTTTCTGGCAAAGGCTTCGGCGGCAGCGGGAGAATCGGCTTCGAAGAGCAGCACGGCGCCGTCCGTGGGGTCGGCGAGCGCGCCGGCGAGCACGAGTTCACCGCGCGCCGACGCCGCCCACGCGAGTTTCAGATGCTCGTCGCGATACGCGGGACGCCGTTCGAGGTAGTCGGAAACGAAGTCGTACATCAACAGATAGTGCATGGCGAGCCCTCCTGTGGCTGGCGAGAGAGGGTGACCGCAAGGCGCTGGCGTCAACTTTGCCCAGCTGATTCACCAAGGAATTTTATGCCGATTTACTATTCATTTGCATTCGCAGCAATGCTGATTACATTTCTACCTTTCAATCAATGATTCAAATAGTGGATAAGCCGATTCCATGGAATAAGCTTAATTAATTGATCTGGATTGCATAACATATTTCCACTCGGGCCTCATTCGCCTGTTTCAATAGGCGGCGGGATGTCCGGTCCCCCTTCGCGTCAGGGAAAACGAGCGTGGGCGCCTGTCAACCGGAATGCGCTTTTATCCGTTCAGGCAGACAGTATTTGCCATAATGGACGTGCCGGGGGGCCCTGGATGCCGTTGACGCCCACGCGCATGAACGACCAAAAACGTTTTCACCACCGATGGAGTGTCACATGAAAATCCAATCCGCTATCGCTACGCTGGTGCTCGGCGCGGTTCTCGTTTCGCCGGTGTTCGCCGGGAACAGCCAGCAAACCAAGATGGCTGACTGTAACAAGCAGGCCGGCGACAAGAAAGGCGATGACCGCAAGGCGTTCATGCAAACCTGCCTGTCCGCGAAGCCGGCCGCCGCGCCGATGACCCAACAGGAAAAGATGAAAGTGTGTAACACGCAGGCCACCGGCAAGAAAGGCGACGAGCGCAAGGCCTTCATGAAGACCTGCCTGTCGTCCGCGCCGGCTAACTGAGTACGACTGAACGCAGCGCATCGGCGCCATGCAACGAGCATGATGACGAGGCGCTGATTGCTCGAATACGGCCGCGCCGACCTCCGCTTCGACGTCTCGCGCGGCCTCCCGCTTCCCTCGCCTCTCACCCCGCCCTTCGCAGTCCACCCGCCTGAACCCGCCGTTTTCTTCTATGATGGCTGCGGAGACGGCTCACCCCCATATACAACATTAGACGGGCCGCCATCTTGTCGTTGGTGCTGCTGAGCATCGATTGGAGGCAAGGATGGTATCGAAGCATAAAAACCGCTGGTTGAGGCGGTGGCTGCTCGTCATCGTTTTCTGGGCCGTGCCCGTGGCGATCGTCGCAGTCAGCGAGATCCGCGAGGAAATGGCGTACAACGCCGTCGACCTCGACCGCGCGCTGACCACCTGGAATTTCACCGCTGCACAACGCGCCGCCGGCGCGCCCGCGCGCTGCCACGGCAAGCCCGACGAGGCGCAGGCGGCCGGCTGTCCCGCCGACGTGCTGGCCGCCAATGCGCCGCGCCAGCAGGACGCGCGCAACGAATACAGTGTGCGCCGCACGACGCTGATCGGGTATCTGTGGCATGCGTTCGTCGGCTACTGGGTCGTGCCGGCGGTCGTGCTGCTGCTGATCGGCATGCTGATCGGCATGGTGCGCCGCGCACTGCGGCGCCCGCCGCCGGTCAAGAGTCCGGCGAATCATGGATGAGATGCGTCGCAAGAGGCGCCCTCAGGCGAAGGCCGAAAAGATCACGGGAGAGGCCCCGCCGCGGCTCGCCTGTCCCACGCTTCCCGACTTTCGTGTCGCCAATCAAATGCGGCGTCCAGGCAACACTTCCATGTCGATTTTCAGCGCCTGAGCCCGGCTCAAAAATCGGTAAAAAGCGCTTTTCCGCCTGACACCGCACGTTTAGCCGATGCGCGACTGCGCACGACGCAGGTCTCGCGGCAAGCCCAAACAAAACGCCACACAAGCCCTTTCAGGGCCGGCACCGAGGCAGGTCAAAATTACAGCACGGCATCTTGCGATCAGCCGCAAAGCCCCGTCACACAAGGCTTCTCGCCTGCCAGCCAAGTGCGCGTTCGCACTCGCTTGTGATATAACTCAAAGGCAACCCGGCGACATTCGCCCTCATGTTGCGCCCCGGAACTACACGGAGAAAAACGATGCAAAGACGAAACTTCATGTTGAAGACTACCGCTGCGCTCGCTTTCGGAGGCATTGCACTCGCTGGCTGTACGACCACGTCTTCCAGCAGCAGCAACCCCACGCCATCCACCGATTCATCCAAGCGGCAGTCGATCGACGCCGCCGTCGACGGTACGCTCTCACGCCTCTTCACGACCGTGAAGGGTTCCCGCGAACTGGTGTCGAAGGCGCGCGGCGTGCTGGTGTTCCCGTCGGTTCTGCAAGCGGGCTTTATCGTCGGTGGTCAGTACGGCGAAGGCGCGTTGCGCGTGGGCGGCGCCTCGGTCGGCTACTACAGCACGATTTCCGGGTCGTTCGGCCTGCAGGCGGGCGCGCAATCGAAGGCCATCATTTTCCTGTTCATGACGCAGGACTCGCTCGACAAATTCCGCAATGCGGATGGCTGGTCGGTCGGCGGCGACGCCTCGGTCGCGCTGGTGAAGGTCGGCGCGAACGGTGCAATCGACACGACCACGGCAACCGCCCCGGTCCAGGTATTCGTGCTGACCAATGCCGGCCTGATGGGCGACCTGTCGCTGCAGGGCACCAAGGTGTCGCGCCTGAAGATCTGAGCGTGCTATCCGCTTGGGAGGTCTGCGGGGTAAGCGTCTGATCCGCCCGGTTGCGTGAGCGGCGGTGGCCGGGTCAGACGCGGGCCCGTGCGGTCTGCGGTTGCAGGGCGGCGAGCGTGAGCGTCGCGGCGGCGGGTTCGATCGGGCTTGCGGCCGCGGCTTATCCCGGCGTTCAGGCTGTCCTTCAGGGCTTGTGCCGCTAAAGTCCGGCGGCCGCCCAAGGCAACCGCTCAGCATGAAGCAGCAATGAAAAACGGCGGTGCGCATCGCACACCGCCGTTCTTTTTTCACCGCGCCGCGCATATCCGAATGCGCGGCTCGCCGCAGCGGACGAGCGAGTCCGCCGCGTCAACTTCCCGACGACGTATCGATCACCTTGAAGCGCGAGCGCTTCTGCGCGCGAATCACCGACTGATACGCATCCACGTACTGCTGCGCCATCCGGTGCGAGGTGAAGCGCTCCTCGAAGCGCTGCCGCACGCCGGCGCGCGGCATCTTGTGCAGACGGTTGACCGCCGCCACCGCGCCAATCTCGTCCTCGACGATAAAGCCCGTCACGCCGTCTTCGATCACTTCCGGCACCGAGCCGCGATTGAACGCGATCACCGGCGTGCCGCACGCCATCGCCTCGATCATCACGAGACCGAACGGCTCCGGCCAGTCGATCGGGAACAGCAGCGCATGTGCGCCCGACAGGAATTCGGCCTTCTGGTTATCCGCAATCTCGCCGATGAACTCCACGTAGGGCAAGTCCAGCAGCGGCCGGATCTCACGTTCGAAGTACTCGCGGTCGGCCGCGTCCACTTTCGCGGCGATGCGGATCGGCATTCCACAACGCCCGGCAATGCGGATCGCCGTGTCGACGCGCTTTTCCGGCGAGATGCGGCCGAGAAACGCGAGGTACTTCTGCTCGACCGGCTGCGGCGTGTAGAGCTGCTCCGGCAAGCCGTGATAGACGGTGGTGAGCCAGCGCGCCTGCGGCAGCGGATGACGCTGCGCGTTTGAAATCGAAATTACCGGCGCGGTGTTGAAGGTGTCGAAGACCGGCTGCTGCTCGGGCAAATCGAGGCGGCCGTGCATCGTCGTGACGAACGGCGTCTCCTGCCGTTTGAACACTGAGAACGAGTAATAGTCGAGGTGAAAGTGCAGCACGTCGAACTCGTCGGCCTGGCGGCGCACCAGTTCCATCAGCAGCATGTGCGGCGCGATGCGGTCGCGAATGCCGGGGTCCAGACGCAGCGCGCGCGGCCAGACCGCTTCGAGCTTCGCACTGGTGACGGAGTCGCCGCTTGCGAACAGCGTCACGTCATGGCCGAGTTCGACGAGCGCCTCGGTGATGTACGACACGACGCGCTCCGTGCCGCCGTACAGCTTCGGCGGCACCGATTCGGTCAGAGGGGCGATCTGCGCAATCTTCATATTGTATGTCTCCATGAACTGACGGCTTGCGCCTCGTGGCGGTGCGCGTCAGCGACGCCGAGTATGACAGCGCCGTTCACTCCGATCAATGCAACGGCGCGAGGGTGACGCGAGGGCGCGTGCACCACCGGCATCGGAGCATTATTCCCTGGCGCCCGGGGAAAAGCCCCCAACCTTGCATTTGCTCTGCGCTGTTACAGTCGGCTTACATCCGGCCCGACCCGCTCGTCGGCCCCAAAGACTAGCGCGCCGGCCATTTCCAGGCGGGCGGTTCGAGGTCGTCGGCATCGGCGAGGCGCGTCGCACCGAAGTGTTTCTCCAGCACGATCGACTGGCTCGCCTCCTCGCGTTCGAGCGCCGCGATCAACCGCGCCGCATGCGATACCACCAGCACCTGCGAATTCGCCGATGCGCGCGCGATCAGACGCGCGAGCGCCGGCAGCAGGTCCGGATGCAGGCTCGTTTCCGGTTCGTTCAGCACCAGCAGCGCGGGCGGACGCGGCGTGAGCAATGCGGCAACCAGCAGCAGATAGCGCAAGGTGCCGTCCGACAGTTCCGCGCCTTTCAGCGGCCGCAGCAGGCCGTGCTGGCGCATCGCCACTTCGAAGCGGCCATCGTGCGTCGTGACGTCCAGTTGCGAGCCCGGAAAGGCGTCGTCGATTGCCGCGTCGAGCGCGGCCGGGTCGCCGATCTCGCGGATGGTCTGCAAGGCCGCCGCGAGGTCCGTGCCGTCGTTGGACAGCACCGGCGTATGCGTGCCGATTTGCGGCAGCCGCGCGGGCGCTTCGGCGTCGGTGCGGAAATGATCGTAGAAGCGCCACGAGCGGATCTGCTCGCGCACCGTGACCATTTCAGGTGCGCTGCGCGGGTCGGAGAACTCCGTCATCATGCTGTCGAAACTGGCGACAGGTTGCGGAACGGTCTGCCAGTCGCCGTTGCCGTCACGCGTGCGCAGCGCGACGCCGTGGCGGTCGACCAGCAACGCCGAAGGCCGCAGCAGCGGTCCGCTCCAGATGCACTCGCGTTTGATGACCGGGTCGAGCTGGAATTTGCTCGACGCCTGCGGCGTCGGCAAGCCCAGGTCGATCGCGTAGCTGAATTCGTCACTGGCGAAGCCAAGCCGGAGACTGACCGGCTCCTTGCGGCGCGTCCCCTCGACTGGCGACTCGCCCGCCAGCATCGCGCGCGAAAAACGCTCGGGACCGGCCCACAGCGTCGACGGCAAACCGCCCTCGCGCGCGAGCGATGTAATCACGCCGCCGCGCGCGGTCTCCGCCAGCAAGCGCAGCGCGCGATACACGCTCGACTTGCCGCTGCCGTTCGCGCCGGTGATCACGTTCAGGCGGCCGAGCGGCACGATCAACTCGCGCAACGACCGGTACCCCGCGACGGCCAGGGCGCTCAGCATGCGTTCCTCCGTCGTGCGAACGCGAGCGGCGGCACGTCCGCCGCCATGACCTCATCCCCATGCGCCGTCACTTGTGCCCGCCGCCCTTACCCGGTTTCTGCACCGGCACCTTGCGCAGATCGCTCAGGAAGGTGTCGCGCCACACGCCGAGATCGTTCTTGCGCAGCGCCGCCATATTGATCTCATGCCGCCGCTGACGCGCGTCGAGCGGCATCTGCAAGGCGCGCTGCAATGCTTCGCACATGCCGATCGCATCGTGCGGATTGACCAGCAGCGCACCACTCAACTCCGCCGCCGCGCCCGCGAAAACAGACAGCACCAGCACGCCGGGGTCGTCGGGATTCTGGGCGGCGACGTATTCTTTTGCGACCAGGTTCATGCCGTCGTGCAGCGGCGTCACGAAACCGATCTGCGATTCGCGAAACAGCGACATCAGTTTCCAGCGGTCGTACTGCTGGTTCAGATAACGGATCGGCGTGTAGTCGAGGCCCGAATAGCGGCCGTTGATTCGCCCTGCTTCGTATTCGAGGTCCTGGCGAATCTTCTGATAGGTGGCGACGTCCGAGCGGGTGGGCGGTGCGATCTGCACCAGCGTGACGTTGCCGCGCCATTCGGGCGAGCGCTCCAGCAACTGCTCGAACGCGCGGAAGCGCTCGACCAGCCCCTTCGAATAATCGAGCCGGTCGACGCTCATGATCAGCTTGCGCCCTTCGAGGCTCTGCTTCAGATCGAGCACATGCTGGCGGCTTTCGTAGCGCTTCGCCTGCTCGGCGATTTCGTCGGGGAACACGCCGATCCGGTAGACGCCAGTGCGCAGCTTGCGCCCGAATGCTTCGACGAGTCCGTCCGCGCTCACCGTGCCGCGCGCATGGCGCGTCACGTAGTCGTGGAACGCCTGCTCGTCGGTGGCGGTCTGGAAACCGAGCAAGTCGTAGCACGACAGCGACTTCACCAGCTCTTCGTGCGGCGGGATGTTGAGCAGGATTTGCGGCGCGGGAAACGGAATGTGCAGGAAGAAGCCGATGCGGTTCGTCACGCCCTCGTTGCGCAGCGCCTCGGCGAACGGAATCAGATGGTAGTCGTGAACCCAGATGATGTCGTCGGGTTCGAGCAGTTTGATCAGCTTGTGCGCAAGCCATGCGTTGACGCGCCGGTAGCCCGCATACTCCTCGCGCTCGTAACGCGCGAGGTCGTTGCGGTAGTGGAACACCGGCCACAGCGTCGCATTCGAAAAGCCGCGATAGTACTGGTCGTAGTCCTTGCGCGTCAGACCGACGGTCGCGAAGGTCACGGCACCATCCTGTTCCAGCGTAGGCCCCGCGTTGGCGACGGTCTCGCTGACGACGTCGCCGCTCCAGCCGAACCACACGCCTCCCGCGTCCTTCAGCGCACCGAACACGCCGACCGCGAGGCCGCCCGCCGATCCCTTGGTTTCCGTCGGTGTGGCGACGCGATTCGACACGACGATCAGTCGGCCCATGTTGCATGTCCTCCTTGGTTAGCACGGCGCGGGCAGGTGTGCGTTGGCGATGCTGGCGGCGGTGTTGCGAGTTGCGCCGCCGTTGCCCGGAGCGCGATGACGCATACCGTTGCCGCGCCAGGTTCGTGAGTGAGTGGACAGTTCGACCGCTAGCGAGGCTGATCGGTTCAGGCACGCAATGTGAGCCGGGCGCGGTGCGTGCTCATGCGGTCGTGCGGTCGTGCGATCACGCACTCACGCACTCACGCACTCACGCACTCACGCACTCACGCACTCACGCACTCACGCACTCACGCACTCACGCACTCATGAAAGTATGCGTTACCCGCGTGCCCGCTACACTTTTTCCTTCGCTTTCTGCGCAGCCTCCGCCGCGCCCGGCCGTCCAAACCGGCTGGCCACCGGATCGGCCTCGGTATGCGCGGCGGTGCTGCCCGCCGGCGCCTGCGCGCTGCGCGGCACCCAGTCGATCTGCTCGTTCGTGCTGGCTTCCAGCTCCGCCGACACGTCGGCACGCGTACGCGGCAAATATTGCGGATAGTGTCGCTGGATGAAGTCGAGCAGCCCTTCGCGCACGCGGCAGCGCAAATCCCAGTTCAGGCCGGAATCGAGCGAACTGACGAGCGCGCGCAATTGCATCGAGCGCTCGGTGCCATCCGTGACCTGCAGCACCTGCACGCGGCGGTCCCACTCGGGTGCGCTCTCCACGATGCGCGCCAGTTCTTCACGCAGCGGCGCGAGCGGCATCCGGTAGTCGACGAACAGAAACACCGTGCCGATGATCTGTGAGCTGCTGCGCGTCCAGTTGGTGAACGGATTTTCGATGAACCATTGCAGCGGCACGATCAGCCGGCGCTGGTCCCACAGCCGCACCGACACATACGTACCGGTGATTTCCTCGATACGCCCCCACTCGCCCTGAATCACGACGACGTCGTCGAGGCGGATCGGCTGCGACAACGCAATCTGCAAACCGGCGATCAGATTGCCGAGCACCGGCCGCGCCGCGATACCGGCAACCAGACCGGCCACCCCCGCCGACGCCAACAGACTCGCGCCGACCTGGCGGACATTCGGAAAGGTCATCAGCGCGCCGCCCGTGCCGACGATCACGATCAGGATCATCACCGAGCGCGCGAGCACCCGCGCTTGTGTATGGATGCGGCGCGCCTGCAGGTTGTCGGCGCTATCGAGCGGATGAGCGCGGATGATCGCCTCGCCGATGGCTGCCGCCGAGCGCACCGAGAGCCACGTGAGCGCGGCGATCAGCGCGATCGCGGCGACGTCGCGGACCGGCTCGATGTGCCTGAGCGTATCGGGCGCCTCGGACCACACGCCTTCCAGCACCAGAATCACGAGGACGAACAGCGACGGCTTGTCGACATAGCGCAGCACGACGCTAGTGAGCGGATGCGGCCGCGCGATGCGCATCACGACGCGTGCGCCGACCCGGTGAATGCCGATGGCCACCACCGCCACGATCACCGACACGATCAACGCGCCGAACCATGTGTGCAGCGGCGCTTCGGCGACGAGGCTGAAGTCGTCGAGAGTAGACATGGGGGGTATGTTCCTCCTGGCTCGAATGGTAGACAGGACCGCTGCGCGCAGCGCGTGGCCACGCCGTTGGCGATATACCGTACCGCCTGCCGCGCGCTGCGCGCGGGGCCGCCGGACGAACAGGCGGCGTACTGGCTGTGCCGGGCGCGTTGCAGAGCCAGCGCCCCGCCGCGCATGCCCTCACGGCGGCGTTCAATCACAGGCGGCCTGTTGTGCCACGCCCGCGTGACGCATCCGCGGACTACCGACATCTTAGGTCTCAATCGCCGCGCAGTGCGCGAATCGCGCCCAGGCCCCCCGTTGCGCAGAGGGGCGTTCCGGTTTTCAACCGGCTTTGAAGCGGCCGGCCCGGCGCGAATTTTCAACCCCGCGACGGTGCGGCCCGCATACGACGACATTCGCCGGCCACCACGCCCGCCCGCCTGGGGCACCCAGGCTCGCGGGGCGGCCGCCGTTCAGATCAGTCGCTGCTCTTGCAGGGAAATGCCTTGCCGAGCCCCAGCGAGATCGCCGTGCTGGCGTTGTAGCCCGCGACGATCGGATTTTCCGCGATGTACTTGCGCACCGCATCGGTCAACTGCGCGGAGCGTGCGTCGGGCGGCAGGCAGAAGTACTGGCCGACCCGCGGGCCGGTGGTGCCGCCGATCGCGTCGATGGTGTTGAAGATGCCGTCGGCGGCGCCTTCGATGTAGGCGGCGCAGGCGCTACGCGATGCCACATCCGTCTTGGTGCACAGCTTGTTGAGGTCGCCCCCCGTAAACGCGGCTGCCGATAGCGGGACGGCAAACGCGCTGGCGAAAATCAAAGCCCGCAGCATGGTGTTCCTTTCGAGGGTCGTTTATCAGGCGGTCTTTCGCCGCATCCAGACGGCGCGCCGGCTGGCGCGCCAAGTCGTCATTCTGCACTGTTTTACGCAAGCGCAGCAGGCAGGCCGCCGCCATCTTCAGGCCAATGCGCGGCGAATCCGGCGAGCGGCCAGGCCGCCGCGCGGTTCACTTCTGCTGCGTCTGCTGCAGGCGCGCGGTCAGCCCTTCGACGACGTCCGGCTCCTTGTAAGTCTTCGCGAAATCGAGCGCCGTCATGCCGATCTGGTTCTTCACCGTCAGATCCGCGCCGTTGTCGAGCAGCAGCTTTACCGTCGACACATGGCCACCGCGCGCGGCCATCATCAGCGGCGTGGTGCCGTTCGGCGAACCCGCGTCGACGTAGGCCGAGTGGTCGAGCAGCACCTTGACGATGTCGTCGTGGCCGTTCGCGGCCGCGTAGTGCAGCGGCGCCCAGCCCTTCTTGTTGACCTCGGCGTCTTTCGCGATCAGCAGGTTGACGAAGTCCAGGTCGCCGACCAGCGCAGCCATCATCAGCGCGTTCTCGCCGGCTTTGTCTTCGATCTCGATGTTGGTTTTCGGGTTCGCGAGCAGCGCCGCGCCCACCTTGTCCGATTTCTCGCGCGCGGCGATCACCAGCAGCGGAATGCCCTGGTTGTCGATGCTGTTCGGGTCCATGCCCTTCGCGAGCAGCTTGTTCACGCCATCGACATCGTCGAACTTGACCGACTTGATCAGCGAGTCGATCGGCGCCGCCTGCGCCGGCGCCGTGACCAGCGCGCTCACCGCCGCGCACACGAAAGCGGCCGCGAGCGCGGCACGCGATGCGCCGCGGCGCGCCGAAGCCAGCGCGCCGTGCACGGCGGAAGTCGGTTGGAAGGCGGCGGACGACATCGGAATATTTTTCATATTTTACTTTAGGAGACTTTCCTATCCTGTTGATATTGCTAGACTTTATGAATCACTCGCCGGCCGGGACCGGGATCTTGAACAGCCGGAAGAAGTTTTGCGTGGTCGCGGCGGCCAGCGCCTCGTCCGGCATCTCACGCTGTTGCGCGATGAAGCGTCCGACATAACTTACGTACGCAGGTTCATTGGGCTTGCCGCGATACGGCACCGGCGCGAGGTACGGCGAGTCGGTTTCGATCAGCAGGCGCTCGAGCGGCACACGGCGCGCGACGTCCTGCACGTCGGTCGCGCTCTTGAACGTGACGATACCCGACAGCGAGATGTAAAAGTTCTGCGCCAGGGCCTGCTCGGCCACCGCCCACGGCTCGGTGAAACAATGCATCACGCCGCCCGGCTCGCTCGCGCGTTCCTCGGCCATGATCCGCAGCGTGTCTTCCGCCGACGAGCGCGTATGGATGATCAGCGGCTTCTTCGTCGCATGCGCGGCGCGGATGTGCGTGCGAAAGCGCTCGCGCTGCCATTCCATGTCGGCGATCGTGCGGCCTTCGAGCCGGTAGTAGTCGAGCCCGGTCTCGCCGATCGCGACCACTTTCGGATGTACGGCCAGCTCGATCAGCTCGGCGAGACTCGGCTCACGCATGTCTTCGTGATCCGGATGCACGCCGACCGACGCGTAGACGTTCTCGTACCGGCTCGCGATGTCCAGCACGGACGGCAGCGTCTCCAGATCGACCGACACGCACAGCGCATGCGTAACCGAATGGCTGCGCATGTTCTCGAGCACTTGCGGCAGGCGGTCGGCGAGTCCTTCGAAATTGATGTGACAGTGCGAATCGACAAACATGATGAGGTCCTGCGAAAAGTGGCTTGAGGCAGATCAGGCGGCGGCGTGAGCCGAATCGAGGCGCTTGCCGAGAATCACCAGATCGCGCTCCACGCCGTCCAGCACGGCCACGCGCGGCAGCGAGCCCCATGTGTCGAAGCCGAAGCCGCGGAACAGCCGCAGGCTTGCGTCGTTGTGGCCGAACACGAAGCCCAGCACGGTGTCGATGCCGAGCGCCGGCGCCGCCGCGAGCGAGGCCGTCAGCAGCTTTTTGCCGAGGCCCTGGCCGCGCGCGCTTTCGTCGAGATAGATGCTGACTTCGGCGGTGCGCAAGTAGGCCGGACGACCGTAGAAATCCGAAAAGCTCAGCCACGCGATCACGCGGCCGGGCTGTTGTGGGTCTTCCACCACCCACAGCGGGCGCTTGTGCGGGCCGTGCGCGTGAAACCACGCGAGCCGGCTCTCGACCGTGACCGGTTCGAGGTCGGCCGTCACTTGCCGCGACGGCACGGTCGAGTTGTAGATGGCGACGATCGCGGGCAGATCGTCGAGCGTGGCATCGCGGTAGGCAAGGCTCATGGTGCTTATATTTGAAATGAAAGACCGATTACGGGACGAACAACCGGGCCGGGGCGCGCAGCGCAAAGCCCTTTCCGGCCTGGGCAGCGAGCCGTTTGCGCTCGCCGCCGACGCGGCTTACGCGAACAGCGCGCGGTAGCCGATAAACAGTTCCTCGAACACCAGCCGCGCGTTCAGCGGATGGTTCTCGACGGCGCGCTGACGCGTCACGGTGCGCGTGAAGCGCGCAAACGCGCTGGCATCCGCCTGCGAAGCGCAGCGCGTCAACGCCGCCGAGGCCTGCGGAAAATAACGCGGCGCACCGGCAGTGCGCTGCGCCAGCAGATCGTACATCCAGCGCTGCAACCAGCCCAGTACCAGCGGCACCGGCAGCTTCTGCAGCGCCTCGCCGCAGGCGAAGGCGTCGCAATCGGGACCGGCGGCCAGTTGCTTGAGCGTCCAGTCGCGCAGCGTGCGGTTTTCGTCGCTGGCGAGCGCGAGCGCCGCGAGCGGCGCGCCGCCGGCTTCGGCGAGCAGCGCGGGCGCTTCGGCAACGCCTTGCGCGGCCAGCCACTTCGTCGCCACCTCGGGCGCGGGCACGCTCATCGGCCACTGGCGGCAGCGGCTGATGATGGTGGGCAGCAAACGGTCGATGCGCGCCGACACCATCAGGAACACGACGCCCGCCGGCGGCTCTTCCAGCGTCTTGAGCAGGGCGTTGGCTGCCGCGATGTTCAGCGCCTCGG
Source organism: Paraburkholderia sp. TE9906 (assembly GCF_056279605.1). Taxonomy (NCBI): domain Bacteria; kingdom Pseudomonadati; phylum Pseudomonadota; class Betaproteobacteria; order Burkholderiales; family Burkholderiaceae; genus Paraburkholderia; species Paraburkholderia sp. TE9906. The sequence continues at coordinate 189,769 of NZ_JBWCCT010000003.1, forward strand.
CCGGATATAAAACGACCACACGCGCGCCGCCGCGATGCGAACCGACGCCGACAAAGTCGAGCAGGCCGCGAATCTGTTCGATCTTGATTTCCTTGCTGGGCGCGCGGGTCTTCTTGCCTTCGTCGGCGTCGGCTTTGTCGGCTTTTTCGTCGGCGCCGCCGCTCACGCCGGCTTCGGCCGCGAGTGCCTCGGGCACGACGATCCGGTAGTCAGGATGATTGCCCTGCGCAAACCAGTTGCAGGCCACGCACGCGCCGCACGGCTCGCCATTGGCCTGCTGCGCCTCGCACAGCAGGCCTTGCGCGAGATGCTGCGCGAAGCGCAGCTTGCCGATGCCCGCCTGCCCATGCAGCAGCAAGGCGTGCGGCCAGTGGCCGCGCAGTTGCAGCAGGCGGTTCCAGTCATCGGCTTGCCACGGATAAATCATCGTTTCTCTTTGAATTCAATCAGTTGAAAGCGTTACGTGAGATCTGACGCGAACTTTAGGTATTGCTATAAAAGGAAATTATATTTCCTTAAAATCAGAGACTTGAAATCAATTCTTCAAGCTGCTTCTGAATGCGCGCGATGCTCAGCGAGGAGTCGATGATAGCGAAACGGTAAGGCGCCTCTTCCGCGCGTCGCAAGTATTCGGCGCGCGTGCGTTCGAAAAACGCCGCCGACTCGCTCTCGAAGCGGTCCGGATCGCGCGCCGCGCTGCGCCGTTCGTTGGCGATCTCGGGCGGCAGATCGAACAGCACGGTCAGATCCGGCTGAAACCCGCCCTGCACCCAGCGCTCCAGCGTTTCCAGCTTGTCGCGCGGCAAGCCGCGGCCGCCGCCCTGATAGGCGAACGTCGCGTCGGTGAAACGGTCCGACAGCACCCAGTCGCCGCGTGCGAGCGCCGGCTCGATCACTTCGGCCAGATGCTGGCGGCGCAGCGCAAACATCAGCAGCGCCTCGGTTTCGAGGTCCATCTTCTGATGCAGCACGATCTCGCGAATCTGTTCGCCCAGCGGCGTGCCGCCCGGCTCGCGCGTCATGACGACCGAGCGGCCGGTGCTCGCGACCTTCTCTCCTAGCCGTTCGCGAAACCAGCCGAGGTGGGTCGTCTTGCCGGCACCGTCGATGCCCTCAAACGTGATGAATTTGCCCCGCGCCATCATTGCCCTCGAATGTATTTGTCCACGGCTTTGTTGTGATCGCCGAGGGTGTCTGAAAAGATGCTGCTGCCGTCGCCGCGCGACACGAAGTACAACGCGGTGCTTTGCGCCGGGTTCAGCGCCGCCTGCAGCGACGCGACCCCGGGCAGCGCAATGGGAGTGGGCGGCAAGCCCATCCGGGTGTAGGTATTGTAGGGAGTGTCGGTCTGCAGGTCTTTCTTTCTGATGTGGCCGGTGTAGCTCTCGCCCATGCCGTAGATCACGGTCGGATCGGTCTGCAGCGGCATGCCCGTGCGCAGGCGGTTCGCGAACACCGCAGCTACCATCGGCCGGTCCGAGGGTTTGCCGGTTTCCTTTTCGATGATCGACGCCATCGTCAACGCATCGTACGGCGTTTTGTACGGCAGGTTCGGCGCGCGCGCGAGCCAGGCTTCGTCGAGCCGCACGCGCATCAGCCGGTACGCGCGGCGGTAGATCTCGAGGTCGCTGGTGTTCTTGTCGAACAGATACGTGTCCGGGAAAAACAGCCCTTCACCCGTACCGAGCGAGGCCTCGGGCGCGCCGATCGCCGTCAGCAGGTCGGCGTCGCTCATGCCGAGCGTGTCGTGCTTGAGCGCCGGATTGGCGTCGAGTTCGGCGCGCATGCGCTTGAAAGTCCAGCCCTCGATGATCGTCGCCACGTATTCGTTGACGTCGCCTCGCGCGATTTTCTGCAGCACTTCGTACGGCGTCACGCCCGTCTTGAACTCATAGTTGCCCGACTTCAGATCGGTCTGCAAGCCAAGCAGCCGCGTCATCAGGATGAACAGCTCGGGCTCGACCGGCACACCGCCGCGATTGAGCTGCAGCGCGACGCTGCGCAGGCTGCTGTGCGGTTTGACGGTGACGTCGAGTTGCGCGGGAGTCAGCTCGAGCGGGCTGGTCGCCCAGTGATATCCGCCAGCAATTGCGGCTGCGGCCAGCACAACGACGATTGAGCCGGCGACGAAACATTTCTTCAGGAGGGACACGAGGCGGAACGTTTAGGAATTAAATCGCAAGCAGTTGATTTATAACGCAAATGTCTAGCGCCGGTCAGCATTCAGACTTTGCCAGTTTGTGGCCTTTTCGGCCCTTTTCGATCCGTATTGTATAGATGTGGGCGCATTTTGGTCACATCGTGCTGAGGACTCGAACCCTACAATCATTGCAAACGGGGCTCCGACGACTGATGCTGGCAAAAAGCTTGCAACCCAGCTTCGGATGGATCGCCGCCGACGACGCCGTTGCGCTTTCCGCTGGCTTTGGGGCGCCATGCAAGCGGCTGTTACCGACCCAAGCCAGCCAGATAGCATGCCAGCAACTCTGTCCGACTTAGGGCAAAAAGCGGACGGCCGTTTCCGTGAACGTCTAGGTGCATTTTACAGACCGGTAGCGCTGCGCGTTTCGCAGTGCGAGGGCGTCTAATGATCGTTTGACGAGTGCAGTCGCTTATAGCGATAAACCGTTTTATCCGTGCCGGCACCCATGGGAAGCCACAATAGCGCCATGTGATAGCTGATATGCGTCCATGTGGTAAGCAGAATGTCGCCATTACTATCCAGCCTCACTGAACGGCCAGAAAAGGAATAGTTCGGACCAAACTCGGATCGTGACGATTGCTCAGGAGCGATCCAACCAATAGTTCCTGCGTCGCACGACACCTTGACCTGACTGTTGAATCGGGTCTTCATGCTCCCTAGCTGGGACGTGCCGTAGTAAGCCGTGATCGTGTAGTTGCCGTCAGCATTCTTCTGGAAGACAGTTGCATCCGGCGCAATTCGACGACCGTTCGCATCTCTCCTATAGCCCGCGCGCATCGCTTCTGCTGCTTCTATGTTCTCCGCGTGGAATATCTCGTCGGCTAGAGGTAATACGCTGGGTCCGTAGCCTTCGACGATTTGACGCACCCTGCCTTCGTAAACGCCACTCACGTCGGGGCATTCGGGTGATAGAACGGCTTTCGAATTGTCGCCAGCGTAGTCACGTGATTCCGGTGCAGATGCACACCCGCACCCCATTGCACACAAGAGAACGGATGCAATCGTCAAAGACACCGAGCGAAACGGCATCCCTCCGGCGGGATTCGGAGTTTCTCGCATGGCCTCCGCTGGGACCTGGGCGCGATCGTCATTGCGTTGCCCTGAAAGTAGATAGCCCTTCGTTTGCTCGAACGTCATGCACTCCCCGCCGTATGATTCGATTATCCGCACATTTTAAACGGCAAGCCTCCACCATCGGCCGAACTAGAACTGGGAGCAGACGATCGCTCGGCAAAGGCGAGTGACTGTAATTGGTCGCACGCGGACGGTCCTTTGGTTAGTCGCGCGAACGTGCCATTGCCGAGCGCGCCCCCGTCCCTTGATGTTATTTGCGCCAACGATCCTTAAGCGTAAGTGGATCTCCCCAAAAGTTGACCCATTCTTCTACCTGCGCCGCTCGTTGAAGGACCATGTCTACCTCCCCAAATCGGAGAACTTCGGGCATCGGTCCCAAAAGCTGATCCCGTAGTCCTCCCCCCACCCACGCTCGCCCGAACCGCACCCACTGGAGGTGACTACTTCGGAGCCACGATGAAAGTCCAAGTATTCGCGCCACCTCCCGTGCTTGGGAAAGACTCTTAGCGAGTTTGCTTCTCGCAGCGCGTCGCGTTATGTGTTCCCTCTTGTCAAATTCCTCCCGAAATAAGGGTAGGTGCGTGTAAGCAGTGTTCCAGATAACTGCGTCGAGAGCGGCGATAAATCGGTCCACTGCTCCTACCAAGCGGCGGCACTCTTCTGTGGCGATAGAAAGTCCGTAGGCCATCTCATGGGCAAAGATGTGCCGGAGGCGAAAGGCGTTTTCTACGTCACCCAACAACTGATCGACATCGGCAATCAAAAGAGGCGCTCCCTTTGAGCCTCTGCGCAGCATGTAGTGACTACGGGCATCAGATAATGCGCTTTTCAGGTCGAGTCCGAGGATCGCACCGAGCCAAGACATTGCATCTGTAACGGAATTGTAAGAGGTAGTGTGCGCGACTAGCTCGCCAAAACTGATGGCTTGATCGTCCAACAGCGTGAGGGCGTCCTTCACCGAATACTTCTCGGGAATTCTTTCTGCCGCCCGTACGCGATACTGCGCTCCGGAATTGACGAGATCGGAAATTGAAGAGCGAAGGAACGTTTGAAGCGTTGCAATCGACGCAACAATGACGTGCCGACGAACTTCGTTGCTGTCGACGGTGACTGCGAGCCCTTTAAGTTCGTGCATTCGCTTTTTAACCATCCCCCACGTCGAATCACCGTATGGGCCGTAAGCTCTTTCACGAGTTGCGAGCACCTCTTGGACCAACTCATTAATTCTGCGATTTGCCATTTAGGCTCACTTTCAGGGACGGACGGGAGTGCCAGATTGTATCGGGCCATGGGATGTCGCTTCTTGGCCGAACCCGGTCCGAGGGAGCCAGCTGCCTGCCCCCTCACTACAGCCGCTCGGCACTACCTATGCCGCCAGTCGATGTTCGTAATACGGTCGGTCGCGGTCGTCGAGGATCGCATACTGCGCGTCGAGATGCGCCGGGTCCGGATTTAACCACGCATCTACATGCTCTATCTTGATTGGCACGATGCAACGGTCGTGGCCGGCCGCCGCAATCTCCTCCGGTGGCTCGTCGGTGATGGCGGCAAACGAGAGCAAATCAGGCTCGCCGGGCACCGACCAGCGCGACCACAAACACGCCACCAGCATCAGTTGGCCGTTACTCGGACGAAATTCCAAAACAATGTTTTCGTCCCGCTCGTGCGTTTCGGATAGCGTTCCCTCGAACTTCGCCTTGCTCACGTTTTCGTAAAACACATCAACGAGCAACATGCCGTGTGTGTATCCGAAGCACGGCTTCCAGAATCCTTCAAGGTTGTCGCGGCGAGCGTTGTATGTACCGGGGTATTTGAAGTCGTAGGATGCCGGCTTACCAGCAATGCGGCATTGATACCTCATCGGCTTGATTACGCGTTGCCCCTCCTCCATAATCATCACCGGCGCGTACATGCCAGGAAAAATGCGTGAGTCACGGTCCTTAAGTTCCGTGCGGCGCAGATCGTCCAACCGGCGGATCGTCGCTTCGATCTTGTCCGAGGCGATGCGTTTGCTCTCGGTGGCCGCCTTGGTGGTTTTCGTTTGAAGTGTCCGCTCAGCGTCCGCGAGCCGCGTACGCTGTTTGAATAGCTCCTGCTCGAGCGCCGTTGCCTGCTCGGCATTGAACCGGTCGATCGCGGCCTTGATCTCGCGCTGCCCGTCGTCCTGCGGATCGGCGAATGATGCGTCCATCCCCTTCGGAATCTTCACCTTAGCCCCGTTCGCGCGCTCCCAGTAAAGCTCAGCGAACTCTCGCAAACTCAGTCGAGCGCCGAACTCCTTCACGAACTTTCGCCAGTCCGCTTCAATCTGCGCCGAGTAACACATTCTTCCCTCCTCACCGTGTCATTGCGACAATTGCGGCCGAGTCATGTGTGCCCACACCGATGATTTCCAAAGAGGGCCGCGTGGCGCCTGAAAGGAGGCAAACCGACGAGGAGTGGCGCTGGGCCAGGCTTCAGCAATCGACTACTTCCTGTGTAGCTTCCCGTAATGCCGTTCAATCTCTTCTTTCACTGCTTCCTTAGCGACGTGCGCCTGAATTGTCTCGGCTGGGAAAAGAGTCATGACGACGATGACGATCTGCCAAAGGGTGAGGACCGTCAAAATTAAAAAGGACAATCCTCGGAACAGGTCAACGTGACCTCTCAATTCTGGAACGCTTTTTAGGATCGGCGCACATATTCCAATCAGCAACAGTAGCACCAAAATAATGGTCGAATGAATCGCTGGAGTAAGCAGCAGACCAAGATTTCCGTTGTTGCCGCCGCCAGTTTTTTTCCCGTCGCGAAAGGAAAGTTTGAGGCGTTCTGGATAGATGATCGCAAGCCAAGCCCCGACTACCGCAAAAATAATTGAGGCGGTATTCCGCAGAGCCTCATAGAGAGGCCACTGCTGCGAAAAAGCGATCGTGCGACCGTAATAATAGCCGGACGCGCACAGTCCGACAGCAACCACTGCCAGCACAATGCGAAATCCGACTACAAGAGTTTTAAACATCGTCGTCCAAAAGCGCCAGTATCCGAGCACGGTGCTCGTCCAATGTAGCTGCCAAGTGGTCCAAGTCTACGATTTCCTCATTCGTACGGGACACCGGTATGTCAAAGCTGTCGCTCGCCGCTGAGCGACCTAGCCAATACTCCTTCGCCTCTCCTTGGAACTTGAAACCCATGTCATCCCAAGGCCCTGCTGTTGGGGCTGCGGCGTCCTCTGCAGCGATCATATCTCGTAATTCAGCTTCGGTCGGCGTGTATTCCAACTCAACATACGCCGATCTGTTCGTCACTATCTCATGCCGCTCTGCTCGTCGCCCTCTGATGAAGCCGACCAATCCTTCCCACTTCTGTCTGTCGGCACCGTGCATCACCTCTACATGACCGCGACGCATAACTCGCTTAATGCGTGCAGCGTTCTGGATGATGTAGTCACGTTCTCCGTGCTTCACGAATGCAGCGGTACGAAACTTCGGGTAGAGCGTCTGCTCGATTCGCTCACCGTCAACTGCATAGCCAGCAACAACCTGACCTTCCTGCTCATGCGGTGCCATCACCACGTACCGACTTTCGACTGCCAAAAAACGCTCGATGTAATCACGCATCGGCGTCTGCCCAGAGACGTTGTGAACAAACCGAACACTTGCAATGACGTTTCGACCCGGGACTACCCAGAAATACGTCGCGTACCCCGGAATGCTGTTTTCAGCGATTTCGTTTATATGAACTTCAGGAGCCCCCACAGGCGAGTCTCGCGAAATCGAAGCGACCCCCCCTTCGTGCGCAGGAACCTCGTTCCACGTTGCCATGACCCACTCATGACCGCGCCGCTTTATCCCGGCGAGATAGACCGGCGACGGTTGGTCCGGCCCGTCAAGGTCGAAAATCTTGGTGAGCGATAACGCCATCCCATCCGACCACTCGGACAACTGCTCCATGGTGTCAACAATGCCCCCGAACGCCGGTGCCTTTGAACCCCAATTATAGAAGCCGCATTTCACGATTCTGTAGAAGGTAATTTTTACTGATTCGTTTTGTATCATTATGGTCCTCGGAAATTACCGCCGAAGTATGCCATTCCTTGCTGCCTCTTTATATAGCGCTCGGCGCGGGACCATACGAGTGATTATACTGTACATCCATACAGTGTATTCGCCATTGCGGCGGAACTCGTCTGACGAAATCTGCGGAGGAATTATGGAGACAACCGCCCTTAGGGGAGCTCAATTGGATTACTGGGTTGCGTGTGCCGAGCGCGAAAACGGTCACGCCGACTCGGCGCCGATACCCATGCCGCCACCGGCATATTCCTCAGACGAGGCGCTCGGCAGCTCCATCATCGATCGCGAAGGCATCGTTGTGGTGTTGGCGGTAGACGCAGAGTTCGGGAACCAGTTCGTCGCCGGCATCGGACCGGCGAGGAAGTACGGATTTCCGAACGCCGCAGAAGGGCTGTGGATGGGAGACGGTCGACTGGAAGCCGGATTGCGATGCTACGTGGCCCGAACTTTTAGCGCCTCAGAATGAAGTTGCCAGAATTCGCTTCGCCCTCGCTAATGGAATTGCGCGGGTGGTGGCGCACGCGCGACGAGCAGGCGGTCAAGCGGCTAATCCTAGAGATTCAGCGGTATCGGCTCGCCCTGCTGGATCTGCGCGACCTGATCGATGCCGGCGTCAAGGAGGCACGAGCCACGGACCCGAAACTGGTGGAGCGCGGCGAACCATTGATGACGCTGCGAATTCGGATTGCGCAGGAAGTCCTTCGCATCGGCGACATCGACGACATGCCGCCACACGACCGACTCCCAAAACACGTACGGGACTATGCGCGCTCCGCCGAAGCTCGGGCCTACGAACTCGAAGGAGTACGTCGACGCCGCGCGCAGGAAAAGTCGTGACCCTTCCACCCTTCGTCCCGCCAACGCTCGGCGAGTTGCGTGATTGGTACCGGCAGTATCGAACAAACGAGGACGTGTGGCGGCTCATACTCGAGGTGCAGCACGCCAGAATGACACTCACAGAACTCACCGCACTGCTCATAAAGGTGGAGCGAGCAGCACGGCGGGCAGACTTCGGGCGGTTGACGAGCGACGGTACGCCACTGCGTGACGCTTGCACGATCGCGTGGGCAGAAATGCTGCGCGCCGGCCTCGTAGATATCGCGGCCATTCCGCCACCGGTCGCGCCGCCCCCTCCCCACAACGCGAATGGGGCGGTGCCGTTCGCCTACGATCCCGACGAGGCGCGTGAGCTACAGATTGAGGAAATAGCGCGCATGATTGCACGCGCGCACCAGAGGCGCTGATCTGTGGATTTTTCGGTGCTGTATTACACACCCCACGGGCGCCACGCCGCGCGCCCGTGCCCTTGCATCACCGCAGCGATAAGTGCTGTTCAGCTCACGCGTGGTGCCGTCGCGTCACCAGTGGCTGCTTGAAGAACACCAGCCCAAGAAAGGCAACGCAAAATCCGACGGTGATAAACGGCTCGCCTGGCCAGACGCTCGTGTAGCCAAGCCAGATCAGACCGGCCATGTTCCACAGTGCGCCCAGCCAGACGATGCCGAGCGCACAGCGCCATGCAAATGACTGTGGCAGCGTGAACAGCCAGCCGACTGTCGCGAAAAGCACCAGATGCAATATCAGGTAGATGACGACGATCAGGTTCATGATTTCTTATCCTCAGTTCCAGCAGCTCGGTCAATGAGGCGATCGGCCACTCCGTCACCACGCCGCTCAATTGCACGAATAGCGATTTCCGCCACGACCGGGCCGAGCATGCCCATTAGGAAGGCAACGCCGCGCTGAACGGCGATGCTGCTACCGGCCAGCCAATGCTCGACCACCGCGGGCGCGACGAAAACTGCCATCAGCGCGCCGAGCACGATATGCGTAACCTTCAGACGAAGGCTCGCGGGCGGCATGAAGACCATGCGCAGGGTCGCACCGACCGCGCCGGACGCCAGCACCGACAGCGGCCCTGTGAAGTGCTCCATTGAGTTCAATGGCTCCCCCATATTAGGCGAGGCCGATGGCATAGGTGGTCGCCCCCGGCCCAAAGTTGGCGGTCAGCACCTGCTGCCGAGATTTCTGCCCCGCTGGCGCCAGGCCGATGTGAACCCACGTGCCCTCCTGTATCAACTGGTCGAATGGGATATTCGACGCGGCGATCTTCCGGGAGATTTCGAGCGGACTGCCGAAGCCAGGGCAGATGAAGTCGGCGGCCAGCCCTGTCATGTGTGCGCTGTTGGCCGCGCCGCCGACCGCCGCGTTGAGCGCGGGTGAGCGATAGCCGGAAGACACCAGGACAGGACGTGCGCCGAGCAGGGTGCGCACCTGCTCGAGCGTTTGCGCCGTGCGCGTCAGGTTTTCGACGACCGCCGGCGAGGGCGTGTTGTCGATCCGGCGCCGCGCGGCGGTCTCGCTCTGCGTCAGCTCCGCCAGCGAGAAGTGATCCGTGAGTCGTGTCATGCAGATACCCCAATAGAAACGGCCGCACGCGGCGGCCGTAAACGAAAAAACCGCCCGAAGGCGGTCAGAAAAAAAGCGGAATTGCTATTGCGCTTGGAGCTGGCGATATTCCTGATTCGCGCGCATCTGGACGGCGCGAATTCGGCGGTTCACATCGTTCACTCGTTGCTGGCGTTCAGCCGGGTCGTCGATTTCGCGCGCGGCCGCAGCTTCTTTGTAAAGCGCTTTGACTTCACCGTTAGCCGCCTTGTACATCGCTGCAACCCGCTCTGCGTTCGGGTGTGCTTCGTCGAACGCGTCGAGCGTGCCCTGCTCTTGCGCGTACTTGCGTTCGTTCACGAGGCGGTCCGCGTCCGTCGCGCGCTGGCGGAACTCGATCATGTCCTGACGCAACGGACCCGATCCAAACGTGCGCGCGAGAGGAATGTCGGTCAGGCTCTTATCCGTTTCCGCCTTTTCGCCCAGCGCCTCGAACGCCTTGATCGCGTCGAGCGCCCCGCCGCCGCCGTAGCTGCGCAGAAGGTGCGAAATAGTTTCCGGATACACGTCAACCCCGGTGGTGTCGTACAAGTGCTGTGCAGCGTCACGGAACAACGCCGACGTCTGCGGCCAGGCCTGCTGGAATTTCAGCTTGTTGCCGGTCCATTCATCGGGTTTGTGGATCGGACTACCCTGCCCGGTCTCATTCAGCGCGAGCTGCAACATCGGCTTCGCGATGCTCGGCATGAACTGCTGCATCACCCAGCCCGCCATGTCTTTCGATGGGTCGACGTCCGTGGGTTCGACGGGCGAGAAGTTCGACAGCAGGCCATCCTTCGCGACGTTGCCGGCGAACGTGCCGAGGTCGTCTACCCCGTCGGCATAGCGATGCGTCGCCGCCGCGAGCGTCAGCGCAATGCGGCCGAAGCCGAAGCCCACCGGCAGTTTGAAGCCCCGCCCATCCGGATCGTTCGGGTCGATCATCGTCAGGAACCGGCCCGACTGCGACAGCGGCACCTTGTTGAGCTTGTCGACGCCGTCGTCGTCCTGCCCACCCATCGACTTCAGCGCCCCATACAAGCTGTACATCAGCGCGTAGTGCGCCAGCATCACCGCCGCGCCGCGCGGCGTGCGCAGCGCCTGTGCCATCCGGCGGGCATCAAAGAGCGCGGGGCCCGCAAACGTGTAGATCGCGCCCAGCTGCTGGCCGAGCTTGCCCTTGGTCTCAAAGTTCATCGTGTTCTTCACGTACAGCGCTGCGTCTTTCTCCACGACACCGGACTCCACGAGCGCCTTGAATAGCGAAACCCGCGACGACATTTCCATGTGCTCGTTGACGCGATCAATGAAGTCTCCGACCTTTTCGGCGGCAGCCTTCGCCTTGTATTTCGTGGTGGCGCCGACCAGCTTGCCGAACTCGTTTTCGAGATTCTTCATCGTGTCGTCGTGGAACAGATCCTGATACAGCGTCGAGCCGCCCAATTTTTCGTATCGCTCCGCCCACTTGTGGAACTCGCCGCCGGCCTTCATGCGCCAGTCCGCGGTGAATGTCACGTTGTTGGCAAGCGCCCGCCGCACGGCGCCGATCTTATCGGCCGTCGGCGCATCCGTCATCACGAGCGACATCATCGACTGCACGTCGCGCAGCTTGTTCATTGCCGGGAACATCGGGTTGTACCGCGTGTAGATCGACGACAGTACCCGCGTGGCCTTCAGAGGCAGCGAGAACACACCGTCGATTTGTGCGCGGTTCGCGGACTGCAGCGCGTCAAGCACCTTGCGGTTGCCGATATGCACGATGGTCGTGTGGTTGCCGTCGCGCAGCACTAGCGCCTCCGGCGACATCGCAGCGCTCGGCTTCACGCGTTGATGCACAATCCCATCCTGCCCGACGTATTTCTCGAAGATCTCGAACTGGTTCGGGGCGTCGTTGACTTTCGCGCCGAGCAACGCCTTGGCGCCCGGGCTGTCCTTCAGAAAGCGCACGAAGTCGCGCTTGAGCTGCTGCCACCCCGCACGACGGATCGCGCTGTCGCCGGCTTCGAACACGTTCTGCAGCACGTTGTCGGCGAGGGTGCCCGAGCGGCCCATCGCCTGCTTTTCCTTCGGTGCTTTCAGACCGCCGCCGGGCGCCCCCGAGAAATCGCCCTCGGCCACATTAGGGTCGCCCTTGAGCGGCACATACCAATCGTATTTCGGCCGACCCGCCTCCATTTCCGGCGTTAGCAAACCAGCGTCGCGCAGCGTGCGATCGCTGTAGTCGAGCATGGGTTTCAGGTGGTCGCCGTAGAACTTCTCGTAAAACTCGACGAGCCCCGGCGCGTCCCTGCGAATGTCACGCTCAAGCGTGTCGATCTGCTCGTTCGTTCGGCCTGAGCCGTCGAGCTGCTTGCCCTCTGTCTTGCGCGCGATCTCCGCGTTGCGCTCGCGGCCGTGCTTGACCAGGTTGCCGACGGTCCCGATATCCATCAGGAACTGTTGATGACCTTCTTCACCGGGGCGAGACGCGTACCAATCCAGCTTCGCGAAGTCGCGCTTGTACGCGTCACGCAGCGCCTCCATGGCCGGCGTTATGCTCTGGCGCTCGAAGTCCTGCCGCGTTTTCTCGGTCGCCCCCTGAAACAGGCGCATCGTGTTGCGCAGCGCCCGGCCAGACTCCGTATTGCCCGCGCGGCGGATGACCTGTTCGAGCGGGTTCAGATGATCGAACAGTGACGTCGTGACGGCTTCGAGCCACTTCGGTTGCGGAGCTGATCCACCTTCGGAAAGGAACGTGCGCGCGGCGCTCTTCGCCGCCGTTGGATTGCGCGACATGCCGCGCATGTTTTCCCAGAACGTCGGCTTGCGCTCCACCTGGGGCACCGACGACTGGCGCACACCCGCGCGCGAGAAGTCTGCGGGATCGCTATCGGCTATACTATTTTCGTCACTGGAGGAATTACCTATGGCACGCTCTGCCCTCCCTAGCGTTTCCGAACTCTCCCCTGAAGCGCTGTTGTTCGATGTCGAAGGCATCCCGGTTTCGGTCGACGAACCCTCTGCTGGTCTGTATTCCGCTGCTTGGGATACCGATCCACCACGCCGATTCTCATCTGAATCGGCGCGCCGCAACGGCGACGAAGTCTCCGCGGCAAGGTTCATCGAACTGGTGCGCGAAGCACGCTCCCACGCAGCGTCGTAAATCTCGCGCATCTGACGGTCAAGCTCCCTGACGCGAGCCCTCTTTTCAGGCGTGACACCGCTTGTTTCAATTTCACGCGCCAAGCGCGACCGCTCGACATACAACGGATGCGCCTGCCTCTTCGCTGCGATCATTTCCGGAACGTTGACCTGAATCTCGGCGGTCGCATTGCCCACACGGACGTTGAATTTCGCGTCTCTGTAGCCGTCGTGCGGTGCGTCGCTTCCTGCGCTCAGTCGGTCGCGGGTTGACCCGACAACTTCGAACATCTCTGCAATCCGGCCGATCGCCTCGCGCGCCGCCTGGGTGTTCGGTGCGACGATCGTTCCGCGCAGCACGTCCTTGATCTGCGATGCATCGCCACCGTAGTCGCTCACGATCTTGTCGATCGCGCGCTCGCGTTCCTTCAATTCGGGCGTGAGTGCATGGCCTCCGAACTGTTCGGCAATGCCGCGCAGCGTATGATCGAATGCTGGCTTTTCCGCCGCTGCATCGCGGTACGCCCTCTCGAACGCTTGCCGGTTCGCGACGCTCAGGTCACGCAACGTATGCGTGCGGCCTGACGTTGAGAACTCGGTGGCCAGCTCGTCGCCGGTGACGCTGCGCCCACGCTCGCGCAGATAGCTCTGCGCGTCGCGAAGCATCGAGCTAATGTGTGCATCGGTTACGTCGCCGCGCAGCAGCCCGACCCGCTTCATAAACTGGCGCACGGCGTCGATGACACGGCGTGCGACACTGTTCTGCATGTTGCGCTCGGCCATCAGCGCAATCATTTCCTTCGCACGCCGCTGCGCAGACAGGCCGGGCTGCGTGCGATCGACTTCTTCCCCGACTTCCCGAAACACTTTGTTGCCCAGCTTCTCGGCGGCAATCACGCGGCCAGTCAGCTCGCGCATCGCGTCACGGCCCACCATGTTTTCGAGCCCGTAGTGACCGACCAGCTCATGCCGCGCCACCTCGCGCGCACGAGCTGCGCTGGCCAGGTTCTCTGCGATCAGCGCGACGCGGTTTGTACGCGGATCGAAAAATCCCTCGACGTCGTGCGCGCCCTCCTGTGCAGCTTGCCGGCGCACGTACTCCGGCGCGTCGGCCAGCGTGTCATACACATCGACGTCATGGCCGTACGTGTCGCGCGCGATCGCGCGGCGCACGGCTTCACCGGAAAGGTGGCGCCCAGAAACAGAAAGCCCCTCGCGAGGAGGGGCTTGGTCTGATTCGTTGCGAACGCGGGAAGGTGGCTCACCGGGACGGGATAATAAGGACTCTTGCCCGTTGGCTGCCGCGAGATCGGCGTCGCGATCACTGCCTGTCAGGCGGAAGTCTGCGCGCTGTGCATCCGCTGCAGCGCGTTCGTCGGCGGCCCGTTCGGTGCGCTCCCTCTCAGCCTTCGCGGCGCGTTGCCGCTCGATGCGCTGGCGCAGCGTCGCAGGCGTGGGATTGGTCAGCACCGGCTCGCCGGCGGCCGGGGTATTCGCCGCAGCCTCGCGCGCGCGCCGGCGCGCCGCTACCCGATCTTGAATGCGCTGTGGCGCCGCGCGTTGCGCTACCGCTTCGTCGGATCGTTCGCCGCCGGTGGGTCGCGCCGCTGCTTCGCCAGATCGGGCGGCCCCGACTTCTTCAGCAGATCGACCGTCTGTACGTCCTGCGGTGTCAGCGCCTTGCCGTACATCACTCGTCGAAGCAGGCTCACGCCCTGCGGCGAGCCCCAAATCTTGCGGCCTTCTGGTGTCACTGTTGACCTCTCTCAATACCTGTTCGCGCGTTGCGCGCTCGACAGCGCCGAACATATCCTCGGTCGGCTTCACCGACTCACTGTACGCGAAGTCGGCCACGCGTTTCAATGCCTCGCCGATCCTGTTCCCGAAGCGCACGTTGTCCGCGAAAAGCTGGATGAACTCCCGGGCCTGCGGATCGAGAGCAAGATCGTTCTGCCGCGCGAAATCATTCAGCCGGACACCTTGCCGCCGGGCGTTGACGGCAGCGCGCGCCGCCTCTGTCACGAGCGGGCGCACGTCGAGATCGCCGGCGCCTTCAAGGCGCGCCATCGCGCCCGCCGCTTCGGCCATGCCGCCGAGCACTGTGCGCGCCTCCGGGTCCGTGGCCTGCGCGTAGAGGCGAACCAGCTCCGGGTCTGCATACGCTTTCTGGAAGGTGGCGGCCATCATGCGATCGACTGCCTGACGCGTCGGGGTGCCGTCGGGATTCAGCAGGCCCACTTGTTCGGAGACCGGCATCGTCTGGACAAATTCCCGCACGGCTTGAGGCGACGGGTCGCCCGCATCGCTGAACTGCAGACTTTCGAAGTCGATACGATGGGCGTCGTTCGCGGCCTGCTCGACCGGCGATAGTGCGGCCGTGCCGGCCATATTTGACACGTCGCCGATATCGGCTGTCACGTGGTCGCGCGGCATGACGCGCACGAGCACCGGTTCACGCATGCGTGCGATCACGCTCGACGACACGCCTGTGAGCGCTGCATCGTGTCCAATGCCCTGCCTGTAGCTCGCCGCAGTTCCGCGCTCGTACGCGGCCTGAAGCGCAGCGGCGCGACCGTTGCCGGCAATCGCCCGCAACTGCGTTTGCGTGCCTTCGGCGTACCCCGCAACCGGCGTTCCATCAACCCTGTTCGACGGCAACAGCGAGTCCGCATCGACGACCGCATATTGAACGGGTATGCGTCGGCCATCTGCCGCAACGGCGAAGTCCTGGCGACCAAGCTGACTCGCGGGAATGTTCGCGTCCGGATTCGCTTCGACGACCGGCGCACCATTTGCGAAGTCGCGGGAAAACGATAGGCGCGCCGGATCAGGATCGGCGGCGATGGAGTTCATCTGTGCGATCGCCGCCGTCGATGACCGGTCGCGGTTTTGCAGGACAACCGGTTTGCCTTCCGGCGACTCGTCGCCCTGCCTTGCTGCCGAGTCTGCCGCGCCAGCAACATCGGGGACATCCTCCACGCGCGCGCTTGGGTTCAAACGCGCGTCCTGCGCGGCGCGAACGTCGCCCGTGAGACCAGTGTCGAGCGCTGACTGCCGCGCTGCTCGCGCGACGGCCGCCTGCTCATAGGTTTGCGGCTGCACATTTCCGGACGGGTCGACGACGAGATCGCTGCTGGTGTCGACCATGTCGGGCGCCGGCAGCGCGGGCGTCGAGTCGGGCGCATCGAGCTGGCGCGGCTGGGCCTGTTCCTGCAGGCGAGACAGCAAGCGCTGCGCCGCACGGCCGAGCGAGTTCTGCATTTGCGCGGTCTGCTCGAGCGTGCCGTTGCGCAAGTCTGACGTGAGGTGATTGGCGATGTAGTCGCGGTTCACGATCTTCGGCAGTCCGTCGAGGATTGCCTGCACGTCGGCGGGCGTCGCGTTGTACTGCGAGCCCTCCATCGTGAAACTCTGGGGTGCATCGGGCGCGCCAAGGCGATATGTTGGCGCGGGCAGTGCAAGCGGCTTGCCGTCCTGAGTTGGCTGTTCCGTAGCCGGCACATCCGCCGATGCAGCTGGCGCTTGATGCCCGCCGAATGCTGCCCCCGTTGCGGCGCCAAACAGGGCGCCAGTAGCCGCGGCTTGTCCAATGTCCTCGCCGAGCGACTGGCCCGGCAGCACGCCGCGCAGACCCGCGTTCGTTGCGAGCTGGGTGCCGGCGCCCTGCGCACCCTGCCACCCAGCCTCAACCGCCGCGGCGGCGCCGCGCCCGAGCGCCGTCGGCGCACCAGCGATCGCCCGCTCGACCGGACCAAACCGCGCGCCCACCGCGTTCAACGCGCCGGCGCCGGCGATCTCCGGAAGGTTCTTAACGAACGCGGTACCGACGGCCTGCTTGGCGTCCTGCTCGCTCATCGTCTGGCGCATGGCGGCGTACTGCGGGCTTTGTGCCTGGAGCTGGTCGTCCGGAATTGCCGAGATGCGATCCCAGATGTTTCCCCGCACCTGCCCAGCACCCATCGCGCCACCAAGTACGGTATTCGCAGCAAGCGCGCCGCGCGCGCCCAGCCCTGCGGCCCCTGCAACGCCACCGGTTGCGACGAGAGGCCCTAGCATGCCGGCGACTTCCGCAGCGGCCTGCAGCGGATTGCGCGCGTAGTACGCCAGACTTTGAGGGATGCCCGAGTCGCCAGCGGCTTTCTCCTGGGCCACTTCGCGATCGCGCCGCTTTTCCTCGTCCTGTATGACTGGCGAGTACTCCTCGTGCCCCTCCTTGATTCGCTGCCCCAGCCAGCCGGACACGGCCGACGTCGGGCTCACCAGATCGGACACGGACTTGGCACCGCCGAAGATCGCATTGCCCGCCGAGATCATCGTGTCGTTTGCTGCCTGAAGCATTGAACGCGTCGGCGCCTTCGGTTTGTCGCCGGCGTATTGCTGCTCGAAGAACGTGCGCAGTGTGCCGGGATCTTCGCCATGCGCCGCCGCGATATCACCGATTACCTTGTCGCGATAGTTGTTCCAGATCTGTTGCTTCGCCGTGTAGTCCGTCGCGTCGAAGTTGTTGGCCGCCTTGTACGCGTCCCACGTGGGTGCGGCCGGACCCATCTGCTGTGGGCCTTGCGGCTGCATGCTGGACGGGTCGAGGCCATATGCGGCGATCGGTGGCTGCGCCTCCGGCGTCGGCGGCTGATACGGCGTCAGCACGCCGAGCGCCTGCAATCGGCCCGCTGTATCTTCTTCAGCAATGTTGTACGGGTTCAAAGTGGTATCAGGCATTGTTCACTATGCTGCGGATATAGTTGTCGATCCACGCGGAATAGTCCGGGGTCTGTGCTGGTGCCGTCGGTGCCGAGTCCTGCGTCTGTTGCGCGGCCATTCCCTTCGAGATCGCGCCGGGCGCAGTGGTGATCTTCTCAACCTTCGGCCCGCCCGCAGCACCTGTCGCCGACGGCGCTATGCCATACAGCGAGTCTGTGTCGATCGGATAGTCGGTCTGTGCGCCGGCGCCAAGTCCGGCCGTCGGCGCGCCGGTCAGGCTGCCGTAGATACCTGCCATCTTGTCGACGTATCTAGGATCTTCCGCATAGCCGCCAGCCTTCAAGGCCGACGAGAAGCGCATAACGTCATCGCCAGCGCCGAGCGCGCCGGGGTAACGGCGGGCGAGCAAGGATGCGTAGTCATCGCCGAACGCGTCCGGCGTTGCATAGGCGCGGTACGCGTCGCGGCTGCCCGTCATGTTGTCGCGAGCACTGACGCCGCGCCCCGAGAAATCCTTGATATTTCCTAGATTGTTCGTCCCCGGAACAACCGATTTACCCCACCCCGTCTCAAGGCCCCATTGCGAGAGCAGAACGTCGCGAGATATGCCGGTCTTTGCTGAGACCCGATCGGCGACGGGGCCGTACTGCTGAACGAATTGGGCGCGCTGGTTGTCGCTCATAGCGGTGTGCTCCTTCAACCGCCGCGCAGCAGCTTGAGCAGTGCGAGATCATTGGCGGTGAAGCCGCCCGGCACCGCCGGCATGCCTTGGACTGCATCGGACAAAACCGGTAGTTGGCGTGGTGCGCCGCGTAACGCATTGAGATATACCGGCTGTGGTGCTTCGGCAGCAGCCTGCAACTGCCTCATTGTCAGCGGCGCAGCCGTCGGCGCGGCTACCGCAGTGCCCGACACAACTGGAGAGACCGGAGGAACATAACCTACCGGCGGCGGCAATGACGGCGCGCTCGAAGCCGTGTCATCGGGATAGCCGAACGGATTCGAAGCGGTACCCGTCATGCCAGCGCCTGCTGCACCAGGACCGCCGCCCCCCGTGATCGCATTCATGCCTGATGTACCCGTGCCAGTGGACGTCCCGGCCGGCTGGCCCTGCATCTGCGCGGATATAGAACGGATTATCTGCAGCGTCTTGGCAGCCTCAATTGGGTTGGTTTTTGCCTGTGGCGTGTAGAGCCGCTGGTAGGCATTTAATTGCGTTTGCAGAGCACGGAAGTTGCCAGGCGCTCCCGATGCATTGCCATAGTGCATTTGTGCGATCGCATCACGGGAGGCCAGTTGCGCGTTATTCCGCGCGTTCTGCGCCGCCATGCTGTCCAGGTTGCCGTAGTAGGTCGCCACCGGGTCGACGTTGCCACTGAAGGCCACAGCAGATGGGATCTGGCCGCTGCGAGAAAATGGTGTGGAGCGGTTCCCGCTAGCGTCCGTGTACACGACGTTTCCGTTCGCGTCGGTGCTCGCCGTGATTCCATAGCCGAGGTCGTGCAGCCCGCTCGTCATCATGCCGCTGCCCAGCGTACCGCCAAGCGCGCTGCCAAGATTGGTCTGGGTCTGCCCAGCGGCGCGCTGCTGCTCGAGTGCAGCGTTTGTCAGGTATGGATTCGCTGCGACCTGTTCGGGTGGCAGATTGGAAAACACGTATCGGGAAATGTCGGCCGGGTTCGTCATACCCAGCTGCGCTGCTGTCGCGCGAAGCTTCTGGATCGATTGATCGGCGGCCAGCTTGTCGAGGTTGATGCCCGACTGCTGTGCATTGATCGACGCGTTGTTCACGCCGTGCTGCACCATGTCGTTATAGCCGGTGTTCAGCGTGTCGTATGCGATCGAGTTCGCCGTCGCGTTCGCATCGGACGCCGACATTTTTTCAGGCATCTGATAGTCGGCAAGATACGAGTCACGCATCTTGTTTTCGGCATTCACGCCCGACATGAGCGCGTTGTCGCGGACGTTGTTGAAATCGCCCGCAAAGCCGGCGATGCCGTAGTAAGCCATTACCCGTTACCTCACGCGAAAGTCGAAGATGGGCCGAGCGAGTTGGCATCCCATTGGGTGCCGCCGCCCGATGCGCCAAAGCCATAACCGAGACCACCGGGCCCCATCATGCCGGCGCCGCCGAAACCGACCGTGGATGCAAACGAACTGGAGCCGCCAATGCTCGAACTGCTGCGGCCGCCCTGCTGCGAGCCGAATCCGGTCGGTGCACCGACCATCGATAGCCCTGCGCCCATCAGCCCTCCCAGACTGGACAGGATCGCGCCGTAGAACTGATTGCGGCCGGCGAGCTCGATATCGCTGCCGCGCGCGAATCCCGCTGCGGCCGCATTGAATTCGCCGACCGACGACGCCTGAATGTTCCGCCCGATATTGAAGAGCTGAAGTTTGCGATTGAAGTACTTGTCGCGACGCGATTCCTGTCGCTCCTCGAGGAAGCGGCGCACGCGCTCTTTCGCTTCGCCCGCCGCACGTGCCTCGTCGATAGAGAACTGGCGGTCGATCGCGATCACTGAGCCGATGCAGTAGCGATTGCGCCGGCGCTGCGCCTGCGCGCGAGCAATCCCGAACTGGCGCCGGATATCGACGATCGCGCGATTGGCTTCGTCCTCGATCGGCTCGACGTACTCCGGCCGCGCGCATTCCTCGTCGATGGTCGCGTCCTCGCACGGCGCGAAGTGCGTGCTGTAGCGCGCATATTCCTGCTCGGCAATCGTCTGCTGGCGGTTGGCGATGTCGTACTGCTTTTCAGCGGCATCCTTAGCCGCGTCGAGGGCGTTGTTCGCCAGTAGGGTCTGTGCTGCCGCGTATGCCGCTTGCGCGACGATCCACGCGGTGCGCCAATTACTCTGCTGTTCGTTCCAGGCTTCAGTGTTCTTTTGCTGCTGCGCACGCCATTCGTCATCGTTCGCTTTCGCCTGTGCCGCCCACTGGTTTGCGTTGGCCTGCTGGTTCATCCAGACCTGATTGACGCCGTACTGGACACCTTGGCCCAACGGGTCCTGCATCTGAGACCAGTTGGTGATCGATACAGCGTCGCCGCCGCCGCCCATCATTCACCCCGCTTGCGAACAATAATGGTGCCCCGCGCTTCCCATCCATAGCGCGTGGCCGCTCGCGCGAAGCGCTCGGCATTCTCGCTATTGAGCAGGTAGCCACGCACCTCTGACGCGCCCATTCCGAAACACCACTCAACGAAGGCTTCTGAGAGATCCCGTTCGGCGGTGGTGCCACGGTGTTCGGGAAGCACATACGTGAGGATGTCTTGCCCATAGGTGCGATCTTCGAACGCGAAATTTGAAAGCGTCCCACCGATGAAGCCAGCCGTGATTCCGTTCGCTTCCGCGACAGCGAAGAACAGATCTTTGCGCGCGCCCGTAACGGCCAACGTGATGGCCTGAAGCGCCTGTACCGGGTCGGGCTGTGCGTCCGGATTCACCTCGCGCACTGCGCCGGAAAGCATGTTGATCGTGTCGGTGATATGCCGATAGTTGCAGTCCTGCTGCGCGTAAACCTTTGTAGTCACTTCTGGCTCCCAAAACACAAGGCCCCGGTCGGGGACAACTCCCGCCGGGGCCTCAATTCAACGTGTTGATTTCGCTACTTCGCTATTAAATAGTGGTACTTGCCGCCCGATGCAAAGTTCTCATACGCAGCTTCGTGCGCACAAGTTGAGTTGCCAGACGCAACCAGCTTGCCCGCTTTAAACGCCGCGAATCGCGTCTTCGACTTTCCATCTCCACTGGGGTAAAAGAACTCGAGGCACTCAAGCGCATGTCGATCGTCACGGACTGATCGGGCTGGCTCGTCCGGAATGGCCTTCTTGAATTCCGCTTTGGACATACCGATAGACAGCAACTCGAATCCGTCAATTTGCTTTTGTCTAGCCGCTTCTTTGTCCCGATATTTGTAGGAATCAAACCGGCCGGTGTAACAAGAACCTTCCCCGTATTCAAGCACCTTTCGGTCTCGGAGCACGACGTAGTACCGATCGGGTCGGGTCCGCGTGTAGTTGGCACTGTATTGTAGCAACACATATTCCAGGCATTCAAAGGCGCTCTCAGCCGACGATGTAGATGGCATCCCCATGACCGCAAACACGTCATCTTTCGACATGCCGACAGATAGGGCATTCAATTTCGCCGCGCCCTCGTATGGTGTGCTCGCGCACCCGGCAAGAAGCATTGAAGCCAATACACAGACAAGTCCACCAGATCGCCACATGTTTCACTCTATTGAAAAGTGGTAAACAGTGGCATGTCCACACCATACGTCTATGGGACAAGTCTTAAATCAAACCGCTAGTTCGCGCACGCTGCTCGCGAACTTGATTTCGCGCACGCGCTCGACGCCGGACACCTCGACAGCAAAGTCGATGCTTCGCCGGTTTGGCGGAAGCCTGAATGGCTGCGAACGCTTCACGGGCCGAGCAAGCGCCAGGCGCGCGTCGGTGATGAACTTAAACTCCACGCCGAAGGGCGCGATTCGCTCACGTGCGTAGGCGTCAAGTGTCACGAGTGCGGCAGAGAAATTCATCTGCCCCGGCGTGGCCGTCGTCCTGCTGCGCCACCGGTACGGGATGAACTCTGCGCCCGCGTCCCACTCGTGAACTATGTTGCCGAACGCGATATACAGCTTCCCGTCGCGGCCGGTGTGGGCGGCGTTAGGCGTTAACGTGAGTGGCATCAGGTCGTTATTCTGCAGGCCGTCGTTTTCGATGCCGTCACGGATATCGAACAGAAAGCCTGTGCAGATCGTGACGCCCATATACTGGCCTTCGACAGTGGCGGCGATCATCGTGTGCGGCAGAAGCGCCTGCCAGTCATCCGACGCAAACCACGGACCTGTCACCATGCTCATGCGTCGGCCCGACAGATACATGAGACCGCCCAGCGTCGCGTACATCGCACCGTCGGGCGCCTGCACGGCGCTCTTGCGCGAGACGATCGGCGCGGCCTTCGGGAAGCGGAACACCTTGCGGCAACACTGGCCGTCCGGACATTCCTCGGTGATCGCGTAAGGGTGGCCGTCGGTCATCGCGTAGAGAATTCCTCCCTGCCATTTCATCGCGCGCACGTTGTCGTCCAGGACCAGCAGATAGTCGACCGGCCAGGCCTGCGGCTGATATGGCTCACAGAACCAGACCTGATTACCCACCGACCCCGCGAGCACTCCGTTCTCCAACTGCGTGATGTTTTCGAGGCCGGCGGGCGGCGGCGTGTATTGCTCCGACACCAGCGGCTCGCCCAGCTCGTCGGTATTCGCCGCGTCGACGTATTGCTGCCCGATCGCCGCGAGGTCTGTCACGAACAGGTAGACCGTCGCAGTCTGCTGCGCAGGTTGCGTGCCGTCGATGAATTGCGACGCGACGCGATACAGGCGGATAGCCGCGATATCCCAGCCCGCCGGCGGCGCCGGAATGTCGATCGCTGCCGCCGCCCCTTCGTGCATGTCGAGCAGCTCGTTGCTCGGCAGCGATGGCGCGCCTTCTTCGCCGAAGCTGTTCACGTACGTGTAGACGTAGATCCTGCTGCTGCTGATGCGATCGGGCAGCGTGGCGTCGAGCGCCGTCGCGACCGGTGCGGTATCGGGCAACGGCAAGCCGACGCGGCGCCACACAAAAGGATCGGCACCGTCCGGCATTTCCGCGACGATCGGATACGACTCAACGCCCGTCACGTAGACGCGCTCGCACGTCGGCAACCATTCGGCCACCTCGACACACGGATCGGCCCACGTGAGCCACCGGCACCCGAAGCGGTGCATGGTTCGCACACACGGAGCGTCTGACGTGTAGACCGGCGCCGGTCGACGGAAAGGCTCCAGCAGGCCGTGCCACAGCTTCACGTTCTCGGCCTCGGCCGCCATGTTCTCGCGCAGCAGTGCGGACACGTAGCGCGGCACCACGCCGCCGAAATGGTTGATCTTGACGGCCGGCATTCAGATGACAACCGTTCCAGCGCCAAGGAACAGACCGGCCTGCTTGATGAAAAGCAAGGTCGGCACTGGCGACGCTCCTGGCGGGTAGTTTTGCGTTGCCCGCCCGTTCGCGGGGACGGTCGTCTGTCCGACGACCTGCATGCCGGCGGCGGTCTCCACGGTGAACTGCTGGCCGACGGGCCCCACGACATAGATGAGGTTTCCGTCCTGCGCGAGGCTCCAGTTCGCCTGTGTCGCGTCAGCGCCGCCAGGCCCCTGAGCGCCGTCCGCACCCGGCAATCCTTGCGGACCCTGCACGCCCTGCGGGCCGATTAGCAACCTACCGGCGCCCCAACCGGCCGCCGTCTTCGGTCCGTAGATCATCCAGTTGATCGTGTCGATATAGAAGTCGTCGACGTTGCCGACGTTCGCCGCGGGCGCACCCGCGCCGCCCAACACGGCCGATCCGGCAGGACCAACGGGACCGGCTGGCCCCGCCGGTCCATCCATGCCCTGTGGGCCGCGCGGACCTTGCGGGCCCTGTGGCCCGGCCGGACCTTGAACGCCCGGTTGCCCCTGCGGTCCCTGTGGGCCTTGCGGCCCGGGGGCGCCGGCACCGCCCGCGCCGGAACCGCCACCGTCACAGCAACCGCCGCCAGAGAATACGATGTTCGTGCCCGATGCGATCGCCGTCACGTAGCCGTCGCGAATTGTCAGCGAGGCGTTCACATACTCGCCGTCGGGGATCTGCGTCGTCAGCGGGCGAAACGTGATCTCACCGCGCGAGTCCGCCGTGTATTCGGCATTTCCCGCGCGCCACGACGCGCCCGCATGCGCCGGCACGTCCACCGTGACGCTGCAGTCGGCCTGCGTGATCTGCACGCGATCGGAGCCGGCCAGCACTTCGCACACGGCCGGCTGCGCGCCGCCGAAACCCTGGGTGATGAAGTCCGCCAGATTCATCGGCGTCCATGCGAACGAGACGCACGAACCGGCCGTATGAGTCGCTGCGTCCGTACCCTCGGCGTTCCGCTCGATCATCACTGCGCCACCGATAAGCCCGGTCACTTTCACGATCTCGAAGCGATGCGAGCCGCCGATCACCAGCCGCGTGTAATCGCCGGCACCGGGCAGCGCCGCGGCGATCCGCGCAATATCGTTGTCATGGAGTGGCAAAACGAGCGCGTCAGCAGTCAGCCGGCCGCGCAGCGTGGCCGAGAAGCCAAGCATTGATCGAAACATTTAGCAGCCTCGGGGAACGTCGTAGGGTGGGACGTAGATTTCGATAACGGGTGCGCAGTCGCACGCGCCATTACCGCAGTTGAGGAAACCGCAACCGGTCGGCGAACCGTCGAACACGTCGCAGTCCGCAGCGCGATCGATGTTTTCCGAGCCGGTCACGCGGCAGTCGTCGCGCAGTTCGACGACGAGCTCGCCGCAGATCGAGCCGGACACAGAGAAGCGGGCCTTGTAGAAGCCCGGCGCCGCACAGAAAAGACGCCGGTCCCACTCGAACACCATGCGGCCGTCGTCGTCACGCTCGGCAGCCGCGTAGCGGATCGGCGCGATATCGGTGCCGATGCGGTGCAGCTCAAGCCACATACATCGCGGATCGGCCGCACATGCGCTCGACGTGGCAAAGCTGAAGGCGGTTCTAGCCACAGTCCGATCAAGCCGGACAATAGAGGGACGTCGCATGTCGACCTCAGACGAAGCGCGGGGCGAGAGCCACCGTCGTGGCCGTCGTGTCGCTCTTGAGTGCCTGCACGCGGGCACGGGCAATGCGCTCATCGAAGCTGGCACCGCGCGACGTCGCGAGCCGGGGCTCGGTAAACTCGTAACCGGGCAACTGGTAGATGCGCGCAAGCGCGCCATCTTCGATCGCGTTCTGCCAGTCGTCGTAAAGGACTGAATCGACCTCGCACGCCGATTGCGTTGGCGTGGCCACAAACCCGATGGCCACCGCGTCGGGCACGTCTTTCTGAGGCCGCACGGACAGATGCACGAGGCCGTCGCGAATGGTGTAGCGCACGCCCCAATGACTGAATTCGAGGTGATCGCGCTTTGCCCGATACGTGCTGGTTCCGATCCGCACCTCTGTTACACGCGCGATCTGCTCGGTGTCGTCGGGCCAGATCGGATAATCGACGACGTCCCGCTGCTGGTCGAGCGTCACTCGCCGGCGCAGCGTGTTGCTGCGCCGACAGAAGTCGATGCACGCCTGGCGGATATACGCGGTCGCCATCGTCTCGGGCAAACCTCGCGCGGCCGCCATCACGAACGGCAAGAACGCGTCCAGCGGCGTGCGCTCGATGAAGTTATCCATTCGTCGCCCCTACGTCTTTGCTGTACTTGTCATCGACCTTTTGCGACAGGCCGATCAAGCTGTAGAAGCTGTTCTGGTGGGATGTCGCGTTCGCGCTGCTGCTCTGGCTGTCCTGCTCTTTCGAATAGGCCCGGTACAGCATCCATTCGATCGCGGCGTTGTGGAACCTCTCGGGCATCGGCAGGGGGTCTTTTGCGCCGGCGTGCTCAGGCACCGCGGTGTAGTTCACCATCACCGTGACTTTCTGCCCAGGCGGTACCGGTGGCTCGACAAAGAACGCCGTCTGTTCGATCGGGTCGACCGAGAACGAGCGCACCACATACGGACCGCTGCGGGGAGCGCATGCGAGCGGTACGAACCAGTTAGCGGCGACGCGCGCGGCTTCATAGCCGCTTTGCGTTGGCTGACCGGTGACGCGCCCAAAGCTGTCGAGCGTGCCGGCGACGCGGTAGAAGTGCGTCGCTTCGTCCGGTAGCTGCTGGCGCGCGCCCGGTTCGAGTTCGACTTTTCGCGACGTCGAGGCAAGATCGGGGCGCAGCATCACGAACTGGATTGCCGCGTCGTTCGCGTACTCGATCAGTTCGCCCTCGGTCCACTGCTGCATTTCGAAACCTTCCTCGGCGTCGCTCAGAAGCTGCGCGACCTCGCGAACCAGATCGTCAACGGTGCCGGACATTACGAGACCTTACGCGCGCGCTTCGTCGAAGTCGCCGGCGGGTCGCTCTCGAGCCCGTGCGACTGCTCCGCACCGTCGGCGCCTGTTGCGTCAGTGGCGCCCGGTTCGCCGCCCGCAGTGCCCTCGCCCTGCTCGCCCGAAGCGCTGCCTTCCGTCGCGCCGCCCGCGCTCGTGAGCGCGTCAAGATGCGATTGCAGCGTGAGCACCTGCGCCTCGAGTGCCGCGCTGCGTTCGCGCTCGTCAGATAATTCCTGCTCCAGCTCGGCGATGCGAGCCTCCAATTCCGCGCTGTTGTCGGTCTGCTCGGCAGGCAACGTAAATGCGACGCCCGAATGGATCGGCGCCGTGCCAGCGCCCATGTCGTCGCGCAGACCGGATTGCAACTTCGTGCCGTCGGTGATGATCACGCCCACCTGTTCCTTCGGATTGCCTTGCGGCGTGAACGTTTTCGTCTCGCTGTCGTACTCGCCGGGAATGAGACCCGGCTGAAAGGCGAGCGCCGGATGCGCCGGATAGACCACGCCGTGCGCGTCCTGATATGCAAACTGTTTCATGGGAAGCCCTGAAAGAAGAAGGCCGCGCCGATATTCCGGCGCGGCCTTGGTTGCGATCGCTGCTACGTCCGGATCAGTTGCCGATCTGTGGCGTGATGATGATCGGCGAGACCCAGAAACGCAGATCGGTCGGAAGGCTCGCCGGGAACGAGGTAAGTTCGATATCCAGCAGCTCGACGTCCTTGACCCAGACAGGCGTGTCCAGGAATGCCGCATTCGAATCGACCGTTGCCGCGCTGACCGTTTCCAGCGCCAGCCCGCCGAAGTGCGTCTTGATCGCGAACGTCACACCGGCCTCGGGGTTTTCGACGCCCCAGGCATAGCCGACCAGCAGCGACCCCGAACCGATCGCGCACGCGCCGATGATGTCGCCCTGAGAAAGCGTGGCACCGTCATTGGCGAGGCGACGCAGATATTGCTGCAGGCCGGCCTGTCGCCGCGCGTCCTTCTGACTGAAGTCGAACAGCCGCGTGTTCGAGAACATCGCCGGCGCGCGGTGCGCCGCCTGCGCGAGATAGTCACCGGGGCGCAACATGACCGACGGATACATCTCGTTGTTGGGGTTGCGGCTCGGGAGACCGCCGTGTTGGAGTGGGTGATACATGGATGTGGCTCCTTAAAAGATGCGAGGATCGACCGGCGCACGCAAGCATGCTGCGGGCGAGGCGATCACGAGAACGTGCAGTACAGCGCGGCGAGCGCGTCCTTCAGGAACGGCTTGTGACCGTAGACCCACAGGCCGCGGTAGTACTTCCCGAACGACTTTTCCATCGTGATGATTTCGTGGTCCTCGAGCTGCTGCGCGAAACCCGTCGCTTTCTTGTGGCCTGCCACGATCCAGTAAGCCGTCTTGCCTACGGCGAGGTCCTGCACTGTGGGAACCTGATCGGTGAAGTAGATGTTGAAGCCCATGATGACCAGCGGGAACCGACCGTTGAGGATCGGGCTTTGGGACATACCGGTCAGGTAGGCGGCTTTCAGGTCGCTGGACATCAGCGCATTACGCGACAAGTTGGGAAGGATCACGAACATCTGGCCGTCTTCCCAGCGGCATGCCTCCCGCAACACCACGTCGAGGCGCGTCAGCACTTCGATGATGTTTGCCGCGGTGATCGGAAGCGGATTGCCGATTTCGCCCAGGTCCTGGCTTTGCGATTCCTTGCCGGCATTCATGCCCTTGTTCGTCGGCGCGGTTTCGAACGCCATGCGCATCAGGACTTCCGGGTCCAGCAAGCGCTTCATGTTGTAGTCGGCGCGCTTCAGGAACGACTCGACCCACTTATCGATGAAAGCGATCTGCTTTTCGTCGATGCGATCGAGCTTGACGTTGTAGTACTTCGCGCGGTCGACCACCATCGTGATCGATTCGCTTTCCAGCTCTTGCGGGTTGAGTGTGCCGTTCTTCTGGTATTCCTCGATCGAGACTTCCGGCTCGATGAAGTACGTGATCTGGTCGCCCGATTTGGTCAGGTCGCCGGCATAGTCCGTATCGGTGATGTCGCCGGCCACGAACGAGCAATACCCGCGCGCGATCAGTCGATCGCCGAAGTGCGGCGTAATGAGCGCGTCGCTGTACTGCGAATAACCTGCGGAAGATTTCATTTCCTACCTCATGTCTGTGAAACAAGGCCCGCTCTTTGAGCCTCGTTGAACTCTGTTTCGAACTGCATGAAGTCCTCTTTCGAGATCCGGCCGGTGCGCATGGCGTCAACCTTGGCCCGGTAGTCGGATGCGCGAAACTTCGGCGCCTTTATGCCGGAGGCATTCGCTGCAGTTCGGTCGGGTGTCGCGAATTGAGCAAGCCCGTTGGCTTGCTGCGTGGCTTGCGCGCTGGATGGCTGCGTGTCCTGCTGCGTCGTGGTCGGCGTGTCGCCGGCGGGCGCTGGACGCGACTTTTTGAAGTCGTCGAAAATGCCGACGATCGTGTCCATGTCGCGCGCCTGGTGCGCCGTCTTCAGCGCTTCAGCCACGTTCAATCGCGTGTAAGGGACGGGCTTCTTCAGGAACTCCTGCCACTCGGGCGCTTTCGTGATCGCCTCCATGTCGCCAACGCGGCTGGCCACGTCTCGGACAAACAGCCCTTCCTCGCTCTGCCCGATGCGCTCGGTCACGGTGCCGGCCTGGCTCCTGAGCGTCTCGATTTCCTTCAGCAGCGGCGCGGTGGCGCGAGCGATCAGCTTTTCGGCAACCGGCATGAAGTCGCCGTACGTCGCCTGTTCCTCATCGCTCAGAGTCGGAATCTCGGGCTCGGCTGCGGCCGCTGTCGTACGCGCTGTGGCGTCGCTCGGCGCCGTGGTGGTGGCCGTTGTTCCTGCCCGTCGCAGCTCCGCAAGTTCCTGGCGTGTCTCCATCAGGAGATCGGTGAGGTGTGCGGTACCGCGCGCCGCTTCCTTGGCTTCGGCAAGCTGATCTTTCAGGCGCTGGATATCAGCCTTGTAGCGGCCTTCCATGCGTCGGTAGTTGGCATCGGTGCCAGCGTCCGCCGTGGTGTCGCCTGTCGTCGCGGTGGTGGTGGCAGTGGCGTCGCCGGCATCCGTCAAGGTGGCAGTCGCGGCCGTGGTGGTGGTGCCCGTCTGAGTTGCCGACGTGGCCGCATCGCCCGTCTGGACGGTCTGCGAGGCGTCACCGTTCAACGTTTGCGCAGTCGCTGCGTCGTTCGTCGGAGCGCCGGAAGTGGCCGTCTGGCCAGCCGTGGTATCCGCTGCGAGCGCGACAGGTGCGCCGTCGAGTGCGTTGAATTTGCCCTTCAGGTGTCGGGGGAGTGCCATCGTTCAATCTCCGTGAGCCGCCATCGGCGGAAGTCACAAACAAAAAGCCCGCGAGGGCCAAGTCAAATCGCGGGCGAAAAAAAACCGACGGGCATTGCTGCCAGTCGGTGCATTGGTGCGGGAAGAACCCGCGTCTGTTACTGCTTCGGTTTGACCATCGAAACAAGTTCGCCGAGGCATCGGGCCTCGCCCTGCAATCGACGAACGCTCATTTCATCGTCGGCACGCACGCATAGGTCTTGCGCGCGCATCTGATTCTCAGAGAGCCAGGCCATAAAGATTTGCCAGGCTTCCCCGCGCTTCTGGAGCAGCTCGATTGCGTTGAGCTGCTGGGCGTTAGGCGCCCTCATCGACGACCGGTGCCGCCACAGTTACACGACTTTGCGGGCATCGCGACACGGTCGCCGCTGCCGCTGCGCGCCGGCTGCACATGCGTATTGCGCTGGCCGATTGTGTTGGGAACCGATTTCTGTACGATCTTCGGCTTCGGTGCGGATGCCGTGTTTTTCATGATGACCTCAAAAAGTAGTTGTCCAATCGTTACTTCGGCATGAAGCGGAACCGGATTCCCGAATCGTCGAAACCAGAATTGACCGATCCACTCGCCGGATCAATCGACACGATGGAACCGGACAATGACGCTGACTGACTTGCCTGTCCGTTGATGAACTGAGCCACGAGCCCATACTGAATCAGCGGGTTGGGGTCGATCGCTATGTCCCGGAACAGCGAGCGCTGTGCCACCTGCTGCACCGTATTGGCATTGGCGAACAGACTTTGATATACGCCCATGCTGGAAATCGAAAGGACGCTGAAAAGATCAGGGCTCAGCGTGAACTTCATCAGATTCACCGATGACCCAGCAGCATTACCGGAGGTCGGTCCGCTCAACCACTGCCAGTTCTGTGACATCTCAATGTCGTACGTGCCCTGCGCGAGTCTCAGAAGCGTGAACTGCTGATCGCCCACTGTCACCGACGCGCCTAGCGAGAGCCGGCCGGAGCTGGCCTTGATCGTAGGCCCCCCCATTCCCCATGCAACGTTCTTTGTGATGGCCATACCGTTGGCCGTCAGATACCCCACGGAATCCACAGCGTTAGACGCGCCCACAACATAGAGACCACCGTCGCTACCGAGCTTCAGCAGGTTGCTCGCGTCTGCGGAAAGCTGAACCGTTGCGCCGGAGAGTGCTTCACCCTGGCCCAGATCAATCGGCCGATGCTGCGAGCGTCCGTCGTTAATTAAAGGCAGTACCTTCGTGACCATTTATATCTCCTTTCCGTTGCCGATATCAGTACTTGTAGAACGGCACTTTGCGGCCGTCGCCGATGTCGGCCCACCCCGTAGGTTCGCCGAGGATCATGGTGCGGCCGCCGATCATGTCGGTAGGAAGGCTATCGGCAGAGCTCGTTACCATTGGGGCGGTCTCCCCCAAGATCACATTGACACCGCCGCTCGTGTCGATCTTCAGCATGTTGAAGTCGCCCGGCGTGAGTTGCAGAGCAACGCCATTCGTGACGCTCAGACCGCCAGTCGGACTAAGTTGCAGTTGCAGGGGCGCCGCGACAGAGCCGTTGCCGGAAAAGGCCGCACCGGCATTGATCGGGATGAGTTCGGCAAGGTTGACGACAAACGTTTCGCCTCCTTCGATTTCGAACGTCATCTCGAAGGTGTCGGGATTGAACTCGACCAGTTCCAGAAACTTGTCCATCGGGATACTGCCGATGGCCTGAGTGATCCGGACGTCCATTTCCCCGCACGTTGGAATCGCATTGCCCGGCACATGCCGCGACCCGTCACAACGATTGAATACAGCCGCCACCTGGTCGGGCGACATCTGCACGTCCTTGATCGCGTCTTGAATGCAGCACGCGAGGGCCGCGCACAGCGCGCTCGCAAGAATCTGCTGCGCCTGCGGGTTGTTCGCGATCGCCGAAGTCACACGCAGCACATCGACTTGCGGATTCGGATACGACCCGGTCAGATCGCCGCCGGCCGAGCCGGACGGCGCCAGAGACAGCGACTGCAACAGCGTCGTCAACAGCGCCTTCGCACTCGCATCGCTCATGATCCGGTTGATAGCAGCCAGGCCGTTCACAGTCGGATTCGGGTAGCTTGCTTCCAGATCGCCGCCGGCCGGGCCGCTGGGGGGTAGTGAGGTTGGGCTTTCTCCGCAGCAACCACTCATGTTCATTGCTCCAAGTAAAAATTCGTGGGTCATCGACGCCGCGAAGTAAGTCACGTATGCGCCACCCAGCGCCCCGTCAAGGATGAAGCGATATCGGCCAGGGATTGCGATCGCAATCTGATTGCACTTCCGGGTCATGACGACCTGGCGGCCGCTCATCATGTACGCGGTGAAGTACTTCCCTTCGCCCGGTCCGTCGACAAGCTCGACGCGCACGCTTTCGCCGACACCGAGCGCATGTGCGCGCACGATGATCGGCTCGTCGTCCACCTGAATAGTTGCCGACACCGGATCGAGCGAGTCCGGCCCGAACAGGACCGTCGCGCCCATGAATGCCGTGCGGCGCGATCGGGTAGAACCTCCAGCGTTAAGAGCCATCGCTTACCCCTTGGTGCACTGCATGTAGGCAGTCAGCCACTCGTGCGACATCGCGACGCGATGCGTGCGCACGACGACCATACCGAGCGCGGGCGGCTCCCCGTCCGTGCGCTGCAACACGAACCGGTAGCGACCGGGAATGCCGATCGGCAGCACGTTGCGCCGCGCAGTCAGCGCCGATTGACCGTCGAACGGACAGAACGGCGCGAACATACGCCCCGCCCCTTCGCCGTCGACCATCTCGACCAGCACCTCGTCGCCGTCGGTCAGGTTGTACGCGCGCACGACGATCGGATCGTTTTCGACCTGCACGACATGCGACAGATTGCTCGTGCTTTCGGGCCCGAAGATCAGCCCGGCGCGCTCCGCGTCTCCGCCGGCGCGAGCATTGCTGCGTCCTACGTTCGTAGTAAGTGCCATGTCAGATCACCTGTCCCGGTCGCAGTTCGCCAGCGATCGCCGTATTCAGGCGCCGCTGCAACGACCACGAATCCTCGCTTTTCATCGGCACCAGCAAAATCGGGTTGTGCCAGTAAAGCGAGCGGCGCCCGTGCTGACCGACGCCGCGCTCGTCGTAGGTAAAGACGCGCGGTCCGAACGCCACGACAGCGCGACCATCAGCCGTGATGCTCGTGACGCGGCCATCGCCGAAAAAGAGGTCATAGACCGGGTCGCCCGGGTCCACGTCGTATCCGTCGAGTCTCATGTAGCCCTCATGTAAAAAGAGCCCTGTTAGGGGCTCGGGATTTGGCTGTTTTGCATCACATGCTGTACCGCAGCCTGACGCCCGTCGAGCGCCGGTGGTGGCGTGCCGGGTTGCATCGACGGCTGGGGTGCGCCACCGGGTGCCGCGCCGCCGCCGAATGCCGTGGCGATCTCCTGATCGACCTGGTTGTCAGGGAACCACTGCGTCACGTCGTAGCCTTGCTCGCTGAGCCACTGCTTGAGCATGTCCTGCGCGGCCTGCTTAGGCACCAGTCCCCCTTCAACATACGGCGTGACTGCCTGCAGCGTCTCGATACTGCGCGCCTGCGACTGCTCGCGCTGCAGGATGCCCTCGGCACCCTTCGCGACAACCTTCGAGTCCGCCTTGATGCTCGGGTCCGGATCGAACAGCATGTTGAACGTCCAGTACTGGCTGATGATCGGCTCGATGCCGTCACGGTCCATGTTCATGATGACGTTCTTGATACCCTTCAGAGCGCCGCCGTAGAGCAACGACAGGCCGCCCATCGTCTGGCCGGCGCCGCCCGCCTGGGCATTGCCATACGTGTACGCCGGGATGCCGCTGAAGTCGTCGGCCATCTGTGAAAACCGATCGAAGATGTTCATCAACTCGGCCGCGATCGACGGGGCCACGACGTAGCGAACGGCCGGGCCGCTTCCCGCATTGCCGGGCTTCGTGTAGTACACCTTCCACGGCGAGATTTCCTCGGGCTTGTCCTCCGATTCGTCGAGCCGGTCGATGTCGATCTCGACCATCGGGCCGCCGGCGTGAGCCATGTTCTTCAGCAGCGATCGCACCGCGGCGTTCGCGGAGCGTTGAATGTCGCGAATGAACTGCGCGACGCCTTCGCCCCAGAACTGCCCAGGCAGCTTGTTGAAGCTCGTCACGTGATACGGACGACGTCCGAGCGGATCGGGATTCAGCAGCGCGCGAATGGCGTAGTCGCCCACGAGCCACACGTTGCACTCGTACTGCGCCTCGGAGTCGTCGACCTTTATGCCCCATTCCTGCAACAAGCTGCCTTGCACGCGTCCCCAGAAGTCCAGCACGTCGATGGTTTCGCTCGTATGCCAGAGCGTGCCCTGCTTCTTCTCGTCATGTGCTCGAGCGCCGTCGCTCGATAGCCAGTCGCGGAAGCCAGTTTCATATTCCGCGATCACCATCCGGATCGCGTCCTCGTTGAAGTTGGGCAGGCCGATGCACTCGAATAGCTTGGCCTTCGTCATCCGCATGCGCTCAACGAGATTGTTCGCGTCCTGCGGATTCGTCGCTTCAGGTGACGGATACAGATCAAGCGGCGACACGCGCTCGCACACAAGCATCGGTTCGTTATTCGTCACCAGCGTGTTGCCATTCCATTGCAACGTGCGGCGATACCTGACGATCGGCCCCTTGATGACGCCGCCCGGGTACGTCACGACATCCGACTGCCATTGTTCGAACACGGCACGCCAGCCGGCCTCGGTCATCTGGTCGTTGATCTTGTCTGTCATCCGCGAACAGGCCTCGGCGGCGAGCCGCTGCATCTCGCGCAGCGCTGTTGCCTTCAGTTCCTTCGCTCGCTGCTCGTCGAGCACCGGGTTCGGATAGCCGCGCGCGATCACTTCCCGCATGACAAGGTTCGAAACCTGATTGAGCATGTAGTCGGGTAGATCGGGGATAGGAGTAGCCTGGATCGTCCACGGCATATCCGCGGCGTTCACCAGCACGTCCTTGATCCACGCTTCGGCCGCGCGACACTTCAGGCCGGTGATGTTGATGAAAACATCAATGCCGCCCAGCTTGTTCAGATCCTCGGCGTCATACTCGCCGTTACGCTGCCGCGTGCATCGCAGCATCGTCCTCTCGATGCCACTGCTCTCGCGGTGTGCGTGGTTCGTGCGCCAGCAGTCGCGGACATGCGCCGCCAGTTCGCTGATTGGCCGCTCGGCCTGCTGCTCCTTCGCCTTCTGAAAGCGGGCGCCCGGCGGCGGCTGCTCGATGGGCGACGCCTTCATCCCGATAAGCGATTCGCTCATACGATCATCACCTGTTGTTTCTTCCGTGTGCGGTTCGGCCCCACGCTAGGCCACTTGGTCGGCATGTCCTTGATACCGGACAGACCGTCGAAAAAGTCGTCGTGCCGCCCTGCGGGGAACGGCAGATATTCGTCGTTCACGAATTGCGCGATCAGGTCGCGCGGCTGGCCGTCAATACCGCTCTTCCACATGGTTTCCGGAAACCACCAGCGCTCGGCCTCGAAGTCCGGCGCCAGGCGCTCGATGCGGGAGTTCTTCTCGCCCTTTTCCTCAAGCGAGATCACCTTGAACCGATAGTTCTCGCGGCCCTGTGCCTCGAGCAGATATTCGATGTCCTGCTCGTGACCGGTCTTTTTGTAGCCGGTCTCGGCGGGCTTCCATTTGCGATGCAGCTCGATCACGCCGTCGGCGCGCTGCTTCAGCGTCAATTTGTCGTAAATGGTGTCGAGCAGGTAATAGTTCGAATCCATATGCAGACCGATGATGTGCATCGCCGTGTAGTCGCTGTTCTTCTTCTGTGTGCGGGCCGGGTCGATCAGCAGATAGCGATTCATCATCCACGCCGCCTGCATCACGTCCTTGGCGTTGTAGTACCGCAGCCAGTCCTTCAGGAATGTGCCGCCCCCCTTCTTCGGCGGCTTCTGCTGATAGAGCGCGGACCACTCACGCGAACCGAGCGTGATCCGCTTAAGGTCGAGCGCTTCAGCGCTGAAGCGCTCGGGCACCAGCGGTTCGCCCACCTTGCGGCCGAGGGGATCGTCGTCATCTTCTACGATCGCCGGCAAGCTGATGATTTGCCAGTTCTCGTGCTGATGCTCACGCTCCAGCCAGCCCGCCAGATCATCGTCGTGCCAGCGCGTGTGCATCACAATCAGGATCGAATCCTCGGCCAGACGCGTGTACACCACTGAGCGATACCAGTTCTTGACGTGCTCGCGAAACGTGTCCGAATCGGCTTCAGCCCGCGACTTGAACGGGTCGTCGATGATGAAAACCTTCGCTGGGAAGCCGGTACCGCCGCCGCGGATCGTCACGCCGAGATACTTTCCGCCCTCGGTCGTGCTGAAATTGGCCTTCGCCGTCGTGCTGGGGTCCAGTACGCTGTCCGGAAAGATCGCGCGGTGCATCAGCGATTGAACGGATCCGCGCATGGCGCTGCCGTTCAGCTCGACCAAATCGTCGCCGTAGCTCGCGCCAATGATCGGCCAGTCCGGATGCTTGCCCATGATCCAGGCGGGCGCCTTGCGCGACACGATTTCGCTCTTGCCGTGCTGCGGCGGTGCGAAGATCATGATGCGGCCGCGCCCGGCGGCGACAGCATCCTCGATCACCTTCGCGATATACCGGTGAAAGCGGTTCGCGCGGTACCGCGGATCGGTCAGCAGCGAATAAACGATCAAGCTGTCGCGCGCCGACGCGAGCATCGCGGCCGCGTTACTTGCCGGCTGGGTCGTCGAACTCATAGCCCGCCGTCCGTAGCATCTCGATCGCGACGCGCTCTGCCATCTCCGGTGTGATCGAATCCGTTATGTCGGCCACGCCGATCGCGCCCTTGTGGTTGTGGTCGTGCACTTCCTTGAACATGCCGAGGTGCTGACCGACCTTCACCGCCGCGTCGAAGCTGGAGTGCGTCTTGACCTCCAGCCCCTCCTTCGTGACCTTCACGCCGGCATAGAGCGCGCGTGCCGCGCTGGACAGATGCCGCGTGTCGGGCACGAACACGTCGCCAATACCCTCGCCGAAACACTCCGGACAATCCGCGTTCGGCGTCTTCAGCTTGTGGTAGCCGACGCCGCCCATTTCGTCGAAAGCAGCGGGCGGCGCATCATCGTCCGCGTCCTGCTGTTCGAGCAGCCACTGTGCGTAATCGCGCTCGCGCTCGTTGGCCGTGCGCTGATACCGAAAGCCTCTGCCGTAGCAGTAGCGGCAGCACAGGCGCCGGTATTGGATGACCTCGTTCGCGTCAGCGTTCGCGATGCCCCACAGCTTGCGCAGTACATCGTCCTGCTGGATCTCTAGGCGCTCGGCGCGCGCCTTCTTCCGCTCGGCAATCAGCGCCTGAATCTCCGGCTTCGCCAGCAGCCGGCAGGCGTTAGGACGGGCGCCCTTTTCCTTGTAGCCCGCGCGCACGTACGCGGCACCACCATTCAAATCGACCAGATATTCATCGACGAATCGAATCCACTGGTCATTCATTGCAACACCTCAAAGCGCGAATTTGCCGATCGCCGTCCCGATGGCAAAGCCCAGCACGAGGCCGAAAACGATCCGCGCGCCGATGCAGCACCGGCAGTCCGTTCCTTCGGTCAGGAACGCGAGCGCGCGCCCAATGCGGCTATCGTCGCGGCCACATGGATTGATCATCATCAGCGCTTCGGTGGTGGCGGTGGAAGCCGCTTCTTGCAGGGACAGCCCATAACTTTCCTTCTCCTGAATTTGATGCTGCGCGGGCCGAGCGCGCGACGCGGAACGCCTTGCATGCTCGCTCGCAAAAAAAAGCCCGCGCTGGCGAAACCAGGCGCGGGCAAGGACGTGGAAATGAGAGCGCCAGAAACGACAAAGCCCGCACTTGGCGGGCTTCAGGCGCAACTGTGGCGCTGCAATAACGGCTATTTTCGTAGCAGGAATACGAAAGGTCAAGCTATTTGCATTTCGCCGACAATCCCTGCGTCGCGCAGCAGCCCATCGGCACGCACAAGTGCCTTGTCCATTTCGCCAGGCTGGCGCGGCGATCCGACCAGCGCGGTTTCGATTGCGGCCGCATGTTTCGCGACGGTCTGCGCGTGGACTCCGAACTGACTGCCCAGCGCCCGGTACTCCGATTTCTGCCGCGTCAGCGCGTTGCGCACCAGCTCGCGATGCAATCGCACGTTGCGCACGCATCCCGGCAGCAGCGCCGCACAGTGGTTCTCGGCAAGCCAATTGATTACCGACTGCCAAGCTCTGTTAGGCCGGTGGCCAGAGCAGCACTCGGCGCCGCACGAGCACGGAAAGTCCGGCAGAGAATACCGGACGAACAGCACGGCCTGCTGGACGAGCGGCAGCTTCTCGACCTCGGCGAGCACGAAGCCAGCCTGCCCGGCGCCGTCGATGCCACTGAGCCCGCGACCAGACCCCGGCGGTCCGTACATGCGTGCCATCAGCGACTTGCCGTACTGCTGCGAGCTGAACGAATACGCGTAGCGCAGCGCGTGCACCACATCCTCAAAAACCGCTTCCATGTTGCTCACTCCCGTAAATCCTCACCGATGCCGCGCCAGCAGCTCGCGCGCTGCTGCGATTGCCGAACCGTCCCGCACCATCTTTCCTGTCACGCGCACCACGCACCAGCCTGCGAGTGTCGCGGCCAGATATTTGCGCGCGTCCGCTTCGAACCCGGCGCCGCGCGTATGGCGGCCGCCGGAATGAATGCCGCCCTCAACCTCGATCGCGACGCGCTGCTCGGGCCAGCAGAAATCGAAGCGCCAGCGGCGCGCCGGGTCGAACCGATACTCGCGCGCCGGCGCCGGGAGCTTGTCTGCGCGCACGTGCAGCGCGAAAAGCTCTTCGATCGCGCTCGGCGCAGTTG
The DNA here is from genome assembly GCF_056279605.1 of Paraburkholderia sp. TE9906. NCBI lineage: Bacteria > Pseudomonadati > Pseudomonadota > Betaproteobacteria > Burkholderiales > Burkholderiaceae > Paraburkholderia > Paraburkholderia sp. TE9906. Next base: position 228,477 of record NZ_JBWCCT010000003.1, read on the forward strand.
ATCGCTTCTTGCAATTGATTGTCCCGACAGGCTCATGGTCACGCGCGTCACCAAAGTCTTTACGCATGTCGGCCATGCTAGGATTTGTCCCAAAAAATACTGAGGTTGGAAAAATGAGAAATTGGCGAACTGTTCTCTACGTTCTTTCGGGAGTCGTCGCAGTGGTGCTGATCTCGGCCTTTGGCGCGACGTCCGCGGGCACAAAAACCTATGACGCCAGTCTGATGGCCAGTTGGATGCAGGCGATCGGGTCGATTGGCGCAATTCTCGGGGCCTACTGGATCGGAGAAAAGCAAATGCGTGTCGCGGAAGCCAAAGCCGAGCGCGACAAGGCCGATCGAAAGCGCGCATATTTTGCGATTGCCGAAGTGGCGTTGGTGGAAGCGCGGGCTATTGAGACATTTGTGAACACGCCCCGCATCAACGCTCTCTTGATGATTTTCGAAACGAGTCAGCGAAGAGCTGGGATCGCTGCCGAAGCGCTGTCCGGTATTCCGCTGCACGAGCTTGGATCTGCACAAGCTATTGCAGCCATATCTGCAATGCGTGCACAAATGCACGATCTCCAGCGCGTCTTTGAGAACTCTGTAAAAGACATCGCGGTGACCCCAGCGGAAACTCTCTATCCCAACACCGTCGGTGAAAGCATCGAGCGACGTGCCGCGATCGAAACCATCGAAACCATCGTCGGGTCGATCATGAGCGCATTTGCGAGATTGCGGCGAGAGTTGCAGATCGACGTGTAGTTGAGCGACGGCGATCTTCGTCATCACAATCGCACGGTGCCACGATTCGGTGGATAAGCCGCAGCTATTCCTTTGCATAATCACCACTCCAATCGTTAAAATTCGTTATCAATTGCTATCCGCTGCTGGCTCGTTATCGCCCCACCACGGTTCAGGTTCGCGCTTCGGCACCGGTACCGGCGCAGAGGGTTTGCTTGGCGTGAGAGGCAGCGGCGACTGCACCGGTACGCCGGGCTGCGCTCCCTCGGGAAACCCACGCCCAAGCGCCTCATACGCCACGCGGTAGACGTTCGTCGGCTTCGGCGGGCGTCCGGCTTCGAACTCCGCGACGAGCTTGCGCGCCCAATCCTTCGATCCCGGGTTTGTCATGGCTTCACACGACGTCGCGAATGATGGCTGCCGTCATCACGCCGATGGCTCGCGCAAGATCACAGGGTTTCCCGCATGTCTGCCTGACGAGTGCGCCTTGCATCGGCTCGATGATCGTGAACACGTTGCGCACTTCGCCGAAGTCTCCCGCGTCGATCTGATCGGCCTGTTCGCGCAGATGCGCTGCGATTTCCGCGTTGCTGCCGGCGTTGCCGTTCAGCGGAAGCGCTTTGATCTTCGGTTCATTCATGGTTTGTCCTCGGAACGGGTTCGGATCAGATCGATCGGGTCGATGTACTCGACGCGCTGCATCTCAGCGGCACAGAAAGCGGTTTCTGCGCCCAGCACGGTGTAGGTCTCGCCGGGATTCGACTGCGCGAGCCCTTCGGCTTCCGTGGCTGCGGCGGCATACGTCCGCTTCTTCGCCCCGACAAAGGCCGGACCGATCACCTGCCAGAACTTTTCGTCGTTGACCTTCATGCCGTCGTCCCTCCCCGTTGTTCGGTCCGCTTCTGCTCGATCCGCGCGATGCACGACACCCGGTCGAGGCCTGCCGGAAGTTCAAAGCCCAGGCGCTTCGCCTCTGCGCAAAGCTCGGGGTCGGTCATCCCCTGCAGCGGGACGGGTTTCGGCTTCGGTGGCGTGAGCACCTTGGCGACGAACGAGTCGAGGAAGCCCGCGTTGACCGCCTCGCGGTCGTTATCGTTGTCGCGCTGCTTCACTGCATGGTCGTAGGCGTGACGCAGTTGTTGCGCGTTCACGTGGCGCATCGCCCACACGGCGATTTGCGGCTGTGAGGCGTCGAATTTCGGCTTCTTACCCCGCTCACGCTCCCATCGGGCCAAGGTTTCGGCAATCTCGTTCGCACTCAGCGGCGTCGACGACCCCGAGTTATCCACAGCGCCACCACGTATCAAGTCTCCACCGTCGTCGTTAGTACCCTTGGTGTTAACTTCTCCCTGTCCCTCTCCCTGTCCCTTGGATGCTGTTTCCCGAGGGACTTGTTGGGGACTACTACCCGTTGTCCCAGGAGACTGCTGTTCTATGTCCCTAGGGACAGGATCAACATAGTCGGGGGACAGGAACGCTTCGAGGGTGGGAAAAGGTATATGTGTCCCGTGTCGCTGGTTGTGCTTCTTGATGCGCGCGCACTCGGTCTTATAGCGTTGAGCGTGCTTTGCAGCCCATGCATCGCGCGCCTTCTCCGCGACGACAGGGTGATAGAGCCGTCCATCAGCGCACTTGATCCAGCCGCGAAGTGCGCCCTCCTTCACCTTCTTCCATTCATTGACGACGCGACCGAAGCCCGCGAGCTGAGCGAGCACACGGTCGTCGTCGGGTATGGATGCGGCCGGCACTTGGTGCCACGACGCGCACCAGAGCAATACGGCCGACCAGCAGGCGTCAGGCGTTTCGAGAGCAGCCAGATCACTGTCGCGCAGCCGCCCGACGTCGAGCGGCATAAACTGGAAACTTCGAAGATCACAATCCGCCGGTGTCAGCGGTTGGGCCACATCACTCATATACACTCTGCTCACTTCCATTGCCGCGCCGCGGCGTCCGCGCTGAGTCATCACCAGAAGGTCGGATACACTCAACGGCCAAAACCAAAAATGAAGGTTGCATGTCTGCTACGAAAAAATTCAATCGGGATCTCCAACTCGAAATACTTCGAATCCACGACAGCGCTTATCCAAGTGCACCAGATCCGGATCGAGAACTGAAGAACCTGCAAGAGCAGGTTGGAGAAGAAGTTTTTCTAATCAACCGCCGCTACCTTTCTGGCCACGGACTATTGGAAGGCGTGCAAGCATCGTTTCAGGATTCGCCGACCCATACACGCACCTTCGCTGGCGCGACAAAGATAACTTCCAGGGGTCTCGACCTGCTCGCTGGAGACGGCGGACTTTCCGCGATACTCCACGCGGGCACAGTCCGTCTCGATGACGATACGATTCGACGACTGTTGGAGCGGCACGTCGACACTTCAGAAATGTCTCCCCAAGAAAGGTCGCGCTGGCGCGAAGCGCTGCGGAGCTTGCCGTCCGAGGCCTTGAAAGCATTGACCGCGAAGCTTGTGGAAAACGCTCTCGATTCCGCAGGTCCGGCAGCCCTTCATGTGATTCGAGGGTTCCTCGGCATCTAGGGATTTTCATTCGACCTCCAGCACAAAGCCGGGCTGCCGCATACGTTCGCGCTGCAACGCACCGTAGGCGGGATTGAGCTCGCAGCCGATGAACCGACGGCCGAGCCGCTGCGCAACGGCGCCGGTCGTGCCGCTGCCGAAAAACGGATCGAACACGACATCGGCCGGCCGGCTGCCGGCGAGCACGCATGGCTCGACAAGCGCCTCGGGGAAGGTCGCGAAATGCGCGCCCGAGTATGCCTCTGTCGCGATCGTCCAAACGCTGCGGCGATTCGCCGTCGCCAGGTCGTATTCGCTGTCGTTGCGATCGGGACGATGCGTTCCCATCGTCTGGCCGGGATGCGCGACACCGCGTTTCGAATCAACGCGCTTGAAGTTGTCGCGTGATTTTCGAGCCCCGCGGTTATGTGCGATCGCACTGTGATCTTTCTCGCCGATGGCCCATCCGGCCGGAGCCTGATAGCGATCGCGTGCCTTGAAGTCCATCGTTTCGAACGATTTGAGTTTGGTTTCTGCACTGACGGGCGTTCGAATTGCAGCCTGGTCGTAGAAGTAGCGCTCGTTCTTCGTCAGCAAGAACAGATACTCGTGCGCCTTCGTGCAGCGATCCTTGATCGACTCCGGCATTGGATTCGGCTTGTGCCAGATGATGTCTTGCCGCAGATACCAGCCCGCGTCCTGCAACGCGAACGCGAGACGCCACGGCTGGCCCATCATGTCTTTGGGCTTGATGCCGGCATCGTGAGTCGTCCCTGTGCCGCTGCGCTTGCGTTGACTCGCTGCCACTTGCCGCGCGCTCAATTGTGATACTGCAACGCCGCTGTACGCTCGCCCCTGTGGACCCCAAGAGCCGGCGTAAGAGTCGCCCATATTCACCCACGCCGTACCGTCATCGGCCAGCAGTTCGCGGCAAAGTTCGAACACATCGACGAGCGTGTCGATGAATTCGCGCAGCGTCGGCTCACTGCCGATCTCGCTACCCTTCATCGGATGCCCGTCGGGCAGATAGGAACGCAATCCCCAATACGGCGGGCTCGTGACGATCGTCTGCACCTTCACGCCGTCGGCGATCATTGCGCGCATGGTGTCGCGGCAGTCGCCGAAGTGACATTTATCGACCCAGGCGTTCATGATTGCCCGCCCCTTTCCGGTCCTGAATCGGACCTATTCATCGTCGCGACACGGCGCCGCTCGTTGAGTAACCTGTCGATCTCGTCGCCGTACGCCCACCGGCAAAGGATTTCGCGGTGCAGTTCGGTGACGCCCATTCCGGCGGCGCGTGCGCGTTCCGCCAGCACGTCGCCGACTGATTCTGGAATGACGGTCTTTGCCAGGTAGGTCAGCTTGCCCAGCGGATGCGACGTGCCCGAGCGGGCGAACAGCGCGGCGTCGTCATCGGCACGCGGATCGTCGCCCGCCAGATATGCGTGGTCGTTTGGCATATCACGCGACCTCCGGTGCGGCGGTCGGGACTGGCCGCGAACCGGGGGCGCGCTGAGTTGCGACTTCGGCATGTAACGCCACGATCGCAGTCAGAGTGGCCCCTTTGCAGTCAGGCTGTCCCTTGAGGATGCGATTTACCGTGGGCTGCGAGACACGCAGGCGCTTCGCCAATGCCTTCTGCGTCATCTTCGTCGCAGCGCGTATCTGCGTGAGGAGTTCGGTGGCTGTGTTCATGCCACGAAATATATACGCGCTTGTATTGATGGTCAACCATTCACGTATTGATCTTTGATTACCGCCTATACGCCGATGTATATTTTTGAAATGACTATAGGTGACCGTCTGGACCAGGCAATGAAACTGCGAGGCATACGCTCGCAAGGGGAACTGTCACGTCTGTCGGGCGTGCCACAGCCGACCATAAATCGAACGCTGAAAAACGTATCGGAACCTGAGCTCTCAACTCTGAAGAAGCTGGCCGACGCCCTGAGAGTGGACGTACTTTCACTGATGGACGGCGGTGCGGCGGAATCCGCACCCAAAGCCGACGCTAGTCCCAAAGCGGAAAAGGACGCTATGGTCGGCAAGTACGTGAGACGCCTGACCGCGCTATTTGCGGGTCGATCGGAAGATGAAATAACGCGGGTCGTGCGCGCGATCGAAATATTGATGCCCGCTCGAGAATCCGAGGCGGGACATCCGCCGCAACCTTCGCGCAAAATCTCGCTCGGCGAAGATGTGGCGGCTGAGGAAATCTCGTTCTCCCGTCGCTCTCATCGGAAGTCTGGAACGCATAAATAGACTGACACGCTACTTTTCAATCGAAGCGCCCCAATCGGGGCGCTTTTTTTATCTCAATTTCGATTTAGTGCTTTGATATGAAGACGTTGAAACACTGGCCGAACGCCGTGCGTGAGCTCGCGCCAAGGCAAAACTCTCGCACCAATAGCTCGCAAACCAACAAATTAATTTGAGATAGCTACAACGCATCAACCGCAATCCGCGCTTAAGCCTAGCTTAAGTAACGAAAGTCAGATTCACATTGAAGATTCAGAGACCAAAACGAATCTATGGTTGAAAGCGGGCAACAAAAAAAGCTCACGCCCCCCCGGAAATGAAAGGAGACGATGTGGGTGCGAGTTCAAACTCTCGGCAAGTCCAGGCAGACCGCCCTTAGACGGCAAACAGTCGCCCCGGTGCTGGCGTGAGCGTCATTCCCTTTGAGCCGAATCAGCGGCAGAACACTGACTACGATATTCGACACGACGAAGGAAGTGGTCAACCCGCTTGCACCCCTGTCGCCGTAAACGTGATTCCGTTTGAGCCGTATTCCGAGCGTCGACGGCAAGTCGGGCGGATCGCTCCGCGCGCACCCTCGCAGCCTAGTCTTACCACTGGTCCATCTGCGGATCCGTCGCTTCCGCCCTGCGCCTCCCCTGTACAGCAGCATCAATCAGACGTCACGTGCCCAGGTAGCCTCTTCCTGTGGGATGACGGTCTCGGCAATCGTACAGTCGAACTTGTGGGGCGCTGGGATGCCGACGAGTCTGACCTCGACTACGTACTGCTGCAGCTTCTCCTTAAATTGCGGAAGGGAGCTTTACTCCGGTGATTATTCATTCTCGTATTGACACGATCAATACGCGTTCGTATTATTCCTCCATCGAACCCAACGATGGAGGAAACGATGCTCCACCTTCCGCCCCCTGCGCCACTGGCGCATGTCACCGCCTTCGGTGACTACTTCGACGACGTCGAACTCGAAGACTCGACACGCGAGACAGACGACATGCTGGCGCGCGCCGAGCTGGTCGCCCGGATCGCTCAGGAAAAGTTCGACGCCAAGATCGCGAACCCGCAACCGATCGACGTAATCGCCGCGATACAGTCTTTCGACATGGCCGATGGTGAGGTCGTATGTGCCGCGTTCCTCGAAAGCGGTTCCGCGCTGCGCACGTTGATCGCCGGCCGGTTCTTCGAACTGCTGGCGCGCGAGTGCTTCGAGCAGGCCGAAAAGGCCGTGCAGATGATCGAGCGCGACGACGTGCACGAGGATCTGGCGGCGACGCATCGCACCTTCGTTATCGCGGGGGTGCAGTAATGTCAGTTCTCGCAACGGACTTGCTCACACTCCGCGCGCTGCCGGCGCCGCATGGCGCGCTCACAGAACACCTGATGCGCGCGATCGCATGCGACCTCATTGCGCGAGGTGCTGCATGAGCGCCCGCCTTCTCGGCCGTGCCCCCGGCGACAACGCGCTGCTCGGCGCCTGTCCGCGCGCGCGGCGCCGCGTCCGCGCCGTCGGGACCATGTTCGCGTTTGGCATCGCCGTCGGCGCGTTCCTCTGGCTCGTCGTCGCGCTGCGTGTAGGCGGTGGCGCATGAGCCTCGCCCTTTTCCTCACTGCCTGGCTGCTGCTGATAACCGCGTTTGGCGTCTGGTTCCACCGCGCCGTCACGCGCACTCAGCGCCCGGCGCGCAAGCGCTCGCGCTTCGATATCGGCCGGCTGGCCGACCGGCATCCGTGGCTGGTCTGGCTCACCGGCGCAATCATCGCCGCCGCGTGGCTGGCGCATAACGCCAACGCGCACGACTCCGAATCCTCTCCCACTTACCTTGAAGGTGCCGCATGAAATCGCCCCACGCCATCGCAACCCACGCCGTGAAGTCGTCGCAGATCCACAGCATCGGCTATGACCCTGCCAGCCAGACGCTCGCCGTCCGCTTCAAGGACCGCACGACGGGCGGCCCGACGTCGCTCTATCACTACTCCGGCGTGACGCCCGCGAATTTCGCCGCGCTTAAGGGCGCCGAGTCGATCGGCTCTCACTTCTACAAGCACATCAAGCCGCACAAGGAGCGCTTCCCGTACGTGTGCATCGAGAAGAAGCCGGCGGCCGACAAGGAGCGGGCATGAACAACGCACTGACCACGCGCGAAGATTTCAGCGGCACGCAGACGAACGCGCTGCAACTTGAGAGCGCCGCGACAGCGCTTGCCGCAAAGGCCAAAGCCTCTGTCGAGGCCCGTTACATCGTGGCGATGCGCCAGCCGCGCAACTGGGATCAGGTGCGTATCGACGTCCTGCGCGAATGCGAACGCCCGTCATTCGCGAACAACAAGTCCGCGCTGTATCGAAAGCCTATTGGTAAGGGCGTCGAAGGGCTTGGCATCCGGTTCGCAGAAGTCGCACTGCGGTGCATGAAGAACATTCTGGTCGAGACAGCGACAACTTACGAGGACGAGTTAAAGGAAGTCATCAACGTCTCGTTGACCGACCTCGAATCGAACCTGACGTACGACCTCGACATTCGCGTGAGCAAGACTGTCGAACGCTCGAAGCCTAGCGACGATGGTTCGTATATCGCGATGCGCTACAACTCGTACAACAAGCCGGTCTATACGGTTCCGGCCCAGGACGACGATCTGTTGAATAAGCGCGCTGCGCTTATCTCGAAGGCAACCCGTACGCTGGCGCTGCGCGTAGTACCTGGCGACATTCAGGACGAGGCTGAAGCGCTCATTCGCAAGGTTCGCGAAAACAAAGCCGCCGAAGATCCGGACGCGGAGCGTAAGCGTATCGCCGACGCATTCGCGGAAATCGGAGTCCAACCGTCGGCCCTCGCCGAATACCTTGGTCACGACCTCGGCACCTGCTCCCCGGCCCAACTGGTTGATTTGCGCGGCATCTATGGCGCAATCCGCGACGGCGAGGCGACGTGGAAATCCGTTGTCGACAACAAGGCCGAGCAATCCGGCGACGATAACCGCTCGAACGGCGCGGGTACCGGCAACCGCCCGGCGGCCGCTACATGCAGTGACGATGAGTTCAAGCAGAAGTCTCCGGGCTGGCGCAAACAGATTATCGACAAGAAAAAGCCGGCCGCCGACCTGATCGCGATGATCGAGACGCGCACGAAGCTCACCGACGAACAAAAAATGCAGATCGACGCATGGAGCCACGAAAATGACTGAACGCGTAATGCACAACCTCGTCCAGGGAAGTGACGAATGGATGGCGTTCCGCCTGACGCGCTTTGGCGCGAGCGAAGCGGCCGCAATGCTGGGGCTCTCGTCGAAAGTAAAGCGCACCGAGTTGCTGCACGCGAAGCACACCGGCAATCCGAAAGAGTTCAGCGACTGGGTGCAGGCACACATCCTCGACTATGGGCACGAAGTCGAAGCACTCGCACGTCCGCTCGTCGAGGACGACATCGGCGATGACCTCTATCCGATGACTTACTCGCTCGGCGTTCTGTCCGCGTCGTGCGACGGCCTGACGATGGACGAAGTAACTGCGTTCGAGCATAAGCAGTGGAACGATGCCCTTGCTGCATCGATCACTGACGGCGTACTGCCTGAGGAACACATGCCGCAAGCGCAGCAGGTTCTGATGGTCACCGGCGCCGAGCGGCTGATATTCGCCTGTTCGAACGGCACTCGCGAGCGCTTCGTCTGGATAGAAGTGCTCCCCGATGCAGCGTGGTTTGATCGGCTGCGCGCCGGCTGGGATCAGTTCGCGAAAGACCTTGCTGAGTACGTGCCTCAACCGATCGAGGTGAAACCGATCGGGCGCACGCCCGAGACACTGCCCGCGCTGCGCATCGAACTGACTGGCGAAGTCGTCACGAGCAATCTGGCTGACTTCAAGAGGTGCGCTCTCGCCGTGTTTAGCGGCATCAATCGCGAGCTGAAAACGGATCAGGATTTCGCCGACGCCGCAAAGACCGTCACGTGGTGTGAGGAAGTCGAAACGCGCCTCGCTGCCGCGAAGCAACACGCACTGAGCCAGACGCAAACGATCGACGCGTTATTCAGCACGATCGATGAGATCAGCGCCGAAGCCCGCAATGTTCGATTAGAGCTCGACAGGCTTGTCGCAAAGCGAAAGACCGAGATCAAGGATAACGCGCTGGTCGACCGTCGGCAGAAATTCACAGAGCACGTTGCGGCGCTCGATGCCGAGCTGAAGATTGTGCGCCTTGAGGTAGCCATGCCCGACTTCGCCGCTGCAGCGAAGAATAAGCGCACGGTCGCCACCTTGTACGACGCACTCGACACTGCGCTGGCCGCCGGCAAGATCGCAGCGGATACCGCTGCGCGCGACCTGCGCGTCAAGCTCGACTGGTATCGCCCGCACGACGAGGCGCACGGTTTCCTATTCCGGGATCTGCAGCAGATCATCCAGAAGCCGGCCGACGACTTCAAGCTGATCGTGACAACTCGCATCGAGCAGCACAAGCTGGCCGAGGACCACCGCGCGCGCGAGGCAGCAGAGGCAGCAGTCCGGGCAGCAGCGCAAACCGAAGCCGCGCCACTCGCTCAGGCAGCTACCAATACCGCTAGGGTCGTTCAGGGTGTACTACCGATCGTCTCCAAGCGGCCGCCCAACAGCGCACCGACGCTGCGCCTAGGCCAGATCAATGAGAGGCTGGCGCCCATTTCCCTGACTGCCGATGGTCTGGCAACCCTAGGCATTCCGCACGCCGCGACGGACAAGGCTGCGAAGCTCTACTACGAGGATGATTTTCCTCGTATCTGCAACGCGATCGTGCAGCACATCCTCACTGCGATGGAGGTGAATGCATGAAACACGTCAGCACAGCCACCATGATCGAGCGCCTCGCCGGCCTGCTCGGCACAAATGACCTGACCGAATGGGAACAGGGATTCGTGCACCAGCTCGACTCAATCCGAAGCGCTGGCCATGTAACGAGCCTGACCGACAAGCAGGTCGACCGGCTCGACAAGTTGCACGCGAAGCACTTCGGCTAATGTCCTTGCCCGAAATCGAAGTCTAGCGAGTAACGCCTTTTTACCTCCCAATCGCACCGCGTACCTATAGGAGTGCAAATTGAAAGATCAAATATACAAGGTTCAAATTTCGCCTCTAATGCAGCAAATCATCAATATTTGCAAGGTCAACAACATTGCGTTCATTGCTTCGTTTTCGGTTCCAAGCGCTACGGTACCCGGCCTTGAATGCGTAAGCGCAATTCTCGAAGAAGAATGCAATCCGCCGCCGCATCTGGTGTGTGCTCTCGGGCTGATCAGGGGCGACGTATTCGTCACCGCAAATAGCGCCGTCGAGACCGACACGACAACGGTCCACTGACACCACTTCCGTTCGCGGCGGCCGGCTGCCGCAGAGACATTCAAAGCCTCGAAAGCCGGCATCAATCCCTCGGAATTTGCGGGCGGCTCGCATGGCGCCCGGCTTTTTGCAAGAGTGAACCGAATGCATCCCTACAAAAAATCGCACATACCGCGCAACCGGCTCGAACGTCGCGCCGCGGATCGCATACACAAAAAGGCGCTGGCACGTGCCTGCAAGACGCCCGAGCAGGCGGCGGCCGACGTGTCGCGCCTTCACGCAGAGGGCCACGCGCTCATGTGGTACTCGTGCGCGTGCGGGCACCGCGAGCGCATATGGAACAGCCGCGACGGCGTGACGCCGTTCTGCATCCCCTGCCCGTCCTGTGGCGCGAGCACCTTGCGTCATGCCGATTTCTTCCGCGACGAGGTGAAGCCGCTGCATACGCCGCACGAAGGACAGCGCGTGTTTGTGGACATGGCGCGCGATCAGGCGGAACAGATCGTCGAGCGCGCATTCGTTCGGCTCGGCCTGAATCGCGACCATCCGAAATTTGCCTCGTCCGTCGACGAGCTGCTGGGGCACACGACCGGCGCGTCGCCGCTCGTAGCGATCGCCGGCGATGTCGCCTACTACGCGCCCAGAGAGGTGAAGCCATGACGGTCGACAAGTACATGACCGTCGTAGTCGATGGCAGGACTGTTCGTAAGCGCGATCCGGTGACGCTGCGCGCCGACATTCTCAAACTTCTCGCCAGCGACGGCGCGCTGGGTCGGCGCCGCATCATCAACACTCTTTGCGTCGGGCAAAACCACGTCGCAGCCGCTCTTAAAACACTGCTCGCCGCCGGTGAGGTCGAGAAATACCGGGCTATGAGCGTTCGTAACCGGATGGACGAGCTGTGGTGTCTCGCTGGCGAATCGCCAGTTAAAGAGCGCGCAAATTTCCGCAGCGCCGACACGCTCGCGGCGTTTCAACGCGCGGCCGCTGTTTCGCTGGGTATCGGGGGTGCGCTGTGAGCAACAACACCAAGATCGAATGGACCGATGCGACCTGGAATATCGTCACTGGCTGCGACGTCACCAGTCCCGGCTGCAAGAACTGCTATGCGATGAAGCTCGCCGGCACACGCCTGCGCAACCATCCCAGCCGCGCAGGTTTGACGCGTTCGACTTCAGCCGGCCCGGTGTGGAATGGCGAAGTCCGTTTCAATGAGGAATGGCTCGACCAACCTTTCCGCTGGACGCGCCCGCGCATGGTCTTTGTCTGCGCGCATGGCGATCTTTTCCATCCGGCCGTACCCGACGAATGGATCGATCGCGTGTTCGCTGTGATGGCACGCACGCGGCAACACACGTTTCAGGTACTGACAAAGCGTGCCGACCGGATGCTGGAGTACTTCTCGCGTAAGCACTGCCACATGCAGGTCATCGCCGCTTCGCACGACATCGGCTGGGCAGCGATGGAATGGTGCCCGTGGCCACTGCCGAACGTCTGGATCGGCGTGAGCGTCGAGGATCAACGTCGCGCTGACGAGCGCATACCGCAACTGTTGCAGGTAACTGCAGCCGTGCGCTGGATCAGCGCGGAGCCGCTGCTCGGACCAGTGACTTTGCGCAATCTGCCTATCGGTTCGAACCACGAAGCCCTGCCGTTCCCACCAGAGCACGACCGATTTGATTCTCTGCAGGGATGGCCGCGAATTGATTGGGTCATCGTTGGTGGCGAGAGCGGCCACGACGCGCGCCCGATGCATCCCGATTGGGCCCGCTCGCTGCGCGACCAGTGCGCGGCGGCCAACGCGCCGTTCCTGTTCAAGCAATGGGGCGAGTGGCTTCCCGCCTCTACAGATCAAGAAAGCTACGCACTCGCAGATGATGGATCGGAACGCGAGCTTACCGGCAGCCTTCGCATTGTGACGATCGAGCAACAGCAATTGTTGCGCGTGGGCAAGAAATCTGCCGGCCGCCTGCTCGACGGCCGCACGCATGACGAATTCCCGAGGACGACGTGATGGAATCAAAGATCCGCCACTGTCACCACAGTGATCGCATCGACGGCGACCTTTTTGGCAGCCGCCGCAAGAATTCGGTCTTTGCCTCGGTCGAACGCCACCAAACGATCAGCGACCTGGCCTTTATCGTCGTCGGGGAAGCAATCTTCGAGCGCAACGCGGCTGACCCTGCAGCGATATTTGGTGCCATCCACGGTCAGCCAAAAATCAACATCATCGTCGATGATCGCCGGCTGCGTACCGGGCGTTATGTCGTAGGCCATGCGTGCCTCCGTCGTGATTTCCAAGGAATCCTAGCATGATCGCCGCCTATCCCCTTCAGTGGCCCGAGGGCTGGCTGCGTACGCCGTCGTACCGCCGTGCGCATGGCCGCTTCAGCTCACGCCGCAATTCGCGTATCGCGCAAGACCTGACCGTCACCGAAGGTGTCGAGCGCGTGTTGCTCGAACTGAGCCGCTTCGGTATCGATCGCGACGACATCGTGATCTCGACAAACATTAAGACGCGGCTCGATGGTTTGCCTCGCTCTGATCAGCGCGCACCCGAAGAGCCGGGCGTCGCAGTCTACTGGCAGACGCGCAAGGGCGATCGCCGCGTAATGGCGATTGACCAGTACCTAAAGGTCGCGGACAACCTCGCCGCGGTGGCCGCAACACTCGACGCAATGCGCGCGATCGAGCGGCATGGCGGCGCACAGATTCTCGACCGCGCGTTCACCGGCTTTACTGCCCTGGCGTCGCCGGGCTCACCGCGGGGATGGCGAGAAGTAATAGGCGTGCGCCCGGACGTCCGCGATATCGCCGCAGTCCGGGTCGAATATCGGCGCCGCGCGCAAGAACATCACCCGGATCGGCCTGGCGGTTCGCACGATCGAATGACGGAGCTGAACGTCGCTCTCGCTGCGGCGGAATCTGAATTAGGAGGGTCGACGTAATGCCCTGCATACCTTTCCGCCTGCCCGGCGGCGCATCCGGATTCGTATGCGTGCGCACGCCTCGGCGCCGATGCTCGATCGCCGGCTGCGGCGCGTCGAGTGGCTACCAGTGCGACTACCCGGTCCGCCCTGGGAAAATCTGCGACCGGCATCTGTGCGAGAGCCATGCGCACGAAGTCTCGCCTGATGTTCATTACTGTCAGGAGCACCTGGCACAGTGGAAGCGCATCGGTGCACCCGTGCAAGGCAATCTCGATTTCGACCAAGGGAGAGAAGCGTAATGGAGCGCGCCTTGACCCTGAAGGAAGTGGCCGCACTGCTGGGCGTCTCCTACTCCACCGTCTACGCCCACAAGAAAGAAATGGGCTTCTTCCAGATCGGCAACCAGTGGCGGATCTGGCCCGACAAGCTGAAATTCGCCACAGAGTACAATCCGGACCGACCGGCGCGGACGGAACCAAGGAGTAAAAAATGTCAATCCGAAAGCGCAAAGGCTCGGACGTCTGGCACGTTGACATCCGGTCGCCAGGCGGAGGGCGAATTAGACAGACTACTGGCACGAAAAACCGAAAGGAGGCTCAGGAGTATCACGACAAGTTGAAGCACGAGCTGTGGCGGGTCGCCAAGCTGGGCGAACGGCCGACGTACACTTGGGACGAAGCCGGTGTGCGGATGCTGAAGGAAAGTGAGCACTTGGCAGATTATGGAAATCGGGTGATACACATCCTCCACTTCCATAAGTCTTTCGCTGGCCGTGCGCTCTCGTCGATTACCCGCGACGAGATCGTCGACGCTCTCCCGAAGTGGGACCAGCGATGCAAAACCAAACAGAAGCCCGTCTCGCGGGCGACAAAGAATAAATACCTTGCGACCATCCGGATCATGTTGAAGCTCGCGGCAGATAAATGGGACTGGATCGACCGTGCGCCGAAACTGGAAGACTTGAAGTTGGCGAACCGGCGCATCCGGTGGATCACGAGAAGCGACGCGCAGCGACTAATCCGCGCAATCCGGGCCGACTGGATGCGGGACGTGGCGATCCTCGGATTTACCACTGGCCTGCGACGTGCCAATCTGCTCGGGCTGGAGTGGTCGCAGGTCGATCTCGTGAATTGTCGGGCGTGGATTCATCCGGACCAGGCCAAGGCGCGTAAGCCGATCGGCGTGCCCCTGAACGACGAGGCCGTCGAGACGATCCGTAGATGGATCGGCAAGCACGAGACTTTTGTTTTTGTCAGACGTGACAAGCCGATTCCGACCAGCAGCTGGTGCAGCGCACAATGGGACCGACAATGCGCCCGGGCTGGAATCGAGAACTTCCGGTTTCACGACGTGCGCCACACTTGGGCAAGCTGGCATGTGCAGGCTGGCACGCCGCTAAATCGACTGATGGAGCTGGGGGGCTGGGCGAAGTACGAACACGTCCTCCGGTATGCCCACCTTGCCCCCGACCATCTTGCCGAACACGCAAATATGGTCACAATTTGGGCACAACCGGAGGTGGCACACGTGCAAAGCCTTGCGGCATAAGGCTCTGCGAAAGCCTTATTTCAGGAGGGACATGCGAAACGGGACATGGGTGGACTGCATATAATAGCTGTTTGCTTTAGCCAAAGTCAGAATTGACTGCTCCCGGGATCCATGAACACACCGCTCGCTACCGCTTCAGGCGCTCCTTCAGGCACTCCGTCCAGCACCGCGCCGGGTTCCGCCGCTGCGCTTGCCGTGCTGCCGCGCCCGTCGGCCGATGAATTCGACGCCGTGCTCCATCACGGCGCCTACATGCCGCTCACGCAGTTCGGCGTGATCGACGCCACCGGCGACGACGCGGCGAGCTTCCTGCATGGCCAGCTGACCAACGACACCCAGCATCTCGACGCCGCCAACGCGCGGCTCGCGGGCTACTGCTCGGCGAAGGGCCGTCTGCTGGCGTCGTTCCTGACGTGGCGCAGCGGCGACACGATCCGCCTGCTGCTGTCGAAGGACGTGCAGGCCGCCGTGCAGAAACGGCTGTCCATGTTCATCCTGCGCGCCAAAGCGAAACTGGCCGACGCGAGCGGCGAACTGGCGGTGGTGGGTCTCGCCGGCGACGTCCGCAAGGCATTGTCCGGCGTGTTCGACGCGCTGCCCGACGGCGTGCACGTGCAAGTGGACGGCACGGCGGGTTCGCTGATTCGCGTGCCCGATGCGCTCGAACGGCTGCGCTATCTGTGGATCGGCCCGAAGGCGCAGGTCGAGGCGCTGCTGCCCTCGCTCGACGACAAGCTCAAGCGCGTGTCGCCGGCCGTGTGGGACTGGCTCGACATCCGCGCGGGCGAGCCGCGCATCACGCAGCCGGTGGTCGAGCAGTTCGTGCCGCAAATGGTCAACTTCGACGTGCTCGGCGCGGTGAATTTCCGCAAGGGCTGCTATCCCGGCCAGGAAGTGGTCGCGCGCAGCCAGTATCGCGGCACGATCAAGCGGCGCACGTCGCTCGCCAACGTTGATGGCGAACTGGCAGACGTCAGGCCCGGCGCGGAACTGTTCCACTCGGACGATCCGGGCCAGCCGTGCGGGATGATCGTGAACGCGGCGTCGGCGCATGGCGGCGGGGTCGATCTGCTGGTCGAGATCAAACTCGCGGCGCTGGAAAGCGGCTCGGTGCATCTGGGCGCGGCCGACGGTCCGGCGCTGCGCTTCCTCGCGCTGCCCTACGGGTTGCCGACCGAAGTCTGACGCATCGCATGACTCGAAGCGGCGCACTCAGGCGCCGCTTTTTGCTGGCCGCTTTCGCTCACCGCCTTTGCCGGCCTCTTCAACGCCCACGCCCTTCAGCGGGAGACGCCCCCCGATGTGCCTGATCGTTTTCGACTGGCGGCCCGATGCGCTCGACGGCCCGCTTTTCACGCTCGCCGCGAATCGCGACGAATTCTTTCGCCGCACGGCCGATCCGATCAGCTGGTGGCAGGACGCGCCGGGCGTCCTGGCCGGCCGCGATCTGGTGGGCGGCGGCACGTGGCTCGGCCTGTCGCGCGACGGCCGCTTTGCCGCGCTGACCAATTACCGCGCGCCGCACGAAATGCGCGCCGACGCGCCGACTCGCGGCACGCTCGTGAGCGACTGGCTAAACGGTTCGGCGCGCGCGTCGAACGGCAGCCCGCACGAGACCCCGCTCGCGTATCTGCAGCACGTCGCGCAAACCGGCGACATCTATAACGGCTTCAATCTGCTGGTGGGCGACTGGGCGCGCCGCGAGCTCGCCTGGTATTGCAACCGGGCCGAGCGCGCGCCCGCTCTGCTCTCACCCGGCACGCACGGCATCTCGAATGCGGTGCTCGATACCGCGTGGCCTAAGCTCGTCAAAAAACGCGCCGAGCTTGGGACGCTGCTCACGCGCGACGCCATGCCGCCGCTCGAACGTCTGATCGATATCATGCGAGACCCGCGTGTTGCTCGCGACGACGAATTGCCCTCCACCGGCATTCCGCTCGAACGCGAACGGGTGTTGTCAGCGGCGTTCATCGAGTCGCCGGACTACGGCACGCGCGGCACGACCGCTTTGCGGGTGACCGCGCATGGCGAGGTGGTGAGCGTGGCGATCGCCGAGCATAGCGACGACAACGGCTCGCATCGGATCGTGCGGCCCGGCGATTTCGAGCGCAGCTTCGCGTTCAACATCGAACGCGAGATTGCGTGAAATAGTCCGGCACGGTCCGTACTGCTGCGCGCCTCGTCTTCTTTCACATCACGCCGGGTCGCGCGCAAGACCGGCTGAGCCGCTTCGTCACAGCGTCACGACGATCGCACCGACGGGCGTGGAGACCGCCGCGGCTACTCCACCCCGAACGCCGCCCGCAACGCCGCCGCGGCGTCCGCATGCGCCTTGACGACATCGCGCACAAAGCCCCCCATCTTGAAGAACTCGTGGATCATGCCCGGATAGCGCGTGAGCACGACTTCGTTGCCGAACGCGCGCAGTTTGCGCGCATACGCATCGCCTTCGTCGCTCAGCGGATCGTATTCAGCAGTCGCGATCCATGCCGGCGCGACGCCGCGAAAATCGGGCGCGCCGCGCTCGCCGTCGAGCGGCGCGAAACGCCAGTCGTCGCGATCGTTTTTGTCGCGCACGTACTGCTCGAAGAACCATTGAATCGTGTCGCCCGACAGCAGGAAACCATCGGCGAAGCGCGCGTGCGAATCGGTTTGCTGATAGCCGGTCGTGCCGGGATAGATCAGCAATTGCAGCGCGAGCCGGATGCCGGCGTCGCGGGCGAGTACCGCGCAGACGGTCGCCAGCGTGCCGCCCGCGCTATCGCCACCGACCGCGAGCCGCTCCCCGTCCACGCCGAATTGCGCGGCGTGCTCGTGCAGCCAGCTCAACGCGTCAAACGCGTCCTCGACCGCGGTGGGGAATTTGTGCTCGGGCGCGAGCCGGTAATCGACCGACAACACCGTGCATTGGCCGTCGCGCGCGAACATCCGGCACAACGCATCGTGCGTATCGACGCTGCCTACCGTGAAGCCGCCGCCGTGGTAATAGACCAGCGCCGGCGCGGGCTGAGCCCAGCTCGGCTCGAGCGCCTGGTACAAACGGGCGCGAATTGCCGCGCCGTCGCGCGTGGGAATGGAGATGTCGTCGATCGTGAACATCGGCGCGCTCGCGATCTCCAGGATCGGCGCGCTTTTCTCGTACGCGGCGCGCGCCTGTTGCGCGGTCATCTGGTGATACAGCGGGCGCTTCGCCCGCACGATCATGTTGAGTATCTGCTCGATCGTTGGATTCAGCGGCATGGTGCGCGTGGTGGACCAAAAGGCGCCTGTGCGCCGAAGATTGGAAAAAAACCGGCACGCAACGCGCCGGCGACCGGACAATGTTCAGACCATGAACGCGCGTGCAATACGACGAGCAGCCACGCCTGATGCCTAGCCCGCGTTCTTCACCTCGGGCTTGAGCGACATCGGATCGGTGGGATTGCGCAATTGCTCGATGTCCTCGTGACGCAGTTTCACCGTCGCCATGATGCCCGGATGCGTGATGATATAGAAACGCCGCGCGGCGATCGCTTCGAACGTGATGTCGGCGACATCGGCGGCGCTCAGCTTGCCCGACTGCACCGCGCGCTGCAGTTGCTTGCCGGCGGCGATCTGGGAGCGCGTCGGGCGGCCGGCGTTGCGCAGTGGCTCGGGACGCGCGCGCTCCGCATCGGCGATGCCGGTCGGCACGAAGGCCGGGCACAGCAGCGAGCAGCCGACGAGACCACCCGCCGTCTGCGCGCCCTCTTCGTGCGTCGCCGGCGCCTGGGCGAGTTGCAGGTCGTGATGAAGCGTCTCGGTCAGCGCCACCACTGCATGCTTCGACGCGTTGTAGATGCCCATCGCAGGCGGCGACAGCAGGCCCGCCACCGACGCTGTATTGACGATATGCGCGGGCTCGTTCTGCGCCAGCATGATAGGCGTGAAGACCCGCACGCCGTGCGCGACGCCCATCACGTTGACACCGAACACCCACGACCAGTCGTTCGCCGTGCTCTCCCACAGGAAACCGCCCGAGCCCACGCCCGCGTTGTTGAAAAGCAGGTGCACCTTGCCGAACGCGGCGAGCGCCGCTTGCGCGAGGGCTTCGACCTGGGCCGGGTCGGACACGTCGGTCGGCACGCCGATCGCGTCGGCACCATTGCCGCGCAACGCGTCGACGGTTTGCGCGAGCGCGTCGGGATTCACGTCGGCGAGCACGAGCTTCATGCCGAGCGCCGCGCCCTTCTGCGCGAACGCGCGGCCGAAGCCGCTGCCCGCCCCGGTGATCACCGCCGCCTTGCCTGCGAATTCCAACATCGTCTGACTCCTGGCTTAAGCGGCGGGTTGATCCGCTCGCCCCTGGGTGCGTGAGTGACTGCTGTCGTGTTGCCGCGCTCAGATCAGCTTGACGAGCTGCTTGCCGAAGTTCCGGCCTTTGAGCAGGCCGATGAACGCTTCGGGCGCCGCGTCGAGCCCCTGCGCGATGGTCTCGCGATAGTGCAGCTTCTTCTGCGCGACCAGCGTGCCGATCTGCTTGAGCGCTTCCGGCCACACCTCCATATGCTCGCTGACGATGAAGCCCTGCACGAGCAGCCGCTGCGTGAGCATCAACGACGGATGCTTGAGCGGCATCGGCTGGCCGTCGTAGCCCGCGATGAACCCGCACAGCGCGATGCGCCCGAACGCGTTCATGCGCGCGAGCGTCGCATCGAGCACTTCGCCGCCGACGTTCTCGAAACAGCCGTCCACGCCATCGGGCGTCACGGCCTTGAGGTCCTGATACAGATTGCCGCCCTTGTAGTCGACACAGGCATCGAAGCCGAGCGTGTCGGTCACGTAGCGGCACTTGTCCGCGCCGCCCGCGATGCCGACCGCGCGCGCGCCGGCCGCCTTCGCCAGTTGCCCGACCACGCTGCCCACCGCGCCGCTCGCCGCGCTGACCACCACCGTCTCGCCCGCTTTCGGCGCGATGATGCGGTTCAGCCCGTACCACGCGGTGACGCCGGGCATGCCGACCGGGCCGAGATAGGCCGACAGCGGCACGTGCGTGTCGTCGACTTTCTGCACACCGGCGCCGTTCGACGTGCCGTACTCCTGCCAGCCGAACATCGCGACCACCTTGTCGCCGACCGCGAACTTCGGATTCTTCGACTCCACCACTTCGCCGACCGTGCCGCCGATCATCACTTCGTTCAGCGGTTGCGGCGCCGCGTACGACTTGCTGTCGTTCATGCGGCCGCGCATGTAAGGGTCGAGCGACAGGTAGTGATTGCGCACGCGCAATTCGCCATCGGCCAGCGGTGCGAGCGGCGTTTCGACGAGCCTGAAATTGTCGGGCGTAACCGCGCCTTGCGGGCGCGAAGCCAGCACGAGTTGACGGTTGATCTGGGACATGACGGTTGTCTCCTTGAGTTACCGATTGGATCGGTGAATTGTTGGAACGGCATGCATGGTTTGCACCACGCGTGCCCAAGCCGCGACAGGCGCATGCGACCCGCTCGGCAGGCGCGCCGCGCAGCGGTGGTTCAGCCGTCGCTCGGGCCGGGTTTCGCCGACGGGTCGCTGCGCAAACGCTGTTGCGTCACGCCACGGCCGACCGCGAGGCGTCGCATGTATTTGAAGGTGCCGAGCGCCTTGGCGACGAAGTGGCCTTCGCTGTCGCGGATCTCGCCTTCGCAATAGGCCATCGTGGTCGAGCGGTGCAGCACGCGACCGGTCGCGCGCAACTCGCCCCGCCCCGGCTGCATGAAGTTGACCTTCATCTCGACGGTGACCACGCCGACGCCATCGCCGGCGAGACTGCGCGCGGCCATCGCGAGCGCGACGTCGGCGAGCGTCATCGTGACGCCGCCGTGCGCGACGTCCCACGTGTTCATGTGATCGGGCTGCAACGGCAGCACGACTTCGCTGACGCCATCGGCAGCGGACAACAACTGCGCGCCGAGACGATCGACGAACGGGCTTTCGGGCAACGTCGCGTTGCCGGCTTTCGGTGATGAGGATGAATCGGTCATTGCGTATTCAGGTTTCGTAGTCGGCGGAGTGCGGAGCGGGTTAGCTGCATCGTTGATTCTTGACATCGCAACATGATGGATCGCGGCCACACCCCGTTCGCCTCAGCTCGGTTCAATTCGATTCGAAGCGTCGGGCCGCGGCCTGACGTTCGTCGCACTGTCTGTCTTGCGTTTTGACGCATGACGTATGCGTTCGCGCGCATGCGCAACATGCGTGAGGCGCAGCGGGAAATGATACCCGCTATCGCTTCGACGCATGCGCCGCCATCCGTCCCGCCAATCTGCCTAACCTGCGCACCGCTTCGTCGGCCCGATCGAGATCCGTGCTCGGACAGCTGAGCCGGATGAAGTGATCGAAACGCCCCGCGTTCGAGAACACCGTCCCCGGCATCACGCGAATGCCGTCATCCAGTGCGGCCGCGAAGAAAGCCGCCGATGACACCTCGCGCGGCAACTCGATCCAGAAGAACAGGCCGCCGCGCGGCGGCGTGAAGCGCGTGCCGTCGGGAAACGACGCAGCCACCGCCGCGGCCATCCGTTCGCGCTGAAGCCGCAAGCCGTCGCGCAAGCGCCGCAGATGCCGCTCATACGCGCTCGTCTCCAGAAACCCGGCGAGCACGACCTGGGAAAGTTGCTCGTTGTGCCGCGACTGCGCGAACTTCAGCATGCCGATGCGCGGATGCCAACGCCCGCCATTGATCCAGCCGACCCGCATGCCCGGCGCGAGCGTCTTGTTGAACGACGTATAGTGGATCACGGTGCCGTCGGTGTCCCAGGCTTTCAGTGAGCGCGGCGGCGCAGCGGCATCGACGAGTTCGCGATACGGGTCGTCCTCGATCAGCGGAATGCCGGCACGCGCGCACAGTTCGACGAGGCTCGCCTTGTGCGCGTCGGGCATCACACTGCCGAGCGGATTCTGCAGGTTCGGCACGACCACCACCGCCTTGATGTCGGGATGTGTTTGCAGCGCGAACGCGAGCGCTTCGATCGCGAGGCCCGTGCTCGGGCTGGTCGGAATTTCGAGCGCGCGCAGGCCGAGGCTTTCGAGCGCCTGCAGCAACCCGAAAAAACACGGCGATTCGACCGCGACGGTATCGCCCGGCTGCGTCACCGCGCGCAACGCGAGGTTCACGGCTTCGATGCCGCCGTGCGTCATGATGATGTCGTCCGCGCCGATCTGGATACCTGCTTCGAGCGCACGCCGCGCGATGATCGCGCGCAACGCCGGGTCGCCCTGATCGGGACCGGCGGCGGTCAGCAGCGTAGGCCGCGCGCGCAACGCGCGCAGCGCGGCTTTCTGCAATGCGTCGGTCGGATAGAGGTCGGGCGACGCGGTCGCTCCGCCGAGATTGAGCGCCTGCGGATAGCGCTGGTAGGTCGACACGAGCGTGGAAATCGCCGAGTGAATGCCGACGAACTGCGCGGCGCCCGGCACGACCGCAGGATCGGGTTCGGCGGCGGCGGGCAACGCGGCCGCGGGTGGTAGGCGCACGAAATAGCCGGCGCGCGGCCGGGCATCGATCAGCGCGGCGCGCTCCAGCACACGATAACTCTCGGTGGCGGTCGCGAGGCTCACACCGTGCCTCTGCATGAACGCGCGCATCGACGGCATGCGATCGCCGGGGCGCAACACGCCATTGCCGATCGCGCGGCGGTATTGATCGGCCAGTTGCCGGTAAAGCGGCTGGCTGTTCGCGCACGGCTCACTCGACGGCTCCGGCCGGTTGAGGATGGATTCGGTCATGAGCCGATGGTGCGGACAGTTCGCGCGCCGCGACAGATACACCTTGGCCCGATTCGGACCAATACAGCATGCTGAAATGTTGCGCTGTATCGGTTCAGATTGTCGACGGCTGCGGCTGTTTTCACGTGGACGGACTCAATAAGCTGTGTGACATGAAAACGGTTTAAGGGACTCTGTCATGCATGCTCGTGAATCTCGCGCCGGTTTGCGCCGCCCCCCGGCCTTGTCTTTCGTGGCCGGTCAGGTGGCCGTGCAGGACCTGCGTGCCGGTAGTTCGATCGTGGCCGTCGAGGGCGATCTGCAACTCGATTTCCGCGATCGTTCGCTCGCCTGGCTGGGCGAGGCCGTCCCGCTCACGTCGATCACCTTGCTCGAAGGCGAGCGGTTTGTGACGCCGCAACGTGGCATGGTGTCGATCAGCGCCATGCGCGCACCCGGTGCGAGCCGCACAGACCCCGCCGCGTTCATCGTGTTGCCCCCGCATACCGCGACAGGCGTTCGTGACTGGCTTCGCCTGGCCGCTCGCCATCTGATCGAACTCGTCAGAACACGCTGGCGGCGCACTGCCTGACACGCCTCTGCGCACGCGACGCTGCCCGGTACAATGGATCACCAACCGCTTCATTCGAGGTGCCGGTCATGCCTTTCCTGTGCGCGCCGCTGTCCGGCCGTCTGTCCAGCCTTCGCGGCTTGTCCGCCCTCGTCGCCCTACTCATGATCGTCACGCTGACGCTCACCGGCTGCGCCGGGCTGTTCGGCGCCGATCCGTTGCGCGTCAGCGTGGCCGGCATCGAGCCGCTCGAGGGCCAAGGGCTGGAGATGCGCTTCAACGTCAAACTGCGCGTGCAGAATCCCAACGACTCGACGGTCAGCTTCAGCGGCGTGTCGCTCGATCTCGAAGTGAACGGCAAGTCGTTCGCGAGCGGCGTCAGCGACCAGGGCGGCACGGTGCCGCGCTTCGGCGAAACCATCGTCACCGTGCCGCTGACGGTGCCTGCGTTCGCCGCAGTTCGCCAGGCCTTCGCATTCGCCGGAGCCGCCGACTCGGGACAGATTCCGTACATCCTGCGCGGCAAGCTCGCGGGTGGCTTGACCGGTACGACACGATTCATCAGTCAGGGTACGTTGAGTCTGGCATCGCTCGGCGCGGCTTCGCGCTGATGCCGGCAATCGGTCCTGGCAAGCGGCTTCGACGAAGCGCGGATAGTAAGCGCGGCTAATACAGTCGGGGGGGGGCACAGGTTGGTCACGTCCGCGCCGTTATCGCCAACAGTTATCGGCAACAACGGCGCCCCCACCCCATCACACCACTTCGAACAGCCCCGCCGCGCCCTGCCCACCGCCGATACACATCGTCACGACGACCAGCTTCGCACCGCGCCGCTTGCCCTCGATCAACGCATGGCCGGTCAGCCGCGCGCCGGACACGCCGTACGGATGGCCAACCGCAATCGCGCCGCCGTTCACGTTCAGACGGTCCTGCGCAATGCCGAGCTTGTCCGCGCAATACAGCACCTGCACCGCGAACGCTTCGTTCAATTCCCACAGGTCGATGTCCTCGACCTTCAGACCCGCCTGCTTGAGCAGCTTCGGCACCGCGAACACCGGGCCGATGCCCATTTCGTCCGGCTCGCAACCGGCCACCGCGAAGCCACGGAAAATGCCGAGCGGCTGCAGGCCTTCGCGCTCCGCGACCTTCGCGTTCATCACGACGCAAGCGGACGCGCCGTCGGAGAACTGGCTTGCATTGCCGGCGGTAATCACGCCACCCGGCATCGCGGTGCGAATCTTCGACACACCTTCGAGCGTCGTGTCGGTGCGAATGCCTTCGTCACTGCTAACGGTCACTTCCTTCGTGAAGAGACGGCCGCTTGCCTTGTCGGCGACGCCGGCGAGCACCGTCAACGGCACGATCTCGTCCTTGAACCTGCCCGCTTCGAGCGCGGCTGCCGCACGTTGTTGCGAGCGCACGCCGTATTCGTCCTGACGTTCCTTCGAGATCGAATAGCGTTTCGCGACGTTCTCGGCGGTCTGCAGCATCGACCAGTAGATTTCCGGCTTGTTTTTGCTCAACCAGCCTTCGGCCATCATGTGGCGGTTCATCTCGTTCTGCACGCACGAGATCGACTCGACCCCGCCCGCGACGAACACGTCGCCTTCGCCGGCGATCACGCGTTGCGCGGCGAGCGCGATAGTTTGCAATCCCGACGAACAGAAACGGTTCACCGTCATGCCCGGCACGCTGACCGGCAAGCCGGCGCGCAGCGCGATCTGACGCGCGATGTTGCCGCCCGTCGCGCCTTCCGGATTCGCGCAGCCCATGATGACGTCTTCCACGCGCGCCGGGTCGAGCTTCGCGCGTTCGACGGCGGCCTGCGTCACGTGGCCGCCGAGCGTCGCGCCGTGCGTCATGTTGAAACCGCCGCGCCATGATTTGGCGAGGCCCGTGCGGGCGGTCGATACGATTACGGCGTCAGTCATGCTTGTCTCCTGTGTCGACCGGAGTCGGTGTTTTAGCGTGTCGATCCGGAGTGGGTGCTTTAGCGCCTACTCCGGTCCCATGCTTGAGCACTTACTCTGGTCTCGTGCGATTTTTGCGGTCGACCAGAGTTGGCGCTTCAGCACTTACTCCGATCTTGATGCAAGTTGGTCGTGCTTCCAGATGTCGATAGTGGCGCGCGGGCGCTTTCCCGTGCGCATCGCGCTACACGTGCAGCACCGCGCCACCTTAGTCGTTTGATTCGAGCAGCCTCGAAGGCTCGCTCAGCCTGCTCAGCCGTTGAACCCGCGCCCGTCGGCCGCCAGCTTCGCGATGCTCGGCGCGAGTTGCCACGCGTCACCATTCGGCCGCGCGGCATAACGGCGAATCGCGCGCTCCACGTTGTAGAGCCCGACCGTATCCGCGTACAGCATCGGGCCGCCGCGATGAAGCGGGAAACCGTAGCCGGTCAGATAGACCATGTCGATATCCGACGCCTTCGACGCGATGCCTTCTTCGAGAATCTTCGCGCCTTCGTTGACGAGCGCGAACACGAGGCGCTCGACGATTTCCTCGTCGCCGATCTTGCGGCGCTCGGCGTTGGTTTCCTTCGAGAACGCGCCGATCATTTCGTCGACCACCTTCGACGGATACGCAGTACGATCGCCCGCCTTGTAGTCGTACCAGCCGCCGCCGGTCTTCTGACCGAAGCGCCCCATCTCGCACAGACGGTCGGCGATCTTCGAGTAATGCATCTCCGGATGCTCCTGATAGCGGCGCTTGCGAATTGCCCAGCCGATGTCGTTGCCGGCCAGATCGCTCATGCGAAACGGGCCCATCGCGAAGCCGAACTTCTCGATGGCCTTATCCACTTGCGCGGGCAGCGCGCCTTCTTCGAGCATGAAGAGCGCCTGACGGATGTACTGCTCGATCATCCGGTTGCCGATGAAGCCGTCGCACACGCCCGACACCACCGCCGTCTTTTTGATCTTCTTCGCGAGCTTCATCACGGTGGCGAGCACGTCTTTCGCGGTGTCCTTGCCGCGCACCACTTCGAGCAGCTTCATCACGTTGGCCGGGCTGAAGAAGTGCATGCCGACCACGTCCTGCGGACGCTTCGTGAACGCGGCGATCTTGTCGACGTCGAGCGTCGACGTATTCGACGCGAGGATCGCGCCGCGTTTGGCGACTTCGTCGAGACGCGTGAACACCTGCTCTTTCACGCCGAGCTCTTCGAACACGGCCTCGACGATCAGATCCGCGTGCTTCAGGTCGTCATAGGACAGCGTGGGCGTGATCAGCGCCATGCGCTGTTCGAGCGCTTCGGGCTTGAGCTTGCCATTCTTCAGGGAGGTTTCGTAGTTCTTGCGGATCGTCGCGACGCCGCGCTCGAGCGCTTCCTGTTTCGTTTCCAGCAGCGTGACCGGAATGCCTGCGTTGATGAAGTTCATCGCGATACCGCCGCCCATCGTGCCCGCGCCGATCACGCCAACCTTGCCGATGTCGCGCACCGGCGTATCGGCGGGCACGTCGGGAATCTTGCTGGCCGCGCGTTCGCCGAAGAACGCATGACGCAGCGCGTGGCTTTCCGGCGTCTGCACCAGCGCGACGAAGCATTCGCGCTCGAATGCGAGGCCCTTGTCGAAACCGTTCTGCAGGCCCGCTTCCACCGCGTCGATGCATTTGTGCGGCGCCGGGAAGTTCTTCGCGATCGCCGCGACGCTATTGCGTGCGAACTGGATGAAGCCAGCCGCGTTCGGATGCTCGATCTTGCGATCACGCACTTTCGGATGCGGGCCCGTCTTCGCGCCGACCTTGCGGGCAAATGTGAGCGCCGCTGCCGGCAGATCGTCCTGGCTCGCGACGACTTCGTCGAACAGCCCCGAGTCGGCCAGCTTCTCCGACAACACCGGCGCGCCGGACACGATCATGTTCAACGACGCTTCGAGGCCGATCGCGCGCGGCAGACGCTGCGTGCCGCCCGCGCCCGGCAGGATGCCGAGCTTCACTTCCGGCAGCGCGATCTGCGCGCCGGGCGCGGCGATGCGGTAATGCGCGCCGAGCGCCAGTTCCAGCCCGCCACCCATCGCGACGCTGTGAATGGCCGCGACCACCGGCTTCGCGCTGCCTTCGACGATCCGGATGACGGTGGCGAGCGTCGGCTCCTGGGTGGCCTTCGGGGTGTTGAATTCGGTGATGTCGGCGCCGCCCGAGAAGGCCTTGCCCGCACCCGTCAGCACGATGGCCTTGACAGCCGGATCGTTCTGCGCGCGCTCGATGCCGTCGGCGATGCCCGCTCGCGTCGAGAGGCCGAGGCCATTCACCGGAGGATTGTTCAGCGTGATGACGGCCACGCCGTCATGAGTTGTGTAGTCCACTGCCATCTGCCTGCCTCCATGCGATCCATGCAATGAGGCGGCGCCTTGCGCGCCGCCTGTCCGGTTTTGCGAGCCGCCGAATGTTCAATTCATGTCCGGCTCATTGTCCCTCTTTCAACCGATTGTTTCCGGGTCTGCAGGCAGGATACACAGAAAAGCACGATCGTTCAATTTATCAGGGTGCGGGGTTTCCCCTGGTAAGCGGGCAGTTCGCTTCGTCGGCGAGCGCGGACGGCAGCACGTGGTCGCGGAAAATGTCGCGCAGCTTCAGCTTTTGCAGCTTGCCGGTGGCGGTGTGCGGCAGTTCGTCGACGAACGCCACGTCGTCGGGAATCCACCATTTGGCGACCTTGCCTTCGTAGAACGCGAGCAGTTCCTCGCGCGTGAGCTCGAAACCCGCGCGCTTGACCACTACCAGCAACGGACGCTCGGTCCAGCGCGGATGCGCACACGCGATGCACGCCGCTTCCGCCACCGCCGGATGCGCAATCGCGACGTTCTCAAGGTCGATCGAACTGATCCATTCGCCGCCGGATTTGATGACATCCTTCGAGCGGTCGGTGATGTGCAGGAAGCTGTCGCGGTCGATGGTGGCGACGTCGCCGGTCGGAAACCAACCGTCCACGAGCGGCGAGTCGTCCTTGCGGAAGTAACGGTCGATCACCCACGGCCCGCGCACGTGCAGATCGCCGAACGCGACGCCGTCCCACGGCAATTCGCGCCCGTCTTCGCCGACGATCTTCATGTCGACGCCATACATCACATGGCCTTGCTTTTCGAGCAACGCACGCTGCTCGGCGAGCGGCCGCTGGCTCTGCTCCCACGTCAGTTTCGAGAGGGTGCCGAGCGGCGACATCTCGGTCATGCCCCACGCATGGATCACCTGCACGCCGTAGTCGTCCTCGAACGTGCGCAGCATCGCGGGCGGACACGCGGAGCCGCCGATCACCGTGCGTTGCAGCGACGAGAACTTCACGCCCGCCTCGCGCATGTAGTTCAGCAAGCCGAGCCACACGGTCGGCACGCCCGCCGAATAGGTGACGCGCTCGCTCTCCATGAGTTCATAAAGCGACTTGCCGTCGAGGTCCTTGCCGGGCAATACCAGCTTCGCGCCGGTCAGCGGCGCGGCGTGCGGAATGCCCCAGGCGTTCACATGGAACATCGGCACGACCGGCAGCACCGCGTCGCGCGCGGACAGGCCCATCGCATCGGGCAACGATGCGCCGAACGCATGCAGCACCGTCGAGCGGTGCGAATACAGCGCGCCTTTCGGATTGCCGGTGGTGCCGGACGTATAGCAAAGGTACGAGGCCTGACGCTCGTCGATAGCCGGCCATTCGAAGTCGCCGTCCTGCGCGCTCACCAGCGTTTCGTAGCTGAGCGTGGGCGTTTGCATGGCCGGCAGATGTGCCGTGTCGGCGAGCGCGATCCAGTCGCGCACTTTCGGGCATTGCGGCGCGAGCACGTCGACGAGCGGCGCGAACGTGGTGTCGAACAGCACGTAGGCGTCGTCGGCGTGATTGATGATGTAGGCGATCTGATCCGGGAACAGGCGCGGGTTGATCGTGTGGCACACGGCGCCGAAGCCGGTCGTGCCGTAATACGCTTCCAGATGCCGGTAGCCGTTCCACGCGAGGGTCGCGACGCGCTCGCCGGGCTCGACGCCCAACGCGATCAGCGCCTGCGCGAGCTGCTTCGCACGCTTCTCGCAATCGCGATAGGTGTAGCGGTGCAGATCGCCTTCGATGCGCCGCGAGACGATCTCGGTGCTGCCGAAATGCCGCGCGGCATGCGCGAGCAGCGAGGACACAGTGAGCGGCACATCCATCATCTGGCCCAGCAGCGGCGTCGTCATAAAGTGTGGTCTCCTCGGCTTGTCTGTTTCGATCGGATGGGGTCCGGGAGCCGTTGGGGCGCAATGGCGCGCTTCTCCATGCGCCGCCGGCAAATCCGCACGACCGGCGAAAGATGGATGCAGCATCGTTCAACAGCCGGCCAGCAGCTCCGCGGGCGCGGACTTACAATATCGGTTAATCCAGAGGCGCTCAATATGTCGTTTTCCCCAAGCATTGCAGGGTTATCCGAAGCTTTAACGGCTTTTTCCAACGCTCTTCTCAGCTCCCCCGAAAGCGCGTTCGCGCGGCTCGGCAGCACGTTCCTGACGCGTCTGCCCGCCGCGCCGCTCAACGCGCCGTACATGGTCGGCTTCTCCGGCGAGACCGCCGCGCTGCTCGGTCTCGCGCCCGACCTTCAGAACGATCCGGGCTTCGTCGAGCTGTTCTCCGGCAACGTCACGCGCGAGTGGCCGGCCGATACGCTGCCTTATGCCTCGGTGTATTCGGGGCATCAGTTCGGCGTGTGGGCGGGCCAGCTCGGCGACGGCCGCGCGCTGGGTCTCGGCGAAATCGAACACGACGGCCAGCGCTTCGAATTGCAGTTGAAGGGCGCGGGACGCACGCCCTATTCACGCATGGGCGACGGCCGCGCCGTGTTGCGTTCGTCGATCCGCGAGTATCTGTGTTCGGAAGCGATGCATCACCTCGGCATTCCGACCACGCGCGCGCTGTGCGTGATCGGCTCCGATCAGCCGGTGCGGCGCGAGAGCGTCGAAACCGCCGCGGTGGTCACGCGCGTCGCACCGAGCTTCGTGCGCTTCGGCCACTTCGAGCATTTCTATTCGAACGATCGCACCGACGCGCTGCGCGCGCTCGCCGATCACGTGATCGAGCGTTTCTATCCGCATTGCCGCGACGCCGACGATCCCTATCTCGCGCTGCTCAACGAAGCGGTGCTCTCCTCCGCCGACCTGATGGTCGAGTGGCAGGCGGTCGGCTTCTGTCACGGCGTGATGAACACGGACAACATGTCGATCCTCGGCCTGACGATCGACTACGGCCCGTTCGGTTTCATGGACGGCTTCGACGCCGGCTACATCTGCAATCATTCCGATACGCAAGGCCGTTACGCGTACAAAATGCAGCCGCAAATCGCCTACTGGAACCTGTTCTGCCTCGCGCAAGGTTTGCTGCCTCTGCTCGGCGAACAGCACGACGAAAGCGTGCGCGGCGACAAGGCGATCGAAGACGCGCAGCGAGTGCTCGGCGGTTTCAAGGAGCGCTTCGCACCGGCGCTGGAGCGGCGTATGCGCGCGAAGCTGGGCCTCGACATCGAGCGCGACGGCGACGACACGCTGGTCAATCGTCTGTTCGAAGTCATGCACGCGAACCGCGCCGATTTCACGCTGACCTTCCGCCATCTCGCGCGCGTGTCGAAACACGACGCGAGCGGCGACGCGCCGGTACGCGACCTGTTTCTCGATCGCGCCGCGTTCGACGCGTGGGCGAACGACTATCGCGCGCGGCTGTCCCATGAAACACGCGACGACGCCGCGCGCGCCATTGCAATGAACCGTGTGAACCCCAAATTCGTACTTCGCAATCACCTGGCGGAAACGGCGATCCGCCGCGCGAAAGAGAAAGATTTTTCCGAAGTGGAGCGTCTGGCGGCGGTGCTGCGCCGCCCGTTCGACGAACAGCCCGAGCACGAAGCGTATGCGGGCTTGCCGCCGGACTGGGCGAGCTCGCTGGAAGTGAGCTGCTCCTCGTGACGCACCAGACCGGACCGAAACCGTTCGCCTTCACCGTGCATCCCCAAAACAAGCCCGAGACAGGAACCCGACCATGAACCAGCCCGACGACCTCCACACCGACGTGCCCGCCGTGCAGAAAGACGACGCCGAGTGGCGCCAGCAGCTCTCCGACATCGAATATCAGGTGACGCGCCACGCGGCCACCGAGCGCCCCTTTACGGGCCGCTATCACGATCACTGGGATCGCGGCATCTACGATTGCGTGTGCTGCGGTACGCCGCTGTTCGAATCGGACACCAAGTTCGACGCCGGCTGCGGCTGGCCGAGCTACTTCAAGCCGATCAACGGCGAGGTGATCGCCGAGAAGACCGACCGCTCGCACGGCATGCTGCGCATTGAGGTGCAATGCAAGAACTGCGGCGCGCATCTGGGCCACGTGTTCGAAGACGGCCCCGCGCCGACGGGTCTGCGCTACTGCATCAATTCGGCTGCGTTACAATTCGAGCCCAAGTAAAGCGCAGCGGCGCGGAGTCTGGTGCGTTGCCGGCCGGCGTGGCCGGCAGGATTCGAGCCGCCTGCGCGAGGCCGTTGATCGGCTCCGGCCCGCGCACCGCCACCTTGGCGCTGCGGGTCTGCCGCTTACGGCCTGGCAAGAAGCCGCCTGTCAGCCAGCTTGCCATGACGCCCATGGCAAATTGGCGCGGCGGCTTTCCGGCCGCTTACACACCACCGGGCGCTTCGCCGCGCTCTCACCTTAGACTCACTCTCCGTATTGCCGACCAGATAATGAAATTCCTGTTCGATCTGTTCCCGATCATCCTGTTCTTCGTCGCCTTCAAGATCTGGGGCATTTTCACGGCGACGGCAGTGGCGATCGTCGCCACGCTGGTGCAGATCGCGTGGGTGGCCTTCCGCCACCGCAAGGTCGATCCGATGTTGTGGGTGAGCCTCGGCGTCGTCACCGTATTCGGCGGCGCCACGCTCGTGCTGCACAACGACACCTTCATCAAGTGGAAGCCGACCGTGCTGTACTGGGCGTTTTCCGTCGCGCTGATCGTCTCGCAACTGGGCTTCAACAAGAACCTGATCGAGGCGATGATGGGCAAGCAGATCACGCTGCCCCACGCGATCTGGGGCAAGCTGAACATCATCTGGGCGGTGTTCTTCGTGCTGCTCGGACTCGTCAATCTGTTCGTCGCGTATCACTACACGACCGACCAATGGGTCAATTTCAAGCTGTTCGGCGCAACCGGCTGCCTGCTGGTGTTCATCGTCGGGCAGAGTTTGTGGCTGTCGAAGTACATGAAGGAAGAATGACATGACGAGCGATGTGTTCATGCACGCCACCACCGCCGAGCGCGCCGCGCTGATCGAAGCGCGCCTCACGGCCGCGCTCGCGCCGGTCGAATCGATCCGCATCACCGACGACAGCGCGCAGCACGCGGGCCACGCCGGCGCATCCGCCGGCGGTCATTTCAGTGTCACGATCGTGGCGGCCGCATTTGCCGGCAAGGCCCGCGTGGCGCGGCATCGCATGGTGTATGATGCGCTGGCCGATGCCATGCAGCGCGGCATTCATGCCCTTGCCATCACGGCGTATACGCCCGAAGAATTTGCTTTGTTGCCCCGCTAGGAACTTCCGATGACCTTGAAGAAAACCCGCCTTTGGGTATTGCTGGCTGCATTTGCAGCCGCACCTGCATTTGCACAGAACATCGCTGTCGTCAACGGCACGCCGATTCCGAAAGCGCGCGCCGATGCGCTGATCGATCAACTGGTTCATCAAGGCCAGCAAAACACGCCGCAACTGCAAATGGCCGTGCGTGAAGAGCTGGTGAACCGCGAAATCCTGATGCAGGAAGCGCTGCGCCGCGGCCTGCCGAATCGTCCGGACGTCAAGGCGCAAATCGCCGTCGCGCAACAGACCGTCGTGCTGCGCGCGCTGATCGAAGACTTCGTGAAGAACAACCAGCCGACCGACGCCGAAGTCACCGCGCGCTACAACGCGCTGATCAAGGATGCGGGCGGCAAGGAATATCACCTGCACCACATCCTCGTCGACAACGAGCAGCAGGCGAAGGACCTGATCGCGAAGATCAAGGGCGGCGCAAGCTTCGAAGAACTCGCAAAGCAATACTCGAAGGACCCGGGATCGGGCAAGAACGGCGGCGACCTCGACTGGTCGGATCCGAAGGCCTACGTGCCTGAATTCGCGGCAGCGGCCACGCATCTGCAGAAAGGCCAGATGACCGACACGCCGGTGCGCACGCAATTCGGCTGGCACATCATCCGTGTCGACGACGTGCGTGCTATCACGCCGCCGCCGCTGGAGCAGGTGCGTGCGCAGATCGTCCAGCAGATCCAGCAGGAAAAGCTGCAAGCGTTCGAAGAAGGTTTGCGCAAGAACGCGAAGATTCAGTAACGGGTTGTCGAGTCACCGCTTCTTCGTTTGAAGTTTGAATGCAAAAAAGCCGCCTGTTGGGCGGCTTTTTTTGTTTGCTGCGGGGGTAAGGCACAACAAGGCCGCCGCCCGAAGCGGCGGCCCTGCCCCAATCAACCCAGCCAGCGACGCGCGTTCTGGAACACGCGCAGCCACGGGCTCGCGTCCGTGCCGTTCTCGCCCCAGCCTTCCGGATGCCAGCTCATCTGCACGGCACGATGCACGCGCTCGGTGTGCGGCATCAGCACGGTGAAGCGGCCATCCGCGGTCGTGACCGACGTGATGCCGTCCGGCGAACCGTTCGGATTGAACGGATATTGCTCGGTCGCCTGACCACGGTGATCGACATAACGCATCGCCACCGCCACCTTCGATGCATCGCCCTGCTGCGAGAAATCCGCGTAGCCTTCGCCGTGCGCAACCGCCACCGGAATGCGCGAGCCTTCCATGCCGGCGAAAAAGATCGACGGCGAAGCCTGGACTTCGACCAGCGAGAAGCGCGCTTCGAATTTCTCCGACTTGTTGCGCGTGAACTTCGGCCACGCTTCGGCGCCGGGGATCATCGACGCAAGGCTGCTCATCATCTGACAGCCGTTGCAGATGCCGAGCGCGAACGTGTCTTCGCGGCCGAAGAACGCGGCGAACATGTCGGCCAGTTGCGCGTTGAAGCGGATCGCTTTCGCCCAGCCTTCGCCGGCGCCGAGCGTATCGCCGTACGAGAAGCCGCCGCACGCCACCGCGCCGGCGAAGTCCGCCAGGTTCGCGCGGCCCGCGAGCAGATCGCTCATGTGTACGTCGTGCGCGTCGAAGCCGGCGCGGTCGAACGCATAGGCCGTTTCGAGGTGCGAGTTGACGCCCTGCTCGCGCAGGATCGCAACACGCGGACGCGCGCTCTTGCCCACGAAAGGCGCAGCGACATCTTCAGCCGGATCGAAGCTCAGCACCGGCGTGATGCCCGGATCGGCCGCGTCCAGCAGCGCGTCGTATTCGGCATCGGCGCAAGCCGGGTTGTCGCGCAGACGAGCGATGCGCCAGCTCACTTCGCTCCACGTGCGATGCAGTTCGGTGCGCGATGCTTCGT
Source organism: Paraburkholderia sp. TE9906 (assembly GCF_056279605.1). Taxonomy (NCBI): domain Bacteria; kingdom Pseudomonadati; phylum Pseudomonadota; class Betaproteobacteria; order Burkholderiales; family Burkholderiaceae; genus Paraburkholderia; species Paraburkholderia sp. TE9906. Next base: position 263,441 of record NZ_JBWCCT010000003.1, read on the forward strand.
AGATCTTCTTCGCGTCGCGGTAGATTTCGATCGCGTCGCGCTCGTTGAGCTTGCCGATCACATGCGAGCACGCCGACAGGCCGTGCTCGCGCAACGCGCCGAGCACCGCGTCGCGGTCCGCCGCACGCACCTGGATCACGCCGCCGAGTTCTTCGTTGAAGAGCGCGCGAATCGTGCGGTCTTCACGACGGCCGCTGGTCTGTTTCGCCCAGTCTTTCGCGTCGCCGTAATCGGATTCGTGATGCGGATCGAGCACGAGCATGTCCACATTCAGCGACACGCCGACGTGACCCGCAAACGCCATTTCGCAGACCGTCGCCCACAGGCCGCCGTCCGAACGGTCGTGGTAAGCGAGCAGTTTGCCGTCGCCGTTCAGTGCCTGAATCACGTTGAAGAAGCGCTTCAGGTCTTCCGGGTCGTCGACGTCCGGCACCGTGTCGCCGACCTGCTGCGTCACTTGCGCGAGGATACTGCCGCCGAGGCGATGCTTGCCGCGGCCGAGGTCGATCGCGATCAGCACGGAGTCGCCTGCATCGCTGATGCGGCGCAGTTGCGGCGTGAGGTGCTTGCGCACGTCTGCGACCGGCGCGAACGCCGAGATGATCAGCGAGACCGGCGCGACCACTTCCTTCGCGACACCGCGGTCTTCCCACTTCGTGCGCATCGACAGCGAATCCTTGCCGACCGGAATGCTGATGCCGAGCGCGGGGCACAGTTCCATGCCGATCGCCTTGACCGTGTCGTAGAGCGCGGCGTCTTCGCCCGGCGCGCCGCACGCGGCCATCCAGTTCGCCGACAGCTTCAGCTTGTCGAGCGACGCGATCGGCGCCGCCACGATGTTGGTGATCGCCTCGCCGACCGCCATACGGCCCGACGCGGGCGCATTGATGACGGCGAGCGGCGTGCGCTCGGCCATCGTCATCGCTTCGCCGCTAAAGCCCGCATAGTCCATCGTCGTGATCGCGACGTCGGCCACCGGCACCTGCCACGGGCCGACCATCTGATCGCGCGCGGTCGTGCCGCCCACCGAGCGGTCGCCGATCGTGATCAGGAACGACTTGCTCGCGACCGTCGGATGACGCAGCACGCTGGCCGCCACATCCGGCAACGCGATGCCGGTGACATCGACCGGTTCGAGCTTCTGCTCGACGCGTTTGACGTCGCGGTGCATGCGCGGCGCCTTGCCGAGCAATACTTCCATCGGCATGTCGACCGGCTGGTGCGCGGCGGCGTCGTTCAGTTCGGCGTCGATCAGCTTCAGCTGACGTTCGGCGGTGGCCGTGCCGATCACCGCGAACGGGCAGCGCTCGCGCTGGCACATTGCTTCGAAGGCCGGCAGATCGGCCGGCGCGATCGCCAGCACGTAGCGTTCTTGCGCTTCGTTCGACCAGATTTCGCGCGGCGACAAACCGCTTTCTTCCAGCTGGATCTTGCGCAGTTCGAACAGCGCACCCTTGCCCGCGCCGTCCACCACTTCCGGGAACGCGTTCGACAAACCGCCCGCGCCGACGTCGTGAATGCTCAGGATCGGATTCTTGTCGCCAAGCTGCCAGCACGCGTTGATCACTTCCTGCGCACGGCGTTCGATTTCCGGGTTGCCGCGCTGCACCGAGTCGAAGTCGAGTTCGGCGGTGTTGGTGCCGGTCGCCATCGAGCTGGCGGCGCCGCCGCCCATGCCGATGCGCATGCCCGGGCCGCCGATCTGGATCAGCAGCGACCCTTCCGGCAGATCGTGCTTGTGCGTGTGCTGGTCCGAGATATTGCCGATGCCGCCGGCGATCATGATGGGCTTGTGATAGCCGCGCACCAGACCCGCGACGTTCTGCTCATAAGCGCGGAAATAACCGCCGAGGTTCGGCCGGCCGAACTCGTTGTTGAACGCGGCGCCGCCGAGCGGGCCGTCGATCATGATCTGCAGCGGCGACGCGATGCGGTCGGGGCGGCCATACGCTTCGTGCTGGTCGTCCGGATTGCGGTGCGCGAGCGGCTGCGCGGCGTCGCGTGCGTTTTCCCATGCCTCGACGCCGTCCGGCAAGGCCAGGTTCGACACCGTGAAGCCCGCCAGACCCGCCTTCGGACGCGCGCCGCGGCCGGTCGCGCCTTCATCGCGGATTTCACCGCCCGCGCCGGTCGCGGCGCCCGGGAACGGCGAGATCGCGGTCGGGTGATTGTGCGTCTCCACCTTCATCAGCGTGTGCGTGAGTTCGACGCTGCGACGATAGTGCTCCGGCAATCCGTTCGCGCCGAGGTCGGCCGGCGTGCGCGGGAACCAGCGCTCGGCCATGCCGCCCGCCATGATCGCCGAGTTGTCCGAATACGCGACGATCGTGCCTTGCGGGTTCAGCTTCTCGGTGTTGCGGATCATGTTGAACAGCGAGATGTCCTGCTTCTCGCCGTCGATGGTCCAGTCCGCGTTGAAAATCTTGTGGCGGCAGTGTTCGCTGTTGGCCTGCGCGAACATCATCAGTTCGACGTCGGTCGGGTTACGGCCGAGCTTCGTGAACGCGTCGACGAGATAATCGATTTCGTCGTCGGCGAGCGCGAGGCCCAGTTCCGTGTTCGCCGCTTCCAGCGCGCCACGGCCGTGGCCGAGCACGTCGACGGTTTGCAGCGGCTTGGCCGGCAGTTCGTCGAACAGATGCAGCGCGTGCTCGCGCGAGCTCGACACGCTCTCGGTCATGCGGTCGTGCAGCGCCGCGGCGACGGCCGCGCGCGCTTCGTCGGAGAGCGCTTTCTTGCCGCCCAGCAGGCCGCTTTTCAGCGTGACCGTGTACTCGACACCGCGCTCGATGCGGCGCACCTGCGTGAGGCCGCACAGGTGGGCGATGTCGGTGGCCTTGCTGGCCCACGGCGACACCGTGCCGAAACGCGGCACCACGAGGAAGGTTTCGACGGCGCCGCGCTCCTTGCTTTCTTCGAGCGGATCGCCGTAGTGCATCAGCGCGTCGACTTTCGCGCTGTCTTCAGCGGACAGAGGGGTCTGGGCATTGACGAAATGCAGATACTGCCCGCGCACGCCGGTGATATTCGGGTCGATGCGCGTGAGCGTTTCGAGCAGGCGGGTTTGACGGAAATCGGAAAGGGCCGAAGCGCCGGGGAAACACGAGAAGTGGGCCATGGACTTGACGTTGCGTCGCTCAATGATGCCGAGAAGCCGCGCATGCAGGCGACGTGAGGCGGAAAGGAAGTCCGGGATTATACCCCGGGAACGGGCTTCCAGCGGGCTTCGCGGTGCGCTTTCGGTCCGCGCGCGCGATGCGCTGCGCGTGGCCGCAGCGGTGCTTTGACTGCTATCATTCGCCCTTTCACCAGATCGGCGCGAGCCGCCCGAGCCATGCCGGGCCGCGCCGCATGCCACGCTCAACGGGAATGCGCCGCTTCGGCGCCCCCTTCGGCAATTCGAATCAAAACATGGATGTCATCGTCATTGGCGGCGGGATAGCGGGCGTCGCCACCGCTTATTACCTGCGCGCGGCCGGCCACCGCGTGTGTGTCGTCGAGCGCCACGCCACCGTCGCGCAGGGCGCGACCTACGGGCACGGCGGCACCGTTCTGCCGACCCCGCTCGACGTCTGGTTCGGCCCGACCTTTCTCGCGAGCCGTCAGAACGCGAAAAACGGCGTCGTCAACAAGATCGGCTTCAACGGCGCGGCGCGTCAGTTCGTCAAGCAGCTCGGCGCATTGCAGGAGCCGGAGGCGTTCGCCCGCCAGTTCGGGCGGCTGCGGCCGCTGATCGAGGCGTCGCGCGACGCGCTCGCGGACGTCGAAGCGCGCTTCGGGCTCGAATTCGAACAGGCGAGCGGACTGCTTCATCTGGTGCGCAGCGAGCACGAATGGGAGCAGACCCAGCCCGCGCTCGACCTGCTGCGCCAGTACGAGGTGCCGCACCACGTGCTGACGCCGGACGAATGCGCCGCCTACGAGCACTCCGTGCGCACGGAGCCGGAATTCGCAGGCGGCGTGCTGTTCGATCAGGAGCGCACGGCCAACAGCCCGCTGTTCACCAAGCTCCTCAAGCAGACCCTCGACGCGCAAGGCGGCGTGCAGTTCATGCACGGCTGCGAAGTTTCGGCAATCCGTCTCGAGGGCCAGCGCGCCGCGGTGGAACTGGCGCCGCGCGCGGGTACGGCCCCGCGTTCGCGCGAAGTCGACGTGATTCATGCCGACGCGGTCGTGGTAGCCGCCGGTTACGGCAGCCTCGCGCTGCTCGAGCGCCTCGGCCTGCGGCTGCCGTTGCATCCGCTGCGGCTGCACACGCTGGTGGCGCCGATCGCGCACGAGGAATGCGCGCCGCACGTGGCGATCGTCGACGCGGTCAAGCGGATCGGCATCAGCCGCATGAATCACCGGCTGCGCATCGCCGGGGGCGCGGTGCTGCAAGCCGCCGGCCAGATCGACAAGCCGCTCGGCGAAGCCGTGACCAAGGAAGCGCTGGCGCTGCTCGGCCAGGCGACCCACGACTGGATTCCCGGCGCCGCGCGCATTTCGGCGGCCCTGCCGTGGGAAGGCGTCAAACTGCTGTCGCCGGATGGCTTGCCGGTGATCGGCAACGCGCTGCACCCGCGTCTGTTCGTCAATGTCGGCCACGGCCCGTCGGGCTGGGGACTCGCATGCGGAGCGGGCAAACTGGTCGCCGACCTGCTGTCGGGCCAGACGCCGGAGCTTTCCGCCGACACGCTGGCCGCGCTGCGCGCCGACCGCTTCCAGTAAATCCCCTGCTTTCGATCTGCGATGTCAGGCCCGCTCGCGAGCGGGCCCGTTATTGCAGGTCGGGCCGCGCGCGGCGCGCGTATCGGCACTAACATAGCGATTCCCTGGTTTTCCCGCCCGGCGGCGCAAGCCACGCCGGGTTTCGCCATGACAGACGCCGAAAACACGCCGCCGACGCTCATCACCCCACACCAGCGCGCGCTGCCCCTGCTGACGCTGACCGATCTGCGGGTCGCGGAAGCGCAGGCCGCCGCGGGGCTGCCGGCGCACACGCTGATGGCGCGCGCCGGCCAGTCGGCCGCGAGCTTCCTGCGCGAGCAGATCACCCGCGACACGTCGATCGAAAAATCGAAGCAGCGCGTCTGGCTGATCGCCGGCCCAGGCAACAACGGCGGCGACGCGCTGGTCCTCGCGACCGCGCTGCACGAGGCCGGCATCGCGGTGGAGGTATGCATGCCGGTCGAAGTGAAACCGGACGACGCCCGCTGGGCGCTCGCCACGGCTCGCGCCGCCGGCGTGCCGATCTCGACGGCGCCGCCCGCTTCGCTCGACGGCTATCGCTGGCTCGTGGACGGCATGTTCGGCATTGGCCTCACGCGGCCACTCGACGGCGTGTTCGCGAGCGTCGCCCGGCAATTGTCGCAACGCGCGAAGGCCCGCCCGAGGAAAGGCGGCGTGCTCGCGCTGGACATCCCCAGCGGCCTCGACAGCGACACCGGCACGGTCGTCGCCGATGGCAAGGACGGCGCCGCCGTCCACGCCACCCACACGATTACCTTCATTGCCGCGAAGCCGGGCCTGTTCACCGCGCAAGGCCGCGACCTTGCCGGGGCCGTGACGCTCGCGCCGATCGGCGTCGACAGCCTCGAGCGCACGGCCGTGCAACTGAGCGCGCCCGAGCTGTTCGGCGCGTTCCTGCCGCCGCGCGATTTCGCCACCAACAAGGGCACTTTCGGCAGCCTCGCGGTGGTCGGCGGCGACACCGGCATGTGCGGCGCCCCGATCCTCGCGGCGCGCGCGGCGCTCTACAGCGGCGCGGGCAAGGTGCACGTCGCGCTGCTCGGCGCAGGCGCCCCGCCCTACGATCCGCCGCATCCCGAACTCATGCTGCATGCGCTCGACGATCTGCCGCTCGACAAGATGGATGCGCTCGCCGTCGGCTGCGGCATGGGGCATCGCGAGCGCGCGACGCAGGTGATGCACGACGTGCTGCAGCTCGACGTGCCGAAGCTGTTCGATGCGGACGCACTGAACCTGATCGCCAAAGATCCCGCGCTCGCCGCCGAAGTGACCGCGCGCGGCGTGCAAGGCGACCCATGCATCCTCACGCCGCATCCGCTGGAAGCGGCGCGTCTGCTCGGCAGCGACGCGCCAGGTGTGCAACGCGACCGGCTCGGCGCCGCACGTGCGCTGGCCGCGCGCTTCGCGAGCGTCGTGGTGCTGAAAGGCATCGGCACGATCATTGCCGCACCGGACGGCCGCCTCGCGATCAACCCGACGGGCAACGCCGCGCTCGCGACGGGCGGCACCGGCGACGTGCTCGGCGGCATCATCGGCGCGCTGCTCGCGCAGCATCTGCCGCGCTACGAAGCGGCGCTGGCGGGCGTCTACCTGCACGGCCTCGCCGCCGACACGCTCAGCGCGCAAGGCCACGGGCCGGCCGGCTTGACGGCGGGTGAACTCGCGCCGATGGTGCGCACGTTGCTCAACCGTCTGTTCTATCCGCCTGCCGATATGTGAACTCGCGAAACGCGGCGTCCCAACTTGTGCGCGGCAATGCCAAACCGATGCAGCCTGTCACGCAACGCCGCTATACTGATTAACTGCGCCGCGCGTCGGGTCGATCGCGGGTGGCGGCGAAACTTCAACGGCTGGGCCCGCGTTGTTTGACGGCTCGTCGAGGCTTCGCCGGCACCCGTGGACGAACCCGGGCGGGTGGCATCGCTCTAACAGCATCGTTGCATCATCCTCGGCAGCGCTTCATGCGCGCGCCTTTCTTCGTGCCCCTTGGTTAGACGGACGCTATGACCCAGAACTCGCTCCCCTCCTGGTCCTCGCTGCAAACGCATTACGAGAAGATTCGCGATGCACACATGCGCGACTGGTTCGCCCCCGAGAACGACCCTGCCCCTACCCGAGCCGAACGCTTCACGTTCGCAGGCGGCGGTCTCGCGGCCGATTTCTCGAAGCACCGCATCACCACCGACACCCTGCAACTGCTCGTGCAACTCGCCCGCGAAGCCGGCGTCGAAAAGCGCCGCGACGCGATGTTCGCGGGCGACGTGGTCAATCCGACCGAAGGCCGCGCCGCGCTGCACACCGCGTTGCGCGCCACCGATCCAAAAGCGCCGTTCTTCGCCGAAGTCCAGGCCGAGCGCGCCAAAATGGCCGCGTTCGCCGACCAGGTGCGCAGCGGCGCATGGACCGGCTACACCGGCAAGCGGATTCGCTATGTCGTGAACATCGGCATCGGCGGCTCGGACCTCGGGCCGAAGATGGTCGTGCACGCGCTGCATCATCTCGCTTCGCCGGAGATCACCACGCACTTCGTGTCGAACGTCGACGGCGCGGATCTGTACAACGTGATGCAGCAGATCGATCCCGAAGAGACGCTCGCCATCATCGTCTCGAAGACCTTCACGACGCTCGAAACCATGACCAACGCGCGCTCGCTGCGCGACTGGTTCGTCGAGAAAGGCTGCCCGGAAAGCGCGCTCGCGAAACACTTCGTCGGCGTGTCGGCGAACCCCGCGGAAGTGGTCAAGTTCGGCATCGCGAAAGAGAACGTGTTCGAGATGTGGGACTGGGTCGGCGGACGTTATTCGCTGTGGTCGGCGGTGGGTCTGTCGATCATGATCGCGGTCGGCCCGCAGCAGTTCGGCGAACTGCTCGCCGGTGCCAACGAGATGGACCAGCATTTCCGCGACGCGCCGCTCGAAAAGAACCTCCCGGTGCTGCTCGGCATGATCGGCATCTGGTATCGCAACTTCTTCGGCTCGCAAAGCTATCTGGTCGCGCCGTATTCGGAAGCGCTGCATTTCCTGCCGTCGTATTTGCAGCAACTGGAGATGGAGAGCAACGGCAAGTCCGCGCGGCTCGATGGCGCAATGGTCGACTACCCGACTTCCGCCGTGACGTGGGGCGAACCGGGTACGAATGGCCAGCATGCGTTCTTCCAGATGCTGCATCAAGGGCCGACCATCGTCCCGATCGACTTCATCGCGGTGCTGACGCCGGAGCATCCGCTCGCGAGCCATCACCCGAAGCTGCTTGCCAACTGCTTTGCGCAGAGCGAGGCGCTGATGCTCGGCCGCACGCTGGAAGAAGCGAGGAAAGTGGCCGGCCCGGACAAGCCGGAACTCGCGCCGCACCTGGTGTTTCCAGGCAACCGGCCGACCGCTACGTTGCTCGTCGACGCGCTCACCGCGCGTTCGCTCGGCGCGTTGATCGCGCTGTACGAGCACAAGGTGCTGGTGCAGGCGTCGGTGTGGAACATCAATCCGTTCGATCAATGGGGCGTCGAACTGGGCAAGATTCTCGGCAAGGTGGTCGAGGCCGATCTGACCGCGGCGAGCGTGGATGAGAAGAAGCATGACTCGTCGACGTCGGCGTTGATCGCGCGGGCGCGGGCTGCCTTGAAGCGGTGAGCGGTGAGTTGGAGCGGCGCGTGCTCGGGGGAGTCATTCGGTGATTGCTTCGATGCGCGCGTCGGTAAGTAGCTCGTTGAGCGCGATTGGGTGCTTCTACAGGTTGGCCGCATATTGGCCGCATGTTGCTCTATCGCGCTCGGCTGCCCGCCAAAAGCCGCAATGAAAAAAAGCGGGCCATTGCGGCCCGCTTCTGCTTTTATATCGAAGCGCGCGCCTGGATCATCCACACTCGCGAGCGTACTCGTTCACGCAAGCCGCCCTGCTTCGATCGTCACAGTCGTATCGCAACGTCGCGCCAGCTCGACGTCGTGCGTGACGAGAATCAGTGTGGCGCCATTCGCGCGGTTCATCTCGAACATCAGATCGATCACCGCATGGCCGGTCGCGGCGTCAAGACTGCCTGTCGGCTCGTCGGCGAACAGGATGGCGGGATGCGTGACGAACGCCCGCGCCAACGCGACGCGCTGCTGCTCGCCACCCGACAGAAGCTTCGGATAATGACCGGTGCGCTGCCCGAGTCCCACCTGCTCCAGCAGACCACGCGCCCGCGCCGCGGCCTCGCGTGTGCCGATGCCGCCCTGCAGTTCGAGCGGCAACGTGACGTTCTCGAGCGCCGTCAAATGCGGCATCAGTTGAAACGACTGGAACACGAAGCCGACCGAGCCGCTGCGCAACGCGGCCCGTTCGTCTTCGGTCAATTCGGTGAGCTCGCGGCCCAGCAACCGAACCGAGCCCGAACTCGCGCTGTCCAATCCCGCGAGCAAGCCGAGCAGCGTAGACTTGCCCGATCCGGATGCACCGACGATCGCTACACTGCTGCCGGCAGCGATAGCAAGATCGATGTCGTCGAGAATCGTCAGTTCGCCCGTTGCATCCTTAACTTTCTTGCACAAACCCCGCACTTCAATGACTGGATCAGTTTTGTTTAGCATGGTGAAGCGTAGGTTGAAAGTGCTCGCCATCGCCCCGCGCGCCACGGCGCTGACTACGGCATTCGGCTCGGCCGTCGTGGCCGCCACCCTGTTTTCGATGCCCCTGCCGGTTCACGCCGCCAACGCGCCGGACCCGGCCAGACCGGTGATCGTCGTGCTCGGCGACAGCATCTCCGCCGAGTACGGCTTGCCCCGCGACACCGGCTGGGTTGCATTGATGCGCCAGCGCCTCACCGACGAGCGAATCGATTATAGCGTCGCCAATGCGAGCATTAGCGGCGACACCACGAGCGGCGGGCGGGCCCGCTTGCCGGCGCTGATGCAGCGTTTGAAGCCGAGCATCGTGATCGTCGAACTCGGCGCCAACGACGCGTTGCGCGGCGTGCCGCTCTCCACCACCGAAGACAACCTGCGCACGATCATCGAACAGGCTCAGCAGGGCCATGCGAAAGTGGTGCTGGTGGGCATGTATGTCCCGCCCAATTACGGCCCGGACTACACGCAAAAGTTCCATGGACTATATGGTGAGCTGTCGAAGCAATTGCGCGTGCCGCTGGTGCCTTTCCTGCTCGCAGGCATTGCCGACAAGCCCGAGATGTTCCAGGCGGATCAGATTCATCCGACGCAGCAGGCACAGCCAGTGCTACTGAACAACGTGTGGCCGACTGTTAAGCCACTTCTTCGCACAAGTTCGCCGCGCTGACAAGCTGGCTAACAACTTGTTTCTAGAACTTTGGGAACACGGATCGGTAAAGGTCGCTCAGACACTTTCGTATCCCGTGTAATCCAGCTCGAATCTGAGCGCCTCTGAGGAGATAACGTGAAATACTTACCGTTAATCGCTTTGACCGTGGCAATCTCTGCCTGCGCCGCTCAACCGCCTGCTGGCGTTCAATCCGTCGGTCAAAGCCAGCAACCGCCGAAGGCCGTGGCCAGTTGCATCGCGCAGAAGTGGGCCGACGCCTCGCAGCAGCAGGTCGTTTCGCAAAACACGCTGGCGAACGATCAGGCGATGGACGTCTATGTTCCCGGTCAACAGCCGCCTAACGGCGCAGCCGCCGTGGTACGTCCGTCGTACAGCGGCCCGGGTACGTGGGTCGGCTTCCGCGGCAACGCTGCGGGCAGTCAGGCCACGGGTGCGATCAGCGGTTGCCTCTAACGCGCCGCTACTTACGGTGTGATGGGCATCGTGCCCGTCAAATGAAAAAGCCCCGCAATTGCGGGGCTTTTTCTATTTGCGCGCCGTGTTCCGCGCGCAAGCTGTATGGCTTTTCAGGCTTACTCGTCGCTCTGCTGGGCGTTGCTGCTGTCGAGCGAGCCGTAGAACTTCACCTTCGAGCGGGCCCGCAGTGCCTCGACATAGGCCTCGGCTTCAGACTGCGCATCGACCTGCGCAATCTGCTGCTGCGCGGCGGCCAAACGCTGCGGATCGATCGGTGCACCCGCCGCTACAGCATTCACGCGATAGATCGCATAGCCGTCGTCACCGAGGTCCACACCGACGTAAGCTGGCAATTTTTGCGCATCCGCCTTGTAGATTGCGCTCAATGCGGCCGGCGGCACGCCTTGCGCATCGTTGCGCGAGACCTTCAGCGTCGACGAGAAACCAGCGGTGGATTTCGACTTCTCGAACTCAGCCAGCTTCGCCGCGCCGTCCTTATGCGCGGCTTCGTTCGACTGCACCGCGATCACCTTCTGACGCACGGCATCCTTGACGGCGTCGAACGCCGGCACGGCCGCCGGCTTGTAGTCGGTGACGCGCGCAGCGATCAGCGTATTGCCGCCGACGTCGATTGCCTGCGTGTTGTTACGCTGGACCGCCGCGTCGTTCGCGAACACTGCGGTGAGGAACTTCGCATTGTTCAGCGGGCTGTCGGGCGGCAGCTTCGGATCCGGTTGCGGCGTCACCGTCGCGGTCTGCAGTTGCAGCTTGTACTTGTCGGCGGCCGGCTGCAGGCTCTTTGCCTTTTCATACACGAGCGACGTGAAGCCTTCCGAAGCATCGCTGAAGGCCTTGCTTGCCAACTGCGTCTTCAGATCCTTCGCGATCTGATCTTTCACTTCGTCGAACGGCTTCGTGACCGCCGGCTTCACGTCCGTCACCTTGACGATGTGAAAGCCGAAGTCGGTCTGCACGATGCCGCTGACTTCGTCCTTCTTCAGCGCGAACACGGCGTCGTCGAACGCCTGGCCACCGGCGATCATGCCGCGGCTGAAGTAACCCAGATCACCACCTTTCGACGCCGAACCCGGGTCCTGCGAATTCGCCTGCGCGATCTGCGCGAACTGGTCCGGATGCGCCTTGATCTGCGCGAGCAACGCTTCGGCCTTCTGCTTCGCCTTCGCCTTGTCGGCCGTGCTCGCGTCTTTCGGCGCCGAGATCAGAATGTGGCTCGCACGCACTTCGCCTTCGGTGCGGAAGTGCGCGACGTTGTCATCGTAGTACTTCTTCAGATCGGCGTCGCTCGGCTGGAGGGACGCGCCCAGGCTTGCCGGCGACATCACCAGGTACTGGATCGTCGCGGTGGCCGGCGTCGCGAAGTCGTTGCGATGCGCGTCGTAGTAGGCCTGCAGTTGCGCGTCGGTGGGCTGCACCTTTGCCGCATAGTCACGCGGATGGAACGCGATGCCCTGCACTTCACGCTGCTGTTCGGCAAGCTCGGTCAGATGCTGCGCGAGCGTCTTCGACGTGAACGCGCTGCCTTGAATGCTCGCCGGCAACTGCTGCATCGCGAGGCCGTAGCGCACACGTTCGTCGTATTGATCGGGCGTCATGCCCTGCATCGCGAGCAACTGCTTGTAACGGTCGACATCGATCGAACCGTCAGGATTCTTGAGCGACGAAATCACCGGATCGTTGAGCAGCACGCGGCGCACTGCGTCGTCGGATGCGGTCAAATGCAGGCGCTGCGTCTCATCGGCCAGCACGCGCTGCTCGATCAGACCGTCGAGCATCTGGCGACGGCGCTCCGGCGTATCGAACGACTTCATGTCGAACTGCGCGCCGAGCATCTGACGGGCGCGGTCGAGTTGCTGACGCGTCGCGTCGTCGTACTCTGCGCGGGTGATCTTGTGACCGTTGACGCTCGCGACGTTTGCACTTTCGTCAAAAAAGCCGCGGAAGCCCTGAATACCCACAAAACCCAACCCCGGCACAATGACGAGGATGAGCATGAACATCATCAGGCGTTTGTGATTGCGGAAAAAATCGAGCATGCGAAAGGAGTGCCAAAAACAGAACGCCCGATCTTACAACAGCGGGCAATAAAAAAGGCGAACCGGAGTTCGCCTTTCGTGGATACTGGCGGAGTGGACGGGACTCGAACCCGCGACCCCCGGCGTGACAGGCCGGTATTCTAACCGACTGAACTACCACTCCTTATACTGCGCTTTGCTGCATTGAAACACTTGAGCCGAATCTGAAACTGGTGGGTGCTGAGAGGCTCGAACTCCCGACCTACGCCTTGTAAGGGCGCCGCTCTACCAACTGAGCTAAGCACCCGTTTCGTGATTCAGTGTGCTTCGTTGCTGCCGCCTGCTTCTCAAGCAGCAAGCCCATTAGTTTAGCGCATCCTTCAGAGCTTTGCCAGGCCTAAATTTAGGGACCTTTGCCGCCTTGATTTTAATCGCGGCGCCGGTGCGCGGATTGCGGCCCGTACGCGCGGTGCGCTTGCCGACCGCAAACGTGCCGAAGCCGACCAGAGTCACCGAACCGCCTGTCTTCAGTGTAGCTTTGACGCCACCGATCACTGCATCGAGTGCACGGCCTGCCGCAGCCTTCGAAATGTCGGCCTGCTGTGAAATGTGATCGATCAATTCCGTCTTGTTCATTCCAACCCCCGAGAATGTTTATGACAATCGTGACGGTGCTCTGTCGCACCTGGCATCACGCGGCCGGCGGGCAACGCCGGGCCGCCTCATTAGAATTGGCCGAAACCCTTGTGTCAAGCGGGGTTGAGCCTGATTCGACGCGTTTTAAGGGGATTTTTATAAGCAAATCTTGTCGGCCGTCACCGCGCAGGCAATCTGTCACCCGGAGCACTTCGTGCGATGCTCACAAGGTGGGAAAACGTGACCCACGAACGCATTGCAAAATCGCGCGGGCAATAAAAAACCCGCGGCCGTAACCGCGGGTTTCTGTTCAGCAAGCAGCTTCGCTTCTGAATGCTTTAGTGCTTCACAACCTCTGATGCCGCGTCTTTGCCCGGCTCGGCCGCGACAGGCGCAGCAGGCTTCGGCTCTTCTTCCGGCAATGCTTGCGGCACACGTTCGAGCGCCAGTTCGAGCACCTTGTCGATCCAACGGACCGGCACGATTTCGATCGCGTTCTTCACGTTGTCCGGAATCTCCGTCAAGTCCTTGACGTTTTCTTCCGGAATCAGCACCAGCTTGATGCCGCCGCGATGCGCCGCCAGCAGCTTTTCCTTCAGACCGCCGATCGGCAGGACTTCGCCACGCAACGTGATTTCGCCCGTCATCGCGACGTCGGCACGTACCGGAATACCGGTCAATACCGACACCAGCGCGGTCGTCATCGCGATACCGGCCGAAGGACCGTCTTTCGGCGTCGCCCCTTCCGGCACGTGGATGTGAATGTCCTGCTTCTCGAACGCTTCGTCCTTGACACCCAGACGACGCGAACGCGAACGCACGACCGAGCGCGCCGCTTCGACGGATTCCTTCATCACGTCGCCGAGCGAACCCGTGCGAATCACATTGCCCTTGCCCGGCATCACCGCGGCTTCGATGGTCAGCAGATCGCCGCCCACTTCCGTCCACGCAAGGCCCGTGACCTGGCCAACCTGATTTTCCTTCGCAGCCAGACCGAAGTCGTACTTGCGCACGCCAAGGAAAGTGTCGAGATTGCTGCCGTCGACCTTCACCGCACCTTCCGCCTTCTTCAGCAGAAGCATCTTCACGACCTTGCGGCAGATCTTCGAAATTTCACGCTCGAGCGAACGCACACCCGCTTCACGCGTGTAGTAACGAATGATGTCGCGGATCGCGGTTTCCGTCACATCGACCTCGCCATCCTTGAGGCCGTTGTTCTTCTTCTGCTTCGGCAACAGATAACGCTGCGCGATGCTGACTTTCTCGTCTTCCGTGTAGCCCGACAAGCGGATCACTTCCATCCGGTCGAGCAGCGGCGGCGGAATGTTCAGCGAGTTCGACGTCGCCACGAACATCACATCCGACAGATCGAAGTCGACTTCGACGTAGTGATCGGCGAACGTGTGGTTCTGTTCCGGATCGAGCACTTCGAGCAACGCCGACGACGGATCGCCGCGAAAATCCTGACCCATCTTGTCGACTTCGTCGAGCAGGAAGAGCGGATTGCGCACGCCGACTTTGGTCAGACTTTGCAGAATCTTGCCGGGCATCGAACCGATGTACGTACGACGGTGACCGCGAATCTCGGCTTCGTCGCGCACGCCGCCGAGCGCCATGCGCACGAACTTGCGGTTCGTGGCGCGAGCGATCGACTGACCCAGCGACGTCTTACCGACACCCGGAGGCCCAACGAGGCACAGGATCGGCGCTTTGACCTTGTCGACACGTTGCTGGACCGCGAGATACTCGAGAATGCGTTCCTTCACCTTCTCGAGACCGAAGTGGTCTTCGTCGAGCACGCGCTCCGCATTCGAGAGGTCATTGTTGACCTTGCTCTTCTTGCGCCACGGCAAGCCGATCAGCGTGTCGATATAGTTGCGCACGACCGTCGCTTCCGCCGACATCGGTGACATCAGCTTGAGCTTCTTCAGCTCGGCGTCGGCCTTCTTCTTCGCTTCCTTCGGCATGCGGGCAGCCGTGATGCGCTTCTCGAGCTCTTCGAGGTCTGCACCTTCTTCGCCTTCGCCGAGTTCCTTCTGGATCGCCTTGACCTGTTCGTTCAGGTAGTACTCGCGCTGGCTCTTCTCCATCTGGCGCTTCACACGCCCACGGATGCGCTTTTCGACCTGCAGGATGTCGATCTCGGCTTCGAGTTGCGCGAGCAGATGCTCGAGTCGCTCGATCACCGGGAACATTTCGAGGATGTGCTGCTTCTGGTCGAGCTTGAGCGGCAGATGCGCCGCGATCGTGTCGGCCAGACGCCCGGCTTCGTCGATACCCGACAGCGATGTCAGGATCTCCGGCGGGATCTTCTTGTTCAGCTTCACATACTGGTCGAACTGCGACACGATCGCGCGGCGCAACGCTTCGGTTTCAGCGCTGTCGGCGTGGTCGGGTTCGAGCGGCATGACTTCGCACGAGAACTGCGTTTCCTGCTCTTCGATGGAAAGCGTTTTCGCGCGCTGCAAGCCTTCGACGAGCACCTTCACGGTGCCATCGGGCAGCTTGAGCATCTGCAGGATGTTAGCAACACACCCTACTTCGTACATGTCCTTTTCGGTCGGCTCATCTTTCGCAGCCGTTTTCTGGGCGACGAGCATGATGTGCTTGCCGCCTTCCATCGCTGCTTCGAGAGCCTTGATCGACTTCGGGCGGCCTACGAAGAGCGGAATCACCATGTGCGGGAAGACGACTACGTCACGCAGCGGGAGCAGCGGGAGCGTAATGCGTTCCGGCGGGAGGAGTTGGGTTCCTGACATTTCATTTCCCCATGAGTGGAATCAGTTCGTTCGATAGGTGAGGCCAGCAGAAAATATTGCAAGCCTCCGCGTGTGGGAAAAGTTCAGTGACTCCGAAGGTTCAGTGACTCCATAGTGAAAACAACCATCCTGACCACACGATAAACGAAAAAGCCGTTCACGTCGCCATGAACGGCTTTTTTACAGAACCCGAAAGCCGATCAGTTCGAACCCGCGACCTTGGGCGCGTCTTCGTAGATCAGTAGCGGTTTGCCGTCGCCGTCAATCACGTTATCGTCGATGATGACCTTGCTAACGCCTTTCATTTGCGGCAGGTCGTACATCACGTCAAGCAACGCCTGTTCCAGGATGGAGCGCAAACCACGCGCCCCTGTCTTGCGACGGATGGCTTTCCGCGCCACAGCCTGCAACGCACCCGGACGGATTTCCAACTCGACGCGCTCCATGTTGAACAGCTTGTGGTACTGCTTCACCAATGCGTTCTTCGGTTCGACGAGGATTTTCATCAGCGCCGCTTCATCGAGCTTGCCGAGCGTGGCGACCACAGGCAGACGGCCAATCAGCTCAGGAATCAGGCCGAACTTGATCAGATCTTCCGGCTCCACTTCGCGCAGCACTTCGCCGGCGTCACGGTCCTGCTTGCTCTTCACGCTCGCGCCGAAACCAATACCGGTCTTCTCGGTACGATCGACAATGACCTTCTCGAGCCCGTCGAATGCGCCACCGCAAATGAACAGAATGTTGGTGGTGTCGACCTGGATGAAGTCCTGATTCGGATGCTTGCGACCACCCTGCGGCGGCACCGACGCCATCGTGCCCTCGACTAGCTTCAGCAAAGCCTGCTGCACACCTTCGCCCGACACATCGCGGGTGATCGACGGGTTGTCGGACTTGCGGCTGATCTTGTCGATCTCGTCGATATAGACGATGCCGCGCTGAGCCTTGTCGACTTCGTAATTGCAGTTCTGCAGCAGCTTCTGGATGATGTTCTCGACGTCCTCGCCGACATAGCCGGCTTCCGTCAGCGTGGTTGCATCGGCAATCACGAACGGGACGTTCAGAAGGCGCGCGAGCGTCTGCGCGAGCAGCGTCTTGCCGGAACCGGTCGGACCGATCAGCAGGATGTTGCTCTTGGACAGCTCGATCTCATCCTTCTTGTCGAGATGCTTGAGGCGCTTGTAGTGGTTGTACACCGCGACCGCGAGAATCTTCTTCGCGCGTTCCTGACCGATCACGTACTGGTCGAGAATCTCACGGATTTCCTGCGGACTCGGCAGATCGGACTTCGACAAGCCCGCTTCGATGCCCGCGCCGGCAGCCTCGTCGCGAATGATTTCGTTGCACAGGTCGATACATTCATCGCAGATGAATACCGACGGGCCGGCAATCAGTTTCTTGACTTCATGCTGGCTCTTGCCGCAAAACGAGCAATACAACAGCTTTTCGCTGTTAGAACTTTTCTTGTCCGCCATAGATGTGTGAGCCTCCGGACACTCAATTACATGATACGCCGTTTGCCCCCTGCCTCGCAGTGGGCCGCACCGCAGGGAACTTGAGCCAAGGTGACGGCGCTTGCCGCAGGCGCTCGGACGGGTCTTGATTATTTCACAATCGATCCGATGGCGGTTTTGCCCCAATTACGGGCAAAACCGCACCAGATCAAGGACGCTTGTGTGCGACCTGGTCAACCAGACCGTAAGCTTGCGCGTCGTCACCGGACATGAAGTTGTCACGATCGGTGTCGCGCGCAATACGTTCGACGGGCTGGCCCGTATGGTGCGCGAGCAGATGGTTCAACCGCTCCTTCAAATACAGAATTTCGCGCGCCTGGATCTCGATGTCCGACGCCTGACCGCGCGCACCGCCCAACGGCTGGTGAATCATCACGCGCGAATTCGGCAGCGCAAACCGCTTGCCCTTCGCGCCCGCCGCCAGCAGGAACGCACCCATGCTCGCCGCGAGACCCATGCACAGCGTGGAGACGTCCGGCTTGATGAACTGCATCGTATCGTAGATCGCCATGCCGGCCGACACCGAACCGCCCGGGCTGTTGATGTAGAAGCTGATGTCTTTGTCCGGATTCTCGCTCTCCAGAAACAGCATCTGTGCCACGACGAGATTCGCCGTCTGGTCGTTCACTTCACCGACCAGGAACACGATGCGTTCCTTGAGCAGACGCGAATAGATGTCATACGAGCGCTCGCCCCGGCCGCTCGTTTCCACGACGATCGGCACCAGTCCGAGCGCCTGCGCTTCGAGATCCCGGGACGACTGGGAGGTCAACGTGTCCAGCATTTGAGCGCGAAAGGTCATGCAATGGATCCTTGTCTGGAAATATTCTAAATATCAGATGCTGGACAGGTGGTGTGCGACGAGCCCGTATTCAAGTGCGCGATCAGCGCAAACGCGTTGCGCGACACAACGCAATGCACAGTCACAGCACAAAAAAACGGCGTGCGGGCCGTCACTCCGACAGCCGGCACGCCGTTGCAGCGACGCTTACGCTTGCGCCGTTGCGCTTGCCAGTTCTTCGAAGCTCACTTCCTTGTCCGTCACCTTGGCCTTGCTGAGCACGAATTCGACGACGTTGGCTTCAACGACGTACGCTTCCATTTCAGCAAGACGTTGCTGGTTGGAATAATACCAGCGGACGACTTCCTTCGGGTCTTCGTAGCTTTTCGCGAATTCGTCGACTTCGGCGCGAATCTGCTCCGGCTTGGCTTGCAGCTCGTTGGCCTTGACCAGCTCGGCCAGCACGAGGCCCAGCTTGACGCGGCGCTCGGCTTGTTCCTTGAACATGGCGGCCGGGATCGGCGCGTCTTTGGCGTTCGGCACGCCGCGTTGCTCCAGATCCTGGTGCGCCATTGCGACGAGGCGTTCCTGGTCCTGTTCGATCAGCGCGTTCGGCACGTCGAGTTCCGAAATCTTCAGCAGTGCGTCCATCACCTGGTTCTTGACGATGGCTTGCGTGCGGCGCTTCGCTTCGCGTTCGAGGTTGTCCTTGATCTCTGCGCGCATCTTGGTCTGATCGCCGTCTTCGATACCGAGCGACTTCGCGAAGTCAGCGTCGATTTCCGGCAGGTGCGGCCATTCGATCTTCTTCATCGTGATCGTGAATTGCGCCGTTTTGCCCGCCACGTCCTTGCCGTGGTAGTCCTCAGGGAACGCCAGATCGAATTCCTTCGTCTCGCCGACCTTCAGGCCTTGCGCCGCCTTTTCGAATTCCGGCAGCATGCGGCCTTCGCCCAGCACGAACGCGAAGTCTTCCGCGCTGCCGCCCTGGAACACTTCACCGTCGATCTTGCCGACGAAGTCGACCGTCACGCGGTCGCCGTCTTTCGCCGCCGTATCCGCGCCGCCGTCGCCATGCTCGCCGGCTTCGCCGCGAGCGTGGAAGTGCACGCGCTGCTTGCGCAGGATTTCCAGCGTGCGGTCGATTTCCGCTTCGCTGATGGTGGTCGTGGTGCGCTCGATCTCAGCCGTGGCGACGTCGCCCAGCTGCACTTCCGGGTACACCTCGAAGGTCGCATCGAACGCGTAGTCGCCTTCGACCGCGTCGGCCTTCGGCGCGAAGCTCGGCTGACCGGCAACGCGCAGGTTCTCGGTGCGGCTGATGTCGAAGAACTCCTTGCCGACCTTGTCGCTCAGCACTTCGGCTTCCACCTGGCCCGAATACTGTTGCGTCACCATCTTGAGCGGCACCTTGCCCGGGCGGAAACCCGGCATGCGCACGTTCTTCGCGAGTTGACGGATACGCGAGTCCACTTCCTTCTGCACGGCGTCCTTCGGCAGGGAAATCGTTACGCGGCGTTCGAGCTTGCCGAGGTTCTCAACAACGTTAGCCATGGCTTCAATCGTCCTAAAATTATTCGAGCGAATCAGTTATCTTCTCCGTGCCGCTTTTCGATGTCGCGTTTGCGTCGTTTAGCATCGATTGCGCGCCTGCGCCGCGGGCTTGCAGGCCGCCGGCAGCACGGTTGGGTCCAAAGAGCCGAATATTTTAGCAAACTATTTGCGCACCTAGCCGGGATTCGATGAATGCGCGCGTTTTTATCGGCATTCCGGGGGCTTTCCGGGCTGTTTCGGCACGGTTTCGGTGCGGGTGGCGTGCCGCTTCCGTCATCCTGGCGCACGCTCGCAGGCATATTTCTCCGCACCTGCGTCGTCGGCTGAGCGAAGGTAACGCGGCACGAGCGGGTGGTCGCGTCGATTGCGAATCTCCCGATTCGCCTTGGGTAAACGATTCCGATTCGGTGGCGTTGCGGCGTACTGGCTGGCAGCGGCAACCGGCAACCATTGCACACTCAACGCGCGCCACGACGGACGATCCCGGCTATGCCTTTCGACATATTCAGTCGGCCCGCCCATGCTGATAAGCTAACGAACGCGCTCGGGGCTGCGTCCGCATCGCTTCATTTCCCCGCCCTCGCAACAATTCCAACCATTTAGAGACACCATGCCGAACTCGCCGTCCTCGCCTGTCGTCGTCATTGCCCCCGACTCCTTCAAAGGCTCGCTTAGCGCGGAGCAGGTCGCGCAGGCGATCGCATCCGGCATCCTGCGCGCCCGCCCCGATGCCAGCGTGCGCATCTGCCCGATGGCCGACGGCGGCGAAGGCACCCTCGACGCCATGCTCACGAGCGGCGGCGAACGCCGCAAGCTGAGCGTGTGCGGCGCGGCCGGCCCGCTGCGCGAAGCGCTGACGGGCCTGCTCGCGGACGGCAGCGCGATCATCGAGACGGCGGAAATCGTCGGCATTACGGATCCGGTCGGGATGGGCGTGCCCGTCGAAGCTCGCAGCACGCGCGGCATGGGCGAAGCCATTCGCGCGCTGCTCGACGCCGGCGTGCGGCGCTTTTTCGTCGCGCTCGGCGGGAGCAGCACGAACGACGGCGGCGCCGGCCTGCTAACAGGCCTCGGCCTGAGGCTATTCGATGCGCAAGGCAACGAGCTCGAGGGCACACCCGAACAGTTGGCGCGCGTTGCGCGCCTCGACGTCTCGCAACTCGACGCCCGGCTCGCGGACACGCAGTTCGTGGGCATGTCGGACGTGGATAACCCGCTCACCGGCGAGCACGGCGCGACAGCCGTGTTCGGTCCGCAAAAAGGCGTCAAGCACGACCAGATTGCGCCGATCGACGCCGGCCTCACCCGCTTTGCCGACCTGCTCGAGGCCGCGCTCGGACGCGTGGCGCGCGATCAGCCCGGTGCGGGCGCGGCCGGCGGCCTCGGCTTCGCGCTGCATATGCTCGGCGCGCAGTTCGAGCCGGGCGCGGAAACGGTCGCGCGGCAGATCGGCCTCGATGCGGCGCTCGAAGGCGCGAACTGGCTGATCACCGGCGAAGGCCGTTCGGACGTGCAGACGCTACACGGCAAAGCGCCTTTTATCGCGTGCGGTCATGCGCGCGCGGCCGGCGTGCCCGCCACGCTGCTCTCCGGAGGGGTCGACTCCGCCGCGTTGCCGCGTCTCGCCGAATACTTCAGCGGCTGCTTCTCTCCGGCACCCGGGCCGATTACGCTCGACGTCGCGATTCGCGATGCGGCACGCCTGCTCGCCGACGAGGCCGAACAACTGACGCGCCTCAAATACGGCTCGCGTTGACCGGCGGAACGGTTGCGGCAACAATCACAGCGCCGCGACCGCTCCACTCACCACGGGATCACCATGAAGGACTCCGCCAAAGCCGGGCTCGAACAGTTCCTCACGTATCGTCTCCACGTGCTGAACAAACTCGCGGAGCGTGGCATCAGCGAGCGCTATCAGGCGAAGCTCGGCGTGACCTTGCCGGAAGCGCGGGTGATTGCATCGGTGGGTTCGTTCGGACCATTCTCCATCATGGAGCTGGCGAGGCATGCCAATCTCGACAAAAGCCAGGCGAGCCGCGCGGCCGAAGCGATGATCCGGCAAGGACTCGTGCAGCGCCGGCCGAGCGCCGAAGACGGCCGCGTGGTGCTGGTGTCGCTGACACCGGAGGGCCGCGCGCTGTACAGGAAGGTGATGCCGATCGCGCGCAAATGGAACGACGATATGTTCGATTGTCTCGACGAGCGGGAAAAGGCCGCGTTCGGCGACGCGCTCGACAAGATCATCGAGACGATGATAGAGCGCGTGGCGTAAGCGGTGGAGCGTGAATGGACGGCACGTGCCCTGCGATGATCTGCCTTGCATACGGCTCGCTCTGCGCGGGTTGATTCGCCGCAGCGCTCAACTCTGCTCCATTCGCTTGACTGCGTGGCGGCCACCCTCATCCACCCGCCCAATCACCTTTTCTCCCCGTCCGGCCCTTCGAGATTCGCATTGCGAACGATTCCCGCATCATCCACCGCGGAGCTTGTCACGCCGGGCGCGGCGGGCACATCAGCCGCCACTTTCCGCTCGCGTGACTGCGCGACGCGCGCGAGCCACCACACGATCATTCCGAGCGAACTCACGGCCAGCACTAAAGCCAGCCACGACAGATAGCGGCGCCGCACATCCGGATCGCTGACCACCGACGAGCCCGCACTCGTGCCTTGCGCAACGGGCAGCAGTACATCACCCAGACGCGCCCTCGCCACTGTCGACGACGCGCCCGCCAGCAACTCGTCCCGCCCCACCGCCGCCGATGACGCAGCCGCGCTTCCCACCATGAGCACGAACGGTGCGGCCCCGCGCGCGGCAAAACTCAGTGTCGCCGGCTGCCAGCCTGCAGCAACGGTCAAACTGCCGCCGCCCAGTCCGCCATTGCGCGCATCGACCACCACCCGCCATTGACGATCTGTGTCCGGCTTCAATTCGAGCGATGGATTGTTCTGTTCCACCGCGCCGTTATGCAAGCGGAACAGCATCGCACGGGAGACCTCGCGCCAAGGCGCGTCCAGTCCGGCTCGCGAGTACACGACGGCAGGCGCCACCATATTGGGCTGCGGCAGGATCACGCGCAAACGGTCTACCGGATATGGGCCGCCTGTCGTGAAGAAATACTCGCCGGCTCTCGGACCCGCGTGAGCGACGATGCCTTCGCGCCATTCGCGCTGCGCGTCGCCCCGTCGCGCCGGTCCGGCGATGCCCGTCTGCACTTCCGCGTCCATCGACTCGACATACGGCGCGCCATCGAGCCAGCGCAGTCGCAGGTAACGCGCGTGGGCGCCGTCCAGTTCGATGCGGTCCTGACTCAGCAGGCTGCCGTTGTAGTTGACCTTCAGCAGCTGTTCATCGCCCGCGGGTTGCCAGTGACGCAAATCGTCGCTCGACTCGATGCTCACGCGGCCCTGGTAGTTGTCGTCACGCAGATGCACGCGCAGCGCGACGACTTGCCCAGATCGCGGCGCGCGCCCGGTATCGATCAGATCTACGTCATGCTGGGCGCGCGGCGGTGGCGCCGAGGTCGCGCGCAACGAGCCATCGGCCGCCATCGCTACCCCGACCGGTGCGCCGTTGCCGCCTGCCGCGGCCCGCGGCACGGGAAACCAGCTCACGGCACGCAGAGCCGGCGCAGGGCGCGCGGGTTCGCGCGGCGCGTCGAGCGAGTACGGCACCGCTTCGCCGGCGCCGTTGAATACGCGCACGTCACCGAGGTCGTTGCGCTGGCTGGCCGCATAGACCGCCGCCGGCAGCGTCACGCTGTAGGACGCGGCGCCGTCTTCGAGCTGGAGCGCAAAACGTTGCGCGAAATGGTCGGCCGCGGCTGCGGGCGGCGGCAGCCACGCAGCGGCGATTGCAAAGCACCAGCCGGTCAGTCTCAAAGCATGCGTCATTGTTCAGTTTCCAGGACCACTGCTCGGGAGTGAAACGGGTAGATAACCAGACAGGTCAGACAGCGAAAGGAAGACGACGATTGCCGTCTGAGCGCACCGCCAGCGAGGCAGAACGTCCGGCTCATCCTCCACGTGATCGACGTAATACACAGACCATCGAGAATACCTAAACTGACGCCTGCGTGCGTCGAGGTGACATCCGCCGGCCGCGAACCGGCGCCCCCATGCCGCGATACTGCACAACCCGCGCGGCCATCCCGCCGAATTCGCGACACCCCGGCAACCATGTCAAAATTCGGCACCGGCCACCGAGCCTTCACCCCCCACTTTTCATCCAAGGAAGTTTCAGTGGACATCAACAAACAGGTCGCAGCCCTCACCGCTTCGGAACTCCAGACCGCCGGCGCGAGCCAGGCGACGGCGATCGCGGTCAGCGTACTGCTGCATCATCTTCGCTCGCCCGAATTGGTAAAACTGTTGTCGTCGGCATTCGAAAACCATCAGGCGGTCATGCTGCAGACGCCGTGGCCGGATCAGATGCTGCAGGCTTTCGAATCGACCCGCCGTTTCCTCGAAGGCGCAGCGCAGGCGGAACTGCCGGGCGCACCGGCGCAATCAGACACGCCGGGCGCCTGAAGCGATGTCGGGCAGACTCTGTCCGAGCTGCGCGCCAGAGCCGGACCAGAAACAAAAAACCCCGTCAGTCCAACGACTTAACGGGGTTTTTCGCTACAGATAAATGGTGCGAGGGAGGGGACTCGAACCCCTACACCCTTGCGGGCGTCAGGACCTAAACCTGGTGCGTCTACCAATTTCGCCACCCTCGCAGCCGGGCACGCCGCCAAGCGCCCTGCCCGATGTCCTGCCTGCTTTCGGCCGCGCCAGAAACACGCGCCCGAAAGCGTAAGCGCGAGATTCTAACCGATTGATTCGCGCTTGTCTGCATCTGTCCGGTGTCTGTAGAAGCGGCGCCGATGCTAGAATTTCCGGCTTGACGCAGGCACGCCGTGCCCTTCTTCGCCTGCCCTTGCCCACATTTCCAATCCAGTGAATTTCGACGAATATTGCCAGCAGAAAGCGGCGCCGCCCGGATCGAGCACTTACTATGCGCTTCGGCAGGCGCCCACAGCAAGTCAGCCATTGTTGACGGCGCTGTTCGCATTGCGCCGCGAGTTCGAGGAAACGGTCAAGGAAACCAGCGACCCGACCATCGGCCGCACGAAGCTCGCATGGTGGCAAAACGAGATCGCCGCGCTGTCTTCGGGTTCGCCCTCGCATCCGGTTTCCAAGGCGCTGGCCGCCTATCTGCCCGACGTGAAGGTGGCATATCCGGCGCTGCAGGCATTGCTCGCCGGTTTCGAAATCGATCTCGACCAGGCGCGTTACCTCGACTATCCGAATCTGCGGCGTTATATGCAAAGCGTGGGGGGCACCTTTGCGTCGCTGGTGGCACGCACGACGGCGAAGGACGCCACGCAGGCACCGGCCTGGTCGGCGCCGCTAGGCGAGGCGCTGACGCTCGCGCAGTTCGTCGCCGAAACCGGCAACGACGCGCGGCACGGCCGCATCTATATTCCGATCGACGAAATGCAGCGCTTCAACGTCACCGCAGCCGATCTGATCAACCGGAAATACAGTGACGCGTTCACCGAGCTGATGCGCTTCGAAACCGGCCGCGCGCGCGCCGCGCTGCAAACCGCGCTCGCCGCGGTGCCCGCGCACGAGCGCCGCGCGCAGCGCACGCTGCTTGCATTGGCGGCGCTCGCGTTGGCCCTGCTGGATGAAATCGAACGCGACGGTTATCACGTTCTGCATCAACGCATCGCATTGACGCCGATCCGCAAACTCTGGATTGCGTGGCGCGCGAAATAGAAGCGACCGGCCGACGCGGCACGGTACGCCGCCCGGTACTGTTTGGCTCCACTTCGCGCAGCTGGACGCTCAGGCGATCAATCGTCGAAAGCATCGCCATCGCGCTCGATTCACCATCAAACGTTCAATAGCGGCAAGGGCTCGAACCGCTGTTGCAATATCGCCGATGCATCGAGCCCCCACCAGGAGCCCAGCACGGTTGCATAGAGTTGCCGAAAATCGACGCCGAGCGGCAAATTGCCGTTGCCGTCGAGCCGTGCGAGGGCGGGCGGCATGCCGTACAAGCCGCCCCGCACACGTCCGCCCATCACGAAATGCGGTGCGACGGTGCCGTGCTCGGTGCCCCTGCTCTCGTTCTCTCGCGGACAACGCCCGAACTCGGCATAAGTCATCACCAGCGTGCTCTCCCAGCGGCCGAGCTCGACGAGCGCCGACTTCATCGCGGACAGCCCTTCCCCGAGTTGCCTGAGCAAGGCGGCCTGCTGAGCCGGCTGGTTCTGGTGCGTATCGAAACCACTCAGCGTCAGGCGGATGACTGCGACACCCTGCCCGCTTTTCGTCGAGTCGCGCGCGGTGTTCGCAAAGGGGAGTTCCTTCGGCGCATCGCGAGTGGCGAACATTTGCATCGCCGTTCTGATCGAACTACCGAATGCGCCGTCGGGAAACTTCGTCTTCAATTGCGCATGACCCTGCGTGGGACGCAGGCGATAGGCGGCTTTCGGGATACTGTTCCCGACGTTGTTGTGAAGACGCGTCTGCGGCGACCCCAGCGTCGCGGGCCACGTCACGTCGACGAACTGTGCCGGATTGGGCAGAGAGAGAACACGTGCACCGTGCGCGAGCGGGCCCTGTTCGGCGCTGCCGATCACCACACCATCTGCGGCAAAGCCGGCGGGCACCGGCATTTGGGCGAACGCGCGTGTCAACCAGCCTTCGCGCAGATACTGGTCGGAGCGCGACGCGGTGTCCCAGATTTCGGTCGATCGGAAATGCGAGACGTTCGGCTGCGCATAGCCGACGCCCTGCACGATTGCCAGCTGCCGGCCGCGCCAAAGCGGGAGCAGCGGCCGCAACGAAGGATGCAGCGCGGTATGCTCATCGAGTTGAATCGCCTGCTCGCGCTTGATGCCGATGTTCCTGCGCAGCGTGTAGTAAGTGGGATCGGCAAACGGAATTACGGTATTCAAACCGTCGTTGCCGCCTTTCAACTCGATGAGGATCAGGAGATTGTCGTACCCACGGCTTTGGGATATGCCAGCCGCCATCGTCTGCGCGCCGAACGAACGCGGCAACCAGAGCGTCGCGCCGGAAGCTGCGCCGATCGACAGAAAGCTGCGTCGTTTCATTATTACCCTCGTTCTATTGGTATGGCGCGGGTCGTGTCTGCGTCGATACGTCCAGCGAGGCGCACGCAGTCGAACGGGTCGTCATCACGACGACTGTCGGGAGCGGCAACACCATGCGCTGCAACGACTGATTAATCTGCGACCCCCAGTTCGCCATCGGCGTAGTGTTGCAAGGCGGGAGTGAGGCTCGCGACATCGAAGCGTACGCCACCTTGGCCGGCTCGCGCTCTGTGCGTTCCAACGACGGCCGCTTCTCCATCCTGGACGATGCGTTGTTCGCCCGCGAACTTCGAGTATCGACAATCCGATGAGCTTGAATGCTACGGGAGAAGTTCTCACGTGAGCTTGCTCTTGCGATGGGCGGAGTCATCGAGCCGCCTCGGCATCCCGGCACAATGGCTTGCGCCGTCATGCAGACTGGCTTTCCCAAACCTCAGCGTGAAACGGCTATTTGAGAGCCGCATCGACGGCGTGTTCGTCGGCTTTCGCACACAGGCCGAGCGTAATGTTTCGTAACGCTGCGCACGCGCAGGCTGCCATTCGACATGCTGCTCATCGGCACCCGCGACGGCCCCACCCCGGCAAGCCCCAGCAATCATCCTGATTGACGGCGCAGGAAAAAAGTCTCCGCACAGGCGCACGCAGATCACTCCTCGCTGCTCAAAAGCAGAGGAGACGCAAATTGCTCAATGGGATGGGAGGGACAACGAGATTTTTTCTTCACGCGGCGAGGCTGCGCGACCTGTGTGCCACGAGCGGGCACGAAAAAAGCTACCGCTTATACAGTTCACGCACAGCATCTTCGATGTGCTGCCGCAGCAGGCGCCGTTCGTCGGGCGTCATATGGCCATCACGACGACGCTGATCAAGATCGGGGGGAACTGCAGTGCGCAACATGATGTCTGACGCGGGGCGATCGGCATTCGGGCTACTGCGGCGATTGGTCCGCGCGTTCCCGGGCCTGGGCGCGTGTTCACTCGCAGCTCTGCCGGCGGAAGGCTGGGCATGGGCGGGCGTTGGGCCCAGTGAGCCTGCAAGCGTACCGGCAACCGCCAGTGCAATGACGCTCAGGCGCACATTCGGCCAAACCCCTCCTTTCATGTTGTTCCCTTCGTGGCGCGGCAACCGGCTACCTCAAATGCGTATACAAACCCCGGTAACGAGCCGGGTGCGAGAGTTGTGGTCGGGTGAAGTATCCACCGAACAGCCGCATTCAGTAAAGGAGTCTACCTGCCCGCGCTTTACGTCGTGCCACAGTGCGGGTAAATTTTGTAACTGACTGTAACCCCGTAAACGATGCAACCGCGCACCACTTTCTAATCGCGCTAAGATGCCGACCATGGAAACCAAAAACCCTTCGAAAATCCTCGTCGTCGATGACGATCCACGTCTGCGCGATCTGCTGCGCCGCTATCTCGGCGAACAGGGCTTCAACGTCTACGTCGCCGAGAACGCGCCGTCGATGAACAAGCTCTGGGTACGTGAGCGCTTCGATCTGCTGGTGCTCGATCTGATGCTGCCCGGCGAGGACGGCCTGTCGATCTGCCGCCGCCTGCGCGGCAGCAACGACCGTACGCCGATCATCATGCTGACGGCCAAGGGTGAAGACGTCGATCGTATCGTCGGCCTCGAAATGGGCGCTGACGACTATCTGCCCAAGCCGTTCAATCCGCGCGAGCTGGTCGCGCGCATTCACGCGGTGCTGCGCCGCCAGTCGCCCTCGGAATTGCCGGGCGCGCCGTCCGAAACGACCGAAGTGTTCGAGTTCGGCGAGTTCGCGCTGAATCTCGCCACCCGCACGCTCACCAAGGCCGGCCAGGAAATTCCGCTGACCACGGGTGAGTTCTCGGTGCTCAAGGTGTTCGCGCGTCATCCGCGCCAGCCGCTGTCGCGTGAAAAGCTGATGGAACTCGCGCGCGGCCGTGAATACGAAGTCTTCGACCGCAGTCTCGACGTGCAGATCTCGCGTCTGCGCAAGCTGATCGAACCCGATCCGGGCAGCCCACGTTTCATTCAGACCGTGTGGGGTCTGGGCTACGTCTTCATCCCCGACGGTGCGGCCTGAGTTTGTTTCAGTTTCCTGTCTCTGATTTCAGATAAGAAGGGCCCATGCGGATCGACCGGCGCCTCCTGACGCTCGCGTTCGGCGGCCTTTTCTGGCGGACCTTCCTGTTGATCGCGCTGTTGATCGCAGTCAGTCTCGCCGCGTGGTTCCAGAGCTTCCGCGTGATCGAACGCGAGCCGCGCGCACAGCGCGTGGCGTTGCAGCTCGTCGCGATCGTCAAGCTCACGCGCACCGCACTCCTCTATTCCGATCCCGACCTGCGGCGCGCGCTGCTGCAGGATCTGGAAAGCAATGAAGGGGTGCGCGTGTATCCGCGCGAAGCGACCGACAAATACAAACTCCAGCCCGACGAATCGCTGAACCGCCTGATCGAACACGACATCCGCGGGCGCCTCGGCGACGACACCGTCATCGCGCAAAGCGTGAACGACATCAACGGCGTGTGGATCAGCTTCAAGATCGACGACGACGACTACTGGGTCGCGCTCGACCGTGATCAGCTCGACAACGCGACCGGTCTGCAATGGGCCGGCTGGGGCGTGTTCGCGCTGGCGCTGTCGCTGTTCGGCGCGGCCTTCATCACGAGTCTCGTGAACCGGCCATTCGCCCGGCTCGCGATGGCCGCGCGTAAAGTCGGCTCGGGCCAGTCGCCCGAGCCGCTGCCTGAGCGCGGCATGGGCGTGGCCGCTGAAACCAACCGCAGTTTCAACCAGATGGTGCAGGACCTCGAACAGCTCGAGGCCGACCGCGCGCTGATGCTCGCGGGCATCTCGCACGATCTGCGCACGCCGCTCGCGCGGTTGCGGCTCGAAACCGAAATGAGCCCGTCGGACCAGAACACGAAAGACGCGATGGTCGACGACATCGAGCAGATGGATATGATCATCGGCCGCTTCCTCGATTACGCGCGCCCGGTGCAGCGCGTGCCGGAGCCGGTTGACCTGTCCGTGATCGCCAGCGAACTGGCTGCGCGCATGCAGAGCGAGGACAGCATGCGCCTGATCACGCGGCTCGCGCCGTCGGCGGTGATCGAGGCCGACGAAACCGATATGCGGCGCGTCGTCGGCAATCTGCTGGAGAACGCGCGCAAATACGGCCTGAGCGACGGCGACGGCGTCCCGCACGTCATTCTGGAAACGCGGGTGTCGCATTCGCGGGTCGAACTGTCAGTGGTCGACGAAGGTCCCGGCATTCCTGAAGATCAGTTGGCGCTTGTCACCCGGCCGTTCTACCGGGTGAATTCGGCGCGCACCCAGGCCAACGGCACGGGCCTCGGCATGGCGATCGTTCAGCGCCTCGTGGGCCGCTATCGCGGTGCGCTGCGCTTACGCAATCGCACGCCAGGGCCCGGCCTCGAAGTCACGATCGAGTTTCCGCTCGCCAAAGGCGTCTGAACAAAACGGGCGCCCCCCTTCTCTGCAACGCTGTTGACGCGTTGAATAATAACTATCCAGATCGGTAGAAAAAACTATTAGGCCCATATTTTTATAGAAATATAGTGGGACGGTGTAACGCGCTCGTTGCAACGAGTTGCTAGCCTCAACATGCTGTTTTTTCCAACCCACGAAGGAGCACTCGCATGAAAACCGTTGGCGATAAAGTCGAAGCGTTCACCGTCACCGCTGCCAAGCCGGGCTTCAACCACCATGAAGAAAACGGCGCGTCGGCGTTCGAAGAAATCACGGAGCAGTCGTTCCCGGGCAAGTGGAAAATCATCTATTTCTACCCGAAGGATTTCACGTTCGTGTGTCCGACAGAGATCGTCGAGTTCGGCAAGTTTGCCGGCGATTTCGAAGAGCGCGACGCTGTGTTGATGGGCGGCAGCGTCGACAACGAATTCGTGAAACTGGCCTGGCGCCGCGAACACAAGGACCTGAGCAAGCTGAATCACTATTCGTTCGGCGACGTGAAGGGCGAACTGATCGACCAGCTCGGCGTGCGCGACAAGGAAGCGGGCGTCGCGCTGCGCGCCACCTTCATCGTCGATCCGGACAATACGATCCAGCACGTGTCGGTGAACAACCTGAACGTCGGCCGTAATCCGGAAGAAGTACTGCGTCTTCTCGACGGCCTGCAAACGGATGAACTGTGTCCTTGCAACCGCGCAGTCGGCGGTGCAACGCTTTAAGCCGTGCCGTCAAAAACCCGCCGGGCTTGAACAGGCAACGGGTTTTTTATCGACAGTTCGACAGGAGATGCCATGGAATTCCTGGCTTCGATCAAGGCACGCGTGCCCGACTACGCGAAAGACATCCGGCTGAATCTCGACGGGACGATTGCCCGCTCGTCGCTCGAAGGCAACGATGCGGTCGGCGTTGCGCTGGCGGCGGCGTTTGCCGCCAAAAGCACGCTGATCGTCGACGCGATCCGCCATGCCGGCGTGTTGTCGCCGGAAGAAACCTAGGGCGCGCTGACGGCCGCTGCGCTGATGGGCATGAACAACGTCTGGTACCCGTACGTCGAGATGACGCAGAGCGCGGATATTAAATCGCAACCGGCGCAGTTACGGATGAACGCTTATGCGTCGCACGGCGGCGTGGACAAGCGGCGTTTCGAGATGTATGCGTTGGCGGCTTCGATTATCGGCAAATGCCATTTTTGCGTGAAGTCGCACTTCGATACGCTGGTCGCCGAGGGCATGAGTTCCACGCAATTGCGCGACGTGGGCCGTATTGCGGCGGTGATCAACGCGGCTGCGCAGTGCATTGCCGCCGAGGGCGCAGAGGGCAAATAGCGGGTTGACCGCGCGGTGCGCGGCTAGGGTCGCCACGCGCGCGTCATGTGACCGGATGATGTGGGTAGCCTTCGTTCGCCCGCAAGCGCGCTCGCGCGAAGGCCGTTCACCCGGATCAGTTCTTGACCAGCAGCGCCACGGCTTGCGCTTCAATCCCCTCGCTTCTGCCGAGGTAGCCGAGCTTCTCGTTGGTCTTCGCCTTGACATTGACCCGCTCGACCGGCAGACCGAGATCGGCGGCGATGTTCGCGCGCATGCCTTCGATATGAGGCGCCAGCTTCGGCGCCTGAGCAACCACGCTGCTGTCCACGTTGGCAATCGCAAAACCCGCCGCCTTCACGCGGGCGACGCACTCGCGCAACAGCACGCGGCTGTCCGCGCCGGCGAACTTCGCGTCAGTGTCGGAGAAATGGCGGCCGATATCGCCCAGCGCGGCAGCACCGAACAGCGCGTCGGTAATCGCATGCAGCAGCACGTCCGCGTCCGAATGGCCGAGCAGGCCGCGCTCATAAGGGATCGTCACGCCGCCGATAATCAACGGACGCCCCGGCACCAGCGCATGCACGTCGTACCCTTGCCCAATTCTCAAATCCATATGCGTCAAGTCCTCAAAGTCCGCCAGCAAAAATTGAAATCACTCACGAAGCCGCAGGCCGGCTCAGAATCGCCTCGGCCAGGTCGAAATCTTCCGGATAGGTCACCTTGAAGTTTCGCAAGCTGCCTTGTACCAGCTTCGGCGCATGCCCGAGCCATTCGATCGCGCTCGCTTCGTCGGTGAGATCGTGACCGTCGGCCTGCGCGCGCAGGATCGCTTCACGCAACATACCGATGCGGAACATCTGCGGCGTCTGCGCCTGCCACAAGCCGTCGCGCGGCTCGGTGCGGCCGATGCGGCCATCGGCGGACGCGGTGTCGATCCGCTTCAGCGTATCGGCCACCGGCAACGCCATGATGCCGCCCACCGGGTCGTCCTTCAGCGAGCCGATCAGCGTGCGGATCAGCGCGGGCGTGATGCCCGGGCGCGCCGCATCGTGCACCAGCACCCAGTCGTCGTCGCGCGCGCCGAACTCGGCGAGCGCATGCAGGCCGTTCAGCACCGACGCCTGGCGCGACGCACCGCCCGAGCGGCGCACCGCGAAGCGCAAGCCGCCGAAGCGGCGGGCGTCGAAGTGCTGGTCGTCGGGCGCGATCACGACCAGGGTTTGCGCAAACTCGCTGCACGCGTCGAACGCGGCGAGCGAGTAATGCAACATGTCGCGACCGGCGACAGTGCGATATTGTTTGGGCATCGCGGCGCCGGAACGGCTGCCGGTGCCTGCGCACGGAATCAGGGCAAATAGACGGGAAGTCACGAGTGCGGATGCCGCGAGGTTAAAGTAAAGGACGGATTTTATAATAGGTGCTTCGCATCCACGCCCCGAGGCGCGTAAACTTGGCCGTCCGTGTGAGCCCGAGGCCGCTTTTTCTCTTCTATGCCAGACATCGCCGCATCATTGCAGTCCTCCCCGCCCGTCGCGCTCGTCAAGGCCGGCCAGCGTTTCGTCTTCGACGGCACGCACGGCTCGTCCGACGCGCTGCTGATCGCCCGCTACCATCTCGCCTGGCGCGAGAAGGTGCCACTGCTGGCGGTCGTGTGCGAAAGCGCTGTCGATGCGCAGCGTCTGTCGCAGGAAATCGGCTTTTTCGCGCCCGAGGCGCGGGTGCGTCTGCTGCCCGATTGGGAAACGCTGCCTTACGATACCTTTTCGCCGCACCAGGACCTCGTCTCCGAGCGCCTCGCCACGCTGCACGATCTCGGCGAAGGCCGCTGCGACATCCTGCTGGTGCCCGCCACCACGGCGCTGTACCGGATGCCGCCCGCCTCGTTCCTCGCGGCCTATACGTTCTCCTTCTCGCAAGGCGAGCGTCTCGACGAAGCGAAACTCAAGGCGCAACTGACGCTCGCCGGCTACGAGCACGTGAGCCAGGTCGTGCGGCCCGGCGAGTATTGCGTGCGCGGCTCGCTGCTCGACCTCTATCCGATGGGCTCGCCGCTGCCTTACCGGATCGACCTGTTCGACGATCAGGTCGACTCGATTCGCGCGTTCGATCCGGACACGCAGCGCAGCCTCTATCCGGTGAAGGACGTGCGCTTGCTGCCAGGCCGCGAATTCCCGTTCGACGAAGCCGCGCGCACCGCTTTCCGCAGCCGCTGGCGCGAGACCTTCGAGGGCGATCCGAGCCGCGCGTCGATCTATAAGGACATCGGCAACGGCGTGCCGTCGGCGGGCATCGAATACTATCTGCCGCTCTTCTTCGACGAGACGGCGACACTGTTCCACTACCTGCCGCAAGGCGCGCAACTGGCGTTCGTCGGCGATCTCGACGCCGCCATCCGGCGCTTCACGAACGACACGAAGCAGCGCTACAACTTCCTGTCGCATGACCGCGACCGGCCGATCCTCGAGCCGGAGCGGCTGTTCCTGTCGGACGAAGATTTCTTCGCGTTCGCCAAGCCGTTCGCGCGGCTCGCGCTGCCCGCCAACGCGGGCGGCGGCTGGTCCACCCCGTTGCCGAATCTCGCGATCGACCGTCATGCGGACGATCCGGTGCTGGCCTTACGCGCGTATCTCGACACCACGCCGAATCGCGTGCTGTTCGCGGCGGAGTCGGCGGGCCGGCGCGAAACGCTGCTGCAGTTGCTGGCCGACAACCATCTGAAGCCCGCCTCGAGCGACAGCTTCCAGGACTGGCTGCTCGGCGACGCGCATTTTTCGTTAGGCGTCGCGCCGCTCGCCAACGGCTTCGCCGTGCCGGCCGACGGCATTGCGATCATCACCGAGACCGAGTTGTACGGGCCGCTCGCGCGGCGCTCGGGGCGCCGCCGCCAGGAACAGGCGAGCAACGTCGATTCGATGGTGCGCGATCTGTCCGAGCTGAAAGTGGGCGACCCCGTCGTGCATTCGCAGCACGGTATCGGCCGCTATATGGGTCTCGTCACGATGGACCTCGGCGAAGGCGAGACCGAGTTCCTGCACCTCGAATACTCGGGTGACAGCAAGCTCTACGTGCCGGTCGCGCAATTGCACGTGATCTCGCGCTACAGCGGCGCCGATCCGGAAAGCGCCCCGCTGCACGCGCTCGGCTCGGGCCAGTGGGAAAAGGCCAAACGCAAGGCCGCGCAGCAGATTCGCGACACCGCGGCCGAGCTGCTCAATCTGTACGCGCGCCGCGCCGCGCGTTCGGGCCATGCGTTCCCGCTCGAACCGAAGGACTACGTGAAGTTCGCCGAGAGCTTCGGCTTCGAGGAAACGCCTGACCAGGCCGCCGCGATCGCTGCCGTGATCGGCGACATGACGAGCGGCAAGCCGATGGATCGCCTCGTCTGCGGCGACGTCGGCTTCGGCAAGACCGAAGTGGCCTTGCGCGCGGCGTTCATCGCGGTGATGGGCGGCAAGCAGGTGGCGCTGCTCTCGCCTACCACGCTGCTCGCCGAACAGCATACGCAGACCTTCACCGACCGCTTCTCCGACTGGCCGGTGCGCATCGCGGAGTTGTCGCGCTTCAAGTCGACCAAGGAAGTCAACGCCGCGATCCAGCAGATCAACGAAGGCACGGTCGACATCGTGATCGGCACGCACAAGCTGCTGTCCTCGGACGTGCAGTTCAAGCGGCTCGGGCTCGTGATCATCGACGAGGAACACCGTTTCGGCGTGCGCCAGAAAGAGGCGCTCAAGGCGCTGCGCGCGGAAGTGGACGTGCTCACGCTGACCGCCACGCCGATCCCGCGTACCCTCGGCATGGCGCTCGAAGGGCTGCGCGATTTTTCGGTCATCGCGACCGCGCCGCAAAAGCGTCTCGCGATCAAAACCTTCGTGCGTCGCGAGGAAGACAGCGTGATTCGCGAAGCGATGCTGCGCGAGCTGAAGCGCGGCGGCCAGGTCTACTTCCTGCACAACGAGGTCGAAACCATCGAGAACCGCCGGCACATGCTCGAAGCGCTCGTGCCCGAAGCGCGCATCGCGGTCGCGCACGGTCAGATGCATGAACGCGAACTCGAACGCGTGATGCGCGACTTCGTCGCCCAGCGCGCGAACGTGCTGCTGTGTACGACGATCATCGAAACCGGCATCGACGTGCCGAGCGCCAACACGATCCTGATTCATCGCTCCGACAAGTTCGGCCTCGCGCAGTTGCACCAGTTGCGTGGGCGCGTGGGCCGCTCGCATCACCAGGCGTATTCGTATCTGCTCGTGCATGATCCGCAAGGGCTCACCAAGCAGGCGCAGCGCCGGCTCGAAGCGATCCAGCAGATGGAGGAACTCGGTTCGGGCTTCTATCTGGCGATGCACGACCTCGAAATTCGCGGCACCGGCGAAGTGCTCGGCGACAAGCAGTCGGGCGAGATTCACGAGATCGGTTTCCAGCTCTACACCGACATGTTGAACGACGCGGTGAAGGCGCTCAAGGAAGGCAAGGAGCCCGACCTCACCGCGCCGCTCGCCGCGACCACCGAGATCAATCTGCACGCGCCGGCCATTCT
The DNA here is from genome assembly GCF_056279605.1 of Paraburkholderia sp. TE9906. Classification (NCBI taxonomy): domain Bacteria; kingdom Pseudomonadati; phylum Pseudomonadota; class Betaproteobacteria; order Burkholderiales; family Burkholderiaceae; genus Paraburkholderia; species Paraburkholderia sp. TE9906. The sequence continues at coordinate 299,599 of NZ_JBWCCT010000003.1, forward strand.
GCCGGCCGACTATTGCGGCGATGTGCAGGAACGTCTATCGCTTTACAAGCGCCTTGCCAACTGCGAACTCAGCGACTCGATCGACGGCATCCAGGAAGAGCTGATCGACCGCTTCGGCAAGTTGCCGCCGCAAGCGCATGCGCTCGTGGAGACGCATCGTCTTCGGCTCGCCGCGAAGCCGCTCGGCATTTCGAAGATCGATGCGGGCGAAGCGGTGATCGGCTTGCAGTTCATCCCGAATCCGCCGATCGACGCGATGCGGATCATCGAGATGGTTCAGAAGCACAAGCACATCAAGCTCGCAGGGCAGGACAAGCTGCGTATCGAAACGCGCAGCCCCGATCTCGCGGTGCGGGTCGCGACGGTCAAGGAGACCCTGCGCGCGCTCGGCGCGCCGAGCCGCGGCACGGCGCCCGCTGCCGCCGCGCGTTGAGTCGGCCACGCGGCTCCCGCACACCTCCCCGTTAGCGTCGCGCGTCAGAAAACGGGGGGGCGTGCTGCGCTTTTATGCTCATGCTGCGGTGCGCCAATGGCCGCCGCAGCATACGGGCGCATTTTTTTTGGGTATGATCGAAAGACTCAAATGCTGGAGTCTTGTCATGTCTCATGTCGCTGAATCGGCGCAGTCCTCGCAATCGCCCACCTCCGCTTCAGATTCCTCTCCCGTTTCGCTGCCCTGGGTCACCCGTCTCGTGTCGATGGACACGGTCAGCCGCAATCCGAATTTCGGCCTGATCGAAACCGTGCGCGACGAACTGCGCGCCGCCGGTATCGAAGCCACGCTCACGCACGACGAACGCGGCGGCAAATGGGCGAACCTGTTCGCCACGATCCCCGCGCATGATGGCGAAACGAATGGCGGCGTGGTGCTATCGGGTCATACCGACGTCGTGCCGGTGGACGGCCAGCAATGGGACAGCGATCCGTTCAAGCCGGAAATTCGCGGCGACAAGCTGTATGGCCGCGGCACTTGCGACATGAAGGGCTTCATCGGCGCGGCGCTCGCGCTCGTACCGGAGATGCAGCGCGCGAAGCTCGCCAAACCGATTCACTTCGCGCTGTCGTTCGACGAGGAAGTGGGCTGCGCAGGCGCCCCGCTCCTGATCGCCGACCTGATGAAGCGCGGCGTGAAGCCGGACGGCTGCATCGTCGGCGAGCCGACCAGCATGCGCCCGATCGTGGCGCACAAGGGCATCAACGCGTACCAGTGCTGCGTGCGCGGCCAGGCGGCGCATTCGTCGCTGACGCCGAAGGGCTTGAACGCGATCGAGTACGCCGCCCGTCTGATCTGCTACATCCGCGACATGGCCGATCAGTTCCGCGAGCAAGGTCCGTTCGACGAACTGTACGACGTGCCCTTCACCACCGCGCAAACCAGCACGATCAGCGGCGGCAACGCGATCAACACGGTGCCGGCCGAATGCAAGTTCCAGTTCGAATTCCGTAATCTGCCCACGCTCGATCCCGAACCGATCTTCGCGCGCATCGATCAATACGCCCGTGAAACGCTGTTGCCGAAGATGCTGCGCGAACATCCGTCGGCGGCCATCGAGATCACGAAGATCGCCGCGGCGCCCGGCCTCGATTCATCTGAACAAGCGGCGATCACGCAGCTCGTGCGCGCGCTGACCGCCGATCAGGACAAGCGCAAAGTCGCTTACGGCACCGAAGCGGGGTTGTTTTCGCTGGCGGGCATTCCGAGCATCGTGTGCGGCCCCGGCGACATCCAGCAGGCGCACAAGGCCAACGAATTCGTCGCGCTGGACCAGCTGGTGGCCTGCGAGCGCTTCCTGCAGAAATTCGTCCGCAGCATGTCGGTCGACGCTCACTGAAACGGCGCGCGGCGGAACGGTTACTGCATCAAACCGGTCTTACTCTCATCGAGGACAACACGCTCCCGCCATGTCAACCGCCACGCCGCAGCACACCGACCACACGATCGACGGCGAGCCGATCCCTACGCTCGACGACATCGCCACACAGCATTTTGCGTTGACGCCGTGGGTCATGCGAACGCCGGTGTTCGACCGGCTCGACTTTTCATCGCTGGAACGCACGGTGGTGAATTTCAAGTTCGAACTGCTGCAGGCGGGTGGCAGCTTCAAGGCGCGCGGCGCGTTCACGAACCTGCTCGCGCTCGACGAAACCCAACGCAGCGCGGGCGTCACGTGCGTGTCGGGCGGCAATCACGCGGTAGCGCTCGCGTATGCGGCCATGCGTCTGGGCATCAGCGCCAAGGTCGTGCTGTTTCGCGCGGCCAATCCGGCGCGTATTGCGTTGTGCCGGCAATATCGCGCCGACATCGTGTTCGCGGAAGATATTGCCGAGGCGTTCGAACTGGTGCGCCGTATCGAAGCCGAAGAGGGCCGCTATTTCGTGCATCCGTTCAACGGTTATCGCACGGTGCTGGGCTCGGCCACGCTCGGCTACGAATGGGCCACGCAAACGCCCGACCTCGAAGCGGTGATCGTGCCGGTCGGCGGCGGCGGTCTTGCCGCCGGCGTCTCCACCGCCATGCGGCTCGCCAATCCCAATGTGCATGTGTACGGTGTCGAACCCGAAGGCTCGGATGTGATGAGCAAGAGTTTTGCCGCCAATCACACGGTCAAGATGGGCCACATGCACAGCATTGCCGATTCGCTGATGTCGCCGCATACCGAGGAATACAGCTACGAGTTGTGCCGCCGTCACATCGACCAGTTGGTGACCGTTTCCGACGACCAGTTGCGCGCGGCCATGCTGATCCTCTTCGAACAACTGAAGCTGGCGGTGGAACCGGCGTGCGCGGCGGCGACCGCAGCGTTGCTCGGGCCGCTGCGCGAGCAGTTGCAGGGCAAACGCGTGGGCGTGCTGCTGTGCGGCACCAATACCGACCCGGTCAGTTTCGCCGCGCATCTCGAACGTGCGCGCCATAGCGAGTCGCAGTTTCCTCAATAGAAACATTCGCCGGCGCAGGCCGGCCCAAAACACTGGCCTATCCTTCTCAGGTTGGTATCATGCGGCTATTGATATCCGGGAGGAACCTCTATGAGCATGATCAAGGAATTCAAGGAATTCGCCCTCAAGGGCAACGTAATGGATCTCGCGGTCGGCGTGATTATCGGCGGCGCTTTTTCCACCATCGTTAATTCAATTGTCAAAGACCTGATCATGCCGATCGTCGGGATTGCCACGGGCGGTCTCGATTTCTCCAATATGTTCATTCGCCTCGGCGAGATTCCGCCCACTTATCACGGCAATCCCACTTCGTATAAAGACCTGCAGACGGCGGGTGTCGCGGTGATCGGTTATGGCTCGTTCATCACCGTGCTCATCAACTTCATCATTCTCGCCTTCATCATTTTCCTGATGGTCAAGTTCATCAACAATCTGCGCAAGCCGGCTGCGGCCGCACCGGCAGAGCCGCCGCCGACGCCGGAAGATGTGCTGCTGCTGCGCGAAATCCGCGATTCGTTGAAGAATTCACCACGTTGAGCCTTAATGATCCGGCGCATTCAGTGCGCCGGATCAAGGCAGAAGAAAGGCCTGTTGCGACAACAGTCGCAACAGGCCTTTCTCTTTTGCATGAGCGAGAAACAACGCGCTCATGCGGCATACGCGTCACGCCTGCTTTTGCGCCTTCAGATTCACCGCGCTGTCGATCATCGTTTCGAGCTGGCCGAAATTGACAGGCTTGGTCAGATGCGACGTGAAGCCCGCGCTCAGACAGCGGCGCACGTCTTCATCGGTGCCGAAGCCGGTCAACGCGACGGCGGGCGCATCCGAGTGCTCGCGAAACGCCTTGATGAAATCGAGACCCGTGCCGTCCGGCAAGCCGACGTCGCTGACGATCAGATCGAAAGCCTGCTGCTGGGTGGCGGCCAGCGCATCGTCGACCCGGCCCACCACGGTCACGTCGTGACCCAGGCCACGGATCAGCTGCGCCATCACCTCGGCGGTATCGACGTGATCCTCGATCAGCAGGATGGTCAGCAATCCGCCCGAATGCACCGCAGCGGGGGCCGCGACCGGTTGCACCTCCGATGGCGGTGCCGCGGTCGGCAGCGTGATCGTGAAGGTCGCGCCGCAGTGCGCACCGGGGCTCTGTGCGGTGACGGTGCCGCCGTGCACGTCGGTCAACGCCTTCGTGATCGCGAGGCCCAGACCCAGCCCGCCGAATTGCCGCGTCATGTTCTGGCTGCCCTGCTCGAACGCGTTGAACAGCTTGCCGATCTGTTCCGGCTCGATGCCGATGCCGGTATCTTCGACGCAGATCTGCACGTGCATGCGTTCGTCGCGTGTGCGCACGTAGATATGGCCGCCGTCCGGCGTGAACTTCGCGGCGTTGCGAATCAGGTTCCACAGCATCTGTTGCAGGCGCGCGCGATCGGCCAGCACGTAATGATGGGTCGCGTGCTTGTCGACGTGCACGTCCTGCTGCTTGATCTGAATCTCGCTGCGAAAGAGTTCGAGCACGCTGTCCATCACTTCATGCACATCGACCGTTTCGAGCGACAGCCGCAGCTTGCCGTTCGCCACGCGCGTCAGATCGAGCAGGTCGTCGATCAGCCGCGCTTCCAGTTCGACGTTGCGGCGGATCATGCGCACGCTGTTGCGCGCCTGGTCGGGCAGATCGGGAATCATCTCCAGCACGCGGGCGCCGGCCAGCACCGGCGTGAGCGGCGTGCGCAATTCATGCGACAGCATCGCCAGGAAGCGGTCTTTCGCGCGGTTTGCTTCTTCGGCGGTCTGACGGGCCGCCTGCTCCGATGCGAGCAGCCGCTCGCGTTCCTCGATCGCCTCGCGCTGCGAATGAATGTCCGTGCAACTGCCGAACCACTTGACGACGTTGCGTTCGGCGTCACGCACCGCCACCACGCGCGTGTCGAACCAGCGGTATTCGCCGTCGTGGCGGCGAATCCGCATCTCGCGCCGATAGTCGCCGGTCGGGCTCGCCACCGCCTTGAGCCAACTGCGGCGGATCGCGTCGCGATCCTCGGGGTGTACCGCGTCCAGCCATGCGAGACCATACGAACTCTGGTCGGAAAGCCCCGTGTAGTCGCACCACTGCTTCGAGAGAAAATCGCAGTCGCCCGCCGCGTTGCAGGTCAGCACGAGGTGCGGCAACGCTTCCGACAACGTGCGGTAATGCTGCTCGCGATCGCGCAGCAGCAAGGCCTCGTCCGACGCTCTTTGCATGCGCACTTGCGACAGCACGCGCTCGACGGCTTCCGGCAGGTAATCGAGGTAATCGCCGGCCTTCGGCACCACGTCGGAGACGCCCGCGCGCAATGCTTCGATCACGCGCGATTCGTCGGTAAAGCCGGTCACGAGGATCGCGGGAATCCGCACGCCTTCCGCGCGCAGGCGGCGAAAGAAGTCGAGTCCGGTTTCCGGTCCGCTCAACTGGTAGTCCAGCACCAGCAGATCGGGGCCGCCGTCGGCGAGCCGCGCGCGGGCGGCATCGGCGCCCGCGCAGATCGCGACGCGGCAGCCGGCGCGTTCGAGCGACTTGCGCGCGAGCCGCAGAATGCCTTCGTCGTCATCGACGACGAGCACATAGGCGGCGTGCGGCGTGGACACTTCTTCGGTCATGCGGACTGTTCTCTGGCTGATCGGCTGGTCTATCGGTGGCTCTATCTTGTCATGAGCGGCTTTTGGGCAGCTTTGGACTGCGCCGGGCACGCCCGCGCGCAAGCCCGCGATCAAGGCGCGCCGAGCCGATGGCCGGGCGGCAGCTTGACCACTTGCAGGAAGAAGCCCAGACGGCGCACCGCTTCGATGAACGCATCGTATTCGACCGGTTTGCAGATGTAGACGTTGCAGCCGAGTTCGTAGCAGCGGGCGATTTCGCGCGGATCGTCGGTCGTGGTCAGCACGATCACCGGCACCGAGGCGGTCCGCGGCGATTCCTTCAGACGCCGCAGCACTTCGAAGCCGTCCACCCGCGGCATTTTCAGATCGAGCAGCACGACGAAATGAGTCAGATCTCCGCACGGCGGATGGACGTCCGCGACGGGGCTCGGCATCGAACCGCCCGCGCCTTCGGGCGGCGCCGGGCCAAAGAAGTAATCGAGAGCCTGCTGCCCGTCACGAAAACGTATGAAACCGTTCGATATGCCGGCGCGGCGCAGATTGCGCTCGACCAGCGTGGCGTGGCCGTCGTCATCCTCAATCAGCACGATGCTGACCGTTTCCCCGTGACTCATATGCGCTCCGTGCTAATCATTCGTCCAGCCATGCGGCCTTTCATGTCCGCCATGTCTGTCACGCCCGTCATGTCCGCACCGCTGCCGTGCGTCCCCCGTGCCGCGTCAGAGGCGTATCGGCTGTTCGGGCAACGCGACGAAGAAGGTCGATCCCGCACCTTCGGCCGACTCGACCCACACCCGCCCGCCATGCCGCTCCACCGTGCGCCGCACCACCGCGAGCCCGATGCCGTCGCCGCGCGCGACCTCGCCATGCAGACGCTGGAACGCGCGGAACACCTTCGACATATACGCTGCCGGTATCCCAAGGCCGTTATCGCGGACGTAATACGTGCGCATGCGCACCGCACGCGGGTCGGTTTCATCGACCGGTTCGGGCTCCAGTGCGCCGACCTCGATACGTCCGTTACGCGCCGGGTCGAGAAAATTCAGCGCGTTGCCGATCAGGTTGCTGAAGATCTGCTCGACCGCGGCGGGGTCGCCCCACGCGGGCGGCAACTCACGCACCGTCACGACCGCCTGGCGCTCGCTGATGGCGCCCCGCAGCGCGTCGACCACCCGGCCCACCACGCGCCCCACACTGACCCGCTGCCATTGATATTCGAGCCGCCCCACGCGCGAAATCCGCAACAGCGCGTCGATGATCGACGCCGCCCGTGTCACCGCGGTGCGCAAATAGTGCAACGACTCGCGCACGTCGCCGTCGAGAATATGCGCCATGCGCCGACGCTCCGCCTCCGGCAATCCGGCCTGCGCCACGATGGTATCCAGTTCGTCGCACGACACCTGCAATTCCTTCGAAAAGCCTTGCAGATTCACCAGCGGCGAGCGCAAATCATGCGACACGCTGTAGATGAACATTTCGTTGTCTTGTGTTTCCTGACGCAGTTCCTCGTTGACGCTCGCAAGCTCCAGCGCGCGCGCTTCGAGCCGCGTCTTGAGCGTGGCCTGCTCCTTGTCCGCTTCGCGCAGACGCGCACCGGTCTGATGCAGCACGGCGTCGAGCGTCGAGATTTCGTCGTTGCCCGACAGCGGTACTGCGAGCGGCCGACCGTTGCCAAGGCGCTCGGCGTTGTCGGTCAACACTTCCAGGCGCCGCCCGATGCTACGCGCGAACACTACCGCCGTGGCCGCCCAGATCAGCATCGAGCCTAGCACCGCTGCGATCAGCGCGTTTTGCTGACGCTCACGGCGCCGTGCGAGCGCGGCCGAACGGTCGGCATCGAGCCGCGTAGCCTCGTTGCCGAACGCGGTGAGTTCGTCGCGAAACAGCACGATCTGCCGCGGCAATGCGCCGGTCTCCCGTGCGATGAACGGCGCGAGGCCGCGCCCCTCGTGCAGCGCCTGCGAAATGGCGAGCGTGTGCGCGCGATAGGCATCGACCACGCGCTGCATGTTGCGCACGCGCTCGACCTGCTGCGGCGTGCCGGCGACCAGCGCGTCGAGTTTCGACAGACGGTCGCCGAGGTCGACCCACACCGTATGACGCTCGAGCAGCGAGGCGTCGCGGGTCGCCATGGCCGTGCGCACGCGCGCGGCCTGACGCAGCAGCGGATCGACGAGGGCCGATGACTGATAGAGGATCTGCTTGCTGTTGTCGACCCACTGCGCGGCCTGCGCTGTCTGCTCCTGGGTATCGAAGACGACGCCAAGAAGCGCCAGCTCGACCACGCTCGGCACTGCAATCAGCAGCAGACCCTTCGTGAATAATTTCATGGTCACCCGAAGGGTCGTTCGAGCCGAGGCGGCTCGCGAGCACCGGTTGCGCGCGCCCCGCTCACGCGCCAGAGGCAAGCGCCTCGCGCGCTGCGCAATGCAGCCGGCCGGGCCATTATCGACGTGAACGCGAGATATTTCAACGCAACCACAAGATGCGCTCGCCCACATAAAAATGACTTTTTTATTGATATCGGATGTTTTTTCGGCGGCTCGTGCGTCTATGATGGAGACAGATGTGATGGGATGCGAAAGCGCGCGGCGAGGCGGTTCGGCATGATTCGTGCGGGAGGCGATGAGGCGGCGAAGTCGTCGATTCATCGTGAATCCGACCTTGTCGTATGCTATAAAAGATCGACGTGCGGCGCGCGAAGCCGGGAGTTGTCGCATGAGGACGCAGCGTTTCTTGCAATTCTTTTTCAGGCGAATTTTTATGTCCTTCCCGAAAAAGCGTAGACGCGCGAAGGTGGACGGCGATGAGTCGTTCCTCGCGGTACTGCGGCATTTCAAGCCGTTCGGTCAGCTCGACACCAAGATTGCGCGTGCTCGTGCACAAGACGAGCCGGTGTTGTATGCCCACGTGTTGCCCGGGCTCGACGTGCTCCTGTGCAGCGTACGCGGCGCGCAACCACCCTATCCGGCGCCCGCAGAGTTGAGGCGGCGCTGCATCGAATCCATCACCAATGCGTTGGAACAGCCGCTCGACGGGCTCGAGAACGGCGGGTACTGGTACGAGGCGGACGGCTTCGGCTTCCTTGTCTTCGCCAGCCGTGCGCGCGGCAAGATTCTCACGGAATTCGGCGCCACGCGCGTGGGTACGCGTCGGGGCGTGCGTCGCCAGGATGCGGCAGGCGATGCCACACCGCGCTCGCTCAGGTAGATATGTCGCGTTAGCTCCGGCAGTTCATTCCTGCACTTGCTTTGCTGCGCCCGGCAGCGCCGCCGGTTTGATCCAGGCGGCGCTGTATCCCTTCTCTTCAGTTGAACTTGCCATGTCCGGCGCTGCATGGGTATGCGCGCGCCCCACAGGCGGCGTGATGCTGTCCGTTACTCCGTGATCGATTCGTCGGCGTGGCCGCCCACGGGCGGCATGCTGATCAGCCACAGGAAGATGAACGACAGGCAGCCGCCGAAGCTCCAGCTCGGCCAGTCCGCGGGCAGCACCGGTAGCACGGAAAACATCAGCTCCCCTTATATTCGGCCGCGCTCGCCGGCGACATGACAGCGGGCTTTCGATTCGCCGCGGCAGGCGACGACGCACCTCCCCCAGACTTGTTGACCGGTGCGCCTTCGAGCGACAGTGGCGCCTTGGGCTTCTGCTTGACGCCTGGCGGCGGCGCCGTCGGCGCCTGACGAACCTGCGACAGCAATTGCGCACACGGCAGCGGCTTGTTGTTGCTAGGCGCGAGCAATGGAATCAGCGCCGCGAACGGATTGATCAGGCCGAGCCCGATTACCGCGCCGCCTCGCAACGCGAGCGCCGCCACGTTCACGCCCACATGCGGGTCCTTGAAGGTGCCCTTCACGTAGAGCGGCGAGCGCAGCGAAAACACGCGGAAGCCCTTGGTATGAGGATGCACGCCAAGATTGAGCGTCTCGTCGCGCAGATTGACGGTGCCGTCGATGTTGATCACCGCATCGTCGGTATCGAGTGCGAATATGCGCGACTCGAGCACGCCGTTGGTCGCGACGAAATCGGCGGCCGCGCAATTGATCTTCACGTCGCGATTGCCGAACAGTTTTTCATACACGACGTTCGCCACGTTCAGCCCCGCCGCTTCCATCAGCAGACGGCTCACGGTGCCGTCCGTCACCAGTGCCTTCAACTCGCCGTTTGAGGTGGCCGCGAGCGCCGCCGGCGAATTGCCGGTCGCGGTCAAGGCGGCATCGCCGTTGATCTCGCCGAGGGCGTTTTGCATCGTCTTGAAGTTTGGGAACAACTGCTTGAGCTTCAGATGACGCGCCGAGGTTGCAAAGCGCCCCTTCAGCGGCACCGCGCTGCCGTCCAGATGAATGTCCGATGCGAGCGAGCCGCCCGCTACGCCAAATTTCAGCGGCTCCAGCGACAAGACCCCATCGGTCATGACGACATGCGTGTACAGGTCCGTGATCGGCAGATCGGTGGTCTTGACGATGCGCCGGCCGGTGAACCTGACGTCGGCGTCGATCGCCTTCCAGCGGTCGGTACGGAATTCCTCGACCGGCAGCACGCGGCCGCTCGGCTGCGCCGTCGCATCGCCGCGTTTGGCCTTGCTCGCGTTCGAGTCCGCGCCGATCACCGGCGCCAGATCCGAGAACTGCAGCAGATGCGACACCAGTTCGCCCTGCAGCAGCGGACGCGGCTCACGCGCCGTATAGGTCAACGACCCGTTCAGATCGCTGCCGCCGACCCGGCCTGTAAAATTTTCATACTTGAAGACATTGCCGCTCGACTTGAACTGACCGATCAGCCGGCCTTCGGTCGCATACGGCGGGGTGTCGGGCAAGGTCACGCCCGTCAGCGAATAGAGACGCGCCAGGCTGTTGCCTTGCAGCCAGAGGCGCAGATCGACCGCAGCAAGATGCGCGGGATCGGTGATCGTGCCGACGAGACCCACGTGCAAGTCGCCCGCCTTCACGTCGGCCTGCACGGGGAACGGCCGGTTCGCGTCCTGGAGCGCCAGCACGCCGCCGACCTTGCCGCTGCCCGCCACCGGTGTCTTGTTATAGGTGCCCTTGATGGTCCAGCCGATCGCATACGGCGGGATCTCCCGCTTCGCCCCAGCCGAGGCGCTCGCCTGCGCCTTCGTTTCGCTCGTGCCCGATGTCGCTGCCGCGCCGCTCGCGCCCTCGCCGGCCGCGCGGGAACCGCCGGCCATCAGCGCGCCCGATGCACCCGACGCCGCGGTTGCGCCTGACGCATCGATATCGGTCGCCGAGGCGCCCGACGCGGCCGCCGCCGATGCCGCCGCAGCCTCCGATGCCGCCTGCGCATTCGCCTGCGCCGTCAGCTTGCTCGCACCCGCCTTGCCGATCGCCTGCGCCGACGCGCTGCGCGAGGCCTCTTCCTGCTGCTTCATCGCCTCGCCGATCGGAATCGGCTGGCCGAGCGTGTCGATGACCATCTGCACGTCGACTTTCTTCTGCTGGTCGGACAGCGCGATATTGCCCTTCGCAAACGCGATGTCGTGCAGATCGAGCTTCCATTCGGATGGCCCGCTCGATGCAGGCAATTTGAAAGTCCAGTTGTTGCGCCCGTCGAGCAGACGTTCGAGATCGACGGACGGATTCACGAGGTTGATCGCCGGAATCACGATGTCGTGCGCAAGCAGCGGCAGCACCTTGACCTGGAAATCGATTTCATCGAGCGTGGCGAAGTTCGGCTGCTTGGTCCAGTCGGGATTGCCCACCGTGATGTTCGCCGCCGAGAAGCGCGGCCAGGGCACCCAGCCGCGCCATCCGGTCTCGCCGACCGGATGCCGCCAGCCCACCTTCAGATCCCCATTGATCGCGAACGGCCGGCCGATGGCTTGCGTGACCTTGTCGTTGACATAAGGCCGGGCACGATTCCAGTCGAAGGTCAGAATAAAAATGGTCAGCGCGATAATCAGAAGGACGATAGCCGCCAGCAGCCATGCGATGATTTTTCCGATCCGCCGTCCGATGGTGCTCGACCCTGCCATTGTGAAGCTCCGTCATTGTTCTACGTTATCGACCGGCCAGCAGATATCGTGCCCGGCGCCTGGCGACGCAGCGCGTTGTCGTTCGCGCTGCCGTTCGTGTTGTCGTTCGCGTTGTCGTTTTATCATGCTGCACGCCTCGACGGCGAATCGGCGGCACAGAGTGCCGCCTCGCACGTCATCCCGGCCATGACACAACCCCCACTGCGATCCAACTCATGACCGATGTTCCTTTCGTCCTCGCCGACGGTATCGTCCGGCGCGATGCGCTGCGCGGCCAGACGCTGTTGCTGCCGACGACCTTCGCGCTGCACGCCGGCGAGCGTGTCGCGATCACCGGCGCGTCCGGCTCGGGCAAGAGCGTGTTGCTGCGCGCGCTCGCCTTGCTCGATCCACTCGATGCTGGACGCATCCTGTGGCACGGTGCGACGGTCGAGCGCGGCGCGATTCCGCGTTACCGGCGCAGCGTCGCCTATATCCGGCAGCGTCCCGCGCTGCTCGACGGCAGTGTCGAAGACAACCTGCGCTATCCGTTCGAATTGCGCGCCTATCGCGACGTGCGCTTCGATCGCACGCGGGCGGCTAGTCTCGCCACTCAGGCGGGACGTGCCGGCGACTTTCTCGACAAACGCGCGAGCGAACTGTCCGGCGGCGAAGCGCAGATCACCGCGCTGATCCGCGTGCTGCAACTCGCGCCCGAGGTGCTGCTGCTCGACGAACCTACCGCATCGCTCGACCCGGAGTCGTCGCTCGCGATCGAGGCGCTGGTGCGCGCGTGGTTCGACGCCGATCCCGGCCATCATGCGTCGATCTGGGTGTCGCACGATCCGGCGCAAGCCGCGCGCATGAGCGAGCGCCATCTGACAATGCGCGCCGGCACGCTCGACGAAATCGCCGCGCCGATGTCCGTGCATCAGGAGCCCGCCCCATGACATTGCAGAACCTGAGTTTGTGGGACGTCGCGATCGCCGCGCTGCTGATCGTCGTGAACGGCGCGGTGTCGGTGGCGCTGAAGCTCGATCTCGAACGCAAGCTCGCGTGGGCCGCGCTACGCACCGTGGTGCAGTTGCTCGCGATCGGCTATGTGCTCGGCTGGGTGTTCAGTTACGACCGCTGGTACGTCGTGCTGCCGCTGATGATCGTGATGACGCTGATCGCCGGCTTCGCGGGCGCGGGGCGCGGCACCCGCACCTATGCCGGGCAGCGCGCCGACAGCGTGCTGTCGATCTGGGTCAGTTCGTGGCTGGTGGCCGCGGTCGGCCTGTTCGTCGTAATCCGCATTCATCCCTGGTACGAGCCGCAGTATGCGATTCCGATCCTCGGGATGATCCTCGGCAATACGCTAACCGGCGTGTCGCTCGGCATCGAACGGATGACCGAGGAATTGACGGCGCGGCGCGACCGCGTCGACATGGCGCTCGCGCTCGGCGCGACACGCTGGGAAGCGGCGCAGGCGCCGGCGCGGCAAGCCGTGCGTGCGGGCATGATGCCGACATTGAACCAGATGGCGGTGGTCGGCGTGGTGAGCCTGCCCGGCATGATGACCGGCCAGGTGCTGGCCGGGCAGTCGCCATTGCAGGCAGTGCGCTATCAGATCGTCATTATGTTTCTGATCGCGGCGTCATCGACGCTGGGGACCGTGGGTGCGGTGCTGCTGACGTACCGGCGGCTGTTCTCGGCGGAGCACCGCTTCTTGTCGGCGCGGCTGATGGAGCGGGCGGTGAAGCGTCGCTGAGGGGTGTGCAGGCGGGCCGTGCCTGGAGACTGAGGCAGATGTCGCGGCAAGCCTCGCTCGCAAACACAACACGGTGACAAGACATGCTCAGTCAGTGCTAAAGACATCGTGACAAACGTCGCGCGAAGACGCAGCGGCAGACATGCTCAGGCTTGCTCGATGCGCCGCCGCATACCCTGCTCGACGACGCAGCGGCGTGCCAGGTTCACGGGCCGCGGAAGGCATCGCGCCAAGGCCTGTGCTCACCTGTCCAGCGGCAGGCCGCGCCCAGCAGCACGCATGCGGCGCGCCGCCGACGCCCCCTCTTCAACCGGCTTCAGCGCTTGGCGCTGACCGCCACTTCAGTGCCGTCGCTGAGCGTGAGCGTTTTCGTGCTGCCGTTGACCGGCATCGTAAAGCGCAGAATCTGACTCACGCGCACATCGTTCGGACACTTGATCGTTTTTCCGCCGCTCGTCACGGTCTTCACCCCATGCGGCGCCTGCGCCTGGAAGCTCATCTGCACGCTCGCCGTGCCGTCGCTGCCGACGACCGGTGCAAAGCGGATCTGTGTCTGCCGGATCATCGCGCCGTTGGTATCGACCGGCAGCGACGCATAGTTCGGACACGCATCCGTGCCGGTCACCGGGCCGCCCGGCGGCACGGTCTTCCATGTGAAGTCGTCGGTCTCGCCCGAGCGGATCGTGCGGGTTTCCTGTGAGTTGCCGAACTGCTTCGACGTGACGCGAACCGTGTAGCGGATCGGACCGTCGAGCGCGGACTGGGTCGTCACCGTGATCGGCGTGGCTGCGTGAGCCGCCGGCACGAGCATGACGGGCGCGAGCGCGCAAGCGAGAGAAGCGACAACTGAAACGGCGGAGAGTTTGAAGCTGGAGCTCATACTGTCACCTCGTTGTTGTGCCGCTGCGCGCCCCGCTTCAACGCTACTGTCTATGATGCACCGCCCGAGCCGGGCGGTTGGCCCGGCGAACCGGTGCGCGAGACACGCAACTGTTTTCGCATGATGCACCGCCAGTCTAACGCCAAGCGCGGCACCGCGCGTGCCGCCTGGGCTCGGGTGTTAACCCGCTTGCGGGGACGCGTTTTCTGCGTGTGCAATCGCCAAAACGCTGCGATTGCGGGAGGCTCTGGCCGCCGCTTCGATCGCCCCACCTCGCGGCACACCGCATTGCGTTGTCTCGGATGGTGCGCGGCAACTGAACATGGCCGGCGCGTATGACTGCGGCACCAGCCATATCGAATCATGCATCCGCGCACGGTGCGGCTTAGAAGCCCGTCAAGACCAGCTTGCCGATCGCGCGCCCTTCTTCGAGCAGCCGATGCGCACGGCGCAGATTCGCCGCGTTGATCGTCCCGAGTTCTTCTCCGACGGTCGTGCGCAGCGTGCCCGCGTCGAAGAGGCGCGCCACTTCGGTCAGCAGCTTGTGCTGTTCGATCATGTCGGGCGTGCCGAACATCGAGCGGGTGAACATGAACTCCCAATGCAACGCGGCGCTTTTCGCCTTCAGCAGTTCGACCGGCACAGGCTCGCTGTTCTCGACGATCGTGCAAATGCCGCCTTGCGGCTTGATGATTTGCGCGGCCACCGGAAAATTCTTGTCGGTGTCGTTGAACATCAGCACGTAATCGACCTGCTCGATGCCGAGCTTTTTCAACTGCGCGGGAATGTCGCCGAAGTGATCGACGGTATGGTCCGCGCCCAGTTCGGTCGCCCATTTCGCCGATTCGGGACGCGACGCGGTCGCGATCACTTTCAGCTTCGCCAACTGCTTCGCCAGTTGAATGCCGATCGAGCCGACGCCGCCCGCGCCGCCGAAAATCAGCACCGTGCGGCCTGCGTCCGCGCCTTGCGGCGACACGCCGAGGCGGTCGAACAATGCTTCCCACGCGGTGATCGCGGTCAGCGGCAGCGCGGCCGCGTGCGTGAAATCGAGCGACGCCGGCTTGCGCCCGACGATCCGCTCGTCGACCAGATGGAACTCGCTGTTCGCGCCCGGCCGCGTGATGCTGCCCGCATAGAACACCGGATCGCCGACCTTGAACAGCGTGACGTCCGGGCCGACAGCGGCCACCGTGCCGGCGGCATCCCAGCCCAGCACGCGCGGCGTCTTTTCGACGGTGTCTTTCGGCGCGCGCACCTTGGTGTCGACCGGATTGACGGAGATCGCCTCGACCTTCACCAGCAGGTCGCGCCCCGTGGCTTCGGGTTTCGGAATGTCGACGTCGACCAGCGCTTCGGTTTGATCGATCGGCAAGTAGCGGTAGAGACCGACGGCTTTCATGGAGGCTCCTGTTCTGTCCGTTTCAATGAGATGAAGGGTCGGCGAGCCTTGCCGCCGATCCATGCGTGTGATCCTACGGCGATTCTTACTCTTATAAAACCGGCATAATGACTGAAACATCTTTTTGTATTTCAGAATAATGAATCTTCCCGATCCCACCGCGCGATCCTCGTCCAGCGAACGGGAGCGGCTCGATCTGCTCGACGTCGCCCTGTTCGTGCGCGCCGCGCTGCTCGCGAACGTGTCGGCGGCCGGGCGCGAGTTCGGCTTGTCGGCGGCGGTCGCGAGCTCGCGCATCGCGCAACTGGAACGGCTCCTCGGCGCGCGCCTGCTGCACCGGACGACCCGCCGCATCAGTCTCACTCAGGACGGCGAAGTGTTCATGACACGCGCCGAAGCGCTGCTCGACGCGGCAGCCGCCGCGCGCGCGTCGGTGGGCCGCGCGCAAGCCGAGCCGCAGGGTCGCTTGCGGGTGTCGATGCCGTCGTCGTTCGGGCGGCAGCACGTGTCGCCGGTGATCAGCGAATTTCTGCGCCGCCATCCCGGCGTCAGCGTCGATTTGCGGCTGACCGATCAAGTGATCGATCTGGTCGATGCGGGGATCGACGTGGCGATCCGCGTCGGCGTGCTGAAGGATTCGTCGCTGGTCGCGCGGCGCCTCGCGGTGAACCGGCGGGTGCTGTGCGCCGCGCCCGCCTATCTCGCCGCACACGGCCTACCGCATCATCCGTCAGATCTCGCTCGCCACGAATGCATGATTCTGTCGGACCAGCGGGACTGGGCCTTCGTCACGCCCGCCGGGCCGCTCGACGTGCGCGTGAGCGGGCGGCTCGTCACCGACAACGGCGAGGTGATCCGCGATGCGCTGCTCGCGGGCTTCGGCATCGCGCTGAAATCGACGTGGGACGTGGCGCCCTATTTGCGCAGCGGCGCACTGGTCCGCGTGCTCGACGCCTATCCCCTGGCCGAGGAGGTGGCGATCTGGGCGGTGTATCCAAGCCGCGCGTTCGTGCCGCCGAAGACGCTCGCGTTCATCGCGTTTTTGGCGGCGCATTTTGGTGATCCGCCTTATTGGGATGGTGTGGCTGGGTTAGGTTAGGTTTGGATCGGTTTCGAGCGGAGTTTGGGCGGGCTTTGGATTGCTTTGAGCCCGGCTCGCTTTGAGTCGACTTTGAGTCGGCGCTGAATCGGCTTCGGGGAGGTTTCTGGCTGACGTCGAGTCGGCTTGAGCCGAACCGGCGGCAACGCCGCGCCCGACTCAGCCTGCCCCGTCCATCAGCGCTCGAGGCCCCCTCCGTCAGCGCTTGCCCGGCCGCCCCGCATCATCCTGTTTGCCGTCCGAATTTACATCGGTATGCGTATCGTTCTGCGTCTGCTGCTGATACTCGTCGCCGCCACGGCGGTCGGTATCTTTCAACCCGCGTTCGAGATCCCGATGCGCCTGCTTGCCGACATGGCGCGGCTCATCCTCGTGCTGCGATTCGGGATCCTGATCGATTTCATGCGGTAACGGCGCGGCGGCATCCTGCAACGAACGCGGCTGTTTCTGCCCATGCGGATCGGCCTGCTTGTCGCCGTCCGACGATTGCGGTGAGGTCTTCATAATGTGCTCCTTCCCGTATTGAGTGAGATCGACTGGCAAACGCTCATCGCGCTTCGTCCAGGCGTTTTTTCATCGCGGCGGTAATGCGCTGGCGCGTCTTCGCATAGTCCGCCCAAGGATCGCGTGCGAGATCGGCGAGGCGTTCGTGCAGGTTCGCGATGGTCCACTGATCGCCGCCCGTGGTGGCTGCGACTTCGTCCCATGACAGCGGCACCGACACACCCAGCCCCGGCCGCGCGCGTGCCGAGAATGCGGCCACCGTGCTGGAGCCGCGGTTGTTGCGCAGGTAATCGACGAAGATCTTCTGCTTGCGATTCTGTGCGCCCATCTTCGCGCTGAATTGCTTGGGCAGCGTCGTCGCCATATGTTGCGCGACGGCTTGAGAGAAGTCTTTCACCTCGTCCCAGCCGGCCTGCTTCGCGAGCGGCACGACGACATGCAAGCCCTTGCCGCCGCTCGTCTTGCAGAACGACTTGAGGCCGAGTTCGTCGAGCAGCGAACGCGTGAGTTGCGCGGCTTCGATCATGCGCTCCCAACCGAGCGCGGCGTCGGGATCGAGATCGAACACCATGCGATCGGGCTTTTCGATATTGGCGGCAAGCGCATTCCACGTGTGAAATTCGACCGTACCCATTTGCGCGGCGCCGACCAGCGCCTCGATCGTCTCGACGGTGATCAGCGGCGGATGGCCGGGGTCGAGACCGGGATGCTGCGTGACGTTCGGAATCGACAGCTTCTGGCTGTGCTTCTGAAAGAACAACTCGCCGCCGATGTCCTCGGGCGCGCGCACCAGCGACACCGGCCGGTCCTGCAGATGCGGCAGCATCCAGTCGGCGATGGACTCGTAGTACCGCACGAGGTCGATCTTGCGCGTGCCGGTGCTTTTGTCGATGACGCGGTCGGGGTGGGAGATGCGCACGCTTGCGACCTCGCTGGGGGTGGTTGTTCTGGTAGTGGTCTTTGCGGCTGTGGTCTTTGCGGTTGTGGTCTTTGCGGTTGTGGTCTTCGAGGCGGTGGTCTTCGAAGCGGTAGTCTTCGAGGCGGCGGTCTTTGAAGCGGCGGTCTTTGACCCACCCGCCTTCGACACCGCCCGCTTCTTCGGCGCGGCATCGGACCCGTTATCGGTTAGCTGTTGCACGTCGGCTCCTTGGCGGGATGTTTCCTTGACGATCTGACGCGGCGGCTTGTCGTCGCGCAGACTCACGAACGACGCCTGGCGCACGATGCCGTCGCTCGTCCACTCGGCGAAGTTGCATTCGGCGACGAGTACCGGTTCGACCCAGTGCACCGGTGTGCGGCTGCGCTCGCGCGGCGCGGCGGCGAACGGCATGCGCTTCGTCTCGTGCGCGTCGAGTGCTTTCTTGACCGAGCGCAGCAACGCGGCGTCGAAGCCCGTGCCGACCCGCCCGGCGTAGCGCAGCCGCCCGTCGCCGTCGTAGACGCCGAGCAGCAGCGCACCGAACGCCGCGCGGCTGCCGCCCGGTTCCGAATATCCGCCGATCACGAACTCCTGGCGCCGCCGGCACTTCAGTTTGATCCACGTCTGCGAGCGCCCCGACAGATAGCCGCTATCGCGCCGCTTGCCGATGATGCCTTCGAGCGCCATGTCGCACGCACTCCTGAGCAGTTCGTCGGCACTGAAGGCGAAGTCGTTCGAGAAGCGCAGCACGCTGTCGTCGACCTCCTCCAGCAGGGCGTGCAGAATCGCGCGGCGCTGTTCGAGGGGCACGCCGCGCAAGTCGTAGCCGTTCAGAAACGGCACGTCGAACAGATAGATGACGATGTCCTGCGGACGGTTCGAGTCGAACGCGTTTTGCAGCGCCTGAAAACTCGGCACGCCCTGTTCGTCGAGCACGACCGCTTCGCCATCGAGCCATGCGCTTTCGAGGCCGAGTCGGTCGAGCGCCTGAACCTGCTTGCCGAACTTCGCGGTCCAGTCGTTGCCCGCGCGCGTGAACACCTTGACTGCACTCCCTTTGGCGGACCGCTCGATGCGCGCCAGTACGCGATAGCCGTCGAATTTGATTTCGTAGGTCCAGTCGTCGCCGGGTGGAGCGGCGTCGACGAGTGTCGCCAGTTGCGGCTTGAACGTGGCGGGCAAGCGAGCCTTGAGCGCCCCTTCGATCGACGGCGACGCGGCGAGCTCGCGCAGAGATTCCCCGGTACGGGTGGAAACGATGTCGGGCCGCTTCGGGTCCGCACGGCTCGATGGCGCGGATTTTGTGTTGCGTCGGGCGGTGGCTTGTACAGCGGCCGGGAAAGTCCTGTTGGGAGGCGAATTCGTTGTCGAAGCCGTGGCAGGCTCTCTTGCGATGCTGCTTGCGCCCTTCCGTGTTTTGCCTTCGCCAGGGGTCTCGTTTGCAATTTCGTCTTCGCTGCCGGGTGCAGTTTTACCCGCACGCCCGCTTGCGGCTTTCCCTTTCCCTTTGCTCGCAGTTTTGCCGGCGGCACCTTTCGAGTTCGCCCCACTCCCCGCTGCCGACCCGCCACCGAGCACACTCCCGGGACGCTTCTGCAGAACGTCATACTCGCTCTCGTCGCGCGCTTCATCGTCGCGCTCCTTGATCAACAGCCACTGTTCCTTGTCGCCGCTGCCGCGCATGTGACTGCGCACCAGTGTCCAGCCGCCGCGCAGCTTCTCGCCGTGAAGCTGGAATTTGAGCTTGCCGGCCGCATAGGCGCGCGCCGCCTCCGCCGCGCCGCCGACCGGTTCCCACGAACCGCGATCCCACACGAGCACGCTGCCCGCCCCGTAGTTGCCGGCGGGGATCTCTCCCTCGAACGAGCCGTATTCGACCGGGTGATCTTCGACGTGCACCGCCAGCCGCTTCACCGACGGATCGAGACTCGGCCCCTTCGGCACCGCCCATGACAACAACGTGCCATTGAGTTCGAGCCGGAAGTCGTAATGCAGCCGCCGTGCGTCATGCTCCTGAATCACGTACGCGAGCGTCGGGTCCTTCGAGCGGGACGCCGTTTTGCGGCCGGTGGAACGCTTCGATCCTGTCCGGGCGCCGGCGGGCTCCGGCGTTTCGTCGAAGCGACGCTTGCGGTGGTAGAGGTCGAGTCTGTCGTTCATGGCGATGACGTCGTCCAAAGTGATTGGGGTGTGGCTTACCCGTTAGCGCAACGCTCAGGTGGCCGGGGCGTTCATGCGGCCGCGCGGCGCTTACGGGCCGCTGGCGCCGCGGCGGTTTTGCCCGCCGTCGCGCGGCCGCCGGCAGTACCGCCGCCGCTACTGCGACCGCGCGACGTGCTCGCCGCACGCGTCGTACGAGGCTTCTTGCGGGCCGGTTCCGAGGCCTTGCCGTCAGCATCGGCGTCGTCCTGATCGTCGTCATCGTCTGCCGCGCGCTTGCGAGCGCCTGCCGCCGGTTTGCCTTTGCCTCGGCCCAGGCTCCGTTTGAGCAGATCGGACAGATCGAGAATATCGGCCGATTGACGCGACTCGTGCGGCGCCTCGACCTCGGTGATTTCCTCGGTCTTGCCCGCGCGAATCTTGCGATCGACCAGCGCCATGATGTCGTCGCGGAACGTGTCGTGATACTGCGAGGGATCCCACGCATCGCTCATGTCGTCGATCAGTTTCTTCGCCATGTCGAGTTCCCGCGCCGACACGCCCGCGGCCTTCATCCCTTCGGGCGGCAGCTTGAATTCGTCGAAGCCGCGCACCTCGGCGGCCCAGCGCAGCGTGTTCAGCGCCAGCACCGGGCCGACCGGAATCAGCGCTGCCAGATGCTGCTTGTTGTGCAGCACGACGCTCGCGACGCCGACCTTGCCCGACGCCTTCATCGCTTCGCGCAGCAATGCGTACACCTTCTCACCCTTGCGGTCGGGCGTCAGGAAATACGGCGTGTCGAGGTAGAGGAACGAGATATCGGGTGCGTCGACGAAGGCGAGGATGTCGACCGTCTGCGTCGACTCGGGATTCGCCGCGCGGATCTCGTCGTCCGACAGGACGACGTACTTATCCTTTTCGTACTCGAAGCCGCGCACGATGTTTTCGCGGCTCACGTCCTTGCCTGTGCGCTTGTTGATCTGCTTGTAGCCGACCGGATCGATCGTGCGCTTATCGAGCAGATTGAAGCCGACCTTTTCCGACTGCGTCGCCGGATACAACTGCACCGGCACGTGGACGAGCCCGAAACTGATTGCGCCTTTCCAGATCATGTGTGCCATCGTGCGCTCCCGTATGCCGAAGACTAGAAACGAAGCAGCAAGCGTGCCACGGTTTGGCGGCCGGAGCCGGGCGCGGCGCGGGCGTGGCGCCCGGCTCCGGCGAGCGCAGCGGGCCCTGCTACACAGGCGGTAAGTCTTGCGTCAGGACGGCAAAAGCTACGGTGCGCGGCGCTATGCGGGCCCAGCCTCGGGCGCGACATCGACCGGCACGGCCGCGAAGCCGCGAAAGCGTACGCGTCCGCCACGCGTCGGCTCGCCAGCGAGGCGATACGTCGGAAAACGCTGCACGAAACGTCCGATTGCGATGCGCGCCTCAAGTCGCGCCAACGATAGCCCGGCGCATTGATGGATGCCGAAGCCGAACGCGAGATGCCGGTTCGGATCGCGGCGAATGTCGAAGCGGTCCGGCTCCGCAAACTGTTCCGGATCGCGATTGGCCGCGCCGATGCACAGCGTGACCGGCGTGCCGCGCGCGACCGCGGCGCCGCCGATCTCGGTGTCGACGGTCGCCATCCGGTTGCCGAGCTGGTTCGAACTCTCGTACCGCAGGCATTCCTCGACCGCCGTCTCGATCAGCGACGGCTCGCGCAGCAGCGCGGCGAGCTGGTCGGGCCATTCGGTGAGCGTGACGAGACCGTTGCCGATCAGGTTGGTGGTGGTCTCGTGCCCGGCATTCAGAATGAAAATGCAGTTCTGCAGCAACTCCGCTTCCGACAATTGCTCGCCACCGGCTTCGCCCTGGATGAGCCGTGTCAGCACGTCGTGCTGCGGGTCGCCCGGTTCGCGCCGGCGCCGCGCGACCAGTTCGCGCAGATAGTCGACGAACTCGCTCACCGCGCGATTGCCGCGTTCGAGCTGCGCGTCGCTAAGCGACGGTTCGAGCGCGCCGAGAATCGCGAGCGACCAGTCGCGCAGGGGCTCGCGCTCCTCGTGCGGAACGTCCAGCAGATTACCGATGATCTCGACCGGAATCGCTGATGCGAACTCGCCGATCAGATCGATGCGGCCACGCCGGGCCGCCGCATCGAGCAAGCCATCGACGAGGCGGATCAGGCCCGGCTCCATCGCCGCGATCGCGCGCGCCGTGAGCGCACCGGCGATCAGCTTGCGCACACGCGTGTGACGCGGCGGGTCGTTGAAGACGAGGCTGGTGGTGTGATGCGTATAGAGCGGCGAGTCGCCGTATTTCGGCTTGAACTCGACGGTCTTGTCGGAGCTGAAGGTTTTCGGGTCGCGGTAGACCGCTTGCACGTCGCGAAAGCGCGTCAGAAACAGCGAACCGTCCGGCATGCGCCGGATCGGCTCGTGGCTGCGCAGCGCGTGGTAGACCGGATAGGGATTGGCGTAGAACGCGGGACTCAGGTGGCGAAGATCGAAGTCGCGTGCAAGGGAGGATGCGTCGCTGGCGGTCGCCGGGGTCATGCGGTTGTCTCCGTAGGGGTGCGCCTTGTTGCTTGTGCCAGTGCGTTGGTTCTGACCTGCGCTGGCGGTGTCGGGCGCGCGAGGTCGGGACAGGCACGGGCTGGTGGGCGTCGTTGGAAGCGACAGTATGAACCGGGCGTGGAGGGATTGCACGATAGAAGCGCAACGGGATTCGCATGCGGACTGGCCCGGGTTGATTGGGCCTCGTCGTGGTAGTGCGACGCGTATGTCTCTCTCGGCGCGTTTGCACGCTCCGCACGCGCGGCACGGTGGCGCTGCTGAGAAACGGCGGCAGGTCCCGTCGCGTTTAGCGGTGACGTTTGACAGACGAGCCTGATGGACGCGTCCAACGGCGCAACGCATTCAACCGCCCCGCCTTTCGTTCCTGTTCTCGCAACCCGTCCCCGTGCCGCCTCCTGGGCGCTCACGATGGCACGTCCCACGGAACCGATACAATAGAGGGATTTTCCGCGCGCGCCGCGCGCCCTCTTTCCTGCGTCACTGCGTCGTCCATGAACCTCGTCATTCAAAGCCCCGCGCCTCTTTCGGCCGACCACCACACCACGCTCATCGCGCTCGCACGCGGCTCGCACGCCACCGTCATCGACGCGAACGCGCTTCGCATCGCCGACGCGAGCGTCGCGCAGCGCGGCGATGTCGAGGTCTATTGCGCGACCCATCAACTGGACTACGCGTTTGTCGAGGCTGGCCGCCAGTTGCGCGATTTCGGGCTGGTCGCGATGGACATGGATTCGACGCTGATCACGATCGAATGCATCGACGAGATCGCCGACTTCTGCGGGCTGAAAGCCGAAGTGGCGGCGATTACCGAGGCTTCGATGCGCGGCGAGATCAAGGACTTCAACGAAAGCCTGACGCGCCGCGTCGCGCTGCTCAAGGGTCTCGACGCGAGCGCGCTCGAACGCGTTTATGAAGAGCGCCTGCAACTGTCACCAGGCGCGGAGCGGATGCTGGCCGGTGCGAAAGAAGCGGGATTGAAAACACTGCTGGTGTCGGGCGGATTCACGTTCTTCACCGAGAAACTGAAAGCACGCCTGGGTCTCGATTTCACGCACGCAAACACGCTCGAAATCATGGACGGCAAGCTGACCGGCAAGGTGATCGGCGAGATCGTGAACGCCGATGTGAAGGCACGCACGCTGTGCGAAACATGCGCCACGCTCGGCATCGAACCGACCCGCGCGATTGCGATGGGCGACGGTTCGAACGATCTGAAAATGATGGCCGCCGCGGGTCTGTCTGTCGCTTTCCGCGCGAAGCCGGTGGTACGTGAAGCGGCCAGCGTGGCGTTCAACCAGGTTGGACTGGACGGCTTACTGCGGTTGTTCTGACGCATTGAGGGAAACACCGCGCGGTGCAGCGCAGCGAGCGCTGCACCGTGTCGGTCTATCCGGACCGACACGCTTTCGCATCACAATGGCTGGCAGGAGCAGCGCCATATCACTGACGAAAGCGATGATCTTGACGATAGTCGCCCCGTCAAAATGCGCGCATGATTTTTTCCGATCCCAGCCAAATGAGTAGCTTCTTCATGCGTTCCTCCACGAGCGAACCGGTATAAGTGCAGCATTGTCTAAAAATTAGAATTCAGGCATACGTGTAGGATTGCCAACATAATCGCCACCGCAACGGCAAGAAGGATCGACAGCCCTAACGCATTTTCAGACAAATGCTTAGGCTTACTAGCTACTGGGGCAAAAAAAAGCCCACCGGGAAGGTGTCCCGATGGGCTTACATATGGCATCACCGTGGGGGTATCCCCGCAGCGAACGCACTCAGCCGTCTAGTTCAGCGCAGCGAGGCACTGCTCGATGTCCGCGCGCAAATCGGCCTCTTCTTCGAGGCCGATGTAGAACCGCACCAAGGTCCCGCGATGCGGCCACTGCCCGGCGGTGCGCATCGACGCGACGTCGTACGGCATGGCGAGGCTGTGCGCACCGCCCCAGCTCCAGCCGAGCGAGAAGAGTTCGAGCGACTCGCAGAACGTATCGATTTGCGCCGCGCTGTAACGCTCGTCGAATACGACCGAAAACAGCCCGCCCGCGCCCGTGAAATCGCGCTTGTAAAACTCGTGGCCAGGACAGTCGGCGATGGCCGGATGCAACACCGCGGAAATTTCCGGGCGGCTCTTCAGCCATGTCGCAAGACCGAGCGCCGCGCGGTCATGCTGCGCGAAGCGCAACTGCATGGACGGCAGACTGCGCAGTATCAGCGAGCAGTCGTCCGAGGAGACGCCGATCCCCATGCGCATGCGCGCCGCCTTCAGCTTCAGATGCAATTCGCGGTCGACCGTGATCGTCGCGCCCATCAGCACGTCGCCGCCGCCCGACTGATACTTGGTCAGCGCCTGCACCGAGATGTCGACGCCGTGCTCGAACGGCCGGAACGCGAGCCCTGCGGACCACGTGTTGTCGATGGCCGTGACGACGTTGCGCGCGCGCGCCGCCGCCGTGATCGCGGGCACGTCGGCCACTTCCATCGTCACCGAGCCCGGCGCTTCGATCCAGATGAGGCGAGTATTCGGCTGGATCAGATCAGCGATGCCCGCGCCGATCAGCGGATCGTAATAACGCACGCTGACGCCGAAATCGCGCGCCAGCCAGTCGCCATGATCGCGATTCGGCGAGTAGACGTTATCGGGAATCAGCACGTCGTCGCCGGCTTTCACGAGGCCGAAGTACACATTCGAAATCGACGACAGCCCCGACGGCTGCAGCAGCGCATGCTTGCCGCCTTCGATCGCGGCGAGGCGCTGCGCGAGTGCGAGGGAAGTCGGCGTCGCATGCAGGCCGTAGCGCCATTGCGCGTCGTTTTTCCAGTCGAGCGCACGCATGGTCGCGAGATCGGGGAACACGACCGTCGACGCTCGCGTGACCGGTATCGAGAACGACTCGAAGCCCGGCGTCAACTGGTCCTCGGCGCGCACGGTGCGGGTTTGCAGACCGCGTTTGAGTTTGGATTGGGTCATGGCGAAGTTCGATGAAAGCTGAGAGAAACGGATAAAAGCGGACAGAAGCGAGACGGAAGTGGCGAGCGCGTGGTTTCGGCACACGCGCCGCCTATGCAAGCGTAGACGAGCCAGCGAAATTGCGTCGGATCGACCGACGGCGCGCGTGGCAGCGGTTTCACTCGCCGGTTTGCAGATTGCTGACGCCGCCCACCGGCTGGCCGCCGGTCCTGGCGGCTGGAGCGGGTGCCGCAGCGGACCCGGCGGCGCGGCCGCTGGCCGAAGGTTGCTGCGCCGCTCCCGCTGCGGGCGTGACCCTGCCCGCCGCAGCGGGCACCGCCTGCCCCGCCGCGAGCGGCTTCAGATTGAACGGCTGCGGATCGGAATCGTCGACGTTCATCCGATCGCCCTCCACCGAGCCGTCCGCGGCGAACGTGCCGACCCAGTTACCGGTGATATGGGTGCCGTCGTTCGATTCCTCGACTTCGAGCGTATCCCCATTACGGTCGCCGGCGATCAGGATCACCTCGCCGGTATCGGTGTACTGATACTCGCCGTGCACGCCGGACGGATCGTCGGTTTTCGCACCGAGCCGCAGCACGATCTGACGCGAGCCCAGCGTGCCGGCGTAACGCGGGAATTTTGCGAACTCGGGGCTCGGCTTGAGCGGCAACTGGATCGCCGGAGGCGCCGCCAGTTGCTTGACCGCATCGCTTTCCGCCCAGGCCTGCGCGGGTGTCAACGCCACCGTGCCGGCGCACAGCAACGCGGCCGCGCTCATGATCGCCCAACCGCGCCGCGCCGTCGCGCCCTTCAGCGCATCCCTCATCGCGCCCTTCATCGCGCCCTTCATCGCTTTCGATTCCCGCATCCGTTCCTTCCTCATTACCTTGATACCTGCTTGCTACCGGTTCACCACGCGCGTCAAATCCGCTCGAAGATCGCCGCAATACCCTGCCCGCCGCCGATGCACATCGTGACCAGCGCATAGCGCCCGCCGATCCGCTGCAATTCGTACAGCGCCTTGACGGCGATCAGCGCGCCGGTCGCGCCGATCGGATGGCCCAGCGAAATGCCCGAGCCGTTCGGATTCACCTTCGCCGGATCGAAGCCGAGTTCCTTGCTGACCGCGCAGGCCTGCGCGGCGAACGCTTCGTTCGCCTCGATCACGTCGAGATCGGCGACCGTCAGGCCGGCGCGTTCGAGCGCCTTGCGGGAGGCCGGCACCGGACCGATGCCCATGTACGCCGGATCGACACCGGCGTGCGCATACGACACCAGCCGCGCGAGCGGCTTCACGCCGCGCTGTTCGGCGACACCGCGCTCCATCAGCACGAGCGCCGCGGCGGCGTCGTTGATGCCCGACGCGTTACCGGCCGTCACCGTGCCGTTTTCCTTCGCGAACACCGGCTTCAGCTTCGAGAAGTCTTCCGCCGACGCGTTCATGCGCGTGTGTTCGTCCGTGTCGAACACGGTGTCGCCTTTCTTCGACGCCAGCGTGATTGGCAGGATCTGTTCCTTGAAGTAGCCGCTCGTGATCGCGTGAGCCGCGCGGCGGTGCGATTCGAGCGCGAGCGCATCCTGGGCTTCGCGCGAAATGTCGTATTTGCGCGCGACGTTTTCGGCGGTCACGCCCATGTGGATCGACTGGAACGGGTCATTCAGCGCGCCCACCATCATGTCGACGAGGCGCGCGTCGCCCATGCGCTGACCGAAGCGCGCGGCGGGCATCGAATAAGGCGCGCGGCTCATGTTTTCCGCGCCGCCGCCGATCGCGATGTCGGCGTCGCCGAGCAGGATGCTCTGTGCGGCCGAGACGATCGCCTGCAGGCCCGAGCCGCACAGGCGGTTCACGGTCAACGCGGGCGTGTGCTGCGCGACGCCGCCGTTGATCGCGGCGACGCGCGCCAGATACATGTCTTTCGGTTCGGTGTGCACGACGTTGCCGAACACCACGTGGCCGACTTCGTCGCCCGATACGCCGGCGCGCGTCAGCACTTCACGCACCACCCGCGCGCCGAGATCGGTCGGCGAAAAATCCTTCAGACTGCCGCCAAAGCCGCCAATTGCCGTACGCACACCGCTTACCACCACCACGTCCCGTTGCATCGCTCGCTCCTCTCTAGTCTATGAAAGTCTCATATAGATGATCTTGACTTGGCGGGCCGCGCGTCGCGGCGCATGGTTTTGCGTTCAGCCCGCCAGAATTCGTTCGACGCTGGCACGCGAAGGAATCGGCGCCACCGCGCCGTAGCCTTGCGTGGACAGCGCCGCGGCGACGTTCGCGTAGCGCGCCGCCGCAAAAGGATCGTCGCCCTCGACAATGCGCGCGATGAACGCGCCGCCGAAACAGTCGCCCGCGCCGGTCGCATCGACCGCGTTGACGACGTGGCCCGGCACGACGCGCCGCTCGTCGGGCGTCGCGATATACGAGCCTTCCTTGCCGAGCTTCAGCGCAACCACACGCGGACCCTGTGCGAGCAGGAAATCGACGATCTCGTCACGCCCCGTCAAACCGGTGAGGTCGGTGACGTCGTCCCAGCTCGGCAGACAGATGTCGGTCTGGCGGATCGCTTCGAGCATCACCGCGCGGGCCCGCGCGAGCGGCCACAGCTTCAGGCGCAGGTTGGTGTCGAAGCTCACGCGCACACCGCTGGCGCGCGCATGCGCGATCGCTTCCAGCGCGGCATCGCAGGCGCTCAGGCTGATCGCGAGGCTGATGCCGGACAGATGCACGACCTTGGCCGCGGCGATCGCGTCGCGCGGCAAATCGTGCGGCGCGTAGCGGCTCGCCGCCGAACCGGCGCGCAGGTAATCGAACGCGTGGCCGTTCGGGCCATGCGACACGAAATAGACGCCGGTGGGCGCGTGCGGATCGACGCGCACGAGCGACGTATCCACCTGCTCGCGCTCCCACAGATCGACCAGCAGACGCCCGAAATGATCCGCGCCGACCGCCGACACGAAACCGGTGCGCGCGCCCTGGCGCGCCGCCGCGATGCAGAAGTTCGACGTGTCGCCGCCGAAGCCCTGCAAATAGTTCGGCTGGTCTTTCGCCGACTGGTTGAATTCGATCATCGCCTCGCCGAGGGCGAGGATCGCTGCGGGTTGGCTTTCCGGCGTTGCGGCAATGCTGACGGTCATCGCTTAGACCTCGCCCCACAGGTCGTGGCCGTCGGCGCCGGTGATCTTCACCGACACGAAATCGCCAACCTTATAGCGTTTGGACGCCTTGGTAGCCGGCGCGATATACACGACGCCGTCGATCTCCGGCGCATCCGCCGCGGTGCGGCCAATGCCGCCGTCGGCGTTGATCTCGTCGACCAGCACCTTCAGCGTCTTGCCAACCTTCTTCGCGATCCGTTTCGCCGACACTTCCTCCGCCACTTCCATGAAACGCGCGCGACGTTCTTCTCGCACTTCGTCGGGCAACGCGCCGTCGAGTTCATTGGCGCTCGCGCCCTCGACCGGCGAATACGCAAAGCAGCCGACGCGGTCCAGTTCCGCCTCACGGATGAAGTCGAGCAGCGTCTCGAACTGCTCCTCGGTCTCGCCCGGGAAGCCGGCGATGAAGGTACTGCGAATCGTCAGATCCGGGCACATCTCACGCCATGCCTTGACGCGCTCCATCACCTTCTCGGCGTTGGCCGGGCGCTTCATGCGCTTGAGCACTTCGGGATGCGCGTGCTGGAACGGCACGTCGAGATACGGCAGCACGTGGCCCTTGTACGGGCCTTCGGCCATCATCGGAATCACTTCGTCGACGCTCGGGTACGGATACACGTAATGCAGACGCACCCACGCACCGTATTGCGCGGCGAGTTCGCCGAGCGCGCCGACCAGATCGGTCATGCGCGTCTTGATCGGCTTGCCGTTCCAGAAACCGGTGCGATATTTGACGTCGACGCCGTAGGCGCTCGTGTCCTGCGAAATCACCAGCAATTCCTTCACGCCGGATTTGAACAGGTTTTCCGCTTCGAGCATCACTTCGGCGACGGGGCGCGACACGAGGTCGCCGCGCATCGACGGGATGATGCAGAACGTGCAGCGGTGGTTGCAGCCTTCGGAAATCTTCAGATACGCGTAGTGACGCGGCGTGAGCTTGATGCCCGCCGCGGGCACCAGGTCGACGAACGGGTCGTGCGGCTTCGGCAGATGCGTGTGCACGTGCTGCATCACTTCGCCGACCGCGTGCGGGCCGGTCACGGCCAGCACCTTCGGATGCACCTCTTCGATCAGCCCCGAGCCGCTGCCGCTCTTCTTCGCGCCGAGGCAGCCGGTGACGATCACCTTGCCGTTCTCGTTGAGCGCTTCACCAATTGCGTCGAGGCTTTCCTGCACCGCTTCGTCGATGAAGCCGCAGGTGTTGACGACCACGAGGTCCGCGCCGTCGTACGTACCGGAAATTTCGTAACCTTCGGCGCGCAGCTGGGTGATGATCTGCTCGGAGTCGACTAGCGCTTTCGGGCAGCCGAGCGAGACAAAACCGACTTTAGGTGCGGCCGCGGGCGCGGCGGTCGAGGCAATCGTGGGGGTGGCAGACATGGGGGACCGCATGAAGACGTTAAACCTTGAATTGTAGCGGTTCGGCACGGTCACCGCTCGTAAGTCTTTGAATTTTAGCGCTCAACCGGCCACGGCCTCGGCCGGATCGAACTGCTCGGCGTATTCGGGTCGAGCTGCGCGGAGCGCCGCACCGGAAGCCAGCGCCTGCTCGATCACGCCGAGAATTTCGTGCGAATCCTGCACCCGCCGGATCGCCGCGTGCAGTTCGGCCGCCTGCGGCCAGGTCCGCTGCAGGTAGCTGAGCCACTTCTTGACGCGGCCATGCTCGTGGCTGTGCGTCGCGCGGGCCTGCAACTTCTTCAGATATCCGGCGATATCGCGAAGCACACGCCGCCATTCCACATCGGACGGGAACGGATCCATCTGTCCGCGGATTCGCAGCGCGAGGAACGGGTCCGACACGGCGCCACGACCGAGCATCACGTCCGCGCAGCCGCTAACGGCCCGGCACCGCTCCCAGTCCGCCACGCTCCAGACTTCGCCGTTCGCGATGACCGGTACGCGGACGGCCGCGTCGATGCGCGCGATCCATTCCCAGTGGGCCGGCGGCCGGTAGGCCTGATCGCGCGTGCGCGCATGGACGACGAGCGAGGCCGCGCCGCCCTCCGCAAGCGCGACTGCGCAATCGATCGCCCGCGCAGTGTCGGACACACCGAGGCGCATTTTCGCCGTCACGGCGACGCTGGCCGGCACCGCCGCGCGAACGGCCGAGACGATCCGGTGCAATTGCTCGGGGTCGGCCAGCAGCATGGCGCCGCCGCCGTGCTGATTAACCAGCTTGGCGGGACAGCCGAAGTTCAGGTCGACGCCGTACGGCGACAAGGTGGCCGCTTGCGCCGCGTTGCGGGCCATCCACCCGGGATCGCTGCCGAGCAGCTGAATCACCATCGGCGTGCCGCTCGCGGTGCGGCTTCCGTGGAGGACTTCGGGCGCCTCTCTCTCGTAGACGCGGGGGGGCAGCAACGACCCCGTCACGCGAACGAACTCCGACACGCAGCCGTCGAAGCCGCCCGTGCCGGTCAGCACGTCGCGCAATACGTAGTCCGCGAGCCCCTCCATCGGGGCGAGAAACAGCCGGCTCATGCGGGGGCCTGCGTAAGCGGTCCGCCGGTCAAACGAGGCTGACCGGTCCGGCCTTCAGAGTCGAAGGGCTCGGTGCGGTGGGGAAAGTGATCTGCGACGTAAAGCAAAGCGGGCCCGGCTGGAGCGGTGACGATGGCGATGACGAGAATGGGGGAGCGGTGAAGCAAGGGGTCAAGGGTTATGAAAACCCCATCCTATGGAAGAGCACCTACACGCTCAACCCGTAATTGTACCGCGCCGGCGGCTATGCGCCTGTGCGATGCATGGGCACAAGCGCGGAGGCAGTGCAGGCGGCGCCGCAAACAGCGGCATGCCAAATGTCGCCGCTGCCCCCTTGAAGGCGTCACGTCAGAAAGACGCGCACACCCTACGCCGTTACTTCTTCTCCGGCTCCGGATCGGTTTGCGGCGTACCCGGTGCGTTGCCGACATTGCCGGCATTGACCGCGCCGCCAGGCGTAAACGGGAAGGTGGCGAACATCGACTTCGCCTGGTTCTGCATCTGCTCCTGCATCTGCACGAACATGTTCTTCGACTGCTCGATATAGCTGGTCATCATGCCCTGCATCATCGGGGCCTGCATGTTCATGAACTGCGACCAGACTTCCGGATTCATCGCCTTGCCTTCATACAGATTCTTCGACTGGTCGGCGAGCTTCGCCTGAATGTCGATGAAGGCCTGGATGTTCTTTTCCAGATACGTGCCCATCATGCCCTGCATCGCATGACCGTAAAAACGGATGATCTGCGACAGCATCGACGACGAGAACATCGGCAAGCCGCCGCTCTCCTCCTCGAGGATGATCTGCAACAGGATGGCGCGCGTCAGGTCCTCGTTGCTCTTCGCATCGATGACCTTGAAATCTTCCTGATCGAGCACGAGCTGCTTGACATCCGTGAGCGTGATGTACGTGCTTGTCTCGGTATCGTAGAGCCGACGATTCGGATATTTCTTGATCAGTCGATCGGCTGTTTTCTTTGTAGTAGTGGTCATGTAACGCCTTTGAGCGCGAGTTGAGCGCGGAAACGGCGTCAGCCGGCTGCGCAATCGGGCATTGCGCAGCCGGGACGCCGCCGGAACCATCTGAGCCGGAGCGTGCCGCCTTGTGAGCGGCACGCCGGTGACTCAGCCCATATGCAAACCGCCGTTCAGCGAAAAATCAGCGCCCGTGGAGAAGCCCGACTCATCCGACGCGAGCCACGCCACGATCGAGCCGATTTCGTCCGGCTGACCCAGGCGGCGCACCGGAATCGTCGCCACGATCTTTTCCAGCACGTCCGGACGGATCGACTTGACCATGTCGGTGCCGATGTAGCCCGGCGACACGGTGTTGACCGTCACGCCTTTGGTGGCCACTTCCTGCGCGAGCGACATCGTGAAGCCGTGAATACCGGCCTTCGCGGTCGAGTAGTTGGTCTGTCCGAACTGGCCTTTCTGGCCGTTCACCGACGAGATGTTGATGACACGGCCCCAGCCACGCTCGACCATGCCGTCGATCACCTGCTTCGTGACGTTGAAGAGGCTGGTCAGGTTGGTGTCGATCACCGCCGTCCAGTCTTCGTGCGTCATTTTACGGAACACGACGTCGCGCGTAATGCCGGCGTTGTTCACCAGCACGTCGATCTCGCCGACTTCGGCCTTGACCTTCTCGAACGCGGCCTTGGTCGACTCCCAGTCGCCGACGTTGCCTTCCGACGCCACGAAATCGAACCCCAGCGCCTTCTGCTCTTCGAGCCACTTCACGCGGCGCGGCGAATTCGGGCCGCAGCCCGCGATCACCTTGAAGCCCTCTTTGTGCAGTCGCTGGCAAATGCTCGTGCCGATACCGCCCATCCCGCCCGTTACGTACGCAATTCGCTGTGTCATAAACTACACTCCGTTATCGTTTTTTCGAGGCGCCGACCGGCAACCTCTCCCCTCGTCTGGTGCTTCATCTCCAATGCCGCCGGGCGACCGGCCGACGAGGCCACTGCTGACACCACGCGCCATCTGCTTCGCCGTGACGCGCGGCAACCTTGCCTGATGCCTTGCCGGCCGGCGCTTCGCTGCGCCGGTCAGCGCGGCGTACTCAGGCGCGCTCGAGCGCCAGCGCCACACCCATGCCGCCGCCGATACACAGCGACGCCAAACCCTTCTTCGCATCGCGCTTCTGCATTTCGTGCAGCAGCGTGACGAGAATCCGGCAGCCCGACGCGCCGATCGGGTGGCCGATCGCGATCGCGCCGCCGTTCACGTTGATCTTCGACGTGTCCCAGCCCATCTGCTGATTCACGGCGCACGCCTGGGCGGCGAACGCTTCGTTGATTTCCATCAGGTCCAGGTCGGCCGGCGTCCAGCCAGCGCGTTCCAGACAGCGGCGCGAAGCCGGCACCGGGCCCATGCCCATCACCTTCGGATCCAGACCGGAGGTCGCGTAAGCCTTGATGCGCGCAAGCGGCGTGAGGCCGAGCGCCTCGGCCTTCTTCGCCGACATCACCAGCACCGCCGCCGCACCGTCGTTCAGACCGGACGCGTTGGCCGCCGTGACCGAGCCTTCTTTCGAGAACGCCGGCTTCAGGCCCGCCAGCGATTCCGCCGTCACGCCGTGACGCACGAATTCATCGGTAGCGAAACGCAGCGGCTCGCCCTTGCGTTGCGGGATCTCGACCGGCACGATTTCGTCGTCGAAACGGCCCGACTTCTGCGCGGCTTCCGCCTTGTTCTGCGAGAGCGCCGCGAACGCGTCCTGCTGTTCGCGCGTGATACCGTATTCCTTCGCGACGTTTTCCGCCGTCACGCCCATGTGGTACTGGTTGTAGACGTCCCACAGACCGTCGACGATCATCGAGTCGATCAGCTTCGCGTCGCCCATGCGGAAACCGTCGCGCGAACCCGGCAGCACGTGCGGCGCCGCGCTCATGTTTTCCTGACCGCCCGCGACGACGATGTCCGCGTCACCCGCGATGATGGCATTAGCCGCGAGCATGACCGACTTCAGACCCGAGCCGCATACCACGTTGATCGTCATGGCCGGCACTGCCGCGGGCAGGCCCGCCTTGATCAGCGACTGACGCGCCGGGTTCTGGCCGGAGCCGGCCGTCAGCACCTGCCCCAGGATCACTTCGCTCACCTGCTCGGGCTTCATACCGGCCCGTTCGAGCACGGCGCGGATCACCACCGCGCCGAGATCGGGCGCAGCGATCTTCGCCAGCGATCCACCGAATTTGCCTACTGCCGTACGGGCGGCCGATACGATCACAACATCAGTCATTTCCATATCCTCCGGGCACGCCGGCCAACTGCGCCGCAGCCCGTCAAGTTAAAAATTCGTTGCTCTTACGCCCTTGCTCAATCAGACGCTCATTCACACCGCCAAACACCGCACCGTGAAGCGCGTTTAACTTTACTCCCGTTGCCGCACGTAGCGTCCGGGCGCAGGCTCGATCACCGGAAATTCGGCCGAACCGGCCGTGGCGCGCGGCTTGACCTTCTTGCCGCCGTACTGATCGAGCCACGTGGTCCATTCCGGCCACCAGCTGCCCGGCACTTCCGACGCGGCGTCGAGCCATTCGTCGGCGCTCTGCGGCAATGTTTTGGCGTCGCCTTCGAGGGTCCAGTAGTTGCGCTTTTTCTTCGCGGGCGGATTGATCACGCCGGCGATGTGCCCCGACGCGCCGAGGACGAATTTCAGCGGCCCGGCGAGCAGCGGCACCGACGCGTAGGCGGATTGCCACGGCACGATATGGTCTTCGCGTGACCCATAGATGAAGGTGGGCACGTCGATCTTCGACAGGTCGATCGGCTCACCGCAGGTGGTCAGCGCGCCCGGCTCGCGCAGCCGGTTTTCCAGGTACGTGTTGCGCAGATACCAGACGTACATCGGACCCGGCAGGCTGGTCGAGTCGCTATTCCAGTACAGCAGATCGAACGGCACCGGCGTGCGTCCCTTCAGGTAATTGTCGACGACGTAGTTCCACACCAGGTCGTTCGGCCGCAGGAACGAGAACGTGTTGGCGAACTCGATGCCGCGCATCAATCCCGGCGCGCCGTTCTTGCCGCCGATGGTCTGCTCGCGCATCTGCACGTGCGCCTCGTCGACGAACACGTCGAGCACGCCCGTGTCGGAGAAGTCGAGCATCGCGGTGAGCAACGTCATCGACGCGGCCGGGTGTTCGCCGCGCGCCGCGGCGACCGCCAGCGCGGTGGCGAGCATCGTGCCGCCGACACAGAAGCCGAGTGTGTTGATCTGCTCGCGCCCGCTGATCTGGCTGACCGTCTTGATGGCGGTGAGCACGCCCTCGTCGATGTAATCGTCCCAGCTTTTATGCGCGATGGATTGATCGGCGTTGCGCCATGAAATCAGGAACACCTGGTGTCCCGAATCGAGACCGTGCGCGACCAGCGAGTTCTCCGGCTGCAGATCGAGAATGTAGAACTTGTTGATGCACGGCGGCACGATCAGCAGCGGCCGCTCGCGCACGGTAGCCGTGCGCGGCTTGTACTGGATCAATTGCAGCAGGTCGTTCTCGAACACCACCGAGCCTTCGGTGTTCGCAAGATTCTCGCCGACCACGAAACGCGATTCGTCGGTCTGCGAAATCTTGCCGCGCTGCATGTCGCCGAGCAGGTTCATCACGCCCTGGCGCAGGCTCTCACCCTTGCTTTCCAGCAAGGTCTTTTGCGCTTCGGGATTCAACGCGAAGAAGTTGCTCGGTGAGGCCGCCGCGGTCCACTGCTGGACCGCGAAACGGATGCGCTCGCGCACCTTCGGCTCGATGTCGAGCGCGTCGACCATTTCCTGCAGATAGCGCGCGTTCAGCAGATACCAGGCGGCGGTGAATGCATAAGCGGGGGTCGCACTCCATGCTTCGGCACTGAAGCGGCGGTCCTTGAGTTCGGGCGCTTTGGCCGCCGACGAAGCGGCCTGCTGGATCAACTCCATCGCCTCGCGCGAATAGTCGGCTTGCAGTTTCTGCAGACGTTCAGACGGAATCGCCGCGCTCGGGATATTCAGCCCGGCGAACGACGGCATGGACGGCATCGCGCCCGCGGCCAACTTGCTGAAATCGGGCATGCCGGGAAACGACGGAATCTGGGGAAAGCCCATTTGCGCGACGCTGGGCACCTGCGGCATCTGGGGTATGGAGAACGGTACGCCGCCCGCGCCAGGTGGCGTACCGAGCGAGCGCCACGCGTTCATCCACGTGTCGAATAACTGTTGCATGCCGGCGGCGGGCGTTGCGCCGCTCGTACCGGCCTGCTGCGTCTGCTCCTTCGAGGAGTCCGTGCTAGGGGAAGCTGAGGAATGAGAAGCTGCCATACCTGCTTTTGACCGGTAAGTCCTTACGGACGGGTTGAGAGGCAGGTTCGTGCGCACGTGAGCCATTGCTCGCGACCTCGTCACGCCCTGTCCCATGTACGAGGAGCTCGTGAGGAACATTCTTGCTCCCCATCGCAAGGCATGTCAATGCTTGTTCCCGATTTTGACGCAGTGCGATAGTTTTTTAATTATCGTTTTCCCTGTGTAGCAGATCGCGCTTTTTGAAGTCTGGTGATTGGAGCGGGCCGTGAACGAAAAAAGCTCCCGTAACGCTTGGGTTTATGTGTGTTTATCCGTTCGCGCGCAGACACTTTATGCGGCAGATCTACGCCAGCCCCGCGAATTCCGGCAACGCAGCAAAAATGCACCGCGCCGCTCGGCACAAACCCGCATACGCGAGTCCGCGAAACGCGTGGCTCAGGCCATCCGCGCCCGCCAATGCAGCACGCCCGCATGATGACGGATCAGTGTACGAAGCGTCGTCATGCGGGCGTGGTTTTGTCTGAATCGGGAGCGGCGCAGGCCGCGTTAGTCCGCGAGGGTCTGCGCCTGATCGTCCAGCCAGATCAGCGCGGCCATGCGGCCGGTCTCCCGATCGCGGCGATATGAATAGAAACGCTCACGTTCGGTCACCGTGCAGAGATCGCCGCCGACGACGCGCGTCACGCCCAGCGTCTGCAGACGCAAGCGCGCCAGCGCCGGGAGATCCGCGAGATATTTGCCGGGATTGCGCGGATGCTCGACGAATGCGTTCGCCGTGGCCTCCCGTTGTGCGCCGTCGACACCGTTCATGAAGGCGTCACGCACGTCGGGGCCGACTTCGAACGCGGCGGGACCGATCGACGGCCCGAGATAAGCATGCAGTGCGCGCGTCTCGACACCGGCGAGCTGCGCGACACGCTGCGCGGTCTGCTCGACGATGCCCGCCGCCAGCCCGCGCCAACCCGCATGCGCCGCACCGACCGCGCGGCCCGCTTCGTCGCACAGCAGCACCGGCATGCAGTCGGCCACCATCACCACGCACACGGTGCCGGGGCGATCGGTGACGCTCGCGTCGGCGCGCGTCGGCGTGCCGTCCGCGCGCGCCTGCGCGAGCACATCTTCAGCTCGCACGATGCTCGCGCCGTGAATCTGTTCGAGCCACGCGGCCTCGCTCACGCCCGCGAGATCGAGCAGCCGCTTGCGGTTCAGCGCGACCGCGGCCGGATCGTCACCGGCTTTCATGCCGAGATTGAGGCCGCCGGGCTGGTCCGCGTCATTGCGCCAGCGGCCGAACGGCGGCTGACTCACGCCGCCGTCGCGCGTCGTGACGAGCGCGCGCACGCGCGGCGACACGTTCCATGCGGGTTGCACGACATCGGCAAAGCTCAACTCCGACAGATTCGGGCTCATGCGTGATCGTCCTTGTCGTGATCGTCTGCGTCTTCGGCATCGTCGTCGTGATCGAGCGCGCCGTCTTCGTCATCATCGAGCGACGCGTCGTAGTCGTCCTCCTCATAGTACGTCTCGTCGAACTCGCCCGCGTCGTCGCGCCCCAGACCGAGCGCCGCCGACAGCACCTCCATGTCTTCCGGCACGTCGGCGCGCCATTGCATCGTGCGACCGGTTTGCGGATGAATCAGCCCGAGCCGCCACGCATGCAGCGCCTGGCGCGCGAAGCCGTCGGGTAGCGGCGTGACCGAGCGCTTGCCGCGCGCGCGCCCATACACCGGGTCGCCGAGCAGCGGATGGCCGATGTGCGCGCAATGCACGCGAATCTGATGGGTCCGGCCGGTTTCGAGATCGCAGTGAATCGCGGTGACCGGCTGACGCTGCCAGATCGCCGAATCGACCCGGCGGAAATGCGTGCGCGCGGGCTTGCCCGACGCGCTCGTCACCACCGCCATGCGCGTGCGTTCGCGCGGATCGCGGCCGATCGGCGCGTCGATCGTGCCCTCTTCCGGCATGTTGCCCCACACCAGCGCGAGATAGCGGCGCTTCACCGTGCGCGCCTGCAACTGGCGCACGAGGTCGGTCTGCGCTTCGAGCGTGCGCGCCACCACCATCAGCCCGGAGGTCTCCTTGTCGAGGCGGTGCACGATGCCCGCGCGCGGCAGGCCCGCCGCGGCGTCGCCGTAGCGGTACAGCAGACCGTTCAGCACCGTGCCGCTCCAGTTGCCCGCCGCCGGATGTACGACCATGCCGGCCGGCTTGTTGATCACCACCAGCGTGTCGTCTTCGTAGACGATGTCGAGCGGCACCGGCTCGGGCGTGAAGGCAAGCTGCTCGGGCAGCAGATCGG
Organism: Paraburkholderia sp. TE9906; assembly: GCF_056279605.1. Lineage (NCBI taxonomy): Bacteria > Pseudomonadati > Pseudomonadota > Betaproteobacteria > Burkholderiales > Burkholderiaceae > Paraburkholderia > Paraburkholderia sp. TE9906. Next base: position 338,580 of record NZ_JBWCCT010000003.1, read on the forward strand.
GCACGAGCTCGATGGTCGCGCCGAGCGGCACCGGCTGGCGGATTTTCGCCGGCTTGCCGTCGATGCGCACCCGCTCCGCTTCGATCCAGCTTTGCAGCCGGTTGCGGGAGAATTCGGGAAACACCCGCGCAAGCACCTTGTCGAGGCGCTCGCCGGCCAGTTCGTCGGGCACGACGACGCTGCGCGGGCTTTCGTCGGCGACGCGGCTCGCCACGGTCGGCACCACGGCCGGCGCGCCCGCGGCGGCGAGCGCGTCGCTGCCGAGATCGTCGTCGAGGGAATCGACGCCCAACACGTCGGAGGGGTCAGCGCTTACGCTATAATCTTTGTTGCTATTCCCGGCGCCGGTTGCGGCACCTGGAGTATTTGAGCGGGTCATTGAGTCTGGGTCACCTGGACGTAAAGCTAGACTGGAAAATGCGAGCCTTGAACACCATCACTGAAGCGGCGATCAATTTAGCGGCCATCAAGAAGGCGGCCCGGAAAGTGGCCGGATACATTGCGTGTGCCGCAGCCGTCGTCGCCGTTGCGGCTTGCCACGGCCTGCCGGAAAAGACCGACGAAACGGCAACGTGGAACAACAACAAATTATATACGGAGGCGAACGACGCCTTGTCCGGTGGTGATTTCGGCAAGTGCGCGAAATACTTCGAAATGCTCGAAGGCCGTGACCCGTTCGGCCATTTCGCCCAGCAGGCGCAGATCAACGTCGCGTACTGCAACTGGAAAGACAACGAAAACGCCGCCGCCGACACGGCGATCGACCGCTTCATCCAGCTTCACCCGGATCACCCGGACATCGCTTACGCGTACTACCTGAAGGGCATGATCCACTTCAACGACGACCTCGGTCTGTTCGGCCGCTTCTCCGGCCAGGACATGAGCGAGCGCGATCCGAAGTCGCTGCGCGAGTCGTATGACGCGTTCAAGGTGGTGGTCGACCGGTTCCCGAACAGCAAGTATGCGCCGGATGCCGCGCAACGCATGCGCTACATCGTGAACGCGCTGGCCTCGCACGAGGTCCACGCGGCGGATTACTACTATCGCCGCGGCGCGTATGTCGCGGCGATCAACCGCGCGCAACTGGCGCTGCGGGAGTACAAGAACGCACCGGCTATCGAAGACGCGCTGCACATCATGATGCTGTCGTACCAGAAACTGAACCAGCCGCAACTTGCCGACGATACCAAGCGTGTGCTGGCCGGCACCTTCCCCGACAGCCCATACATCACGGGCCACGCACGGCCGGGTACGCAGAAGTCGTGGTGGCAGTTCTAACGCGCGCCACGCACTGAAACCCAGCTGGAAATAAAAACGCCACGACTTCCGGTCGTGGCGTTTTTATTTGTGCGAACCGCCTGCATCGTTCCGCTACAGGCGGCCAATAAGGCCGTCAGCGGCGCTCAGTCCCGCTCGAACAACGCGATCGATTCCACGTGCGACGTGTGCGGGAACATGTTCACCACGCCCGCGCCGACCAGCCGGTAACCGGCCTCATGCACGAGCAGGCCCGCATCGCGTGCGAGCGTCGCCGGCGCGCACGACACGTAGACGATGCGCTTCGGCAGCGGCCCGTTGCCGCTCTGCGCGATCTCCGCCAGCGCCTTCGCGACGGCCAGCGCGCCTTCGCGCGGCGGGTCGATGAGGAACTTGTCGAAATGGCCAAGCGTGCGCAGGTCGTCGGCGGTGACTTCGAACAGATTGCGGCATGCGAACGACGTATGCCCCGCCACGCCATTCAGTTCGGCATTGGCGAGCGCCCGCGTGGTCAAGACTTCGCTGCCTTCGATGCCCACCACTTCCTTCGCGATCCGCGCGAGCGGCAGCGTGAAGTTGCCGATCCCGCAGAACAGGTCGAGCACACGATCGGTGCGCGCCGGCGCCAGCAGGCGCAACGCCCGGCTGACCAGCACGCGGTTGATCGCGTGATTTACCTGGGTGAAGTCGGTCGGCTTGAACGGCATGCGAATGTCGTATTCCGGCAGCGTGTAGTCGAGCTGCACGTCGAGCGGATAGAGCGGCGCGACCGTGTCCGGGCCGCCGGGCTGAAGCCAGAACTGCACCTTGTGCTCGTCGGCGAAATCGCGCAGCACCTGTTCGTCGGCGGCGGTGATCGGTTCGAGGTTGCGCACTACCAGCGCCGTGACCGACGAGCCGACCGCCAGTTCAAGCTGCGGCATGCAGTCGTAGATCGACAGCTTGCGAACCATGAAACGCAGCGGCATCAGCATCGCCGAGACATGCGGCGGCAGCACTTCGCAGGTCTTCATGTCGGCGATGTAGCTGCTCTTCTTCTCGTGAAAGCCGATGCGCATGCCGCCCTTCTCCGGCAGAAAGCGCACCGCGAGGCGCGCGCGATAGCGATACCCCCAGGCCGGCCCGTGAATCGGCCGGAACACCGTTTCGGGGCGCAGCTTCGCCAGATGCTGCAGGTTGTCTTCGAGCACGCGCTGCTTGACGGCGACCTGCGCGCGGATATCGACGTGCTGCATCGAACAGCCGCCGCAGATATCGAAGTAGGTGCACTTCGGCTTGGTGCGGATCACGCTCTCGCGGAACACCTGAACGACTTCGGCTTGCTCGAACTTCGGCTTGCTGCGATGCGTCGAGTAGCTGACGCGCTCTCCGGGCAATGCGCCTTCGACGAAAATCACCTTGCCGGGCGTGCCGTCTTCGCTCTCGGTGCGGCCGACGCCGCGCGCTTCCATATCGAGCGAATCGATTTCGATGACCGGTTCATTGCCGGTGATGACGGGCGCGGGCGCCGGCGCCTTCTGGTATTTCGCGGGGCGCTTCGGCGAGCGACGATGGGGGGCAGTTCGGGACACCTGCGACTTCCTGACAGACTTGGGGGAAAGGCGAGATTGTAGACGAAGCGCTGCGGTAGCCGGCCGCGCGTGCGATTCGCTGTTGTGTCGTCAACCGCCGCGGCGGCCGGCGATCCGGCGCGGCGCCTCGTCAGCCGGCTCTGGCGCCGGCCAGCGCAACACTACTGCTCGAACGCCGCCAGATACTCGGCCCATTGCGGCGCGACTTCCAGCGCCAGCGCATTCTTGACCAGGTTGATCTCATCAGCATACTCCGCCGCCGAAAAGGCGCCGCGAATCAGCTGAAACCGGCAATACAGCAGATACGTATTGACGACGTCGGTCTCGCAGTAATTACGGATTTCCTCGATGCGGCCTTCCTGATAGGCATGCCACACCTGGCTGCCGTCCATGCCCATCTTGCCGGGAAAGCCGCACATCTTGGCGAGCGCGTCGAGCGGCGCGTTGGCGCGCGCCTGATACATCGCGAGCACGTCCATCAGATCCGTATGGCGCGCGTGATAGCGGCTGATGTAGTTGTTCCACTTGAACTCGCGGTCGTCCTCGCCGAGATCCCAGAAGCGGCTGGCGGGAATACCGTGGACCAATGCCCGATAGTTCAGCACCGGCAGGTCGAATCCGCCACCGTTCCACGACACGAGCTGTGGCGTGTACTTTTCGATCACGCGATAGAACGACTGGATCAGCGCGGCCTCGCCGTCTTCCAGCGTGCCGAGCGAGCGCACGCGGAAACCGTTGTTGTCGCGGAACACGCAGGAGATCGCGGCGATCCGTTGCAGATGATGCGGCAGAAAATCGCTACCGGTCTTTTCACGGCGAGCGGCGAACGCGTGCTCGGCGACTTCGGCGTCGCTCAGCGTGGCAGGCAAATCTTCGAGGCGGCGAACGCCGGCGACATCGGGAATCGTCTCGATGTCGAAAACAAGAATCGGAGTCATCAGGTTATAGAACGGCGTCCTTCCGAACACCGTTGGAGGCGAAGAAGCGCTTCAGACGCACAAGCGCTTCCTGTTGGATCTGGCGCACACGCTCGCGCGTGAGGCCCATTTCGTCGGCCAGTTCTTCGAGCGTGGCGGGTTCGATGTGATTGAGCCCGAAGCGGCGCTCGATCACATGACGATGCTTGTCCGACAGGCGCGCGAGCCACGCCCGCGTGAGCGTTTCCAGCTCGCGATGCTGCACTTCGGCATCCGGCGACTGGCTCTGGTCGTCGGACAGCAGATCGAGCAGGCTGCTCGCCGGATCGAGGTCGAGCGGCGCATCCAGCGAGGCCGTGTGCTCGTTGAGCGCGAGAATGTCGGTGACTTCGTCGGTGGTCTTGCCGGTCAGATAGGCGATGTCGTCGATGCTGGCGTCGCGGCGCTCGGCGGCCTCACCGGAATTCATCGAGTTCTTTTCCAGATGGCGCTTCGCGCGCAACACCTGGTTGAGCTCACGAATCACGTGCACCGGCAAGCGCACGGTGCGCGCCTGGTTCATGATCGCGCGCTCGATGCTTTGACGAATCCACCAGGTCGCATAAGTCGAAAAGCGGAAGCCGCGCGTCGGATCGAATTTTTCGATCGCGTGCATCAGACCGAGGTTGCCCTCTTCGATCAGATCGAGCAAGGGCACGCCGCGATTCAGATAACCCTTCGCGATACTGACGACCAGCCGCAGATTGCGCTCGATCATCACCTGCCGCGCATCGAACTCGCCCGCTTTGGCAAGACGCGAATATTTCTGCTCCTCCTCGACGGTGAGAAGCGGCTTTACGCTAATGCGATTCAGATAATGCTGGATGGTGTCGGCCGTCAGCTCGGCTTGCAGCAGCGCGCGGAAATCGTCGGCATCCGGCGCGGCTTCGCTCGCACCTTCACGGGCGTCGCCGGCTTCGTCGGTGCCGCTCTGACGCTCGTCGAGATCGCGCTCTTCTGCGATCTCTTCTTCCACTTCCGAAGCGCCGCTTTCATCCACCGCAGCGGACGTGGCTTGGCTGATCGTTTCAGTCTCGGCTTGCGGCGGGCGGCGCTTCGATTTCGGCATGGTCGTATCGCTTATTGCGGCGGCAAATACTTCAGTGGGTCGACAGGTTTACCCTGACGGCGAACTTCGAAATGCAACATCACACGGTCGGAATCGCTATTGCCCATCTCAGCGATCTTCTGGCCTTTCGTCACCGCGTCTCCCTCTTTTACCATCAAAGCGCGGTTGTGTGCATACGCGGTGAGATAAGTTGCGTCATGCTTGATGATAATGAGATTGCCGTAACCACGCAGCCCATTTCCGGCATAGACCACGCGGCCATCCGCGGAAGCCTTCACCGCATCGCCTGCGGCACCACCGATATTGACACCTTTGTTGGTCGAATCGTTGAACGTGCCGAGCAGAGGACCGCGCACCGGCCACGCAAACGCGACGTTGCCGGATGCGCCATTGGCCGAGTCGCTGGCGGCGTTCGGATTGGCCGGCGGCGTCACGGCCTGGTTGTTCGCAGTCGCGCCGTACAGCGGCGGCACGGCGACGCCGGCTGCGGCGCCCGTCGACGCACCGCCGAGCGGCGCACTCTGCACCGCGCCAGTGCCGCCGATCGGCGCGGTCGAGACACCCGGCGTCAGCCCGGCCGTATTCGCACCCGGCGGCACGACACGCAACAGCTGGTCGACCTCGATCTGATTCGGGTTGGTCAGGTTGTTCCACGTCGAAATATCGCGGTAGTTCTGGCCGTTCTCCAACGCAATCCGGTACAGCGTGTCGCCCGGCTTCACGCGGTAGTAGCCGGGCGGCGGCGGGCCGAGCGGCACGGCCGGCTGCGCGGCCTGGGTGCCGAGTACACCGCCGCCGGAGCGGTCGACGACAGGCGCCTGGTCGAGCCGGGAAGCACAAGCCGTCATCAACAGGGACAAGGCGAGCACGCACACGCTACGCTGGGTTACGGTCATGGGGACATTCAGGCTGGTTCTTTGCATCGCGCGCAACATACTCATCGGTGTCAAATCACTCCGGATTTTAAGGGTACAAAGAAAACGCGATCAAGCCGCGACTCGCGCCATTGCGCAGGCCCGAGGCGCTCGACCAGCGTCAGCACCTGGTTCTGGCCGTCCTGCGAGCCGACCGGCGCAACCAGACGGCCGCCGATCGCGAGTTGTTCAAGCAAGGCCTGCGGCACGTCGAGTCCGGCCGCGGCGATCACGATCGCATCGAACGGCGCCGCCGACGGCAAACCGAGCCGCCCGTCGCCGTAATGCAACCGTATGTTCGGAATACGCAACGGACGCAGATTCGTCTTCGCGCGCTCGGACAGCGGCTTGATGCGTTCGATCGAATACACCTCGCGCGCGACCTGGCTCAGCACCGCCGCCTGATACCCGCAGCCGGTGCCGATTTCGAGCACGTTGGTCAGCGCGCGGCCGGCCGCGGCCAGTTCGATCATTCGCGCGACCACCGAGGGCTTGGAGATCGTCTGGTGATGACCGATCGGCAACGCCGCATCTTCGTACGCCTGGGCCGCGAGGCCCGGGTCGACGAACATGTGGCGCGGCACCACCGACATCGCGTTCAGCACGCGCTGATCGGTCACGCCGTTCGCACGCAGGCGTTCGACCATCCGTTCGCGGACCCGTTCCGAAGTCAGCGCCAATGCGCCGCTCAACGCGACGTTCGGCGCCGTCATGCGCTCGTTGGCGCGGCCGGCGGGTTTGGCGGACGGTGTGGACTGCGCTGCGGTGCGTGCAGTCGGGCTCGGCGTCTGCGCGGCCTTGCCATGTGCGGTCAGTATCGCGGGCCTGGCCGGCGGTTTGATCGATGACGACAGTAATGTCGACGGCGCGGCCTGCGGCTTCGGCTGCGTAATGACTGCCGATTGGACTGCCGATTGGGCTGCGGATTGGCCCGGCGGTCTCGCTTGCGGCACGGCTTGAGCCTTGGGCTGAAGCGCGCTCTGCGCTTTGCCCGGCGTTCTCGCTTGCGGCTTCGCTGGCTGTTGACGCGCATTCAGCGCCGCGCTCGCGGCAAGCGCCGCCGCGCGCACTTCGCCCGGGCGCCCCTCGGGCCGGCGCGGTTCGCGCACCAGGTCCTCGAGGCCGAGCGGAAAACGCTTGGCGCGCTCGCTCGTCATGAAGCGCCGCTGCCGGCGCGCGCCCAGTCGCGCGCCGCGGGCAGCATTTGCGTGTGGGTCAGATCGAGCTGCAGCGGCGTGATCGACACCCGGCCGTTGACGACCGCGTGGAAATCGGTGCCTTCGCTCGCGTCGCGCGCGCTGCCCGACGGACCGATCCAGTAGATCGGCTCGCCGCGCGGGTTGGTCTGGCGGATCACCGGCTGCGATGGATGTCGTTTGCCGAGACGCGTGATATGCCAGCCGTCGAGCTGGTCGTAAGGCAGGTTCGGAATATTGACGTTCAGCAATGGATGCCCGGGCAGCGGCTGCTCGAGATAATGCTTAACGATGTCGGCGGCGACACGGGCCGCGTCTTCGAGATGCACCCAGTCTTTGTCGACGAGCGAGAACGCGATGGCCGGCACGCCGAACATGATGCCTTCGGTGGCGGCGGCGACCGTGCCCGAATAGAGCGTGTCTTCGCCCATGTTCTGGCCGTTGTTGATGCCCGAGACCACCAGATCCGGCGTATGGTCGAGCATGCCCGTCAACGCGATGTGCACCGAGTCGGTCGGCGTGCCGTTCACGTAGTAGAAGCCATTGGCCGAGCGCAGGACCGAGAGCGGCCGCGACAGCGTCAACGAATTCGACGCGCCGCTGCAATTCTGTTCGGGGGCCATCACGGTGACGTCCGCAATCGGCTTGAGCGCTTCGTAAAGCGCAGCAAGGCCCGGCGCCAGGTAACCGTCGTCATTGCTGAGTAGGATTCGCATGCGGCGATTGTAACCGAGGAAAGATGGCACGCGAACGACACGGCAGCCATGCGCGCGCCGTATCCGACGCGCGCGTGCAACGTTTGCGGTGAACGATCTCGGGCCACCCGTCGCCGATGCGCCGCACGCATACCGGTCGCCTGCTGCACGATAAAAACGCACGGTCGTGCTGTTTGTTTTACACTCGGACTGCTTGCGAATGTTTGCGAATGTTTGCGAACCTTGATCGATATGGAGACACGATGCGCGCGATTCGCTGTAATCAATACGGGCCGCCGGAGAGCCTGGTCGTCGACAACCTGCCGGACCTCGTGCCGCCGCCCGGCCACGTCGTGATCGACGTCAAAGCCGCAGCCGTCAACTTCCCCGATGTGCTGATCATCGAAAACAAATACCAGTTCAAACCACCCCTGCCCTTCACGCCCGGCTCGGAAGTCGCGGGCGTCGTGCGTGCGGTCGGCGACGGCGTCACGCAGTTCAAGCCTGGCGCGCGCGTGGTCGCGTACACCGGTTCGGGCGGCTTTGCGCAACAGGCGCTGGCACCGGCCGCGGGCTGCGTGCCGCTCGCGGAAGGCGTCGAGTTCGACGTGGCCGCGGCATTCACGCTCGCGTACGGCACCTCGCATCACGCGGTGGTCGATCGCGGCGCGTTGCAGGCCGACGAAACGATGCTGGTGCTGGGCGCGGCGGGCGGCGTCGGGCTGGCGGCCGTCGAGATCGGCAAGGCGCTCGGCGCGCGCGTGATCGCGGCGGCGTCGAGCGACGAGAAGCTCGCCGCCTGTGTCAAACACGGCGCGGACGCGATCATCAACTACAGCACCGAGGATCTGCGCGAGCGCATCAAGGCGCTCACCGACGGCAAAGGCCCGGACGTGATCTACGATCCGGTCGGCGGCGTGTATGCGGAACCGGCGTTTCGCAGCATCGGCTGGCGTGGGCGCTATCTGGTAGTCGGTTTCGCGAACGGCGAGATTCCGAAGTTGCCGCTCAATCTGACGCTGCTCAAAGGTGCGAGCGTGGTCGGCGTCTTCTGGGGTGACTTCGCGAAGCGCGAGCCGCAGCGCAATCACGCCGCGTTCGAGCAGATGACCGGCTGGATCCGCGAAGGCAAGCTCAAACCGTACGTGTCAGCCCGCTATTCGCTCGACGACACCGGCCGCGCCTTGCGCGATATGGCCGAGCGTCGCGTGATCGGGAAGGTGGTGATTACGCCTTGAGCCGGCGTGCGTTTGATCGATGGTGAAGCGATGCACGATCGAGCGAGCGGCACAAACGAAGACGGCGTGCGGTAGAAACCCGCACGCCGTTTTTTATCGAGCGCCCGCGCCAGCGCGACTACAGTTTCTCGGTGTCGCCAGTCTTCGGCTGCCACTTCATCAAGCGCCGCTCGCCAATCCCGACGATCGCATCGAGCACCAGTGCGAACGCGGTCAATACCAGAATGCCCGCGAACACCGTATTGATATCGAAGGTGCCTTCGGCTTGCAGAATCAGATAGCCGACCCCGCGCGCCGAGCCGAGATACTCGCCCACCACCGAGCCGACGAACGCGAGGCCGACCGACGTATGCAAGCTGGAAAACACCCAGCTCATCGCGCTCGGCAAATAGACGAAGCGCAGCAACTGCTTGCGGTTCGCACCGAGCATGCGTGCGTTCGCGAGCACGACCGGGCTGACTTCCTTCACGCCCTGGTAGACGTTGAAGAAGACGATAAAAAACACCAGCGTCACGCCCAACGCCACCTTCGACCAGATGCCCAAACCGAACCACACGCCGAAGATCGGCGCGAGAATCACGCGCGGCATCGAGTTGGCGGCCTTCACATACGGATCGAACAACGCGCTCGCAAGCGGCGCGAGCGCGAGCCACAGACCGACGCCGAGTCCGAGCGCGGTACCGAGCACGAACGCGAGCACGGTCTCGACCAGCGTGATCCATAGATGCAGATAGATCTCGCCGCCCGTGAACCACTCCCAGATCCGCTGCAACACCTTCTGCGGCTCGCCGAAGAAGAATGCGGCCTTGTTGGGATCGTCGAAATAGAACGCCGGCAGCAGCGTCGGGCTGGTCAGCACGTACCAGAGCACGAAGCACAGCACGAGCAGCAGCCATTGCCAGATCACCAGATTCGCCCGCCTCGGGCGTAACGTCTTCCACATGACTCGGTTTGCCTTGGACGATTGGAACAACGCGCTGAGCCAGGCGCGCATACACGCGTGCGGCACGGCACAGCGCCAGACGACACGCGCGATTAGACCGCGCTCAGTTGCTGCTGATACCCCTTGAGCACTTCATCACGCAGCACGCTCCAGATCTGCGCATGCAGCTCGACGAAACGCGGATGCGCACGAATTTCGGCGACGTCACGCGGACGCGGCAAATCGATCGTGAATTCGCCGATCGGATGCGTGCCCGGCCCCGCCGACAACACCACCACGCGATCGGACATCGCAATCGCCTCGTCGAGATCGTGCGTGATGAACAACACCGCCTTGCGCTTGGCGGCCCACAGGTCGAGCAGTTCGTTTTCCATCAATTGGCGCGTCTGGATATCGAGCGCGGAAAACGGCTCGTCCATCAGGATGATGTCCGGATCCAGAATCAGCGTCTGCGCCATCGCGACGCGCTTGCGCATGCCGCCCGAGAGTTGATGCGGATAGCGATCGCCGAAGCCGCCGAGACCGACGCGCTTTAACCACTCGTCGGCTTTGGCGCGCGCTTGCGGCGCCGGCACGCCTTGAAACGAGAGGCCGGCCATCACGTTGTCGATTGCCGAGCGCCACGGCATCAGCGCGTCGGCCTGGAACATGTAGCCGGCGCGCCGGTTGATGCCGTCGAGCGGCTCGCCGAACACGCTGACCGAACCCGAGGACGGCGTCAGCAAGCCCGCGCCGACGTTCAGCAGCGTGGATTTACCGCAGCCGGTCGGACCGACCACCGAGACGAACTCGCCCGGCGCGATGCGCAACGTGGTGTCCTTGACCGCCGTGTAGCGCTGCGCGCGGTTGTCGCGCGCAGCGAACGTGCAGGTGATGTTGTCGAGCGCCAGGGCGGCTACGGTCATCGTTCAGCTCGCTTGTTCGAAGATCGGTTTGGGTAAGGGGTGGTGTCGTAGCGGCGTCATGGCGGCGCCTTGCGCTCAGAGCGGCGCGGGCGCGGCGAACCCAGCGAACGCCGCGTCTGCGCTGCCTCGCGTGCGCCTGCCCGAGCGCGCTTTACACCTTGACCGTGGTCAGCGCTTTCTTCACGAAGTCGTTGGTCCACGCCTTCGACAGATCGATCGGCTTGCCCTGCACGTTCGGATCGAACGCCTGCAAGGTCTTCAGCGACGTCGCCGGACCATCGGCGGGCATCAGGCCGTCGGGCGACATCGCTTCCTTCACATGCTGCCACGCGTCCAGATACACCGCGCGGTCGCCGAGCAGATAGCCTTCCGGCACCGTGTTGATCAGCTCGCTGCCGGTCGACGCCTGCAGCCACTTGAGCGCGCGCACCATCGCGTTGGTGAGCGCCTGCGTGGTGTTCGGATTCTTCGTGATGAAGCTCTGCGACGCATACAGGCAGCCCGCCGGCATGTTGCCGCCGAACACGCTGCGCGTATCGGCGAGCGTGCGCGTGTCGGACACGACGCGGATCTCGCCCGTACGCTCGAGCTTGGTCATGACCGGGTCGAGATTGGCGATCGCATCGATCTGCCCCGACTGCAGCGCGGCGATCGCCCCGGCGCCCGCGCCCACGCCGATGAACGCGACATCTTTCGCGCTCAGCCCGGCCTTCGCGAGTACGAAGCTCGCCATGATCGAGGTCGAGGAACCCGGCGCCGTCACGCCGATCTTCTTGCCCTTGAGATCGGCAATGGATTTGTAGTTCGGCATCGTCTTCTTCGATACCGCCAGCACGATCTGCGGCGCGCGTCCTTGCAGCACGAATTCGCGGAACATCTGCTTCTGCGCCTGCAACAGCAGCGTGTGTTCGAATGCACCGGAGACCACGTCCGCGCTGCCGCCGACCGCAGCCTTCAATGCCTGCGAGCCGCCGGCGAAATCGGAAATCTCGACGTCGAGGCCTTCGTCCTTGAAGTAATTGCGACGCTCTGCAATCGTCAGCGGCAGATAGTAGAACAGGTTCTTGCCGCCGACCGCGATCGCCACTTTGGTGGTTTCCGGTTTGCCCTGCGCGAAAGCGAGCGGCGAAGCCGCCAGCGTCGCGCCCGCGAGCGCGGCACTACCGGCGAGGAAGGTTCTGCGTTGCATGGTCTGTCGTCTCCGAACTTTTGTTGTGCGGCTTTTTTGAAGCTTTTTTTCGCGGCTGCTCGCGGTTGCGCATGATTGTGCGCGGTTGCCATTCACCTGCTTTTGCAGCCGCTTTTTATCGCTGCTGGGTCTTCTTGTGCGGCGCTCGTGGGCGCCGCGATCGTCTTCCGCGCCGCGCGACTGCTTGCGCCGCGCCAGGCCTCACACTATCTGTTGCGCATGCAGCCTTGCGATGTCGTCAGCATCATAACCTAGCGATTGCAGGACTTCATCGGTATGTTCACCCAGTTCGGGACCGAGCCAGCGCGTCTCGCCCGGCGTCGCCGAAAGCTTCGGCGTGACCGACGGCAGCGTGATTTCCTTGCCGTCCTGCCACTTGAAGCGCTGGATCATCTGGCGCGCCATGAACTGCGGATCGGTGAACATATCCGCCACGCTGTAGATGCGGCCAACCGGCACATCGGCCGCGTTCAGCACCGCGAGCGCTTCGTCGATGGTGCGCGTGGCGAGCCACGCGGCAATCGCGCCGTCGATCTCCTGTGTGCGCGGCACGCGCCCGTCGTTATGCGCGAGCCCCGGATCGTTCGCGAGGTCCTCGCGCTCGATCGCCACCATCAGCCGCTTGAAGATCGGATCGCTGTTGCCGCCGATCACGATGCTGCCGTCGCGGCACGGATACGTGTTCGACGGCACGATGCCCGGCAGCGATGCGCCGGTGCGCTCGCGCACCATGCCGTACACGCCGTATTCGGGCACCACGCTTTCCATCATGTTGAAGACGGCCTCATACAGCGCGACGTCGACGACCTGCCCCTTGCCGCCATTGACCTGCTTGTGATGCAGCGCCATCAACGCGCCGATCACGCCGTGCAGCGCGGCGATCGAATCGCCGATCGAAATGCCGATGCGCGGCGGCGGCAAGTCAGGATAGCCGGTGATATGCCGCAAGCCGCCCATCGATTCGGCGATCGCGCCGAAGCCGGGCCGGTCGCGATACGGGCCGCTCTGGCCGTAGCCGGACAGACGCACCATCACGAGGCCGGGGTTATCCGCGGACAGCACGTCATAACCGAGTCCGAGTTTCTCCAGCAGACCCGGCCGGAAATTCTCGACGACGATGTCCGCTTCTTTCGCGAGACGCCGCACGATCTCCTTGCCCTCTTCGGCCTTCAGATTGATCGTGACGGACTTCTTGTTGCGCGCCTGCACGGCCCACCACAGCGAGGTGCCGCCGACTTCCGGATAGAGCTTGCGCCATTTGCGCAGCGGATCGCCGCCTTTGGGGTCTTCGATCTTGATGACGTCGGCGCCGAACTCACCGAGAAAACGCGCGGCGAACGGGCCCGCGATCAGCGTGCCGAGTTCCAGCACCTTGACACCGGCGAGCGGGCCGCGCGGTGCCTGATTCTGGCCATCATGCGCGGCGCTCGCGTCAGATTCGGGGGTAGCGCTCATGTGTCTCCTTTCTTCTGTTTCTGACCTGCGCGGTTTCAACCTGTGCGGTCATAACGGTTCAGGCTGCGGCCGCGACGCGTGCCCGATGCCGCAGCCGCGCCCGTTGCTTGCGCGGCATGGCGTGCAGGTCGCCGTGGTATTACATCGAACGCCGGTCGAGCATCGCGCGCGCGATCGTGCCGGCGTCGACATACTCGAGCTCGCCACCCACCGGCACGCCGCGCGCGAGACGCGTGACGGCGAGACCGCGCGCCTTGAGCGTCTGCCCGAGGTAGTGCGCGGTCGCTTCGCCTTCGTTGGTGAAATTGGTCGCGAGCACGACTTCCTTGACGACCCCGTCTGAGGCGCGCCTGACCAGCCGGTCGAAATGAATCTCCTTCGGGCCGATGCCGTCGAGCGGACTCAGCCGCCCCATCAGCACGAAATACAGGCCGCGATAGGTCATGGTCTGCTCGAGCATGATCTGGTCGGCAGGCGTTTCGACGACGCACAGCAGCGTCGGATCGCGCTCCTCATCGAGGCAGACTTCGCAGATCTGCGCTTCGGTAAAGGTGTTGCACTTCTCGCAGTGCTTCAGATGCTCAGTCGCGAACAGCAACGAGCGGCCGAGCTTCCCGGCGCCCTCCCGATCGTGCTGCATCAGGTGATACGCCATGCGTTGCGCGGACTTCGGCCCGACTCCGGGCAGCGCGCGCAGCGCTTCGACGAGCGCCGACAAGGCGGAAGGTTGTTTCATGCGGATCGGCGTCGAAGTGAATGATGCCCGTGATGGATGCGGGTCGCGATGCAGTGAATTCGGTCAGGCATTGTCTGCCGGCGCGGTCGTGGCCGGGAGGCCTGCGTCCTCGCGTCTGATGGACGGTTCGAGCGACCGGGCGCGCACCGATGCGAATGGACTGCGCATACAAGTCGCGCGCTGCGCTCAGGCCGCCCGGTTCGCACGTTGCCTTCGCGCGTGCCGCTCGGCGGCGCCGGTTTGTACGCTCCGTTCACGCCGCGGCGGCAGCAGCCGCGGCGCTCACGCGCGTGGCGACGGCGTCGTTCAGAACGGCAGCTTGAAGCCCGGCGGCAGCGGCAGACCCGAAGTCATGCCGCCCATCTTTTCCTGGGCGGTGGCTTCGGCCTTGCGCACGGCGTCGTTGAACGCCGCCGCGACGAGGTCTTCCAGCATGTCCTTGTCGTCGGCGAGCAGGCTCGGGTCGATCGACACGCGGCGCACGTCGTTCTTGCAGGTCATCGTCACCTTCACGAGACCGGCGCCCGACTGCCCCTCGACTTCGATCAGCGCGAGTTGCTCCTGCATCTTCTTCATGTTTTCCTGCATCTGCTGGGCTTGCTTCATCAGCCCGGCGAGTTGGCCTTTCATCATGGACATGCTCCTTCTTGATAGCGTGAAATCTGGAAATCGGGCGCGCTACAGCGGATAGCGCGGCGAATCAGTGGGCCGGCGACGCGCCGTTCGCTGCGGCGTCCGGTGTAATCGGGCGGATCGAGCCGGGCACGATGCTCGCGCCGAACTCGCGGATCAGCGACTGCACGAACGGATCGGCGCCGATCTCGCGCTCCGCTTCCTGCTGACGCTGCGCGCGCATCGCGGCGTCGTGCGCGGCGGCGGTGCGGCGCGCCGCACCGACTTCGACCAGCACCTCGATCTGCCGGCCGAGCCTTTCCGCAAGCGCGGCCTTCAGTTTAGCGACCTGCGACGCTTCCGCGTACTGCGGCACCGGTACATTCAGCTTGAGCGTGTTGCCGTCGAGCGCCATCAGTTCGCTGTTGAACGCGAGCTGATACGAAATGCCCTTGAGCGGCAGATCGACGGCGAGCGCGGGCCAGTCGCCGTTGAAACCCAGCGGGTCGAGCGGCACGGCGGGCGGCAGCGGCCGCGCGTCGACCACCGGCGCGGGCGCGGCCGCTGCCGGGGCGCTTACGCGGACGTCGTCGGGACCGCGGTCGAACACGGGCATGTAGTCGTCGTCGGGCGGGCCGAAATAGCCATCGTCCGATGCCGAGATCGGCACGTAATCGTCGGGCGGCATGTCATCCCACGGCGGCATCGACGCGCCGTTCTGCTCTGCGCCACCGCGCTGAGCCGGCGACGACGGCGCACGGGCGGCCGGCGCGGCATCCTGCTGCTGCGCGCGGCGCGGCGCGCCAGGCGTCGGCACCGGGACGACCACGCGCGGCGCGGCCGGCTTCGGCGCGGCCGGCGCTGCGGGCTTCGCAGCCGCTGCCGAAGTGGCGCGGCCACGGTCCGACGATACTTTCAGACCGGCGCTGCGCAAGACGTCGAGTGCGGCACTCGCACCGCCGGCGCGGCGCGGCGCGGATTCGGCTACGGCCGCTGTTCGTTCGGAGGGCTCTTGTCGTTCGGAGGGCTCTTGTCGTGCGGTTGCGGCTTGCTCCGTGCGGGCGAGCGCGGCAGTTGCCGGTGCTGTGAGCGCGGAGGCTGGCGTCGGGTCGTTGAGAGCGGGCGCGACGGACGCTTCGTTTGAACTCGCGTGGTTGAGGGTGACACTTGCCGCGGCGGCTTCGTTTGCGTTTGCGTTTGCGTTTGCGTCGTCGAAGCGAGCGTTCGTGGCGGGTGGATTGCCCGCTGCGTCGGCGAGGCTCGCATTGGCGGAACCCTCGTTAGAAGCCGCATCGGCAGGCGCGTCGTCCCACGGAGCTAACGCGGGTGGCGCGCTCGCAACAGTGGTGGCGGGTGTAACGCTCGGCGCCGCAACCGCTTCTCCGTGAACCTTGATCGGCTCGGCAACGACTGCCGCCTCGGCGTGAGGTAATTGCAGCGTCGCGGTGTCTTGCGCAGTATTTTCCGACACCGACCGCGCGCTGATTGCATGCGTGGTCTGCTCCCCTGGAGCCGCGGCGGATTCGGCCGCGGCACGCGACATCGCGCCGTTGTCCGCCATCGCGCCACCGGCCTGCGAACCACGAACCGCCAGATTGGCGCCTGCCGCTTCATGCGCGTTCGCTGGCGCACTCATCGGCATCGTCGCAGCCGCCACCGGCGAACCCGACAAGGCTCGCAAAGCCGCCACCGTCGATGCCCCCGCGCGCTTCGCACCGCTAGAATTCGCCGGACCAGCCGCACTCGCCCCACCCGCCGCGCCACCGCCACCGGTAGGCGCGGGCTCGAACGCCAGCATCCGCAGCAGTGTCATCGTGAAGCCGGCGTATTCGTCCGGCGCGAGGCCCAGCTCGTTCCGGCCGATCGTCGCGATCTGATAGAACAATTGCACCTGCTCGGCGCTCAACGCGTCGGCAAAGCGGCGCAGATCGCCGGCCTCGGGCCATTCGTCCAGCACCGACGACGGTGCGAACTGCGCCCACGCGATCCGATGCAGCAAGCTCGCCAGATCCTGCAAGGCTGTCGAAAACGACAGGCTGCGCAATGCCATCTCGTCGGCGACTGCTAGCACCGCTGCGCCGTCGCCGTCCGCGAGCGCGTCGAGCAAGCGGATCAGATAGCTCTGATCGAGCGCGCCGAGCATGCCGCGCACCGCCTCTTCATTCACCTGATTGGCCGAGTAGGCGATGGCCTGATCGGTCAGCGACAACGCATCGCGCATCGAACCGTCGGCGGCGCGCGCGAGCAGGCGCAGCGCCTGGGCGTCGTACGGTACTTTCTCCTCGCCGAGAATGTGCTCGAGATGCGAGACGATATGACCCGCGGGCATCTGCTTCAAATTGAACTGCAGACAGCGCGACAGCACCGTGACCGGAATCTTCTGCGGGTCGGTGGTGGCGAGAATGAACTTGACGTGTGACGGCGGCTCTTCCAGCGTCTTCAGCATCGCGTTGAAGGCGTGGTTGGTGAGCATGTGCACTTCGTCGATCATGTAGACCTTGAAGCGCGCGTCGACCGGCGCATACACCGCGCGCTCCAGCAGCGCCGCCATTTCGTCGACACCGCGATTGCTCGCCGCGTCCATCTCGACATAATCGACAAAGCGCCCCTCGTCGATCTCACGGCATGCACGGCACACGCCGCACGGCGTGGAAGTCACGCCGGTTTCGCAATTCAGCGCCTTGGCGAAGATACGCGACAGCGTAGTCTTGCCGACGCCGCGCGTGCCGGTGAACAGATAGGCATGGTGCAGACGGCCGCCGTCGAGCGCATGCGTGAGCGCGCGCACCACGTGCTCCTGTCCGACGAGCGACGCGAAATCCTTCGGCCGCCATTTGCGTGCGAGAACTTGATAGGTCATCCGGAAATTGTATCAGTAACGATGCCGCTCAAAACCAGCACATGAAGGCGCCTCGCCGCTTCATCGAAACCGGCTAACGGACTGATAGAAAAAAATAGATGGGGCGCGCGAAATACAACCGCGACATGACCGCATGCACCTGAAATGGCGACGCTAAGGGTAAATCACGAGTTCGAAGAGGGTGCGGAGAAACCCGCGGAGACACAAACAGAAGAAACAGACAATGCAAGGAAAAGGAAGGTGACGAGCCCGACCCTCGGCACTGGTGGAAAACGGCTGTGGCTGCTTCGTTCCCGACCTGACCAGATTGACCATCCCTCCATGCGAGGAGGCCCGTCACGAAACATTCTATCACCGCCTGGCCCATCGTGCGACTGTTAATACGAGCAAATCGACCTCGATGCGCGAATCAGGCTCTTTGCTCCTTATAGCAGTCGCCCGGCGCGGGCGTCTGCGCGGGCACTTGAGTTCGCCGCGCCAGCCACCAGATACAGTGCATCGCAGTGATTGGAACGTCGTGGCACTTCACCGGCAGCCGTTGGCCCCACTGCCCCTGATGAGTACTATCGCCCCCGGCAACGCATAGCGAATTAAGCTAAACTGCCGTACGGATGACCCGCATGCGCGTGCCTTGCGCACATTCCAGGAGAAGGCATCATGTTTTCCTGGCGTGTCGACAAGGCTCCGGGTGCGGCAAAGCGAACAGAAGTTTCCTTAGGTTTTGACGTATCGTGGCGAGCAATTCAGGCGGGCCTCGAACCGATAGAGGTATTCATACAATGAGCGAACAAATCAAGCATATTAGCGACGCATCGTTCGAACAGGACGTCGTGAAATCCGACAAACCCGTGCTGCTCGATTTCTGGGCCGAATGGTGCGGTCCGTGCAAGATGATCGCGCCGATCCTCGACGAAGTCGCGAAGGATTACGCTGATCGCCTGCAAATCGCCAAGATCAATGTCGACGAGCATCAATCGACGCCGGTCAAGTTTGGCGTGCGCGGTATCCCCACGCTGATCCTGTTCAAGAACGGCGCGGTCGCCGCGCAGAAGGTCGGCGCATTGTCGAAGTCGCAACTGACCGCGTTCCTCGACGGCAACCTGTAAAGCAAGCGGCGCATAGCGGCGCGCCCGCAGTCCGCGAGACTTGCGAGCGCGTCGAGATGAGCATGTTGTCAGCCGGCAACACGCTCGACAAGAAAGATGCCATGCCGCCACACTGGCGGAAATTGGCCTGTGCTATGCTAGAATCCGCAAAACGTCGAAAAGACGTGTAAGTCCTTGAGCGGTTCCGCTCACTCTCCTCCCAGATTTCATTTCGTCGCACCTTCTCCTGCGGGTTCTCCGTATGCATTTATCCGAGCTTAAGACTCTGCACGTGTCCGAATTGATCGAGATGGCCAATGGCCTCGAGATCGAAAGTGCGAACCGCCTGCGCAAGCAGGAACTGATGTTCGCCATTCTAAAAAAACGAGCCAAAACGGGCGACACGATCTTCGGCGACGGCACGCTTGAAGTGCTGCCGGACGGCTTCGGCTTCCTGCGTTCGCCGGAGACCTCGTACCTCGCCAGCACGGATGATATTTACATCAGCCCGTCGCAAATCCGCCGCTTCAATCTGCATACGGGCGACACGATCGAAGGCGAAGTGCGTACGCCGAAAGACGGCGAACGCTATTTCGCGCTGGTGAAGGTGGACAAGGTCAACGGCCAGCCGCCGGAAGCCTCGAAGCACAAGATCATGTTCGAAAACCTGACGCCGCTGCACCCGAACAAGGTGCTGCTGCTCGAGCGCGAAATGCGCGGCGAGGAAAACGTCACGGGCCGCATCATCGACATGATCGCGCCGATCGGCAAAGGCCAGCGCGGTCTGCTGGTCGCTTCGCCGAAGTCCGGCAAGACCGTGATGCTTCAGCACATCGCCCACGCGATCAAGCAGAACCATCCCGACGTCGTGCTGTTCGTGCTGCTGATCGACGAACGCCCTGAAGAAGTGACCGAAATGCAGCGTTCGGTGGCCGGCGAAGTGATCGCCTCCACGTTCGACGAACCCGCTGCGCGTCACGTGCAGGTCGCAGAAATGGTGATCGAAAAAGCCAAGCGCCTCGTCGAAATGAAGAACGACGTGGTGATTCTGCTCGACTCGATCACGCGTCTCGCGCGCGCCTACAACACCGTCGTGCCGGCCTCGGGCAAGGTGCTCACGGGTGGTGTCGACGCCAACGCGCTGCAACGCCCGAAGCGCTTCTTCGGCGCGGCGCGCAATATCGAGGAAGGCGGTTCGCTCACCATCATCGGTACGGCGCTGATCGAAACCGGCAGCCGCATGGACGACGTGATCTACGAAGAATTCAAGGGCACCGGCAACATGGAAGTGCACCTGGAGCGCCGTCTCGCCGAGAAGCGCGTCTACCCGTCGATCAACCTGAACAAGTCCGGCACGCGCCGTGAAGAACTGCTGATCAAGCCCGAGGTCCTGCAAAAGATCTGGGTGCTGCGCAAATTCATTCACGACATGGACGAAGTCGAGTCGATGGAATTCCTGCTCGACAAGATCCGCCAGACGAAGAGCAACTCCGAGTTCTTCGACATGATGCGTCGCGGTGGCGGCAGCTAAGGCCTTGCGCCGGCATAGCTGCATCGACCGTACTGCATGAAAAAAACCGCTCGTCATCGACGAGCGGTTTTTTTTTCGTCCGCAGAGTTTGCACCCTGAGTCCCGCCTGCGCCCACAACATGAACGTGAACGTACACGTTAGAGTACAATGCGGCCGGTCCGCCCTACCTGTCCATTACTCATGTCGAAGGACTCACCCACCCTGCTGACCGTGCGCGATGCAGCCGAACGCCTCGGGGTCACGCCGCGCACGCTGAAGTACTACGAGGAACGCGGCCTCGTCTCGCCCACCCGCAGTGAAGGCCGCTACCGGCTGTACGACGAAGAGGACCTGAAGCGCTTCGGCCGCATCCTCCGTCTGCGCTCGCTCGGCTTTTCGCTGCAGGGCATCACCGAAATGCTCAAGCGGCCGCTTGAAGCGGTCGACGGTGGCCATCGCTTTTCAACCGAATCGTTGCAGCAGATTCGCGACGCCATCGCACAGCAGGTCGAAGCGCTCGACGCCCATATCGAAACGATGCGCCGCGAACTCAAGGAAGCGCAGAAGCAGCGCGCCGAACTGAGCCCCGATCTCGACTATCTCGAACGACGCCTCGCCGGCGAGAACGCCGACGCGCTGCTCGAGCAACGCCGCCACGCGCTGGCCAAAGCGGCCGGCGCATCGCCTGCCAGGCGCACCAGAAAATCACGCACGTCGGCGCCGGACGAATCGTCATGAACGCCGCCTCATCCCGCGTCGCGCTGTTCAGCGTCGACACGCTGCGCGGCGATTTTTTCCCATGGGTGCTGGCGGTCGTGACCGGCCTCGACTATTTCGACAACGCGATCTTCTCCTTTTTCACCAGCTATATCGCCGGCGGCATCAACGCGTCGCCCGACGAACTGGTGTGGGCCTCGAGCGCCTACGCGGTGGCTGCGGTGCTCGGCATCCTTCAGCAACAGTGGTGGGTCGAGCGCGTCGGCTACCGGCGCTATGTAGCCGGCTGCATGCTGCTCTATTCCGCCGGCGCGGTGGCCGCCGCACTCTGCGAATCGTCGATCGAACTCGCGTTGACGCGCGGCTTTCAAGGCTACTTCATCGGTCCGATGATGGGCACCTGCCGCATCCTGATCCAGATGAGTTTCACGCCGCAGCAGCGGCCGGCGGCCACGCGCGCGTTTCTTTTGCTGATCGTGTTGAGCAGCGCGCTCGCGCCGTTGATCGGCGGCCAGCTGGTCGCGCATTTCGACTGGCGCGCGTTATTCGCGTGCACGGCGCCCGTGGGTGTGCTGTTCGCCGTGCTGGCGCTGCTCGCGTTGCCCGACTCCGGCAACCGTCTGCCCGAAGAGCGCGGGTCGGCGCATTTCTGGCCCTATCTGATTTTCGCGTTCGCCCAGGGCGCGCTGCAGATCGTGATGCAACAGGTACGCTTCCAGCTGTTCAGCGCATCGCCGGGGTTGATCCTGCTGACGCTCGCCGGCCTGGTCGCGCTGGGCTGGTTCATCTATCAGCAGTGGCACCATCCCGCGCCGCTGATGCGCCTGCATGCGCTGCGCGAAAAGGTCTTCCAGGTCGGGCTCGTGCTGTACATGTTCTACTACTACGTCTCAACGGTATTCAGCTACCTGATCTCGCGCTTTCTCGAGAGCGGCCTCGGTTTCCCGGTCGAGAACACCGGGCGGCTGGTCGGCACGACGTCGCTGATTTCCGCGAGCGCGCTGTTCGTCTATCTGCGTTATGCGAAGCTGCTGCCGTGCAAGAAGTGGATCATCGTGCCCGGTTTCGCTGTGGCCGCGTTCGCCGCCGCATGGATGACACGTATGTCGCCGGGCGTCGGCGAAGCGGCGCTGATCGTGCCACTGCTGCTGCGCGGACTGTTGTTGCTGTTCATCGTGTTGCCGGTCGCCAACCTGACCTTCAGAATTTTTGCGATCGAAGAGTTTACGCATGGCTACCGGTTGAAGAACATCGTGCGGCAGTTGACGATCTCGTTCGCCACGGCCTCGGTGATCATCGTCGAACAGCATCGGCAGGCACTGCATCAAACTCGCCTCGCGGAGTTCGTGAATCCGTACAATCCAGTGTTCCAGAACACGCTCACCGCGCTGACGAATAGCCTCGCCGCCGCGGGCCGCACCGCGTCCGACGCGCACTCGCTGGCGATGGTCGAAATCAGCCGGTCGCTCGCGCAGCAGGCAAGCTTTCTGGCCTCGCTGGACGGCTTCTATTTTCTGATTGGCGTAGCGATATGCGGCGGCCTTTTCGCCGCGTGGCAAAAACAGATCGACTAAAGGTTGCATCAGGCCATGCTCTCG
Organism: Paraburkholderia sp. TE9906; assembly: GCF_056279605.1. Taxonomy (NCBI): domain Bacteria; kingdom Pseudomonadati; phylum Pseudomonadota; class Betaproteobacteria; order Burkholderiales; family Burkholderiaceae; genus Paraburkholderia; species Paraburkholderia sp. TE9906. Next base: position 361,087 of record NZ_JBWCCT010000003.1, read on the forward strand.
AAACTCACTCAATGGTTGGGCACGCGCCGCCGCGACCGCGCGCTGCGCGACTACGCGATCGACGACGCGCTGTGGCAAGCCACGCTCGACGGCCTGCCCTTTCTCGCGCACCTGGACGCCCCGGACCTCGCGCGTCTGCGCGAACTGACCAGCCTGTTCATCGCGCAAAAGGAATTCTCGACCGCGCACGAGTTGGAGCTGACCGACGCGATGACCGTGGCGATCGCCGCTCAGGCGTGTCTGCCGGTGCTGAACCTGAGCCTCGATCTGTATCGGGGCTGGGTCGGCGTGATCGTTTATCCGGGCGAATTCGTGATCCGCAAGACGGTCGAGGACGAAGACGGCGTCGTGCACGAGGTCGAACACGACGCGAGCGGTGAAGCGTGGGAAGGCGGCCCGGTGGTGCTGTCATGGGAAGACGCGCAAATGACCGAAGGCCCGGACGCCTACAACGTCGTGATCCACGAATTCGCGCACAAGATCGACATGCTCAACGGTGAAGCAGACGGCCACCCGCCTCTGATGCGCCGCTGGCACGCACCGCTCGATTCGCAGGCCTGGGCCGACGTGTTCGACCACGCGTACGACCACTTCTGCGCGCAGGTCGACGCGGTGCCGGAGCGCCGCTGGGCGCGTTTCGAGCGCGAATCGTTGATCGATCCATATGCGGCGGACCATCCGTCGGAATTTTTTGCCGTGTGCAGCGAGGCGCTGTTCGTGCAGCCGCACGCGTTCGAGGCGGAGTATCCGGAGTTGTACCGGCTGCTGGCGCGCTATTATCGGCAGGATCCGGCGCGCGTCGGGATGAGCTTCGCGCCGGCCTGACGCGTCGGGCACTTGAGGCCCGGCACCCGCTGGCGAAGGCGTTGCGAGTCGGATTGCCGGCACCGCGCGGCCCCGGAAGTTCCGGCACACGGTGCCCGCGATCGCCCTGGACCGCGGCCACCGCCGGCCAAGGCCACGGCAAACGCGAACGAGCTGCCAGAAAGCTGGCAGAAAAGTCGTCAAGCGACTGATTTTCTGGCATAATCGCCGTTTTTCGACCATAGGCAAGTGGCTCGCGCCTAGATGCGTTTCGCGCTCATTGCGGCTCGCACGCGGGTTGGCTACCGCCAGATTAAAGGAAAGATCATGAAAGAAGGCATTCACCCGAATTACCGCGAAGTCCTGTTCGTCGATATGTCGAACGACTTCAAGTTCGTGACGCGCTCGACCATCCAGACGCGTGAAACTGCCGAATTCAACGGCAACACCTACCCGCTCGCCAAGATCGAAGTGTCATCGGAATCGCATCCGTTCTACACCGGCCAACAAAAGATCATGGACACGGCAGGCCGCGTCGAGAAGTTCAACAAGAAGTTCGGCACGCGCGCTACCGGCAAGGCAGCAGCGAAGTAATACCCGCGTCGTCGCCGGCTTTGGCCGACAGCGAAGCAGCGAAAAAGGGCAGCGTGAGCTGCCCTTTTTTGTCGCCTCGACCGGCACATTGCCTGCGCCCGGTTTGAAGTCCCGCGCGAAGCCGCGTTGATCGCTTCGTGCGTCAGCGCTGGCCTGGGCGGGGATCAACCCTCCGGCGTTCCCCTGCGGGGCCGTGTTACAGCATTCACCACGACGTTGCGGGCCGTTACCGGTCGTGACGCGCATCGCACGGCACGACTACAATGCCGGATGCTTCAGAAGGGCCATGCCGGCCGGACCCGCCGTCCGGTCCTGGCCGCACCGCTTATCCAATTTCCACACACCGCATGAGACCTGTCGTTCGCCTCACTGCCTCTGCGACCAGCGCGCTGCCGCGCTGGCTGCTGCTAGCCATCTGTATCGTCTACGCGTCGTTCGGACTATTCGGCCGCGATCCGTGGAAGAACGAGGACGCAGCCGGCTTCGGTGTCATGTGGACCATGGCGAACGGCGGCGCACACGACTGGCTGCTGCCGAATCTGGTCGGCAAGTACCTGACCGAGGACGGCCCGCTCGGCTACTGGCTCGGCGCCAGTGCGATCCGCGTGCTCGCGCCGTGGGTCGACGCGAGCAACGCGTCGCGCGTGTTCACCGGCCTGCTGTTCTGCGCGGGTTGCGCGTTCGTCTGGTATGCCGCCTACCTGCTCGGCCGGCGCGCTGAAGTGCAGCCGTTCAAGTACGCGTTCGGCGGCGAGCCGGAACCGCGCGACTACGGCCGCACGCTCGCCGACGGCGCCCTGCTGATCCTGCTCGCCTGCTTCGGTCTCGCCGAACGCGGCCACGAGACCACGCCGCAACTCGCGCAGTTCGTCTGTATCGCGATGCTCGTGTACGGCCTGGTGCGCATGATCGACAAGCCGATTCAAGGCGCGGCGATCTGGGGCCTCGCAATCGGCCTCGTCACCTTGGCAAGCAGCCCGGTGCTGGTCGGCGCGCTGCTGCTCGGCACCCTGGCGATGACTCTGATCGTGCGCGAAACGCGCTGCCGCTGGCTGCTGCTGGCCGGTTTGCCGATCGCGCTCGTGGTGGCGGTATCGTGGCCGATCGCGGCGCTCGCCGCCTTCCCCGACGACGCCGTCTGGTATCTGAATCAATGGCTGCACGTCAGCCTGAGTTCGTTCGCCGGGCCGCCCGGCTCGGTCGCCGCGTATGCGCTAAAGAACCTTCCGCTCTTCACATGGCCGGCGTGGCCGCTCGCGGTGTGGTCGTGGTTCAGCTGGAAGGGCTTGCGGCGCGGGCCGCACGTGGCGATCCCACTGTCGGTGATCGGGCCGCTGCTGGTGCTGGTGATCCTGCAGAGCCACCAGTCGAACCGGCTCTACATGCTGTTGCTGCCGCCGCTCGCGGTGTTGGCCACGTTTGCGCTGCCCACGCTCAAACGCGGCGCGATCAACGCGATCGACTGGTTCGCGCTGCTGAGCTTCACGATCCTCGGCAGCTTCGTCTGGCTGGTGTATCTGGCCGGGTTGACCGGTTTCCCGCATCCGCTCGCGCGCAACCTCGCGCGTCTCGCGCCCGGCTTCGCGCCGCAGTTCAAGATCTTGTCGTTCGTGTGCGCGGTCGCGGTGACCCTGTGCTGGTTCATGCTGGTGCGCTGGCGTCTTGCGCGTCATCCGAAGGTCCTGTGGCGCAGCGTGGTGCTCTCGAGCGCCGGCACGACGCTGATGTGGGTGCTGCTGATGACGCTGTGGCTGCCGGTCGTCAACTACAGCCGGACCTACAAGGACGTCGCGCAACAGATCGCCAGCCACCTGCCTGACGACTACACGTGCATCTCGCCAGTGCGCCTGGGGAATGCGCAGATAGCGACCTTCGCCTATTTCGGCGACATGCACTTCTCATTCGACCAGGACTGCGACGTGATCCTGCGTCAGGACTCGCAGGAATACGGCGACCCGAGCGCGCTGCCGGACTACATCTGGAAACTGGTGTGGGAAGGCCGCCGCGTGGCCGACCGCGATGAACGCTTCCGCCTGTACGTGCGGATCGACCGGCCCAAGCCGCCGGTCGTCAAACGCCGCAGCTGGCACAAGAAGCTCGACTGACCATGTTCGCCGACGTACGGAAAATCGCCGCGCTGGCATGGCCCGTATTGATCGGCCAACTGGCGATCATCGCGTTCGGCGTGATCGATACGGCGATGGTCGGCCGTTACTCGGCGATCGATCTGGCCGCGCTCGGCCTCGGTTCGTCGATCTATATCTCCGTCTACATCGGGCTGACCGGCATTCTCACCGCGCTGCAGCCGATCGCCGCGCAACTGTACGGCGCGCGCCACTATACCGAGATCGGCGAGGAAGTGCGTCAATCCTTGTGGCTCGCGCTCGCGCTGACCGTCATCGGCTTTCTGATTCTGTTTTTCCCCGGGCCGGTGCTGCATCTGGCGCGCGTGCCCGACGCGCTGCACGAACGCACGGTCGCCTATTTGCGGATTCTGGCCTTCGGCTTGCCGGCGGGCCTCGCGTTTCGCGTCTACAGTTCGATCACCAATGCGGTCGGCCAACCGCGGCTCGTGATGATCCTGCAGATCGGCGCGCTGCTGCTCAAGTTTCCGCTCAACACCTGGTTCATCTTCGGCGGGCTCGGCGTGCCGGCGCTCGGTGGCCCGGGCTGCGCGCTCGCCAGCACGGCGATCAACTGGGGACTCGCGGTGCTCGGCATGGTGCTGCTCACGCGCGTCGACGTGTTCAGGCCGTTCGCGATCTTCGCCCACTTCTGCTGGCCGGTCTGGCGGCGTCAGACGGCGCAGTTGCGGCTCGGCATTCCGATGGGCCTGTCGTATCTGATCGAAGTCACGTCCTACACGTTCATGGCGCTCTTCATCGCGCGCTTCGGCACGACGACGCTCGCGGGTCATCAGATCGCCGGCAACATCGGCGCGGTGCTGTACATGACGCCGCTGTCGATCGGCATCGCTTCGTCGACGCTGGTCGCGCAGGCGCTCGGCGCGCATCGGCCGGAAGCGGCGCGCACGCTGTCGCGTCACGGCATCATGATGGCGGTCGCGATCGCCTGTTGTTACGGTGCGATCGTGCTGGTGCTGCGGCCGTACATCATCGAAGGCTATACGCCGAATGCGCAGGTCGTGGCGGCAGCGCTGCCGCTGGTGCTGATCGTCGTGTGCTACCACCTGTTCGATGCATTGCAGATCACCACCGCGTTCGTGCTGCGCGCGTACAAGGTGGCAGTCGTGCCGACCGTCATCTATGCGGTTGCGTTGTGGGGCGTGGGGCTGGGTGGCGGATATCTGCTCGGCTTCAACGTAAGCGGCGTCACGCCGGAATGGCTGACCGGCGCGCGCGGCTTCTGGGTCGCGAATACGGCGAGTCTCGCGATTGCCGGTTTTGGTTTGCTGGCGTACTGGCGGGTGGTGAGCAAGCGGTATTTGCGGGCGGAGCTGGTGGGCGTGGTGGATTCGGCGAGCTGAGGGTCTAGCTGGCGGCCGCGCCTCGCTGACCAATACTTCGCGGCTTAGCCGCTCGCGTCCCGTCGACGACACTATCAGAAGCAGACGGTTAGTTGCTTTTTAGCCCACAGAAAAAGCGGCCCCTACAGGCACCACTTGTCCCACCGACGTCACATCGGTTACCCCGCCTCCACTTCCTCAGCCATCTCCCGCAGCCCCGCCTCCCCCGCCCGATCGTGTCGCTCGAAAACCTCACGCGCGGCGAACAACGCGTTCAGCGCCGCCGGGAAACCCGCATAGAGCGCCATCTGCATGAACACCTCGACGATCTCCTCGCGTGTACAACCGACGTTCAACGCCGCCTCGATATGCACTTTGAGTTGCGGCTGCGCACACCCGAGCGTCGCGAGCGACGCAATCGTCGCAATTTCACGCGCCCGCAGATCGAGCTGCGGCCGGCTGTAGATATCGCCGAAACCAAACTCGATCAGTAGCCGCCCGAAATCCGGCGCGATCGGCGCGAGCGCGGCGATCACCTGTTCGCCGGCCGCGCCGTCGATCTCCTTCAGCTTGTCCCAGCCCCGGGTGTAGCGGTCGTTTTGTGCGTAGTCCATGGTGAGTCCTTTTCCGAATGTGAAAGCGATGCGGTCGCACCGCCCTGTCGTGTCGGCTCATCAACCGCGCCGCCGTTGCGCCCGGCCGTCTCGTAGTACGCGATCTTGTCGACGATCGCGCCCAGATTGCTCTGCAATTCGGCGATCCGCGCCAAAACCGCATCCCGGTGCGCCACCAGCTGGTCGCGGCGCGCGCCCATCGTCGGCTGGCCTTGTGCACGCAGCGCCGCGAACGCCTGCATACCGGCGATCGGCATGCCGGTCGCTTTCAGACGCATTACGAAGCGCAGCCAGTCGAGATCGGCCGGCGAATACAGGCGATGCCCCGCCTGCGTGCGCCCGACCTCGCGGATCAGCCCGGCCTGTTCGTAATAGCGCAGCGTATGCGTCGAGACGCCGATCGTTTCGGCCACCTGACCGATGGTGAGTGCGGTTGAGATTTTCGACATGACGGACTCAGGTTAGGACTTCGAGTGCACTCTAAGTCAAGCGCTCACCGCTGTCATGTGTCTGCGGTGTGATTTTTTATAGCGGACGGCATTGAATGGATAAACTCAGAACAGCCTAATGGCTAAGCAAAAGGTTTAAATATTGTGCGGCCTGATTTACTTGTCACGAATCGATCGGTATAAATCGGCGGCGTTCACAAATAAGGGCGCGCGATTTGTTCTATGCTTAGACGCAGCGCCTGCTGACAGGATGCGTCGTCCGTTCCCGGCTTACTTACTTGCCCTCAATGGAGTGCTTGCCATGCTGAAGAAGCTTTTAATGCTTTGCGTTGCTGTGGCTTTGTCGCTGTCGGCCGGATTTGCGGCGGCCGTCGAAGTGAATTCCGCCGATCAGGCGGCGCTCGAATCGGTCAAGGGCATCGGCCCCGTTCACGCCAAGGCGATCATCGACGAACGCACCAAAAACGGCCCGTTCAAGGACGCCGACGATCTCGCCACCCGCGTCAAGGGCATCGGCGCCAAGTCCGTCACCAACCTCGAAGCGGCCGGCCTGACGATCAACGGCTCGGGCGCGCCCCCGACCGGCGCCAAGCCTGCGACGAAGTCGACCAGCAGCACGAAGGCGGCACCGGCAGCAGCGCCCGCGGCGACCACCCCGGCTCCGGCCACGACCGCAGCCCCGGCTCCCGCGGAAGCGTCGGGCGCGAAAGCATCGAAGTCGAAGAAGAAGAGCAAGGCCGCGGCATCCGAAGCAGCAGCGGCTTCCGCACCGGCCGCCGCACCTGCGGCCACCGCGCCGGCCGACGCGTCCGGCACCAAGGCATCGAAGAAGAAGGCAAAGAAGAGCAAGGCCGCCTCGGCCGCGGCGGCCTCTGGCGCGTAACGCAACGATGCGCAAAGTGGTGGCGACGGCATCGCGAGGCCTCCCGGGTGCGCGCATGATCTGCATGATCTCCATGGCATGCGCGCACCGAAACCGTCCCGCTGCCGACCGTCCGCCTTTTCCACCGCGCCGCGCAACCGCGCGGCGTTTTCACCCGCTGACCCGTCACGCACGTGTCGGCATTCAAGAGAGACCGTCATGAGCCTACTCGACACTATCGGTTCCCTGCTTGGCAAATCGCCCGAAGGCGGCGGTGGCCAGCAAGCGCTGATCACAGCCGCACTCGAATTCGTCAATAACCAGCCGGGCGGCCTGAATGGGCTGATCGACCGCTTCAAGGAAAAGGGCCTCGGCGACGTGGTTTCGTCATGGGTCAGCAATGGCGAGAATCAGCCGATCGCACCCGATGCGCTGCATAGCGTACTCGGCCCGGAAACCGTGACTAACCTCGCGGCGAAAGCCGGCGTGGAACCGGACCAGGTCACGGGCCTGCTGTCGCAGATTCTGCCGCATGTCGTCAACGCAGCGACCCCCGAAGGCGAAGTGCCGGCCGAGGGCAAGCTCAATGCCACCACCGTGCTCGGCGCGCTCGGCGGGCTGTCGGCGCTGTTTGGCAACAAGAACGCATAAAAGCACGCCTCAGCAAGCGGGCGGCCTCGCCTGAGCGGCTGGCTAGTCGATCAGACAAAAAAAAGCGGCAACGAAGTCACCTTCGTTGCCGCTTTTGCAGATGGGCGGTGCGAAGCGGCTCGACCACCGCCGCACCCGCGCCTCACTGGTCAATGCACGACGCGTTCGAACACCAGCTTGCCGTCTTCCACTTCGACCGGAATCACATCCTTCGGACCGAACTTGCCGGCCAGAATCAGCTTGGCGACCGGGTTCTCGATCTCCTGCTGGATCGCGCGCTTCAACGGCCGCGCGCCGAACAGCGGATCGTAGCCGACCTTGCCGACGTGTTCGAGCGCCTCGTCGGACACCACGAGTTGCATGTCGAGCTTGGCAAGCCGTTCATGCAGACGCTGGAGCTGGATACGCGCGATCGACTGAATGTTCGAGCGGTCGAGCGCGTGGAACACCACGACGTCGTCGATCCGGTTCAGGAACTCGGGCCGGAAGTGCAGTTTCACCTCTTCCCACACCGCATCCTTGACCGCTTCCTGCGGCTCGCCGACCATCGCCTGGATCACCTGCGAACCAAGGTTCGAAGTCATCACGATCACCGTGTTCTTGAAGTCCACGGTACGGCCCTGACCATCGGTCATGCGGCCGTCGTCGAGCACTTGCAGCAGCACGTTGAACACATCCGGATGCGCCTTCTCGATTTCGTCGAGCAGGATCACGCTATACGGCTTGCGGCGCACGGCTTCGGTCAGATAACCGCCTTCCTCGTAACCGACATAACCGGGCGGCGCACCGATCAAGCGCGCGACGCTGTGCTTCTCCATGAATTCGCTCATGTCGATACGGATCAGATGATCTTCCGAATCGAACAGGAACGAAGCCAGCGCCTTGCACAGTTCGGTCTTGCCCACACCGGTCGGCCCGAGGAACAGGAACGAACCATACGGACGGTTCGGGTCTGACAGACCCGCGCGCGAGCGGCGGATCGCATCGGCCACCGCAGTGATCGCTTCGTCCTGACCGACCACGCGGTCGTGCAGTTTCTCCTCGATCTGCAGCAGCTTTTCGCGCTCGCCCTGCATCATGCGCGAGACCGGAATGCCCGTAGAACGCGACACGACTTCCGCGATTTCTTCCGCCCCGACCTGCGTGCGCAACAGCCGCCGACGCTGCGGGCTGTTCTGCTCTTCCGCCTCGGCCCGCGTCACTTCCTTCAGTTGCGCTTCGAGTCCCGGCAGCTTGCCGTACTGCAACTCGGCGACTTTTTCGAGCTTGCCCTCACGCTGCAGGCGCGTGATTTCCGCACGCGTTTTCTCGATCTCTTCCTTCAATTGCGCACTGCCCTGTACCGCGGCTTTTTCGGCAGTCCAGATTTCGTCGAGATCCGAGTATTCGCGATTCAAACGCTCGATTTCTTCCTCGATCAATTGCAGACGCTTTTGCGACGCTTCGTCCTTCTCCTTCTTCACGGCTTCGCGTTCGATCTTCAACTGGATCAAACGACGGTCGAGCCGGTCCATCTCTTCCGGCTTCGAGTCGATTTCCATCTTGATCTTCGACGCGGCTTCGTCGATCAGATCGATCGCCTTGTCCGGCAGGAAACGATCCGTGATGTAGCGATGCGACAGTTCCGCGGCCGCGACGATCGCCGGGTCGGTGATGTCGACGCCGTGATGCAGTTCGTACTTTTCCTGCAAACCGCGCAGAATCGCGATGGTCGCCTCCACCGACGGCTCGTCGACGAGCACCTTCTGGAAGCGGCGTTCGAGCGCGGCATCCTTCTCGATGTACTTGCGGTATTCATCCAGTGTGGTGGCGCCGACGCAATGCAGTTCGCCGCGCGAAAGCGCCGGCTTGAGCATGTTGCCCGCGTCCATCGCGCCTTCGGCCTTGCCCGCGCCGACCATCGTGTGAATTTCGTCGATGAAGACGATGGTCTGGCCTTCGTCTTTCGCGATGTCGCTGAGCACGGCTTTAAGCCGCTCTTCGAACTCGCCGCGATACTTCGCGCCGGCCAGCAACGCGGCCATGTCGAGCGACAGCACGCGCTTGCCCTTGAGCGTCTCCGGCACTTCGCCGTTGACGATGCGCTGCGCGAGCCCTTCGACGATCGCGGTCTTACCCACGCCCGGTTCGCCGATCAGCACCGGATTGTTCTTGGTGCGACGTTGCAGGATCTGAATCGAGCGACGGATTTCGTCGTCACGGCCGATCACCGGGTCGAGCTTGCCGGCCCGCGCACGCTCGGTCAGGTCGACCGTGTACTTCTTCAGCGCTTCGCGCTGGCTTTCGGCGTCCTGGCTATGCACCTGCGAGCCGCCGCGCACCGCCGCGATCGCGCTTTCCAGCGACTTGCGCGACAAGCCATGCTGACGCGCGAGGCGCCCTGCTTCGCCTTTGTCGTCCGCGACCGCGAGCAGAAACATCTCGCTCGCGATGAACGTGTCGTTGAGCTTTTGCGCTTCCTTGTCCGCCTGATTCAACAAGCCGGTCAGTTCGCGGCCGATCTGCACGTTGCCGTCGGTGCCATGCACCTGCGGCAGCCGCGTCATTGCGTCGCCGAGTGCCGTTTGCAGCGCCTGCACGTGCACGCCGGCACGCGAGAGCAGCGAGCGCGCCGAACCATCCTGCTGGGCGACGAGCGCCGACAACAGATGAACCGGCTCGATGTATTGATTGTCGTGACCGACGGCCAGACTCTGCGCATCCGCGAGCGCTTCCTGGAATTTAGTGGTGAGTTTGTCGACTCTCATCAAGAGACCTCCAATTTCGATTACCACCAAAATGAGGCGTTTTATTCAGGATTCAAGCGCTTTTTTGCGTCCAACGGCAACTATTTAACATTTGAACGAAACAACTGTCTGCGCCCCGTTTCAGGTCGCCGACGCGCCGCCGTCGGCCGGCGCGACCGGCACGACCGGCATGATCGGGATCGCACCGTTCATGCCGAGCAGCGCGGCCAGTGCACCTCGCGGCTGCGTGACCTCGCCGATCGTATGCCGGTCGAGCTCGGCAAGAAAGGCATCGCGCGCCGCCTGGAGCGCCGCGCGCAGACGGCATTGCGGCGAGATCACGCACGGACGGTGTTCGCCACGCTGGTCGGGCAAGCAGGCGACCAGCGCGAAGTCGCTTTCCGTCGCGCGCACCACCTCGCCTACGGTCAATTCGCGGGTGTGCTCGACAAACCGCAGACCGCCGTTGCGCCCGCGTACGGTTTCGACCCAGCCGCGTTCCGCGAGTTGCTGCACAACCTTCATCAGATGGTTCCGGGATATTCCGTAGGCTTGCGAAATGTCCTGAATCGTCGACAACGCGTCCCCTTGGACCGCGAGGTACAGCAGGACGCGTAGTGAGTAATCCGTATAATCCGTCAGTCTCATAGGGCAGGTATCACGATGGACGCAAGCCGCGATCGTGGAGATAACCGCGTCGATGCAAGGGTTGCCGGTGGCCGCCGCTTCACCCTAAGATGCAGACAATAGGCATGTTTGGTAATTTTTCCTCGACAGGCGGCGCTAATGTACCGGTAGCAATGGTAACGTTTCCCGCCTCGGTCATTTGTAAGAAAAGCAGGGTATTCGCCGTCCTCTTCCTTTCTTCGCAAACGGTTTCACTTCGCGCCCGGTCGCCTGTCGCGCCGAGTGACGCGCCGCCATTCGAAGCCGCCTTTTTCTGGAATCAGCATGAACCCGTCTTTCCCCGCCGCGCCGGTGGTCGAGCGCGCCGCCGAGCCGACCGAAGCGAACATCCGCGAACTCGTTTATGGCTTTTACGACCGCGTGCGCGCCGATCCGCTGCTCGGCCCCGTGTTCGACGCCACGCTGGCGGGCCGTTGGGACGATCATCTGCCGAAGATGTGCACGTTCTGGGGCAGTCTCGTGCTGGGTGCGAAGCAGTACCGCGGCAACGTGCAGCAAGCGCATCAGCCGCTCGACGGGGTCGAACCGCAGCACTTCAACCGCTGGCTGTATCTGTTTCTGGACACCGTGGAGTCCCGCTATCAGCCAGCTGCGGCAGTGCGCTTCATGGAGCCGGCGCTGCGTATCGCGCAGAGCCTGCAGTTGAGCCGCTTCGGTTGGGATTACAAGATTCCGGCGGAGCAGCAGGCGCTGCTCGAACGCGTGGCGCCGAAGCGGCGGCCGCATGATGACGACGCCCATGCCGCACGTCCGGCGGGCGAGCCGTTTCCGACGCGGATCATCGGGCAGCCGCGCGACGAGTGAATGACAAGGTTCGGGGCGTCGTGGGTGGTCGGGGCGCCCGGTGCACATTGAGCACCTGCTGGCACCGCCGCCCGTCCAGTCCAGCCGTGCCCCGGCGCGCGACTACGCGACTACTCCCGCGCTTGATTCGCCGAGTCGCTGTCCCACCGCGCGAGCGCGGCGTCGTCGGTGACGCGGGCGTCTACCCAGCGCTCGCCGCTCCCGGTCTTCTCTTTCTTCCAGAACGGCGCCTGGGTCTTCAGATAATCCATCACGAATTCACACGACGCGAACGCGTCGCCGCGATGCGCGGCCGTCGTCGCCACCAGCACGATCTGGTCGAGCGGATAGAGCTTGCCGACCCGGTGCACGATCAGCACCTCGATGCCCGGCCAGCGCTCGCGCGCACTCACGACGATCGCCTCCAGCGACTTCTCCGTCATGCCGGGGTAATGCTCGAGCTCCATGGTCTCGACCGCGCTCCCGTCGTTCAGATCACGTACGGTGCCGACGAAACAGGCAACCGCGCCGATCTTCGGATTGCGCGCGCGCAACGCGGCCACCTCGGTGCTGAGGTCGAAGTCTTCGGTCTGAACGCGAACGGGCATCGGCGGCTCCTGGGGGGGTGTGGGCAGGCGAGCGGCGGCGCGCCTAGCCGCCGGTGACGGGCGGGAAGAACGCGACTTCGCAGCCGTCGGTGACGCGGGTGCCGGCGCCCGTCATCACGTGGTTGCAGGCCATGCGCAGCGCGCGGCCTTCGGCGAGCGTCTCGGCCCAGATGCCGCCGCGCACGCGCAGCCAGGCGCGCACGTCGCCGACGGTCGCGATGCCGTCGGGCAGCTCGACGGTTTCGTCGGCCAGGTTGAGCGCTTCGCGCACGCTCGCAAAATAGCGGAGTTCAATTTTCATCGGAATGTTACCGGTCTGCGATGCATGGCCGGCCTCAGTTCAGCAATTCGGAAAAGGGAATGAAGCGCACGGTCTCGCCGGCGCTGATCGCGTGATTCGGCGGATTGTCGATCAGGCCGTCGCCCCACACCGTCGAAGTCAGCACGGCCGAGCTCTGATTCGGAAACAGATCGAGGCCGCCGGTTTCGTTGACCCGCGCGCGCAGGAATTCGTTGCGGCGGTCGGCCTTGCTCTGCGTGAAGTCCGCGCGCAGCGACAGCGCACGCGGCGCGACGCTCCGGGCACCGGCAAGGCTCAGCACGAACGGACGCACGAACAGCAGGAAGGTCGCGAAGCTGGACACCGGGTTGCCCGGCAGGCCAATGAAGAAGGTTTCGGCCGATGCCGATGCCCCCGCACTCTCGCGCGATGCGGCACGGCGCACCGCGCCGAATGCGAGCGGCTTACCCGGCTTCATCGCGATCTGCCACATCGAAAGACGTCCTTCCGCCTCGACAGCCGGCTTCACGTGATCCTCCTCGCCGACCGACACGCCGCCGCACGTCAGGATCAGATCGTGAGCCTGGGCAGCCTCGCACAGCGTCGCGCGGGTCGCGTCGAGCTTGTCGGCGACGATGCCGTAATCGGTTATCTCGCAGCCGAGCTTTTCCAGCAGACCACGCAGCGTGAAGCGATTCGAGTTGTAGATCGCACCGGGCTCGAGCGGCTCGCCCGGCATGGTCAGCTCATCGCCGGTGAAAAACACGGCGACCTTGACGCGCCGGCGCACCGCCAGCTCCGCGCAGCCGACCGACGCCGCCAGCCCGAGCGCCTGCGGCGAGAGCCGTGTGCCGGCCGGCAGGATGACCGAGCCGCTGCGGATGTCCGCGCCCTGCGCCGTGATCCATTCGCCGGGTTGCGGGGCGTGGAGAATCGTGACTTGATCGCCGGCGGCTTCGGTTTGCTCCTGCATCACGACCGCGTCCGCGCCGGGCGGCACCGTCGCGCCGGTGAAGATGCGCGCCGCGGTGCCGGGCTGCAACGGCGTGGGCGCGTGTCCTGCGGGAATGCGTTGCGACACCGGCAGGCGGCTCGCGCCCTCGCCGGCAAGGTCCGCGATACGGATCGCGTAGCCGTCCATCGCGCTGGTGTTCATCGGCGGGACGTCGAGCGGCGACGTGACGTCGGCCGACAGCACGCGGTTCAGCGCCTCGAGCGTGGGAATGGATTCAGTGCCGTCGATCGGGCGCGCGGCGCCAAGCAGGGTCGCCAACGCTTCGGCAGTGGCGAGCATGGGAGCGCGGGGCGTTGGTGTGGACATTCAGGTGTCGAAGCCGCAGATTAAAAGAACATTGTAGCGGTCGATGCGATCGGCCTGGGCGGCCGGGTGTGAGGTGGGGGTTCGGCCTGGTGTGATGCGGGGCTGTGCGGTGCGGCGTGTGCCGTGAGCTTCGCGGCACGCGGCGCCGCGAACTGCACGGCAAGTACTGTCGTATGACGGGCCAGTCGACGCTTCCCGACGCGCGTCGCCATGAATCCAGCCGCCTTTGGCCCGGCCACACCACCTGTGCCGCGCGAGCCGCATGGACTCACGCAGCACGACAACCACCCAGGTTACTCGCCCGTGTTCGCCACGACGAAGTCCTTCACGCGCTGCGCATCAGCCGGCAGCACTTCGAAGCGCTGCGGCAACGATTCCAGCCCCGAGAACGCAGCCGGCCGCTCCGGTTCGCGTAACAGCGCCTCACGGATCGTTTCGCCGAACTTGATCGGTTGCGCGGTCTCCAGCACGATCATCGGAATGCCCGGTTGCAGATGCTCGCGCGCCACCTTCAGACCATCGGCCGTGTGCGTGTCGATCATCGTGTCGTAACGCTCGAACACGTCACGGATCGTCTCCACGCGAGTATCGTGGCTGCTGCGGCCCGACACGAAACCGAACTCCTTCACGCGCACGAAATCACCGCTCGCCGCGAGGTCGAAACCGCCCTTCTCCTCGACGTCGCGGAACAGTTGCAGCACGCGAGCCGGATCGCGGCCCAGCAGATCGAACACGAAGCGCTCGAAGTTCGACGCCTTCGAAATGTCCATGCTCGGGCTGCTCGTGTGATACGTCTCCGCCGCCTTGCGCACGCGGTAGATACCGGTGCGGAAGAACTCGTCGAGCACGTCGTTTTCGTTGGTCGCGACCACCAGCTTCTCGATCGGCAGCCCCATCATCCGCGCGATGTGACCCGCGCAGACGTTGCCGAAATTGCCCGACGGCACCGTGAACGACACGCGCTCGTCGTTCGACTTCGTCGCCGCGAAGTAGCCCTTGAAGTAATACACGACCTGCGCGACGACACGCGCCCAGTTGATCGAATTGACCGTGCCGATCTTGTACTTCGCCTTGAACTCGTGATCGTTCGACACCGCCTTGACGATGTCCTGCGCGTCGTCGAACACGCCTTCAACGGCGATGTTGAAGATGTTCGGGTCCTGCAGGCTGTACATCTGCGCGGTCTGGAACGCGCTCATCTTCCTGTGCGGCGACAGCATGAACACGCGAATGCCCTTCTTGCCGCGCATCGCGTATTCGGCGGCGCTGCCGGTGTCGCCCGAGGTCGCGCCGAGAATGTTCAGCGTCTCGCCATGTTTGGCCAGCGCGTACTCGAACAGGTTGCCGATCAGCTGCATCGCCATGTCCTTGAACGCGAGCGTCGGACCGTTCGACAGTTCCAGCAGCGACAGCGGCGCGCCGTTCTCGACGCCCAGCGTTTTCAGCGGCGTGATCTGCGCGGCGCTTTCGTCGTCGCGCACGTTGCAGTACGTCGCGGCCGTATAGGTCTTGCGCGTGAGTGCGCGCAGATCTTCGGCGGGAATGTCGTCGCTGAACTTCGACAGGATCTCGAACGCAAGGTCCGCGTAAGGCAGCGTGCGCCAGCGCGTCAGTTCGTCGGCGCTGACGCGCGGATATTCGGCCGGCAGGTACAGGCCGCCGTCTTTCGCGAGACCGCCCAGCAGGATGTCCGAAAAGGTGTGGCGCTCGCCGGCTCCGGCGCCGCGCGTGGAGAGGTAGTTCATAGTGGGCCTAGTTCAGCGCTTCCATGCGCAGCTTCGTGACTTGCGAGACGACGGTCTTCAGCGCTTCGATCGTTTTGATCGCGGCGTTGACGTGCTTTTCGACCGTTTCGTGCGTGATCAGGATGATGTCGGTTTCGCCCTTGCCGTTCGCGTCGACCTGCTCCGATTCCTTCTGCAGCAGCGCATCGATCGAAATGCCGGTGTCGGCCAGAATGCGCGTGATGTCCGCCAGCACGCCGGTCACGTCCGCCACCCGCAGACGCAGGTAGTAGCCGCTCGTCACTTCGTCGATCGGCAGAATCGGCGTGTTCGACAGGCTGTCCGGCTGGAACGCCAGATGCGGCACGCGATGCTCCGGGTCAGCCGTATGCAGGCGCGTCACGTCGACCAGATCGGCCACCACGGCCGAGGCCGTCGGCTCCGCGCCCGCGCCCTTGCCGTAGTACAACGTGGTGCCGACCGCGTCGCCATGCACCACGACCGCGTTCATCGCGCCTTCCACGTTCGCCAGCAGGCGCTTTTCCGGAATCAGCGTGGGGTGCACGCGCAGCTCGATGCCCTTGTCGGTGCGGCGCGCGATGCCGAGCAGCTTGATGCGGTAGCCGAGTTCCTCGGCGTACTTGATGTCGATCGCGGCAAGCTTGCTGATGCCTTCGACGTACGCCTTGTCGAACTGCACCGGCACGCCGAACGCGATCGCGCTCATGATCGTCGCCTTGTGCGCGGCGTCCACGCCTTCGATGTCGAAGGTCGGATCGGCTTCGGCATAGCCCAGTTCCTGCGCGGCCTTCAGTGCGGTCGCGAAGTCGAGCCCGCGGTCGCGCATTTCCGAGAGGATGTAGTTCGTGGTGCCGTTGATGATGCCCGCGATGTACTGGATGCGGTTGGCCGTCAGCCCTTCGCGCAGCGCCTTGATGATCGGAATGCCGCCCGCCACCGCCGCCTCGAACGACACCATCACGCCATTGGCGCGCGCCGCTTCGAAAATCTCGGTGCCGTGCACCGCGAGCAGCGCCTTGTTGGCGGTGACCACGTGCTTGCCATTCTTGATCGCGCGCAGTACGAGCTCGCGCGCCACGTCGGTGCCGCCGATCATTTCGGCCACGATATCGATCGACGGATCGTCGACCACCGCGTTGAAGTCATCGGTCAGCGCCACGGTGCCCGCTTGTGTGCCGAGCGCCGCCGTCGCCTTCGCGGGATTGCGCACGGCGATGCGCGCAATCTCGATGCCGCGGCCCGCGCGGCGTTTGATTTCTTCCTGATTGCGACGCAGTACCGTGAAGGTGCCGCTGCCTACCGTGCCGAAGCCCAGCAGTCCAACTTTGATCGGTTCCATGCAGCGTGTGTTTTCGAGTAGGTGATTAAAAAGAGACGAGTGCCGGTGGCGGGCGCAGCAGTGCTTGCCGCGCCGTGCGCCACATTGTGCGCTAGGCCGTGTGACGTTTGCGGTAGCCGTCGAGGAAACGCGCGATCCGGTTGATCGAATCCGCGAGGTCGTCCACGTTCGGCAGGAACACGACGCGGAAGTGATCCGGCGACTTCCAGTTGAAACCGGTGCCCTGCACGAGCAGCACGCGCTCTTCGAGCAGCAGATCGAGGATGAACTGCTGGTCGTCCTTGATCGGGTACACCTTCGGATCGAGGCGCGGGAACATGTACAGCGCCGCTTCGGGCTTCACGCAGCTCACGCCGGGGATGGCCGTCAGCATGTCATACGCGAGTTCGCGCTGCTTGTACAGGCGCCCGCTCGGCACGATCAGGTCGTTGATGCTCTGATAGCCGCCGAGCGCGGTCTGGATCGCGTACTGGCCGGGCACGTTCGGGCACAGCCGCATCGACGCGAGGATGCCGAGACCTTCGAAATAATCGCGGCCGTTGCGGCGGTTCTCGCCGGTCAGGCCCGAGATGAACATCCAGCCGGCGCGGTAGCCGCACGAGCGGTAGCTCTTCGACAGACTGTTGAACGTGACCGTGAGCACGTCTTCGGAGAGCGCGGCCATCGACGTGTGCGTCTTGCCGTCGTAGACGATCTTGTCGTAGACCTCGTCGGCGAAGATCACGAGGCCGTGCTGGCGCGCGATTTCGATGAGGCCGAGCAGCAGTTCGTCCGAGTACAGCGCGCCGGTCGGGTTGTTCGGGTTGATGACGACGAGCGCGCGCGTGTTCGGCGTGATTTTCGCGCGGATGTCATCGAGGTCGGGCATCCAGCTGTTCGACTCGTCGCAGATGTAGTGCACCGGCGTGCCGCCCGCGAGGCTCACGCCCGCCGTCCACAGCGGGTAGTCGGGCGCGGGCAGCAGCACTTCGTCGCCGTCGTTCAGCAGGCCCTGCAGCGCCATCACGATCAGCTCGGACGCGCCGTTGCCGATGTAGATGTCGTCCAGCTCGACGCCGTGCACGCCCTTTTGCTGCGTGTAATGCATGATCGCCTTGCGCGCGGCGAACACACCCTTGGAGTCCGAGTAGCCGGACGAGCCCGGCAGGTTCAGGATCATGTCCTGAATGATTTCGTCGGGCGCCTCGAAGCCGAACGGCGCGAGATTGCCGATGTTCAGCTTGATGATGCGGTGGCCCTCTTCTTCGAGCCGCTTCGCGTGTTCGAGGACGGGCCCGCGAATGTCATAGCAGACATTCAACAACTTGTTGGATTTGAGAATCGGTTTCACGGCGGGCACTTCATCCTGGTTGATAGCTTGGGCGGACAGACACGGGCTAAAAAACGCCAGGCCGGGCAAGTTCGCCGTACGGGGTTCGGAACGCGCAGGGCCGGCGAAGGCTGCCAAACGCGGATTGGGCCGCTTTGTCGAGCCGCCGCTGCTCACCCCAGCCGGCGCGATTTCCTGAGCACGCCTGCGTGCCGCTTTTCGGCCTTCGACTGCAGTTTCACCCACGCCCGCTGGTCGCGCCTGCGGCAGATTGCGCCAGCAGAGCCACGAAACGGACAAAAATCGGGCAAAACAGCCAAAAAACGGATAAAAATCCGGTGACAGCGGACAAAACCAGGGCAGGTAGCCGGTGGGTCGCGCCGGTGAACTCAGTGCCGCTTATGGCGGCATATGAGCGAGGGGCGCCGCAAAGCGGCTAAAAAGTTATAATTTAGCGGATTTTGGCCGACTTCCGCAATGCACCAACCGCAACGGCAAGCCTTTTCGGCCCCTTCTTCTTTTTGGCCCCTTGTGTCCAATCGCGTCGAACCGCCTTGCTGGCTCCGGCCCACAGGCCGCCAACACGCATGATGTCTCACGACGACTTCGGAAAACCAATTTGAAATTACATCAGGATTCCAGCGGCGCCCTCAACACCGTCACCGGCTACGGCGCCGACTATGTCGAAATCAATGCGGTCCGCCATTCGGGCAGCCTCCTCGTGCTGCCGGAGGCGCCGGTCATCCCCTGGCCCGTCTCGTCTTTCGACCAGCTGAGCGCCGAGCACTTTGCGATGCTGATCGACGCCGCGCCCGAAGTAGTCATATTCGGCAGCGGCGAGCGGCTGCGCTTTCCGCACCCGCGCCTGACGGCCGCGCTCACCGCGAAGCGCATCGGCGTCGAAACGATGGACTTCAAGGCCGCCTGCCGCACCTACAACATTCTGATGGCCGAGGGCCGCAAGGTCGCCGCCGCGTTGCTGATCGAGGCGTAGCGCGCTGCGATCACGCGCCGGTACGGTCGCGGTCTGGCCGCAGTGCCATCCCGTCGGGCTTCGCAAGGGCGGCACGCTGCCCGCTGCCGTCCCGCGAAAGCACGCTCACGGCGCCGCGCCGCCCTCGCGCCCTCGCCGCATCACGGCCGATAACGTACACTGCGCGCCATCGGTGTGGAGCCGGCAAATCGCGCCTGGTCATGCGCAGCGTCGTAGCGCCGCGCACACGGCAGCCGACGCCCGAGCGCCCACCGCCGAAGCCGACTGCGGCCGGCGTGTCGCCGCAGCTCCGCGCGCGCAGTACTCCGCGAATGGCCGCTCCGCGAACGACCGGTCGCCATTTCCAGACAACATCGCTTCGCCGCCCACGCGGCGTCGCCATAAAGGTTGAAACTCATGAACGATACGCCGTCGAGGCTACCGCTCAACCGCACCACGATCCTGCTGCTGGTGCTGGCTCTAGCCGTGATCTGGTTTGTGCCGCTCGGCTGGCGCCATCTGCTGCCTAGCGACGAAGGCCGCTATGCCGAAATGGCGCGCGAGATGTTCGTCACCGGCGACTGGATCACGCCACGCTACAACGCCTACAAGTACTTCGAGAAGCCGCCGCTGCAAACCTGGGCGAACGCGCTCACGTTCGCGTGGTTCGGCATCGGCGAGTGGCAGGCGCGTCTGTACACCGCGCTGACGGGCTTCGCCGGCGTGCTGCTGATCGGCTTCACCGGCGCGCGTGTGTTCAACACGGCAACCGGCGTTTTCGCCGCGATCGTGCTGGCGTGCTCGCCGTACTGGAACCTGATGGGCCACTTCAACACGCTCGACATGGGCCTGTCGTTCTGGATGGCGCTGACGCTCTGTGCGCTGATGCTCGCGCAACGCCCCAACCTGCCGGGCTCGTGCGTGCGCGGCTGGATGTGGGTGTGCTGGGGGTCGATGGCGCTGGCGGTGCTATCCAAGGGGCTCGTCGGCGTGATCCTGCCGGGCGCCGTGCTGGTGCTCTACACGCTGATCGCGCGCGACTGGGCGCTGTGGAAACGCCTGCATCTGATCGGCGGCCTGATCGTGTTCTTCGTGATCGTCACGCCGTGGTTCGTGCTGGTGCAGCAACGCAATCCGGAATTCCTGAACTTCTTCTTCATCGTCCAGCAGTTCAAGCGCTACCTGACGCCCGAGCAGAACCGCCCCGGCGCGTTCTACTACTTCGTGCCGGTGCTGCTGGTGGGATTTCTGCCGTGGCTGTCGGTGACGCTGCAAAGCGTGCGCCACGCGTGGCGCCAGCCGCGCCAGCCGAACGGCTTCGCGCCGGTCACGCTGATGCTCGTGTGGATCGCCTTCATTTTCCTGTTCTTCAGCGCGTCGCATTCGAAGCTGCTCTCCTACACGCTGCCGATCGCCCCGCCGATCGCGCTCCTGATCGGCATGTATCTGCCGCTCGTCACGCGCGATCAATTGCGCCGGCATCTGGCGGGCTATGCGCTGTTTCTCGTCGTCGCCGCGTTTGCCGCGCTGTTCATGACGCGTCTGGGCAGCGCGCGCAACCCGGCCGAGCTGTACGCCGAGTACCGCGGCTGGGTGCTGGGCGCGCTCGGCGTCGCGTTCGCGCTGACGCTCGGCGCGCTGTGGCTGAACCGCCGCAGCCGGGCCGGCAGCCTCGGTGCGATCGCCTGCTTCGGCGCGGCGTGGCTGCTGCTCGGGACGATCGCCGGCACCGGTCACGACGTGTTCGGCCGCCTCAGCTCAGGCGCGCCGCTCGCCCCCGCGATCAAGGCCGAACTCGCGAAGCTGCCTGCGGATACGCCGTTCTACTCGGTCGGCGTGCTCGACCACACGCTGCCGTTCTATATCGACCACACGATGATCATGGTCGAGCATCCCGACGAACTGGCGTTCGGCGTGTCCGTCGAACCGCAGAAGTGGGTGCCGTCCATCGACGCGTGGATCCAACGCTGGAAGGCCGAGCGCTACGCGCTCGCGCTGATCCCGCCGCCGACCTACGCGCGCCTGCTCAAGGAAGGCCTGCCGATGCAGGTGATCGCGCGCGATTCGCGCCGCGTGGTGGTGATGAAGCCGCTCGCGGCCGCCGACGCGCCGGCGGCCGTGGAAAAACCACAACAATGACCCCATCTCAACATCCACTCGTTCGATGAACCCGATTTCCCTCTTTTGCATCCTCGCCGGCGTGACGTTGAACGCCGCCGCGCAGTTGCTGCTCAAAGCCGGCACGAATGCCGTTGGACACTTCGAATTCACCCGTGCGAACATCCTGCCCATCGGCTGGCGGCTCGCAACCCAGCCGCCGCTCATCGCCGGGCTCGCGTGCTATGTCGTGAGCCTGGTAGTCTGGGTGGTGGGGCTGTCACGAGTGGACGTGTCGATCGCCTATCCGATGCTGTCGCTCGGCTATGTCGTCAACGCGTTCGCGGCGTGGTATCTGTTCGGCGAAGTGTTGTCGGTGCAGAAGCTGGTCGGGATCGGCATCATCCTGATCGGCGTAATCATCGTCGCGCGCAGCTAGACGCGAACACCGCGGCTGCGTGCTGGCGGAAACGTTTTTATTACCGTTTATCGTCCGCGCCGGGCCGGCGCGGGCCGGCCGGGAGCAAGATGCCGTAAGCGCAGCCTGTGGACGGACTAAGCATGACCTAAGGTTGATCGCAGTATCCTTTGCGGTTGCGCATTTTTCGCCGCCACCTTGGGTTTGCGCGTAGTTTGTGGTTTACTTCGCGCCCTTCGGGTAGCGCCCTTTTCAATCGAGCGAAGCATTCATGAGCCAGTCAACAGTCCCGTTTTTGCCGTTTGTCAAACCTGAAATCGATGAAGAAACGATTCAGGGCGTCGCCGACGTGCTGCGCTCCGGCTGGATCACCACCGGTCCGCAGAACCAGAAGTTCGAGGCGGCGCTCTCCGAGTTCTGCGGCGGCCGTCCGGTGCGCACGTTCAACTCCGGCACGGCGACGCTGGAGATCGGGCTGCGCATTGCCGGCGTGGGCGCGGGCGACGAAGTCATCACGACGCCCGCCTCGTGGGTCTCGACCAGCAACGTGATCCTCGAAACCGGCGCCACGCCGGTGTTCGTCGACATCGATCCGGTGACGCGCAACATCGACCTCGATCTGCTCGAAAAGGCCATCACGCCGCGCACCAAGGCGCTGCTGCCGGTGTTTCTGTCCGGCCTGCCGGTCGACATGGACCGCCTCTACGCGATCGCCCGCGCGCACAAGCTGCGCGTAATCGAAGACGCCGCGCAGGCCTTCGGCTCGACGTGGAACGGCGAGCGCATCGGCAAGCTCGGCGACATCGTGTCGTTCAGCTTCCACGCGAACAAGAATCTGACCTCGATCGAAGGCGGCGCGCTGGTGCTGAACAACGAGGAAGAAGCCGTGCTGGCCCAGAAATACCGCCTGCAAGGCATCACCCGCACGGGCTTCGACGGCATGGACTGCGACGTGCTCGGCGGCAAATACAATCTGACGGACGTCGCCGCGCGCGTCGGCCTCGGCCAGCTGCCGCATCTCGCGCGCTTTCTCGAACAGCGCAAAAAACTCGTGCGCGCGTATTTCGCGGGCTTCGAAGGCGGCGCGGCGGCGAAACTGGGCGTCGGCCTGCCGTTTGCCGACTTCGAGAACAGCAACTGGCACATGTTCCAGATCACGCTGCCGCTGGAAAAACTCTCGCTGGACCGCGCCGGCTTCATGGCGCAACTGAAGGAACGCGGCATCGGGTCGGGCGTGCATTACCCGGCGATCCATCTGTTCACGCTGTATCGCGCGCTCGGCTTCAAGGAAGGCATGTTCCCGCATGCGGAGCGCTTCGGCGCGAGCACCGTCACGCTGCCGCTCTTCACGTTGATGAACGAAAACGACGTGGAGCGCGTCTGCCGCGCGGTCAATGAAATTTGCGAACAATACGGAAAATAAGCGGAAATGATTTATTCGGAACATCGCGCCGCCGCACCGGAAGTGTCGATCATCATCCCGGTGTACAACGAGGAAGCCGGGCTGGCCGCGCTGTTCGCGCGCCTCTACCCGGCGCTCGACGCGCTCGGCACCGGTTACGAAGTGATCTTCATCAATGACGGCAGCCGCGACAAATCCGCCGCCCTGCTCGCCGAGCAGTTCCGCGCGCGGCCCGACACGACCCGCGTGATCCTGCTGAACGGCAATTACGGCCAGCACATGGCGATTCTCGCGGGCTTCGAGCAATCGCGCGGCGAAATCGTCATCACGCTCGACGCCGACCTACAGAATCCGCCGGAGGAAATCGGCAAGCTGGTGTCGAAGATGCGCGAAGGCTTCGACTACGTCGGCACGATCCGTCTGCAACGCCAGGACAGCCTGTGGCGCCGCAAGGCGTCGCGCGCGATGAACCGGCTGCGCGAGCGCATCACCCGCATCAAGATGACCGACCAGGGCTGCATGCTGCGCGCGTACAGCCGGCACATCATCGACACGATCAATCGCTGCGGCGAAATCAACACGTTCATTCCGGCACTCGCGTACACGTTCGCGCAGAATCCGGTCGAAATCGAAGTCGCTCACGAAGAGCGTTTTGCCGGCGAATCGAAATACTCGCTGTACTCGCTGATCCGCCTGAATTTCGATCTCGTCACCGGCTTCTCGGTGGTGCCGCTGCAATGGCTGTCGTTCATCGGCGTGATCCTGTCGCTCGGGTCCGCCGCGCTGTTCGTGCTGCTGCTGATTCGCCGCTTCATCATCGGCGCGGAAGTGCAAGGTGTGTTCACGCTGTTCGCTATCACCTTCTTCCTGCTCGGCGTGATCATCTTCGCGCTCGGCCTGCTCGGCGAGTACATCGGCCGGATCTATCAG
Organism: Paraburkholderia sp. TE9906; assembly: GCF_056279605.1. Classification (NCBI taxonomy): domain Bacteria; kingdom Pseudomonadati; phylum Pseudomonadota; class Betaproteobacteria; order Burkholderiales; family Burkholderiaceae; genus Paraburkholderia; species Paraburkholderia sp. TE9906. The sequence continues at coordinate 385,145 of NZ_JBWCCT010000003.1, forward strand.
CAGGTGCGCGCGCGGCCGCGCTATCTGGTGCAAACCATCCTTGAGGAGCGCGACGGCGCGGCCGTCGCCGAAGTACCGCGCCAGGCCGTCGTGCAGGCGGTGCAAGCCGCGCCGCTGACCGATCAGGGGCCGACGCCATGAAGCCGCGCGCCGTCGTATTCGCGTATCACAACGTCGGCGTGCGCTGCCTGCAGGTGCTGCTCGCGCGCGGCGTCGACGTGGCGCTGGTCGTCACCCACGAAGACAACCCGAGCGAAAACATCTGGTTCGGCAGCGTGGCCTCGGTCGCGGCCGAGCACGGCATTGCGGTCCTCACGCCGGCCGATCCGAAGAGCGCGGAGTTGCGCGCCGCGGTGAGCGCCGCGCGCCCGGACTTCATCTTTTCGTTCTACTACCGCCACATGTTGCCGGTCGACCTGCTCGCGCTCGCCGCACGGGGCGCTTACAACATGCACGGCTCGCTGCTGCCGAAATACCGCGGCCGCGTGCCGACCAATTGGGCGGTGATCCACGGCGAAACCGAAACCGGCGCGACGCTGCACGAAATGGCGGCCAAGCCCGACGCGGGCGCGATCATCGCGCAGACGCCTGTGCCGATCCTGCCCGACGACACCGCCGCGCAAGTGTTCGACAAGGTCACGGTCGCCGCCGAGCAAACCCTGTGGCGCGTGCTGCCGGCACTGCTGGCAGGCGAAGCGCCGCATCTGCCGAACGATCTCGCGCACGGCAGCTACTACGGCGGACGCAAGCCGGAAGACGGCCGGCTCGACTGGAGCCAGCCCGCGCAGCAGGTCTACAACCTGATTCGCGCGGTCGCGCCGCCCTATCCCGGCGCGTTCACCGATCTGGACGGCCACCGCTTTATCGTCGCCCGCGCACGGCTGGCCGCGCCCGGCGCGCTCCGTCCGGATTTGCCGCCGGGCCTGCACGTAAGCGATAATGCCGTTTTTGCGATCTGCGGCGACGGCCGCTCGATCATCATCCACGAATTGCGGCACCAGCACGACGGCGGCGAAACTGTCGTCAGTCCGGCGGAATTCGCCCAGCTCATCCAAACTCCCCGACCTTCATGAAAAAAGTCCTGATTCTGGGTGTGAACGGCTTCATCGGCCATCACCTGTCCAAACGCATTCTCGAAACGACCGATTGGGAAGTCTTCGGGATGGACATGCAGACCGAACGTCTGGGCGACCTCATCAATCATGAGCGGATGCACTTCTTCGAAGGCGACATCACGATCAACAAGGAGTGGGTCGAGTATCACGTCAAGAAGTGCGATGTGATCCTGCCGCTGGTCGCGATCGCGACGCCCGCCACCTACGTGAAGCAGCCGCTGCGCGTGTTCGAACTGGACTTCGAGGCGAACCTGCCGATCGTGCGTTCGGCCGTCAAGTACGGCAAGCACCTCGTGTTTCCGTCGACCTCCGAGGTCTACGGCATGTGCACGGACGAGCAGTTCGATCCGGAAGAATCGCAACTGTCGTACGGCCCGATCAACAAGCCGCGCTGGATCTATGCGTGCTCGAAGCAGTTGATGGACCGCGTGATCTGGGGCTACGGCATGGAAGGCCTGAACTTCACGCTGTTCCGTCCGTTCAACTGGATCGGCCCGGGCCTCGACTCGATCTACACGCCGAAGGAAGGCAGCTCGCGCGTGGTCACGCAGTTCCTCGGCCACATCGTGCGCGGCGAGAACATCAGCCTCGTCGACGGCGGTGCGCAAAAACGCGCGTTCACCGATATCGACGACGGCATCGGCGCGCTGATGAAGATCATCGAGAACAAGGACGGCGTCGCCACCGGCAAGATCTACAACATCGGCAACCCGACCAACAATTTCTCGGTGCGGGAACTCGCGCACAAGATGCTGACGCTCGCCGCCGAATTCCCCGAATACGCGGACACGGCCAAGCAGGTGCAGCTGATCGAAACGTCGTCGGGCGCGTACTACGGCGCAGGCTATCAGGACGTGCAGAACCGCGTGCCGAAAATCGAGAACACGATGCAGGAACTCGGCTGGGCGCCGAAGTCGACTTTCGACGAAGCGCTGCGCAAGATTTTCGAAGCGTATCGCGGCCATGTCGGCGAAGCCCGCGCGCTCGTCGAACAGCAATAAGGGCGGATCGCCTTGGCTCGTATCGTCCTGAAGATCGACGTCGACACGCTGCGCGGCACCCGCGAAGGCGTGCCGAATCTCGCGCGCATCTTTGATCGTTTCAAGGCGCGCGCCACCTTCCTCTTCAGCCTCGGCCCCGACCACACCGGTTGGGCGATGCGCCGTGTGCTGCGGCCGGGCTTTCTGAAGAAGGTGTCGCGCACCTCGGTGGTCGAGCACTACGGCGTCAAGCAATTGATGTACGGCGTGCTGCTGCCCGGTCCGGACATTGGCGCCAAGGCAGCCGCCGAGATGCGCGCGATCCACGAAGCCGGTTTCGAATGCGGCATCCACACGTGGGATCACGTGTACTGGCAGGACAACGTGCGCTCGAAAGACCGCGCGTGGACCAGCGCGCAGATGCAGAAAAGCCATGACCGTTTCGTCGAGGTGTTCGGCGGCCCGCCGGCCACGCACGGCGCGGCGGGCTGGCAGATGAACGGCCATGCGTTCGAGCAGATCGACGCGTGGGGCATGCAGTACGCGTCCGACGGGCGCGGCCACTCGCCGTATCTGCCGGTGGTCGGCGGCAGGACGCTCAGCCACGTACAGATGCCCACAACGCTGCCCACGCTCGATGAAGTGCTCGGCGTGGACGGGGTCGACGAGCACAACGTCGCGCAATGGATGCTGAAGCACACGGCCAACAATCCGCACGACCAGGTGTTCACGTTGCACGCGGAACTCGAAGGACAAAAGCTGGCGCCGATTTTCGAACAGTTGCTGCAAGGGTGGCGCGCGCAAGGCCATACCTTCGCGACGATGGGTGATTACTACGCCACGCTAGACCGCAGCACGCTGCCATCGTACCCTGTTACGTGGGGCGAAATTCCAGGGCGTTCCGGCGAGCTGATCGTCCAGCCCTGAGCGACCGATCGGCGGCCGACCCTGACCGCCGGCCGCCGCGCGAGACGGAACCACAACCGGAACCACCACCGCGCGCGCAGGCGCCGACCTCCCCATAAGCCTCGATGCCAGGCCGACGCCGCAGCAGCAAAACGGCGCCGGCCATAACAAACCGGAGAACCTCGTGTCCATCGCAGTCGACCAACCCATCCCCGACTTCACCGCCCCCGCTACCGGTGGTGAGATCACGCTGTCCAAGCTGCGGGGCAAGAAGGTGGTGCTGTATTTTTACCCGAAGGACAACACGCCGGGCTGCACGACCGAAGGTCTGCAATTCCGCGATCTGTATCCGAAGTTCAGGAAGGCCGGCGCGGAAATCATCGGCGTGTCGCGCGACAGCCTGCGCTCGCATGACAATTTCAAGGCCAAGCTCGAACTGCCCTTCCCGCTGATCTCCGATCCGGAAGAAAACCTGTGCGCCCTCTTCAATGTCATCAAAATGAAGAAAATGTATGGCAAAGAAGTACGGGGAATCGAGCGCTCCACGTTCCTCATCGACGCCGAAGGGGTGCTGCGCGAGGAGTGGCGCGGCGTGAAAGTGCCCGGCCATGTCGACGATATTCTGGTGGCTGTACAAGCGCTTTGAGGCGCGTTATATTGGGTTGCAATGAGTGCCTGTCCACCCCACATTTTCCTGCGCTGCACCCGACTTGACGGCCCTTCCACCCGGACCGTCGGAGTCGTGAGCCGCAACGCGAGCACCGTAGGCGAGCCGCTTGCCCCGTACGCCGGGGCGGCGGCTTTTTTAATTGCGCGCAACCGTTCGTTCACTCGGCCGCGCGCTTGCATCAAGGAGCCGATCGAAGACCAGGCGAACCGGCATCTCTAGACCGAATGCGCGCCTCCGGGCGCAAACTGCGTGCGCATCCACTGGCACCGGCAGAATGCGACAGGCGGCGCACGATATGTGACCCGATTAATTCGAGGGAAACCATGCCTTTGCCTACTCCCCCCAGCAAGCTCGGCAATCTCCTGCCGCCTGACGAATACAAGGCCAAAGCCGCCACGCCGGCGCGCTCCGCCGCGAAGAAACAGGCTGGCGCCGGGGAAGCCGCAGAGCCGGCCGATTACGGCCGCGCGAACGTCGCCGCACCGATGGCGCAGGCGGCCAACGCCGCAACCACACTGCGGCCTGTGCCCGCAGCATCCGCGTCGCCTGCCACGGCCGAAACCGCCGCGCCGGCACGCAGCCGCAAATCGAAGCAGACCGCCGCGCTGCTGCAGCCGGTGCCGGCCCCCCGTCCGCAAGCCGAACCGGTTACGCCCGCGGCTCATCCGCAGCCGGTGGTCGCGCGCGCGCCGAGCGCGAAACAGCCCGCGGCCGATACGCCGGCCGCCGCGCCCAGCACCCGTGGCACCAGCAAGAAACGCGGCGTGGGCGCCGAACCGCTCGAAGTCCAGAAACTCTTCGTGCTCGACACCAATGTGCTGATGCACGATCCGAGCTGTCTGTTCCGTTTCGAGGAACACGACGTCTATCTGCCGATGATGACGTTGGAAGAACTCGACAATCACAAGAAGGGCATGTCGGAAGTCGCGCGCAACGCCCGCCAGGTGAGCCGCACGCTGGACGCGCTGGTAGCGAACGCCGGCAACATGTCCGACGGCATTTCGCTCGCCCGTCTGGGCAGCCGCGAGGCGTCCGGGCGCCTGTACTTCCAGACCAAGCTCACCGCGATCGAGCCGGTCGAAGGTCTGCCGGAAGGCAAGGCCGACAACCAGATTCTCGGCGTGGTGCGCGCGCTGCAGCGCGATCGCGCGGATCGCCAGGTCGTACTGGTGTCGAAAGACATCAACATGCGCATCAAGGCGCACGCGCTCGGGCTGCCGGCCGAAGACTACTTCAACGACCAGGTGCTCGAAGACAGCGATCTGCTGTACTCGGGCATCCGCGCGCTGCCGCAGGATTTCTGGACGAAGCACGCGAAGGGCATGGAAAGCTGGCAGGACACCAAGACAGGCACCACGTATTACCGGGTGACGGGTCCGCTGTGCGCGTCGATGCTGGTCAACGAGTTCGTCTATCTGGAGCCGCAAAACGGCGAGCCGGCGTTCCATGCGCTGGTGCGCGAGCTGAACGGCAAGACGGCGCTGCTGCAAACGCTGCGTGACTACGGCCACCACAAGAACAACGTGTGGGGCATCACGGCGCGCAATCGCGAGCAGAATTTCGCGTTGAACCTGCTGATGAATCCGGAAATCGACTTCGTCACGCTGCTCGGCCAGGCCGGTACCGGCAAGACGCTGGTCGCGCTCGCGGCCGGCCTCGCGCAGGTGCTCGACGACAAGCGCTACAACGAGATCATCGTGACGCGCGCGACGGTGCCGGTCGGCGAAGACATCGGCTTCCTGCCGGGCACGGAAGAGGAAAAGATGCAGCCGTGGATGGGCGCATTCGACGACAACCTCGAAGTCCTGCAGAAAACCGACGACGCCGCCGGCGAATGGGGCCGCGCCGCGACGCAGGAGCTGATCCGCTCGCGTCTGAAGGTCAAGAGCATGAACTTCATGCGCGGCCGTACGTTCGTGGACAAGTATCTGATCATCGACGAAGCGCAGAACCTGACGCCTAAGCAGATGAAGACGCTGGTCACGCGCGCGGGTCCGGGCACGAAGATCATCTGTCTGGGCAATATCGCGCAGATCGATACGCCTTACCTGACTGAAGGCAGTTCGGGGCTCACGTATGTGGTCGACCGCTTCAAGGGCTGGGCGCACAGCGGGCACGTGACGCTGGCGCGCGGCGAGCGCTCCCGTCTGGCCGATTACGCGTCGGAAATCCTCTAGATTTCAGTCAGTTAGCTTTACCTCGAAGCCGCGTCCGGAACCTTCCTGACGCGGCTTTTTTACTTCCTCGTGCTGAACGGGCAACACTTAGCGCACGATCTTCAAGTAATTTATCAACAATTCTTGCCCGCGCCATGTGCGGCGGGCTACCATCCGGACATCGTCCGTCAGTCAACGAGCGTTTAACGCTCGCCTCGCTTCCCATGCGCCGTCTCGCCTTTTCGCTGCTGACCCTCCTGCTGCTCGCCGCCTGTGCCGGCGCGCCGCAGAAGACATCGCGCGGGTCCGGCGGCTCGGTCGTGGTGACGAACGGCGCGTATCATGCGCCGCCGCCCGGTTTTCCCCATTTCGTCGATCACAGCATCGGCCGCGAAGAAATCTCGATTCAGGCGATGAGTCTGGTGGGCGTGCCCTACCGCTGGGGCGGCAATACGCCGGATAGCGGCTTCGATTGCAGCGGGCTGGTTCGCTATGTGGTCCTGCGCGCCGCGTCGGTGAATCTGCCGCGCACCACGGCGGACATGAGTGGACGTGGCGAATCGATCGAACCCGACGAGATCGCGCCGGGAGATCTGATCTTCTTCAACACGACCGGCCGCGCCCATTCGCATGTCGGCATTTACGTGGGCAAGCTGCGCTTCGTCAATGCGCCATCGACTGGCGGCACGGTGCGGCTCGACTATCTGACCAATCCTTATTGGGCGAAGCGCTTCGACGGCATTCGCCGGGTGGCCGCCCCGGCTGCGACACCCACGCCGTTCGACACGCCGAGTTATCAGGCTGCGGCGCCGCAGCCGGAGAGCGGCGCGCCGGTGACGCAGGTCGCGCCGGCGTATGCGGGCTCGGCTGCGGGCTCGACTGCGGCGCCGGGCGCAGGCGCGGGAGCCGCGGTTGCGCGATCGGGCTATGTTGCCGCGTCGCCGGCGTTGCAATCAGGGGGACAACCGCAGCAAGCGGCCCGCGTTGCGGCCATGCCGCGCGCCCCGTCGGCAGAGGCGGCTCAGCCGGCCGGGACAATCACCACGGCCGGAGCTGCGGCCGCAGCGCAAGCTGACCCGTTCGAGCCACCGCCGCCGGGCATGAGCGCGGCGCAGATTCAGGCGCGCGCGGCGGGCGCCGTGGCGCCGGCAACGATTCCGGCTACCCAGGCAAGCGCGTATGAGGCTCCCGCCGGCTCACCGGTTCAAACGGCGCCGGGCGCGCAGACGATCCCGCAAACCACGGCTACTCGCGCACCGGACGCCATCGACGCCGCCGCCGATGCGTTCGAGCCCCCGCCACCCGCTTCGGTGGCCACGCGCCAGGCCCGGCAGGCACAGCAAGCCGATGCGAATGGCAGCGTGCAGATCATGCGAGCGTCCACATCCTCGCGTGGCGTACCCGCCCCCACCCAGACAAACGACGATCCGATCGCCCGCTTCGCCAACGGCAACTTCTGACTCGTAACCGTCGCTGCACCATCGAAGCCATCCCCCGCGGTATCGCAGCGCCGGGGGGACACAGCAACGCCGCCGATCTGCTATCGTCATCGATATTCTTCCGACAGCGGGTGGTGACGATGGATCTCGGGCTTAAAGACAAGGTGGTGCTGATCACGGGCGGCAGCAAGGGAATCGGCTTCGCCTGCGCCCGAGCCTTCGCTCAGGAGGGCGCCAAAGTCGCGATCGTGTCACGCGACCCCGCCAACCTCGCGCGCGCGTACGAGCAATTGAAGCAGGAAGGCTTGCACGTACATCGGACTCGCGCTGATCTGCACGAACCGCACGGCGCCGCCGATATCGTCGAGGAAGTCAGCTCCGCAGTGGGCCCGATCGACGTGCTGATCAACAGCGCTGGCGCGGCGCGCCGCTATGACCCGGAAACGCTCGATGCCGACGCGTTCAGGGCGACGATGGAAGCCAAGTATTTCCCCTACATCTATCCGCAACAGGAAGTTCTGCGCCGCATGGCGGAGCGCGCGAAAACCGGCGGCGGCGCGGAACCGGGCACGATCGTCAACATCATCGGCATGGGCGGCAAGATCGCGAGCGACATCCATATTGCCGGCGGCGCCGCGAATGCCGCGCTGATGCTCGCCACCGTCGGCCTCGCCCACTACTACGCGCGCTACGGCATCCGCATCAACGCGATCAACCCGGGGGCGACGCTGACCGAGCGCGTCGAGGAAGCGGTCAAACTGGAAGCGGCGCAACAAGGCATCGAGAACGCGGACGCGCTGGCGCGCGGACAGGCCAAGGTGCCGCTCGGACGCTATGCGAAACCGGAGGAGATTGCCGACGTCGCGCTGTTTCTGGCGAGCCGCCGCGCGAGCTATGTAACGGGCGCGATTGTCCCGATGGATGGGGGCAGCGCGCCGCTCATCTGAGCGACGCGCGGCTAAGACTGGCTGCGTGCGTGAAAACGTGTGAGGAGGATTGCCTACTGAGGGCGCGAGCGGCGCTTGTGTCTCACAAGCCGCGGCGAGCGCCCGACGTGCTGTCAGCGCCGCACGCATCACGCCACGCGCAGGCCCGCGCGCCCACAGCCGCTCGAGGAATTACAGAAAATGGTGGCCGAACCACCAGCCCGCCGCGGACAGCACCGCCGAGGCAGGAATCGTCAAAATCCACGCCCAGACGATGTTGCCGGCCACACCCCAACGCACCGCGCTGAGCTTCTGCGTCGCGCCCACGCCGACGATCGCGCCGGTGATCGTATGGGTGGTGGACACCGGAATGCCGAGCCACGACGCAGTAAACAGCGTGATCGCCCCGCCCGATTCCGCGCAAAAACCGCCGACCGGCTTGAGCTTGGTAATTTTCTGGCCCATCGTGCGGACGATCCGCCAGCCGCCGAACAGCGTGCCAAGCCCCATCGACAGATAACACCCGCCGATCACCCACAGCGGTGGCGCGTCCGCGGACGTCGACGCAAAACCGGTCGCGATCAGCAGCATCCAGATAATGCCGATGGTTTTCTGCGCGTCGTTGCCGCCGTGGCCGAGGCTATACAAACCTGCGGACACCAGTTGCAGACGCCGGAAGCGCCGGTCGACCTTGCTTGGCGGCGTGCGGAAATACATCCACGACACCGCCAGCATGAAAAACGAGCCGAGCACGAAGCCCAGCAGCGGCGAAATGAAAATGAAGGCCACCGTCTTCAGCAGGCCGTCCATGTTGAGCGAGCCCCAGCCCGACTTGGCGAGCGCGGCACCCACCAGCCCGCCGATCAGCGCATGCGACGAGCTGGAAGGAATGCCGTAAATCCAGGTGATGACGTTCCAGCCGATCGCGCCAACCAGCGCGCCGAAGATCACGTAGTGGTCGACGATGTTGGGATCGATCGTGCCCCGGCCGACGGTCGCGGCCACTTTCAGGTGAAACACGAAGTACGCGATGACGTTGAACGCTGCCGCGAAGGCCACCGCCTGCTGCGGCTTCAGCACGCCGGTGGAAACGACCGTGGCGATCGAATTCGCCGCGTCGTGAAAGCCGTTCATGAAGTCGAAAATCAGGGCGACAGCGACCAGGCCGGCAACGACCCAGATGGCGAGTTGTATCGATTGCATTATGCGTTTTCCAGCACGATGCCTTCGATGATGTTCGCTACATCCTCACATTTGTCCGTGATCGTTTCGAGCAATTCGTAAATTGCCTTCAGCTTGATCAGGGTCTTGACGTTGTCTTCCTCGCGGAAGAGCTTGGACATTGCCGAGCGCAGCACACGGTCGGCTTCCGATTCCAGACGGTCGATTTCCTCGCACGCTTTCAGGATCTGGCTGGCCTGCTTCATGTCCGACAGCAGGCTGACGGCGAACTGCACGCGCTCCGAAGTTGCCGTGCAGATGTGCGCGAGCTGGCTGGCTTCCGAGGTCACCGCCTGCACGTCGTACAGCGAGATAGCGGTGGCGACGTCCTCCATCAGGTCGAGGATGTCGTCCATCGTGGTGATCAGCTTGTGGATCTCATCGCGGTCGAGCGGCGTGATGAATGTCTTGTGAAGCAGGTCGATGGTTTCGTGCGTGAGCTTGTCAGCGGCCTTCTCGGCTTTTTGCACGTTTTGCTTGTGGGTTTCCGCGTCTTGCAGATTGTCGATCAGCAGCTCGAGTTCGCGGCTCGCCGAGACGATGCACGTTGCGTGTGCATTGAAAATTTCAAAGAACTTGCCCTCGGTGGGCATGAATCGACCGAACATTGGGATCCCGAAAATTGGTCACATAATGGCTGACATAAAACCGCCATATTGTACCGTTGCGGGGCTTATGTCGCACTTTTGAAAGCGCCGTTACAACAGGCGCGTATTTGTGTGTTTACTCGCTGTAGAAATTCTGCGCGCCGGCAAAATTGTCGAACTTCGTAAATTGGCCGTGGAACGTGAGCCGAACAGGTCCGATCGGGCCATTCCGCTGTTTACCGATGATGATTTCGGCGGTGCCCTTGTCCGGGCTGTCCGGGTTATAGACTTCGTCGCGGTAAATGAACAGGATCACGTCCGCATCCTGTTCGATAGCGCCGGATTCACGCAGATCCGACATGATGGGCCGCTTGTTCGGGCGTTGTTCGAGACCCCGGTTGAGCTGCGACAATGCAATCACCGGTACGTCGAGTTCTTTGGCGAGACTCTTGAGCGAACGCGAGATTTCGGAAATTTCGGTCGCGCGGTTTTCGCCGGACGACGACCCGCTCATCAGCTGCAGGTAGTCGATGATGATCAGACCCAGCTTGCCGCACTGGCGCGACAGCCGGCGTGCGCGTGAGCGCAATTCCATCGGGTTCAACCCACCGGTTTCGTCGATGAAGATCTGCGCTTCGCTCATTTTCTGCACCGCGTGCGTGAGCTTTGGCCAATCCTCGTCGGTCAGACGGCCGGTTCGCATACGGTGCTGATCGAGCCGGCCGACCGAGCCGAGCATACGCATCGTGAGCTGCGACCCCGGCATTTCCATCGAGAACACGGCGACCGGCAGACCATACTCGACCGCCACGTATTCGCCGACGTTCATCGAAAACGCCGTTTTACCCATCGACGGACGGCCCGCGACGATGATCAGCTCGCCGCCGTGCATGCCCGACGTCATGCGATCCAGATCGACGAAGCCGGTCGGCGTGCCGGTCACGTCGCTCGGGTTCGCGGTGTGATACAGGGTGTCGATCCGCTCGACCACTTGGGTCAGCAGCGGCCCGATTTCCAGGAAGCCTTGGGTCCCGCGCGCGCCGTCTTCGGCGATCGAGAACACCTTCGATTCGGCTTCGTCCAGCAACTGCCGGACTTCCTTGCCTTGCGGATTGAACGCATCGGCCGAGATTTCATCAGCGACCGACACCAGCCGGCGCAATACCGCGCGATCGCGCACGATTTCCGCGTAGCGCCGAATATTGGCCGCGCTCGGTGTGTTCTGCGCCAGTGCGTTCAGGTAGGCGAGACCGCCGACCTCTTCCGCCTTGCCCGAGGTGCCAAGCGCCTCGTACACGGTGATCACGTCGGCCGGACGCGTTGCCGCGATCAGCTTGCCGATGTGCTCGAAGATGATGCGGTGGTCGTAGCGGTAAAAGTCGCTCTGCGACAGGAAGTCGGCGATGCGGTCCCATGCCGCGTTGTCGAGCAGCAGGCCGCCCAGCACCGATTGCTCGGCCTCGATCGAATGCGGCGGGACTTTCAGCGACTCGAGTTGGGGATCTTTGGACGGTGCGTTCATGGAGTGGAATTATCGGGTAATCGGGCGGCGGGGGCGAGCGCAAAAAACGAAAACGGCCACAAAAAAGGCAGGGGCCGGTTTCCCGGCCCCTGCCTTTCGCCAGCTACATCCTGGCAAATGCTATTTGGTGCTTAGACGCGGTCGGCTTAGACGTGTTCGCCGATCACAGCCACCGTCACATCGACCAGAACGTCGGTGTGCAGCGAAACTTGAACTGCGTGGTCGCCGACCGTCTTCAGCGGGCCTTCCGGCAGACGCACTTGCGCCTTTTCCACTGCGAAGCCTTGCTTGACCAGTGCGTCAGCGATGTCGGCGTTCGTCACCGAGCCGAACAGACGGCCGTCGACGCCAGCCTTCTGGCCGATCTGAACCGTCGAGCCTGCCAGCTTTTCGCCTTGAGCCGAAGCGGCCGCCAGCTTCTCAGCGGCGATCTTTTCGAGTTCTGCACGGCGCACTTCGAATTCAGCCAGGGCTTCCTTCGTTGCACGGCGAGCTTGCTTGTTCGGGATCAGGAAGTTACGTGCGTAACCGTCCTTGACCTTCACGATATCGCCCAGGTTGCCCAGATTGACGACTTTTTCCAGAAGAATGATTTGCATTCGGATGCTCCTTATCGCGTCGTCGGGTTAGGCCTTGTGCTGGTCGGTGTACGGCACCAGCGCGAGGAAACGTGCGCGCTTGATTGCCGTATCCAGCTGGCGTTGATAGTGCGACTTCGTACCCGTGAGACGCGCCGGCGTGATCTTGCCGTTTTCGCCGATGAAGTCCTTCAGCGTTTCGAGGTCCTTGTAGTCGATGTGATCGACGCCAGCGGCCGTGAAACGGCAGAACTTCTTGCGCTTGAAGAGCGGATTTTGTTGCTGACGACGCTTGTCGAATTTCTTACCAGTCGGGCGGGGCATGTTCAGTCCTTTCCAATGTCCTGCAATGCTGTGATGTGAAATACCAGAGTTCTTGCGTTGCGGTGCTTTTTCGCCAGAAAGCCTGTGAAGAGCGTTTCCACGCCCATCGGACAGCTTTCCAGCCTGCCGCTCGCTTCGCCTGCGGCGACTGCCTGCATGGTCAGTTCGACCTGGCGGGCAATGCCCGCTTCGACGACTTCCGTGCGATGCTGCAACGTGCATCCTGCGATCGGAACGCCGGCGGGGGTATACCGCACCGGTTCGCGTTCGACGACGCTGGCCGTGAGTTGCAGCCGGTTCATGAAGCCTTTGGCGAAAGCGACGCTTGGGTCTGGTAGCTTAAATAGTGTGTCTTAAGCCTGCGCTTCGGACGGTTGCGTAGCAGCCGACTTCTTGGCTTCTTCGCGCTGCACTTCCTTCATCATCGGCGACGGGCCGGTTTCGGCCTTCTTCATCTTGACGATCAGGTGACGCAGAACAGCGTCGTTGAACTTGAATGCGTGCTCCAGCTCGTCGAGCGTGGTTTGGTCGCATTCGATGTTCATGCAGACGTAGTGAGCCTTCGCGAGTTTCTCGATCATGTAGGCCAGTTGGCGACGGCCCCAGTCTTCGATACGGTGGATCTGGCCACCGTGCGAGGTGATCGTGGACTTGTAACGCTCGATCATGGCGGGCACTTGCTCGCTCTGATCCGGGTGCACGATAAATACGATTTCGTAATGACGCATATTCACTCCTTGTGGATTAAAGCCACCCGGGCGTCGGAACCGGTGCGGCAAGTGAGAAGCCAAAGAGTGTAACCCGAATGGGGCCGGGTTGCAAGATATCTCATTAGTGCGGCGCACGAATCGGGTGTGTTTTCAAAGGTTTAGGGGCGCACGGGAAGATGGTGCGAGGAAGGCCGGAGTGCCTTTGGACACCTGCAACCTGCCTGGCGGCGTCAGGTTGCTGTCCGCCAGCCCGAGAGGCCCGCGGGCCGGCTTTCTGTGCCCCTGCCCAGCCCGCCCCTCGCAGCCACTGCACCGCCCTCCGACACCGCTCCCCCCACCCTCAACCGCCTTCGGTTCGCCCGCTACCGCCTTGCAAACGCGCCTTGAGCGCCGCTTCGAGACCGCTCAACGCATCCGGCGCGGCGTCGGTGATCGCCCACCAGGTCATGCCTTCCGCGTCCCAGTGGGCGATCGAATAGCCTTCGTGGCCGAGTGCCGCGGGCGCCGCGCCGTCCGCGCCACGGCCTGCCCCCGCGCCGCCCGCGCCCGCCTGCGGGAACACATACACGTCGATCACGTGCTTGCGGTAGCGATACACCAGCACGGCCACCCGCTGATGCGCGATGTAGTCGAGCCGGCCGCCCTCCAGCGCGAAGCCGCTGGCCGCGAGATCCTCGACGGGCGGCGAATAGTCGAGCCGGCCGTTGAACCATGGCTTGACCGTATGCCGGTCCGTCGAAATCACGTCGATGTCGCGTCCCGAGACCTGCGCCCGCACGTGACTTTCCACCAGTTCGTCGGCGAACGGCGTGAAATCGGCTGGGCGCCGCACATTCAGCGTGACGACCGCCGCCACCGCGCACAGCGCGACAGCGAGCGCCGCCAGCCAGCCCGGCGCGAAGAGACGCTGCGCGCCGCCCGTGGCGAGCGGCTGTCCGACGCCGCCGGGCGAGCCGCCCCAGCCATCCCGCTTGCCCTGACCCGGCCCCTGAAACCAGCCCTTCAGCCAGCCGCCAAGCCGCTCCGGCCACGCTGACTGGCGTCGAGGCTTCTCGTCCTTCGCGGTCGTCCCCGGCGTCGCGGCAGCCCCGGCCCCTCCAGACGCCGCAGACGCCACCGCCTCATCCACTTCCGGCAACCCGGCGACGATCCGCGCGTGCAGCGACGGCGGCGCGCGATGATAAGGCGCCGCGCGCAGCGCGCCGCCCAGCGCCCGCAGGTGTTCGCTTTCACGCCGGCAGGCCTCGCAGCTCTCGATATGCTGCTGGACGCGCCGTGCATCCGGCGCGGGCAATTCGTGATCGGCATTCGCATCGAGGAGCGGCCGTGCTTCGTTACAGTCCATCCGGCGTCTCCCTGGCGGGGCCGGCGGCGTTGCCGCCGGGGAGGTTGAGGGGCCGGCCGTTCGCAGACGCCCGGAGTGGCGTAACCGTGGCGCCAGGCGGCTTGCCGGCGACGGGTATCGCGGCGCGAGGGTCGTTGTCGTCGCCCGGCTCGACGGCGCGTGTGCCTGCCGCGCGACCGGTCTCACGCGGATCGGCGCAACCCTCCCGCGAGAGCGCAGATGCGGTGGATCGCAAATGTCCGGAAGACGGCGCGCCGTTATGCGCGCCAGCCGTGCCCCCCGCCGACGCTCCGCCCATCGCCCCGCCACCGCCCGCCACGCCCTGCGTGCCCACCAGCAGCGCGGCCAGCTTGCGACGCCCGCGCGCGAGCCGCGACATGACCGTGCCGATCGGCACATCGGCCACCGCGGCAATCTCCCGATAACCCATCTCTTCGAGTTCCCGCAGAATCAGCACCTCCCGATACTCGACCGGCAGCAGCGCCAGTGCCTCATGCACCCGCCTCGCATCCTCGTCGCGGATCAGGAGCGCCTGCGGATCGGTGCCGCCCGCGCTCCAGCCGTCGAAAGTGGCCTCGTCCATGGTGTCGTCGAATTCGAGCATTTCATGCGGCGACGCGCGGCGGCGCCACTCGGTGTACCAGGTGCGGCGCACGATCGCCAGCAGCCACGGCCGCGCGGAATCGCCCCGGAACGTATCGAAAAAGCGGAACGCACGCATGAAGGCTTCCTGAACCACGTCCTCCGCGTCGCTGGCGTTGCCGCACAGCCAGCGCGCGAGGTTGTACGCGGCGTCGAGGTGCGGCAGCGCGAGCTGCTGGAAACGGCGGCTCCTCGCTGCTTCGGTTTCGCCGCGCCCGGGGGCGTCGGCATCGGTTTCGGTCTGGACCACCTCGGCCCTCCAGGGCATTGCGGCTAGGCTGTGCGGCTCGTCGTCACGTTCCTCTCATCGCATAACCGGCCACACGCCGAGTTTATTCCCGCCACCGCCGCGAATCCGCCAAAAGATCGGTGCGCACGCTCCGCGCCGCCTCCCGCTCATTGCCCGCGCCGCCTGCCATCACCCGCTAATAAGCCGGCCGGTTCCAGTAATCCTCGCTCGCGTACACCTCTTTCAGATAATCGATGAAATAGCGCACCCTGGCCGGCACATAGCGCTGCTGCGGGTAGACCGCGAGAATGTCGTAGTCGGGCAGCGCGAAGTCGTCGAGCACGGTTTCGAGTTCGCCGCGCGCGAGTTGCTGCTGGATTTCCCACGTGGAGCGCCAGCCGAGCCCAAGTCCTTCGGATACCCAACGATGCAGCAGTTCGCCGTCGTTGCAGTCGAGCGTGCCGCCCACGCGCACCGTCGCCAGCTTGCCGTTGCGGCGAAAATACCAGCCGCGGTTCTGCCCGCCTTGCAGGTTGAACGCGAGACAGTTGTGGTGCGGCAGATCTTCGAGCGATTTCGGCTTGCCGTGACGGCGGAAGTAGTCGGGCGTGCCGCACACCACACGCCGGTTCGACGCCAGCTTCACCGCGACGAAGTTCGGATCGACCGTGCCGCCGATGCGGATCGACAGGTCGTAGCCCTCGCGCACCAGATCCACGACCCGGTCGGTCAGATTGAACGACACCTGCAACTCCGGCTTGTCGGCGAGAAACGCCGGCGCGAGCGGCGCGACGTGCTTGCGCCCGAACGCGGCCGGCGCCGACACGATCAGATGGCCGTTCACTGCGCGGCGTCCGGCGCTCAGTTCGTTTTCCGCCTGGTCCCACTCGGTCAAGAGGCCGCGACAGCGTTCCAGAAACGCGGCGCCCTCCTCGCTGACCACCAGCCGCCGCGTCGAGCGGTACATCAGCTTCACGCCGAGGCGCCTTTCGAGCGCGTCGATGCGGCGCCCGAGAATCACCGGCGACACGCCCTCCTCCAGCGCGGCGGCCGCGAGGCTGCCCGCGTCCGCAACCCGCACGAACGTTTCGATCTGTTTGAAGCGGTCCATCGCTGTCTCCTCCTCTGCAGAACCGGTCACCGCCGGGTCCACGCCTATTCAATACTTTTTGTTTCGGAATAAGCGACCCGCACTGATCTTATCAAACCTTTAGGTCAGGCCTACAGTGGCTTTCAACGCTTGAGTTCGCCCCAATCCCAGACATTCAGGAGACATTCATGGCCAAGATGAGAGCCGTCGACGCAGCCGTGCTGGTGCTCGAAAAAGAAGGCATCGACACCGCGTTCGGCGTGCCGGGCGCCGCGATCAACCCGTTCTACTCGGCGATGCGCAAGGCCGGCAACATCAGCCACGTGCTGGCGCGCCACGTCGAAGGCGCGTCGCACATGGCCGAGGGCTATACGCGGGCGCAGCCGGGCAACATCGGCGTGTGTATCGGCACATCGGGCCCCGCCGGCACCGACATGATCACCGGTTTGTACTCCGCGCAGGCCGACTCGATCCCTATTCTCGCTATCACGGGTCAGGCGCCGCGCGCGCGTCTGTACAAGGAAGACTTCCAGGCCGTGGACATCGAATCGATCGCCAAGCCGGTCACCAAGTGGGCCGTGACGGTGCGCGAGCCGGCGCTGGTGCCGCGCGTGTTCCAGCAGGCGTTCCATCTGATGCGCTCGGGCCGTCCGGGTCCGGTGCTGGTCGACCTGCCGATCGACGTGCAGCTCGCGGAAATCGAATTCGATATCGACACGTACGAGCCGCTGCCGGTCTACAAGCCGAAGGCGACGCGCAAGCAGATCGAAGCCGCGCTGACCATGCTCAACGATGCCGAAAAACCGTTGATCGTCTCCGGTGGCGGTGTGCTGAACGCAGCCGCCGAGGATCTGCTGGTGACGTTCGCCGAAACTCTCGGCGTACCGGTGATCCCGACGCTGATGTCATGGGGCGCGATTCCCGACGACCATCCGCTGATGGCCGGCATGGTCGGCCTGCAAACCTCGCACCGCTACGGCAACGCAACGATGCTCGCATCCGACTTCGTGCTCGGCATCGGCAACCGCTGGGCGAACCGTCACACGGGCAGCATCGACGTCTACACGAAGGGCCGCAAATTCGTGCACGTGGACATCGAACCGACGCAGATCGGCCGCGTGTTCGGCCCGGATCTCGGCATCGTGTCGGACGCGAAAGCCGCGCTCGAACTGTTCGTCGAAGTGGCTCGGGAATGGAAGGCCGCGGGCAAGCTCAAAGACCGCAGCGCATGGGTCGCCGATTGCCAGCAGCGCAAGCGCACGATGTTGCGCAAGACGCACTTCGACAACGTGCCGATGAAGCCGCAGCGCGTCTATGAAGAGATGAACCAGGTGTTCGGCCGCGACACGTGCTACGTGAGCACGATCGGTTTGTCGCAGATTGCCGGCGCGCAGTTCCTGCACGTGTACAAGGCGCGCAACTGGATCAACTGCGGCCAGGCGGGCCCGCTCGGCTGGACGATTCCCGCGGCGCTCGGCGTGCGCGCAGCCGATCCGCAACGGCCGATCGTCGCGCTTTCGGGCGACTACGACTTCCAGTTCATGATCGAGGAACTCGCGGCCGGTGCGCAATTCAAGCTGCCGTACGTGCATGTGGTGGTGAACAACTCATACCTCGGCCTGATCCGCCAGGCACAGCGCGCGTTCGAGATGGACTTCTGCGTGCAGCTCGGCTTCGAGAACATCAATTCGCCGGAGACCAACGGTTATGGCGTGGATCACGTCGCGGTGGCCGAAGGCCTGGGCTGCAAGGCGATCCGCGTGTTCAAGCCGGAAGAGCTGAAGCCCGCGTTGCAAAGAGCGCAGTCGATGCTCGCGGAGTTCAACGTGCCGGTGATCGTCGAAGTGATACTCGAGCGCGTGACCAACATCTCGATGGGCACCGAGATCGACGCGATCAACGAGTTCGAGGAGCTCGCAGCGACGCGCGAAGATGCGCCGACCGCGATCAGCTTGCTCGACTGAGCGCCGCCGGTTGCGCATTATTGAGCGATGAAATGCGACGGGCAGCGTCGCCATGCCGAGCTGCCCGTCGCGTTCGCCAGAAGCCTCAAAACCTATTTCACCGACCGACCAGAGAGACCCACGCACCATGCCGAAATTCGCAGCGAATCTCACCATGCTGTTCAACGAAGTCCCGTTCCTCGACCGCTTCGCGGCGGCGGCGGACGCAGGCTTTCACGCCGTCGAATTCCTGTTTCCGTATCCGTATCAGATCGCCGAGTTGAGCGAGCGCTTGCAGCAGAACCGCCTGAAGCTGGTGCTGCATAATTTGCCGGCTGGCAACTGGGAAGCGGGCGAACGCGGCATCGCGTGTCTGCCGGATCGCGTGGCCGAGTTTCAGGAAGGCGTGGGACGCGCGATCGAATACGCGAGTGCGCTGAAGGTGCCGCAACTGAATTGTCTCGTCGGCATTCCGACGGCGGGTGTCGACGCGGACAAGGCGCGCACGACGATCGTCGACAACCTGCGCTTCGCCGCCGGCGAACTGAAGAAGGCCGGCATCAAACTGCTGGTCGAGCCGTGCAACGCATACGACATTCCCGGCTTCGCGCTGAACCGCTCGAGCGAAGGCCTCGAGGTGATTCGCGCGGTCGGCTCGGACAACCTGTTCCTGCAATACGACATCTATCACATGCAACGGATGGAAGGCGAACTCGCGGCGACCATCAGGAAGAACCTGGCGCAGATCGCACACATCCAGCTCGCCGACAACCCGGGCCGCAATGAACCGGGCACCGGCGAAATCAACTACCCCTATCTGTTCTCGCTGCTCGATTCGATTGGCTATGACGGCTACGTCGGCTGCGAGTACAAGCCGCGCACGACCACCGCCGCCGGCCTTTGCTGGGTGCAGAGCGTGGCCGGGCAAACGCGCGGCGCGGCGCACGTGGCGGCTTGAGCGGCAAATCGGGCGCGTCACGCGTCACGCGTCACGCACCGAAAGAAGTGCCGCCAGCACATCAAACAACCCTGGAGATTCAGACACATGGCAAAGATCGGTTTCATCGGCCTCGGCATCATGGGCGCGCACATGGCGCGCAACCTCATCAAGGGCGGTCACTCGCTGTTCGTGAACGGCGCCTATCCCGTGCCGGAGGACCTCGCGAGGACGACCAGCGTGGTCGCGAATTCGACCGCCGTCGCGCAGGCCGCCGACATCGTCATCATCATGGTGCCGGACACGCCTGACGTCGCCAACGTGCTGTTCGCCGACGACGGCGTCGCCGCCGGTCTCACGAAGGGCAAGCTCGTGATCGACATGAGTTCGATCTCCCCGCTCGACACGCAAGCCTTTGCGAAAAAGATCAACGCGCTGGGCGTCGACTATCTCGACGCGCCGGTGTCGGGCGGCGAAGTCGGCGCACGCGAAGCAACGCTGACGATCATGGTGGGCGGCCCGGAAAAAGCCTTCGCGCAGGCAAAGCCGCTGTTCGAACTGATGGGCAAGAACATCTCGCTGATTGGCGAAAACGGCGCGGGTCAGACCTGCAAGGTGGCGAACCAGATCATCGTCGCGCTGAACATCGAGGCGGTGGCCGAAGCGCTGCTGTTCGCGTCGCGTTCGGGCGCCGATCCGGAACGGGTGCGCAAGGCGCTGATGGGCGGCTTCGCGTCGTCGCGGATTCTGGAAGTGCATGGCGAGCGCATGACCAAACGCACGTTCGATCCGGGTTTCCGTATCGAGCTGCATCAGAAGGATCTGAACCTCGCACTCGACGGCGCACGCAAGCTCGGCATCGCGCTGCCGCACACCGCGAGCGCGCAGCAGTTGTTCAGCGTGTGCGCAGCGAACGGCGGCAAGGCCTGGGATCACTCGGCGATGGTGCGCGCGCTGGAAATCATGGCGAACTACGAAGTCGCACAGGCGCCGGGCAGCGAAGCCAAGGCGGCTTGAGGCGGTTCGCTGGGAGGCGCGTGACAGCGCCTTTTGCAGAGGGGCTATGTTGCATGTGCCGCTGCTGCATGAGAGCCGTACCGACGCACAGCAGCGCAGTGCAACCGGTCATGCAATGAAGCGGCAGGCCAATCGGGGAGGCACGCCGCCAGCGTCGTCAGCGTGACAGGCGGCGCATACGCAAAAAAAAACCATCAAACCGTCATACCGATTGCCATGATCCGCGCATCGTCGAGATCACGGCAATCACAGGTGGGGCGCCCGTTCGTCGCTCAGCATGCGCGGCGCGGCGGGCAAATCGTGCCGCTCTGGGCTGAGAGCGGCAAGTGGGGTCCGCAGCGGCGCCCGGCGATGCCGGGGAAGCCTTGGTCGGTCAGACGTCGTCGTCGGGTGTCCGGCTGTCGGATTCATCATCATGCTTTTTCCGCCACGCGCGAGTCGCTGCGCCAATCACGCGCGGCAATGGCAATCACGGCTCGCGCCCGCTTGCACGTCCGTTTGCATTTGCTTGCAACTCCCCGCCTTCCCCCGAACCTTTTTTGACACATCATCGCGCGCTTTTCTCCTACACTCGTTGAGTCCGGCTGCACGCGTGACGGACACCACGCGCCCTGAATTGTTTCTGGTGATGGCGCCTGGGCACGGCGCCCTGCCTGTCGCAGCGCGTGTCGTCCTTAGCGTTTGCCTGATTTCTCAACCAGTGCCTAACCCGTGCGTAAATTGTTTTTTGCGCCACCACGTCAGGAGAGTGATCAATGGGTATTCTCAGTTTCATCAAGGAAGCCGGCGAAAAGCTGTTCGGTGCCGCCTCCACGCCTGCGCAAGCCGCACCCGCCGCGCCCGATCTGGCCGCCCTGAATAAAACCGCGGGCGACGCGATCGCCACGTATATCCGCAGCCAGGGCCTCGACGCCACCAATCTTCAGGTCACGTACGACGGCACGAACCATACCGTCACAGTCGCCGGTGAAGCGGCGGATCAGCCGACCAAGGACAAGATCCTCGTCGCCGCGGGCAACGTGCAGAACGTCGACAAGGTCGACGATCAACTGACCGTCACCACGCCCGCCGCCGCGCCGACGCAGTTCCATACGGTCGTGTCCGGCGACAATCTGTGGAAGATCGCAGAGAAGTACTACGGCAGCGGCGCGAAGAACGATGTGATCTTCCAGGCGAACACACCGATGCTGAAGAGCCCGGACAAGATCTATCCGGGTCAGGTGCTGGTGATTCCGCCGCAGTGATAAGGCCGGCGTGACACGCCCTTCCGTATCGGCGTAAAAAACGCACGCGGAAAACGACAACGCGGCGCTTGGGTCATCGACCCGAGCGCCGCGTTTTTCATTGGGCGTTCACGATATGCAGGACCGGCGCGAGCCGCCGGTCAGCAGAGCTAGCTCCGCATCGTCAGTACGTGTCGAACACCTTCTGCAATGCGACCGGCCCCGTGCCGCCCGCGGCCAGTGCCAGCATCAGCAACACCCGCGCCTTGTACGGATTCAGCGAACCCGCGCTGATGAAACCGAGCGCATCGTCGGCGGCGGCGCCGTTGTGCATCACGTGTCCCGAACCCACGCGCGACGCACGCACGATCGCCACGCCTTGCGACACGGCATCGGCGAGCGCCTGCAGCATCGACTGGTGAATCGAGCCATTGCCCGTGCCCGCGACGACGATCCCGCGCACCCCGGCGGCCACCAGCGCATCGACGGCGATCCGCGACACGCCCGCGTAGCTCGTGACGATCTCCACATGCGGCCACTTCGAACCGATCACGAACCCGGTGGCGAGCGTATGCGCGCGCACCACGGCGCGCTGGAATTCCACGCGGCCGTCCTGCACCCAGCCGAGCGCGCCGATCTCCGGCGACTGGAATGCGTCGACCGCGTACGTGCTCGTCTTGACCACGTCGCGTGCGCTGTGAATGCGGTTGTTGAACGCGACCAGCACGCCCTGCCCGCGCGAGTCTGCATGCGCGGCGACGGTCACTGCGTTCAGCAGATTCAGCGGACCATCGGCGGACAGCGCGGAGGCCGGGCGCATCGCCGCGGTGAGCACCACCGGCTTGTCGGATTTGATGGTCAGATGCAGCAGATACGCAGTTTCTTCGAGCGTGTCGGTGCCGTGCGTGACCACTACACCATCGACGTCGTCGGTGGCGAGCAGCGTATTGATGCGTTGCGCGAGCGTGGTCCAGAGCGACATCGCCATGTCTTTGCTGTCGACGCTGGCAATCTGTTCGGGCGCGATCCGCGCCACCGTCGACAGGGCGGGTACGACGGCCAGCAATTGATCGACGCCGACGACGCCCGCCTGGTAGCCGGACGTATTGGTCGCGTCCGCGGCCGCGCCGGCGATCGTGCCGCCGGTCGCCAGCACGGCGATGCGCGGCAGCGCGCAAGAGGATGTCAAAGTATTCATGGCGGCGATTGTAAGCGATGCGTCGCGCGCCGCCACGCGGGATTAAGCGGATGCCCGTTCGTTTCGGGCCGGGCCCGCAGTTCGCGCCGCGCTACGAGTGACAGGCGCGCATCGCGTCACGCGCCATACCCACGCCGGAGCTCGACGGCCCGGCGCCTTCCTCAAACCGCCTCGCGCAACTGCGCGGCGATGTCCGCTTCGTTCAGCTGCGGCGCGAACATCTCGATCAACCGGTAAGCGTAGGCGCGCAGGAACGCGCCCTTGCGCAGACCGACGCGCGTCGTGCTCGCTTCGAACAGATGCTGCGTATCGAGCGCGACCAGTTCGGTGTCGCGCTTCGGATCGTAGGCCATGGCCGCGACCACGCCGATGCCCATGCCGAGTTCGACGTAGGTCTTGATCACGTCGGCGTCGATCGCGGTCAGCACGACGTCGGGCAACGCCCCCGCTTTCGCGAACGCCTGGTCGATGTGCGAGCGGCCCGTGAAGTCCTGGTCGTACGTGACGATCGGGAATTCGGCGATCTCGTCGAGCGTCAGATTCGGCCGCCCCACCAACGGGTGATCCTTCGGCACCACCACGACGTGATGCCACGAATAGCACGGGAACGTGACGATATCCGGGAAGCGATCGAGCGCTTCGGTCGAAATGCCGATATCCGCTTCGCCGTTGATGATCATCTGCGCGATCTGCTGCGGACTGCCCTGGCGCAGCGCCAGATGCACCTTCGGAAATACTTCGGTGAACTGGCGAATCACCTTGGGCAGAGCGTAACGCGCCTGCGTGTGCGTGGTCGCCACGACGAGATGGCCGCTGTCCTGATCGGCGAACTGGCGCGCGACGCGGCGCAGATTCTCCGCATCGAGCAGCATCCGCTCGATCAGCTGATGCACCGCCTTGCCCGGCTCGGTCAGGCCCGTCAGGCGCTTGCCGCGCCGGATGAAAATATCGACGCCGAGTTCGTCCTCCAGATCCTTGATCTGTTTCGATACGCCCGACTGCGACGTGTAAAGCACGTTCGCCACTTCCGTCAGATTCATGTTCTGACGCACGGCCTCGCGCACGAAGCGCAATTGCTGGAAATTCATCTGTATGTCTCCGGTTCAGCCAGAGTGGAGTTATTCGAGTTCTATCGAAACACCGGTCGACGCAGCGCTATCCGCTTTCGTCTCCCGGTGTGTTGCCGTGTGATGCGCGCGGTCTGTCGCTGCGCGCCTGCCTCACTGCGCCGGAAAAACGCGCAGTGCGCGCGGCACCGCCGTCACCCCGTCGCCGACCGCCAGTTGCAGATCACGCCACGATTCGCGATCGAGTTCGGCTTCGAGCAGATTGCCTTCACGGCCCGCGAGTTCGACGCGCACCGAGCCGCCCAGCGTCACCACGCGCCGCACGTCGACGACGATGCCTTCACGATGACCCGCTGCCTGCGGATACAACTGCAGATCGTGCGGCCGCACGTAGGCGAAAGCCGGACCGCTGAAACCAGCGGTGATCGCGACCGGCAGCGCGGCGCCGTCGACCACGAAGCCGCTCGCGTCGACCTTGCCGTGCAGACGGTTCGCCGCGCCGAGAAACTCGTAGACGAACGAGGTCTGCGGATGGTCGTACACGTCCTGCGGACTGCCGACCTGCTCCACATGACCGCGGTTGAGCACGACGATGCGGTCGGCCACTTCGAGTGCTTCTTCCTGATCGTGCGTCACGAAGATCGTCGAGATATGCAGATCGTCGTGCAGGCGCCGCAGCCAGCTACGCAGCTCCTTGCGCACCTTCGCGTCGAGCGCGCCGAACGGCTCGTCGAGCAGCAGCACTTTCGGTTCGACCGCCAGCGCGCGCGCCAATGCGATCCGTTGCCGCTGACCGCCCGACAGTTCCGACGGATAGCGTTGCGCAAGCCAGTCGAGCTGCACGAGCTTCAGCAGTTCATGCACTTTCTCGCGGATCACCGCTTCCGACGGCCGCTCCTTGCGCGGCTTCACGCGCAGGCCGAACGCCACGTTCTCGAATACCGTCATATGGCGAAACAGCGCGTAATGCTGGAACACGAAACCCACTTCACGCTCGCGCGCGCCGACCGTCGCGACGTCCTGCCCTTGCAGCACGACCTGGCCGCCGTCCGCGTATTCGAGTCCGGCGATCACGCGCAGCAACGTGGTCTTGCCACAACCCGACGGCCCGAGCAGCGCAACCAGTTCGCCCGGCGGAAAATCGAGCGAGACGTTGTCGAGCGCGACGAAATCGCCGAAGCGCTTTTGCAGGTTACGAACAGTGATACCCATTACAGCTCTCCTTGCTTGAGCGGGTGTTGCTGCGATGCATGCGTCGTATTGACGGACTGCTGGAAAGAAGACGAAACGGAACGCGGCGCGGCATGCGATCCCGATGCCGCGGCGGTGGACTGCGTGGGCGGCCCCGCATAGGCGGGCACATCGCGCGCGGCCGACAGTTCCGCCGACATATGGCGCTCGGCGAGCAGCTTGAGCCCCAGCGTCACGAGTGCGAGCAGGGCCAGCACCGACGCCACGGCGAACGCCGCCGAGAAGTTGTATTCGTTGTAGAGAATCTCGACGTGCAGCGGCATTGTGTCGGTCTGGCCGCGAATGTGGCCCGACACCACCGAGACCGCGCCGAACTCGCCCATCGCCCGCGCATTGCACAGAATCACGCCATACAGCAGACCCCACTTGATGTTCGGCAGCGTGACGCGGCGGAAGATCTGCCAGCCCGAGGCGCCCAGCACGTGCGCGGCTTCCTCTTCGTCATTGCCTTGCGCCTGCATCAGCGGGATCAGCTCGCGCGCGACGAACGGGAACGTGACGAAGATCGTCGCCATCACGATGCCGGGCACCGCGAAGATGATCTGCACGTCATGCGCCTGTAGCCACGGACCGAACCAGCCCTGCGCGCCGAACATCAGCACGTAGATCAAACCCGAAATCACCGGCGACACCGAGAACGGCAGATCGATCAGCGTGGTCAGCAGCGCCTTGCCGCGGAACTCGAACTTCGCGATACACCACGAGGCCACCAGACCGAACACGAGATTCAACGGCACCGCGATCGCGGCGGTAATCACGGTCAGCTTGATGGCCGCGAGCGCATCCGGATCGGCGAGGGCTTCGAAATAGAACGCGAGGCCCTTGTTCAACGCCTGATAGAACACGGCCACCAGCGGCACGACCAGGAACAGCGCAAGAAACAGCAGCGCGATGCCGGTCAGCAGCCAGCGCACCACCGGCCGCTCGGTCACCGGATCGGGCCGGCGCGCGACGTTCAGCGGCGCACGCGGGGCCACGGCCGCGGCGGCCGCCGTCGCGGTCTGCTCCGCGCGGTTCACGTCATGCCCGGGACGGCGGCTCATTGCACA
This sequence comes from Paraburkholderia sp. TE9906, assembly GCF_056279605.1. NCBI lineage: Bacteria > Pseudomonadati > Pseudomonadota > Betaproteobacteria > Burkholderiales > Burkholderiaceae > Paraburkholderia > Paraburkholderia sp. TE9906. The sequence continues at coordinate 411,270 of NZ_JBWCCT010000003.1, forward strand.
CCCCCACCGATCGCCGCCACACTCGTTGCTGTGCCAGGCGCCGGGCCCGCGCTGCCGCGGCTCGTGCGGCGCTGCAAGTACCACTGCACGGTATTGATGAACAACAGCATGAGGAACGACACCACCAGCATCACCACCGCCAGCGCGGTCGCGCCGGCGTAGTCGTATTGCTCGAGCTTGGTGATGATCAGGAGCGAGGTGATTTCCGATTTCATCGGCACGTTGCCGGCGATGAAGATCACCGAGCCGTACTCGCCGAGCGCACGTGCGAACGCGAGCGCGAAGCCCGTCAGCAGCGCCGGGAACACCGCCGGCAGCACGACCCGGCGAAACGTCAGCCAGCGCGTCGCGCCGAGGCACGCGGCAGCCTCTTCCTGTTCGCGCTCGAACTCTTCGAGCACCGGCTGCACCGTGCGCACGACGAACGGCAAGCCGATGAAGGTCAGCGCGACCAGCACGCCCGCCGGCGTGAACGCGATCTTGATGCCGAGCGGTTCGAGAAACTGCCCGATCCAGCCGTTGCCCGAGTACACCGCCGCGAGCGAAATGCCCGCGACCGACGTGGGCAGCGCGAACGGCAGATCGACCACCGCATCGACGATGCGCTTGAACGGGAACGTGTAGCGCACCAGCACCCACGCGACCAGGAAGCCGAACACCGCGTTGATCAGCGCGCCGCCGAGCGCCGAGAAGAACGTCAGCCGGTACGACGCGAGCACCCGCGGCGACGTGACGGCGCGCACGAACTGCTCCCAGTCGAGCGTCGCGGTCTTGAGAAAGGTCGCCGCAAGCGGAATCAGCACCACGAGGCTCAGATAAGCCACCGTGATGCCGAGTGTCAGGCCAAAGCCGGGCAATGCGCTCGGCTTTCGGAAGGTCAACGTCGTCATGCTGGATACTCGTTCAGGTTGATGCTGGCGGTTTGATCACCGATCTTCGGCCGCCGGATCCGGATTCCGGTTGGCCAAAAGCGCGCCCACTGGGCGCGCTCGGAAGTGGCGCGTTGCCGCGCCGGTGTGTCGATGCCGGTTAGGGCATCGACAGCGTTATTGAGGCTGGTAGATCGAATCGAACACGCCGCCGTCGGCAAAGTGCGTCTTCTGCGCGTTCGCCCAACCGCCGAACGAATCGTCCACCGTGTACAGCTTCAGCTTCGGAAACTTCGCGGTCAGGTCGGCCGGCACCTTGTTCGAACGCGGACGGTAGAAGTTGCGCGCGGCGATCTCCTGGCCTTCCTCGCTGTACAGGAAGTTCAGATACGCCTCGGCCAGCTTGCGCGTGCCGCGCTTGTCGACGACCTTGTCCACCACCGCGACCGGCGGCTCGGCCAGAATGCTCACCGACGGCACGACGATTTCAAACTTGTCCGGACCGAACTCCTTGAGCGACAGGAACGCTTCGTTTTCCCACGCGATCAGCACGTCGCCAATGCCGCGCTGCACGAAGCTGGTGGTCGCGCCACGCGCGCCCGAGTCCAGCACGCCGGCGTTCTTATACAGCTTGCCGACGAATTCCTTCGCTTTCTGCGCATTGCCGCCCGGCTGATGTTCCGCGTACGCCCACGCCGCGAGGTAGTTCCAGCGCGCGCCGCCCGAGGTCTTCGGATTCGGCGTGACGATCGACACACCCGGCTTGATCAGATCGTCCCAGTCCTTGATGTGCTTCGGGTTGCCCTTGCGCACGAGAAACACGATCGTCGACGTGTACGGCGACGCGTTGTCCGGCAGGCGCTTTTGCCAGCCCTTGTCGAGCAGACCCTTGCCGGCGAGCGCGTCGATGTCGTAGGCGAGCGCGAGCGTGACGACGTCCGCCTGCAGGCCGTCGAGCACCGAGCGCGCCTGTGCGCCGGAGCCGCCGTGCGACTGCTTGAAGGTGATCGTCTCGCCGGTCTTCGCTTTCCATTCCTTGCCGAACGCCTGGTTGACGTCCTGATACAGCTCGCGCGTCGGGTCGTAGGAGACGTTCAGCAGCGTGGTGTCGGCCGCGTGCGCCGAGGCAATCGCGCCGAGCGCGCCGGCCGCGCCGAACGCGAGCGCCGCGATGAGTTGCTTCGTTTTGCGAGCCAGCCCCGTGTGTCGATGATTCATGTCAACTTTCTCCGCGTGTAGTGCGCTGAAACCAGCGTGATTTGTTCTGTGTCGCGGTCACGTGCACATGAGCGCCAACTGGAAGGCAGTCTATCGAAGCGCTTTCATCATTAAAAATAATGTTTCTTCATTCTTTAATACGCAAAAGTGGTAATGACAGCTGGATAAGGCGTTGCGGCACGAAAACGGATGTTTTGACGCCGATGAGCGACGCCGTAACGGCCCCCAGGGTCACGAACTTAAAGTAAAGCTTGAATTGCGCCGAATACTGTATAAAAATACAGTCACCTGTTCATACATACAGTGGCCATGACAAAACTCACCGCACGACAGCAGCAGGTTTTCGATCTGATTCGCCGGGCGATCGAACGCACCGGTTTTCCGCCCACCCGCGCGGAAATTGCCGCCGAGCTGGGCTTCAGCTCGGCCAATTCGGCAGAAGAACATCTGCGCGCGCTCGCTCGCAAGGGTGTGATCGAACTCGCCGCCGGCGCGTCACGCGGTATTCGCCTGCTGGCGGGTCCGGAAGATTCACCGCATCAGTTCACGCTGCCGCACGCGAGCATCATGCAGCTGTCGCTGCCGCTGATCGGCCGGGTGGCCGCGGGCAGTCCGATCCTCGCGCAGGAACATATCTCGCAGCACTTCGCGTGCGACCCGGCGCTGTTCTCGAGCAAGCCCGACTACTTGTTGAAGGTGCGCGGGTTGTCCATGCGCGACGCGGGCATCTTCGACGGCGACCTGCTCGCGGTGCAAAAGAAGAGCGAGGCGAAAGACGGTCAGATCATCATCGCCCGGCTTGGCGACGACGTCACGGTCAAGCGTCTGAAGCGCCGGCCTAACGGCCTCGAGCTGATCGCGGAGAACCCCGATTACGAGAACATTTTCGTTGAAACCGGCAGTGCGGAATTCGCGCTGGAGGGTATCGCCGTGGGGCTGATCCGCCCTGGCGAGTTCTAAACCACCGCGCCTGTTCGCTTAATCCCACGCTGCCTCAACGCTGCCTCAACGCTGCATCGCCTGGAGAGACTCATGGAACGCCTTGCCCGCCTGTTGCCCTTTCGCCAGTTCGGTCGTTTGCGCCATTTGCGCAATCTGGTGCCTTGCTCATTGATCGAAGCACCGGCTCAGGACTGCGCCTCGCTGTTCGACGCGCCCGCTGATGGAGCGAGCCTGCCGTCGTCATTGCCGGCGTTTGCCCGTGTGTCGTTGAACTCGGGGTTGAATACGGCGGAACCCGCACGGCGCGCGCCGGTGCGCGTCTATCACGGGCCGTCGCGGCTGATCATGGTGGGCACGGTCGAGGCGGTGTGCGGCATGATCGACCGTTGCATTGCCGATGAAGCCAATGTGCACGGTGCAGTCTTCGAGTCGTGAGCGTGTCCTGTGCAGGCAAGAGGCTGCACCATGCCTCGCGCATCGCTGTTGTCGTGCTCGCTTTTCAGACCTGCTGTTCGGATATTTGCATAGAATGGGATTGTTTTTGCGGGGCCGTAGTCCACGTTAAATCCAATCTGATCGGGAGTTCCATTCGATGACAGGTCCGACACGAACCAAGGGCGCCGCCACCCGGCCGCTGCTCATCACGCTGGTTGTAGTCGTAGTGATTGCGGCACTCGGGTTTGCTTACGCGTCACCCTATATCGCGCTGAATAATCTCAAACGCGCGGCAGATGCACGCGACGCGCAAACCGTGAATCAATACGTCGATTTTCCCGCGTTGCGCGAGAGCCTGAAGGAGCAGATCGCAGGCATGCTGACGCGCCGACTGGACGCGGATAACGACAGCAAAATGGCCACCATCGGCGCGATGATCGGCGTGACGCTGATCGGTCCGCTGGTGGATTCCTATGCGACACCGGACGGCGTCGCGGCCTTGTTGAACGGCATGCCGCCGCACGGCGATCCTGGTGAACATCCGCCTGCCGCAGCCACAGAAACGCCTGCCTCACCCGCCGCCGACACCCCCACCACTGCAACGACCCCACCATCGCGGCAAACCACGGCAGGCTATCGCGGCCTCAACGAGTTCGTCGTCACCTACCGGCGCGGCGAAGCCAACGCGCACTACTCGGCGGTCTTTCGGCGCGAAGGTCTGTTCACGTGGAAGCTCGCCGCGATCAATCTGAACGAATGACCGGCCGGCCGTCACGGCCAGCCACTCGCCCCATGCGCGGCGTCCCTACGCAGCAAGCCGCATCAAGCCGCAGCTTGCTGCTGCTCCTGCGCGGAAGAACACGCCACCAGAATGCTGCACGACACGCGATCGAGCAGCGGCGTGTTGCCCGCCCCCATCCACCATCGCGACAAGCCGGTGCGGCAGCGATGCCCGACCACCACGAGATCGACATGCAGGTCGTTGGCGAGGTTCGCAATCTCGTCGATCGGATGACCGAACGCGAAGTGCCCTTGTGCGCTCACACCACGCTCGGTGAGCCAGTCCACCCCTTCCTGCAGGATGTCGCGCGCGGTTTTTTCGAAGCTGCCGCACGCCACATCGGTCAGCAGGCCCGCGCTTTGCGCAATGCTTGAGCGCATGTCCACCACGGACAGCAGATGCGTTTCGGCCTTCAGGTCCAACGCGAGGTCAGCGCCGCAACGCAGCGCCTTGCGCCCTTCGCGCGAGCCGTCATAACACAGCAGAATTTTTTGGTAGCTCGCCATGGTTTTCTCCCTTCGCGCGGGAAGCGCGGTCTGAATGAATCATGGTGCGCCGCAATTCAGGTTGCAAGGGATGGAAAACGCTAAGTGTGCGGACCATGCGCCCTAAACCGGTGCGCGCGGGCTTGCGCCGGCTTCACAGCGGTTTGGCAAATGGATGCGGCAGTGCAAAACCCGGTCTTCGAATCGCCATCTGCCTGCCAACGTCTACCTGCCGATGCCCTAGAATAGGCGGCCTTCCCGGCCATTCGCGTCGTTTCCCGGAGCCTCGATCGAGTTATGCCTGAAGCCGCCATTGAATTCCACCAGGTCAAAAAAAGCTACGGCGAAAAAATCGTCGTCGATGGACTGTCGTTTCATGTCAACGCCGGCGAATGCTTCGGCCTGCTCGGCCCGAACGGCGCGGGCAAGACGACCACCTTGCGCATGCTGCTCGGCATCGCGGCACCCGACGCCGGCGCGATCCGTCTGTGCGGCGAGCCGATCCCGGGCCGCGCGCGCGTCGCACGGGCGCGCGTCGGCGTCGTGCCGCAATTCGACAATCTCGACCCGGACTTCACCGTGCGCGAGAACCTGCTGGTGTTCGGCCACTACTTCGGCCTGAGCGCCGCGCAATGCCGCGCGATGGTGCCGTCGCTGCTCGAATTCGCGCGGCTCGAAAGCAAGGCCGATGCGCGCGTGAGCGAGCTGTCGGGCGGCATGAAACGGCGTCTGACGCTAGCACGCGCGCTCGTCAACGATCCCGACGTGCTGATCATGGACGAGCCGACCACCGGCCTCGATCCGCAGGCGCGCCATCTGATCTGGGAACGGCTGCGCTCGCTGCTCACGCGCGGCAAAACGATCCTGCTGACCACCCACTTCATGGAAGAAGCCGAGCGGCTCTGTCACCGGCTATGTGTGATCGAAGAAGGCCGCAAGATCGCCGAAGGCGCGCCGAGCGAGCTGATCGCATCCGAGATCGGCTGCGACGTGATCGAGATCTTCGGTCCCGATCCGATTGCATTGCGCGATGAACTGGCGCCGCTCGTCGAACGAACCGAGATCAGCGGCGAGACGCTGTTCTGCTACGTGAACGACGCGCAACCGGTGCATGCGCGGCTCAAGCAGCGCGCCGATCTGCGCTATCTGCATCGGCCGGCGAATCTGGAGGACGTGTTTTTGCGGCTCACGGGCCGCGAGATGCAGGATTGAAGAGACCGCCGCACGCCGAAGCCATCACGACACCGCACGAGACACGCAATGGACGCACGCACTTACGAACCCCCTGGCGACACACCGTCGAAGCAGGAGCCCTTCGCCGCCTTCCCTGCCAACGCCGTCAACTGGATTTCGGTATGGCGCCGCAACTATCTGGTCTGGAAGAAGCTCGCGCTCGCGTCGATGTTCGGCAATCTCGCCGATCCGATGATCTACCTGTTCGGCCTCGGCTTCGGGCTGGGGCTGATGGTCGGACACGTCGACGGCGTGTCGTACATCGCGTTTCTGGCAGCGGGCACCGTGGCGTCGAGCGTGATGATGTCGGCGAGTTTCGAGTCGATGTATTCGGGCTTCTCGCGCATGCACGTGCAGCGCACGTGGGAGGCGATCATGCATACGCCGCTGACGCTCGGTGACATCGTGCTCGGCGAGGTGATCTGGGCGGCCAGCAAGTCGGTGCTGTCGGGTGCGGCGATCATGCTGGTGGCGGGCGCGCTCGGCTACGCGAATTTCCCGTCGATGCTGCTGGCGTTGCCGGTGATCGTGCTGACCGGCCTCGCGTTCGCGAGCATCGCAATGGTGGTGACAGCGCTCGCGCCGTCGTACGACTTCTTCATGTTTTACCAGACGCTGGTATTGACGCCGATGCTGCTGCTCTCCGGCGTGTTCTTTCCCGCGTCGCAACTGCCCGCGGCCGCGCGAGCGGTGACCAGCGTGCTGCCGCTCGCGCATGCGGTCGATCTGATGCGCCCGGCGATGCTCGGACGGCCCCTCGACAACGCGCTCCTGCATCTGGCCGTGCTGGCGGCTTATGCGGTGGGCGGATTTATTGTGTCGGCGATTCTGTTTCGACGGCGGATGATGAAATAGCCCACGCTTGTCGAATACGTTGAATACGCCGAACGTCGTGGATAGCCGCAGGTGACCGGCGCGCGGCAGTCCTGCGGCAACTTGAGCTGCGTCGGTGCGGGCCTGTGCGTCCGAAGCGCGATTCGCCTCAGTCCTCTTCGTCCGTCCACGGAATGTCGACGTCGGAGATGAACGCCACCGTCGCGAACGGGCCGCCATCCTGGCGTCCGATCTTGCCATCGGCGCGCTGCCATTCGACCCGGAACACCGTGGCCGGATCGTCGGCAATCAGGCGCACGGTCCGAACCTCATCGGGATCGGCTTCCTCGACGGGACCATCGAGCGAAACCTGCAGTTCCTGCGGCCACAGTCCATCGGCGGGATCGTAAATCTTGTCGCCGTCGGGAATCAGCGTGAACGCTTCCACTCCGATGGTCGCCGAAGCGTCGACGATCATCTTGCCCAGCGCGCGCAGCAAGGCAGTCGCCCGTGCCGAATTGGCCTGACGGATTGCCAGATCCCCGCGCGTGAGCGCCTGCTCGAGTTTTGGGTTTGTTTTTTGTTGCGCCATTCGATGTCCTGAGTCCTATCGCTCTGTTGTACGCGGCGCGCACGTCGATAGCGTGCCGCGCTCGATTTTTCGGGCTGAATCCTACCACTGGTGCCCCTCAAGGGGACTGCCTTCGGGCGTGCGCTGCAGTATTGCAGCGCCACAGCCGGTTCTTCCCGGTCGCCTCCGTCCCCCTCAGTTTAGGTCGTGAATCGGTTTCCGGGAGGGACATTTGCCTGCCAGCTGACGAACGCGGTCTTTTCAGATGTGAGCGCGCGCGACCGCTCCGCCGGTCAGCGACCTCTACCGGCGTGGCGATGATTAGCGCAGGAGTTGGCGTCGTTCGTGACGAGCCGGCTGATCGATGCAAACGCGCATCGCGTTCGCGACCGGCTTGTGCGGGATGTTTTATGCGGTGGAAAGTTGGCACGCGCCTTAAGCAGCGGTGTGGGCGAAGCCAACCAAACGAGATCGCGGCCGCTCCGGCGACCACGCCGGAGCGATCCGCAACGCGGGTTCATGCCTGGCTCGAAACCACTTCGAACCAGGCTTGTCGACCCACGCCCGGCGACCCCATCAAGGCGCCGGGTTCGGCTGCAACTCATGCAGCGCGTCGATCTCCGCGAGCACTTCCGGCGAAAGCTTCACCTCGGCGCTGGCGATGTTTTCCTTCAACTGATCGAGCGAGGTCGCGCCGATCAGATTGCTGGTCACGAACGGCCGGCTATTGACGAACGCGAGCGCGAACTGCGCGGGCGACAGGCCATGACGTTTCGCGAGTTCCACGTAACGCGTGGTCGCCTGAACCGCTTGCGGCTTGCTGTAACGCGCGAAGCGCTCGAACAGCGAGATGCGCGCGCCGGCCGGACGCGCGCCGCCTTCATACTTGCCCGACAGCCAGCCGAACGCGAGCGGCGAATAGGCGAGCAAGCCGATGCTGTCGCGATGCGCGTACTCGGACAGACCCGCTTCATACGTGCGGTTCAGCAGGCTATACGGATTCTGGATGCTGACGATGCGCGGCAAGCCGAGCTTTTCGGCCGCGCGCAGGAACTGCGCGACACCCCACGGCGTTTCGTTCGACACGCCGATGTGGCGTACCTTGCCCGCCTTGACGAACTCGGCGAGCACCGACAGCGTTTCTTCGATCGGCACCGTGTACGCGTCGTCGACCCACGGATAAGCGGGACGACCGAACGTCATCGTGCTGCGATCCGGCCAGTGCAGTTGATACAGATCGACGTAGTCGGTTTGCAGACGCTTCAGGCTGCCGTCGAGCGCTTCGGTCAGGTTCTTGCGATCGAACTGATTGCCCTCGCCGCGAATATGGCGCGGATTGTGCGGCTGACGCGCCGGTCCGGCGATCTTGGTGGCGAGCACGATTTTCTCGCGCGCGCTGCGATGCCCGGCGAGCCACGTGCCGATGTAGCGTTCCGTCGAGCCCTGCGTTTCGGCGCGCGGCGGCACCGGGTACATTTCGGCGGTGTCGATCAGGTTGACGCCATGATCGAGCGCGTAATCGATCTGCGCATGCGCTTCCTGCTCGGTGTTCTGCTCGCCCCACGTCATGGTGCCGAGACCGATCAGGCTAACCTGCACATCGGAGTCGCCGAGTCTGCGGTGTTCCATCTATCTTGTCCTGTTGAATAGGTGAACGGAAAGCGCTGACGTTACCACGCCGGCGCAATGCCTGCATCGAGGCTAGAATGCCAACCGGGCGGGCATCGCCTGCTTTTTCGTACTCAACAGCCAGGCGTCGATCCTTCTGCGATGAATCCCGAACACCTCGAACTGCTGGTCACGCGCGTGATGCCCTACGGAAAATATAAAGGCCGCGTGATTGCGGACCTGCCGGGCCATTATCTAAACTGGTTCGCGAGCCAGGGCTTTCCGCCGGGTGAAATCGGCCGCCTGCTCGCCTTGATGCAGGAGATCGATCACAACGGTTTGAAGCCGCTGCTGGAGCCCTTGCGTAAGCGCTGATACCCGCGCGATGCAAGCCGGTTCGATTAACGCGAAGCCGAATGAAAGTATCGGCGCAGGCAACGTGCAAGCCATATAGGCCGGTACAAATTTATACAGTCTTTTTCTTGCGCCGCGCACTCGCGTGGACTTAAATCGGCATAAGTCATCGCGTCGTCGCGGATGGTCCGATGGCGCGCTCGACGCTTCGCATCCGATGCTGTTTACCCGTCTGTCCATGCCCGAATTCAGTCTGCCCGCCCTGCTGGAATTTATCGGTCACGACCTGTCGCCCGTGCGTGCCGTCGTCGTCTTTTATCTGATCGGCTATCTGGTCGTCGGACTGCCCTTGCATTTTCGCCGGGGCGCTGCGTCGCGCGACATATGGGGCACGGCCGCCGGCGTGACGATGGCCGCGATCTACGCGGCGTTCATCATCGGCGTGTACCCTGCGCTGCATCATTCGGGGCTCGCGCTGCGGTAGTGCGCCTGACGTTGCGGGCTTCGCACTTTCAATAGCGTACGCACCAGCACGTCGGCACGACTGTCACGACAAATGTCGTGCGCCGAAACTCCGATACTCATACTCAGGCCAACTCATCCGAAGCATCAGCCGCCGTCAATGCCGGCCCCAGCCCCTCGAACAGCGGTTCGAGTAACGCCCGCCGCGGCTGCCAGCGACGCAGCGAAGTCCGGTAAAGCGGACGCCGCACCTGGGCCGAGCTCGCCGTGGTGACCTGACGCGTCGTCTGATGAAACGCGAGACAGCGGTCGTCCCAGTCGAGCCCGCAATGCACGAGCATCCGTCGCACGGTCGCTTCGAAATCGTCGACCAGCCGCTCATACTGGACCTCGATCATCACGCCTTCGGGCAGCGCGCTTCGCCAATGCGCCATCAACGCATCGTAGGCACGATAGTAGCGGCCGAGTTCGGCGAGATCGTAACCGAATGGCACGTCGTGAAAAAGCCGGGAAAAAATCGACAGACAGGTTTGCAACGGCGAACGGCTGCTATGGATGAAGCGCGCGTTCGGCAACGCCAGATGGATCAGCCCGACGTTGATGAAATTGAACGGATATTTGTCAGTGAAACGGAGGGGATGCGGCGCTGTACGTTGCGCGTCGTTGTCCACCGAATCATGCATGCGATCTCGCGCCGCATTCTGCCTATCGCTCTGGCATTCAGGCAGCGCTCGGCGCATGAGTTCCAGATAGTCGGCGCCGAGCGTGCGCAACTGCCGTGCGCCCACGCCATGCAGTGCTGCAATGTCGATTCTCAGCGGATCGTCGGCGTTTCTGCGTAGGCACTGCATCAGCGCTGCGCCGAATTCCGTGCGCTCGCCCGCGCCGACCACCTGTGGATGGCTCGCCAGGATCTGCTCAATCAAGGTCGAGCCGGAGCGTGGCATGCCGACGATAAAAATCGGCGCGGCGGACGGATCGCCGAGACCTCGCGCCGCCGCGAACACGTCCGCGCTTTGCATCTGCGGCAACTGAGCGAACAGCCCAAGCGTTTCGGCTTCGTTGAAACGCACGCTGGCGCGATGCAACGCGTTGGCCTTCAGGATGTGATCGAACGACGCGTCGTGACGGCCCACGCCGGACAATGCCTCGCCGTACGCGAAGTGAAGCTCCGCCTGATCGGGCGGGCTCAGCGAAGCGGCGTCGCCGGCGAGCTGTTCGAGCGATGCGAACACGGGATCGTCTGCGGCGAGACGGCTCGTCTGCACGAAGTTGCGGTAGTAGAGCGGCACGCGCGGCGCGCCGTCGATCGCGCGACGGTACGCATCATGCGCTTCGTCGAACCTGCCGAGCGCCTGCAGACAGTTGCCCATGTTGTTGTTCGAGCCGTCAGCGCCCGGGTTCAGCCGCACCGCTTCGCGGTACGCGTCCACCGCCTGTTCGAGCCGATGCATCTGCTCGAGCGTCCAGCCGAGTCCGTGATGTAAATCCGCGTTGGACGGATTGCGCGTGAGCGCGTCGCGATAACGGTCGACGGCTTCGGGAAAGCGCTGCAACGCGGCCAGCGTTGCAGCAAGGCGTTCGTAGTTGACGGCGTCGGATGGATCGAGCGCGCACGCGGCTTCGAAACAGGCCAGCGCGGCGTCGAGTTCGCCACGCGCGATGCACGCCGCGCCTTCGGCGCGTTTTGCCGACGCGGTAGTCGGCGATGGATCGTGATTCATCGGCGGCCGGGTGTTTGCCGGTCTCGCGTCGGGCGATCCTGGCGATGGGCGTGTCGTTCTTTTTTGTTCGGCTTCAACGCGAGCATGGGATGCGGATTCGAAGGCAATTGTCTGAGCGGAAAGTTAGCAGGCGTCCCCTACAGTTACTTTGCGAATAGTTAACCAACTGTTACCGAAGCGCGTATTGGTAAGGTGATGGAAGATTGTCGCGATAGCTGATCGTCATGGATTCGATCGCCGTATGTCCGTCGCGAACGCGAGCTCGCTCGCGACGCGTCGTAATGTGCGGACACAAATGCCGCTGAACTCCATCGCAGGCGATTTTTCTCATGCTTATACAAAGGAGAAAATCGTGAGCAGGCTCGTTGCATCGATCGCGCTGTTAGCGCTGGCGACAGGTCTCACCGGATGCGCGGTTGCGCCCGGATATGACTATGGTTACGCGCAGCCCTATTACCCCGGCTATGGATATGCGTACGGGCCGCCGTATGTACCGGCTTATGGCACGGTAGGTATTTGGGGAGGCTGGGGGGGCGGCTCGTGCTGTTATCACGGTGACCATTGGCATGGGGGCGGTGGTTGGCACGGCGGTGGGGGCTGGCATGGCGGGGGCGGGGGCTGGCACGGCGGCGGGTATGGCGGACCGCATGGTGGTGGCACATGGAGCCGCGGCGGCGGCGGCGGGCATGGGGGACACGGCCATTGACGCGCGACGCAACGGTTGACCGCGCGACTAAAGCCAAATCGCCGAACGACCGCCAAAAACAAAAACGGCGTTGTGATTTCTCACAACGCCGTTTGCAAAAACTTTACCGCTTGAATTCTTTGGGGTGGCTGATGGGGCTCGAACCCACGACAACAGGAATCACAATCCTGGACTCTACCAACTGAGCTACAGCCACCACTGACATCTGCTTGACTTGCCGGAAAAATCTGGCTCGTCGATGAAGAAACGAGATTATACGAACAAGATTTCCGTTTGCCTAGTCCTTTATTCAAAAATTTCGTTCGGCTCACGCAGATGCTGTCTTGCCTCGTCGAAGATGCTCAGATCGCGCGCGGCCAGCCGTTTGCTATCGGACAGAACGCGACGCCAGCCACGCGCGCCCGCCTCACCGCGATAAAGACCGAGCGCATGGCGCGTGATCGCGCCGAGATAGGTGCCGCGCGCCATTTCGGCGGCGCAATAGTCGATCAGCTTCGCTTCGACCTGCTCGCGCGTCAGCGGCGTTTGCGTCGAACCATAGAAGCGTGCGTCGACCTCGGCGAGCAGATACGGGTTGTGATAGGCCTCGCGCCCGAGCATCACGCCATCGACGTGTTGAAGATGCAGTTCGACTTCATCAAGCGTCTTGATGCCGCCGTTGATGATGATCTCCAACTCCGGGAAGTCGCGCTTCAACTGATACGCGTAGTCGTACTTGAGCGGCGGAATCTCACGATTTTCCTTCGGGCTCAGGCCCTTCAGGATCGCATTGCGCGCATGCACGACGAAGACGTTGCAACCGGCATCCGCAATCGTGCCGACGAAATCGCGCACGAAGCCGTATTCCTCGACCGCGTCGACGCCGATACGGTGCTTGACCGTCACCGGCACCGAGACCACGTCGCGCATCGCCTTCACGCAGTCGGCCACGAGTTGCGGCTCGTTCATCAGGCACGCGCCGAACGCGCCGCGTTGCACGCGCTCCGACGGGCATCCGCAGTTCAGATTGATTTCGTCGTAACCCCATTGCTCGCCGAGTTTGGCCGAACGGGCGAGGTCGTCGGGTTCGCTGCCGCCGAGTTGCAGCGCAACCGGCGCTTCGTTGGGGGTGAACGCGAGATGACGCGGTACATCGCCGTGCAGCAGCGCACCGGTCGTCACCATCTCCGTGTAAAGCCATGTATGGCGCGAGATGACGCGATGCAGCGAGCGACAGTGGCGATCGGTCCAGTCCATCATCGGCGCCACTGACACGCGGCGCGGGCTGGGAGTTTGAGGTGAAGACATGGGGCAGCCGAACGGCGTGAATCAAAACGCTAATTTTACCGCAACGCGGGAGAGCGCCTGGTCGAGGCTGATATCCGGCCGTCGCGACGCCAATGTTCCCTGCATTCCCCGAGCTCACCTGGCGCGCTAAGGCGGCCGTCTCGTTTATTCCCAATAACCTGACCGCCACCAGGCCTTTGACTGTCAAAACCTCCCTGTCATCAGGGCCGGATCACCGCCAAGGCTTATGCCGCGTGCCTCAACCGAATTATTCCGAAATCAGGAATAGTAATTTCGGTTTATCGGCACAAATTTTCAATAGTAGGGGTATACACTGCTTTCCATCGACGTTGCAGCTACACCTCACCGGCCTGCGACGCCTTCCTGAAATGAAGTCGAAACGTTATCGGAGTCACACCATGAAGACCAAGTTCATCGCCGCCCTGCTGGTTGCCGCTTCTGCCTCGATCGCTGCTCCCGCCTTTGCCAGCGGCTACGGCCCGGCACCGTTCTATCGTCCGTCGGTCGGCGCACCGGCTTCGCAGCAAGGTCAGAACGCGCAAACCGTTGCGGCTGAACACGCTAACACCGAAGCGAATGCATACGGCGGCGTGAAGAACGTGTCGTCGCAATCGGGCACGCGTGAGCCGGTTTCGGGCCCGCAATCGGTGTTCTTCGGCCACTAAGCAGTCGCCGTCGAATTCGCTGCCCGCGAGGGCAGCAGCCTGGCTGGGCGCCGAGCATGCAGGACTGATGCCGGCGCCCAGTGGCGTTTACGCAGCGCGCGAGGCGCGACACCTGTGGGCGTGAACCATGCGCCCGCAATCCCGAGCCGATGATTCGTCGAATCGATGGTCCTCTGGCGACAGGAATGACCTGAGCGTCCACCAGGTCCACTGCGCTCCGTGCGCTTCACGAAGCGTGGCTCGGCAGCAAGCCGAACATCCGAGCTTGCGGTATCTCCCTGCGCTACTTTGCCAGGCCCGCATCGATCAATTCACGCGCCGCGTGAAAGCCGGCCTCCGCGGCGGCACGTTCGGTCGACCACAAGCTGTCGATATGCACGAGCCGCCAATCGACCACGACGGCGGCATCCCGCAGCACCCGAAAATGCGCCTTGACGCCCGTCAGCACCTGCTCGACCGCGACCTCGATGTCGTAGTCCTGATAACGCTCCTCGTAGTCCCCCATGTCGAGGCCCTTCGGCTCCATATCCGCCTCCGTCAGTGCTGTATGAGTGCTGCGTGCCGCTGGTGAAAGGTCGACGGCGGACCGGTGTCCGCCGACGAGCGCGCACACCACTCCGCGGCACCCTGCGGTGCCGCCCGGACTGCCTTGTCCGGCGATCAATCGCAATCGCCGGACAGATACTGCCGTCCGCTACAGGTGATCTGGACTTCCCCGCTGCCTGCTTCGGCAGCGAGGCCGCCCGCCAGCAATTCCGCGGTGACAGACTGCGCCAGCTGCGGCGCCGGTTGACCGACGCCGACGTCGTTCAGACGCCGCAACGCTTCAACCGCTTCGGGACTCAATGACTTCGACATGGCCGTCTCCGTCGGGATGTTCAATTCATCCTAGCAACTTTCGGGGGCCAATGCAGGTGCTCGTCGGCGCATAGACGTTGCGCGGCAGGCGTTGGGCAGAGGTATGGAGCTTGCTCGCGTGCTGCATGCCTACTCACCTTCATGACCGAAGCCCGGCAAGCGGTCTCGGCGATACAGGTACCGGCAAGCCCTCATTACGCGAGCCGCCGACGCCTGGCGAACTTGTCGGGGAAACGCTTCCCCCGCAAGCATTGCTGGCCGCGCGGGCGCAAACGTCGGCATATCAGAGGGATGGCCGCCGAAGGGCGAAACGGAAGGCATGCGCCGCCACCGTCCCCCGCCCAGTCCACGGCCACAATCGGCGCCAGGGTACAACCGGCGGCCAACCCGCATCGCAACGGAGGATCGAATGAAACGAAACAGATGGATAACGCTGGCCGCCGGCCTCACGCTCGTAGCGGGCACCGCAAGCAGCATCGCCACCGTAGCACTCGCACAAGCCGCGAAAACAGCGCCACCGGACAGTAGCGCGTCGATGGCAAAACCGCCCGAAGCCGCTTCCGGCTCGGGCGGTTCGAGCAATCCGGACAACATGCCGATCAAACGTCCGCGCCAGCCGACCAACGACCGTATGATGCACGAGCCGCCCGCCAGCGGCGCGAACGCGAAATAGCGGCGGCTTTACAGGCTCAGGCCAGGCTACAGGCGCGCGATCGACACCTCCGTCGACTTCACCAGCGCGACCACTTCCGAACCGACCTTCAGTTCGAGTTCGTCGACCGAGCGCGTCGTGATCACCGAGGTGACGATACCGAACGGCGTCTCCACATCGACCTCGGACACCACCGAACCGCGGATGATTTCCTTGACCTTGCCTTTGAACTGATTGCGTACGTTGATTGCGGAAATGCTCATAACGAGTGACTCCAGAGATGCGGTTAAAAAGCAGTGGCCAGCCAAACTCAGACGGCCCAACGGACGTCTGTCGGCCGCGTGAGGCGGCCTGCGTCACGCGCCTCGTAAGGGCGATCGGAGAGCGCGTCGTCGTTCGGCGCGTTCTTTAATACGCGTTGCAACACGTGGTCTTCGAGCGCGGCGAAGCCGGCCGACGCGCGTGCCCGCGGACGATCGAGCGCGACCGGCTGATCGAGCGCGATGCGCCCTTCTTCGATCAGCAGAATCCGGTCGCCGAGCGCCACGGCTTCATGCACGTCGTGCGTGACGAGCAGCGCAGTGAACCGATGCTCGCGCCACAGACGTTCGATCAACGCGTGCATTTCGATCCGCGTCAGCGCATCGAGCGCGCCGAGCGGCTCATCGAGCAACAGCAATTGCGGACGATGCACGAGTGCCCGCGCCAGCGCCACGCGCTGCCGCTGGCCGCCGGAGAGCTGCGCCGGCCAATCGTTGGCGCGTTCGAGCAGGCCGACTTCGGCGAGCACGGCGCGCGCATCTTCACGCGCGCTGCGGCCGAGACCGAGCATCACGTTTTGCAACACGCTCTTCCACGGCAGCAGGCGCGCGTCCTGAAACATGATGCGGGTGTCGAGCGGCCCGCCGTCTTCGGCGCGCTTTTCGAGCACGCCCGCGCTGGTCTTTTCGAGGCCCGCGACGAGCCGCAGCAAGGTTGACTTACCGCAACCGCTGCGGCCGACAATGGCGACGAAACTGCCGCGCTCGATCGACAGATCGAAATCGGACAGCACCTTGCGTGCGCCGTACTGCTTGCCCACGCCGCGCAACTGCACCGAGTAATCTGACGACGAACGGGACACACCGGGTGCGCCGTGGCGCGCGAGCGCGCCGTCGACTTTGAGCGTGTCGCCCCGTGTCGTCACTCGCGGCTTGCCGTGGGTCGAGTCGGCATGCTCGAAGCCCGCGGCTTGATCCGCGTCGTGGTCGGCGATCCGCGGCTGCGCGACTTCGGCTTCGAGATCGCTGCCCGCTATTGCGCCGAACGACGCCGACAATGTCGTTGCGTTCATGCTTTCGCTCCTCGTTGATAGGCCGGATGCCAGCGCAGCGACACGCGCTCCAGGCTCTTCGCGAGCACGTCGGCGAGTTTGCCGAGCGCCGCGTACAGCAGAATGCCGACCACCACCACGTCCGTTTGCAGGAATTCGCGCGCATTCATCGTCATGTAGCCGATGCCCGATTGCGCGGAAATGGTCTCGGCGACGATCAGCGTGACCCACATCAGCCCCAACGCGAAACGCACGCCGACGAGAATCGACGGCAACGCGCCCGGCAAAATCACATGACGGTATAGCGCGAAGCCCTTCACGCCGTAACTGCGCGCCATTTCGATCAGGTTGGCGTCGACCGAACGGATGCCGTGAAACGTGTTCACGTAGACCGGGAAAAACACGCCGAGCGCGACAAGAAACACCTTCGCCTGCTCCTCGATGCCGAACCACAGAATCACGAGCGGGATCATCGCGAGCGATGGGATGTTACGGATCATCTGTACGGTCGAATCGAGCGCGACTTCGGCGGGCTTGAACAGGCCCGTCGCGAGTCCGAGCACGAGACCGATGCCCCCGCCGATCGCGAATCCCGACACCGCGCGCCACGTGCTGACCTTCACGTCCGCCCACATTTCGCCGGACTGGATCAGCGACCACGCCGCCTTCACGACCGCGAGCGGTTCGGGCAGCACGCGCGTCGACAGCACGCCGCTGCGCGCGGCGAATTCCCACGCGAGCAGAATCACGAGCGGCGCGATCCATGGCGCCAGATGTGCGCCGATGCGGCGCAGCGCGCCCGTGTGTCTGTTGGCGTCCGCCCCCGCGTCCGCGTTTGTATCGCCGCGGGGCGCACCCAGAGTGGCTTGAGTCATGATTGCTTTCCTCATTGCTTGTCGAAGCTCGTCCGTGCCGGAGGCACCCGTGCGCTCAGCTCGCGCTCGCCGCCTTCGGCAGATAGTTGTTGCCGACGATTTCGCCGAACGGCCCCGACAACGGGCCATTCGAAACCTTGTTGCGCCGGTTCGGCAGCAGCGGGAATACCAGCTCGGCGAAGCGATACGACTCTTCGAGATGCGGGTAGCCGGACAGGATGAAAGTGTCGATGCCGAGCTCGGCGTACTCCTTCATGCGCGCGGCCACCTGCTCCGGATTGCCGACCAGCGCTGTGCCCGCGCCGCCCCGCACGAGGCCCACGCCCGCCCACAGATTCGGATAAACCTCGAGTTCGGCGCGCCCGCCGCGCTTGCCGCCATGCAGCGCGGCCATGCGGCGCTGCCCCTCGGAGTCCATCTTCGAGAACGAGGCCTGCGCGCGTGCGATGGTGTCGTCGTCGAGCTTGCTGATCAGCTTGTCGGCAGCGGCCCAGGCTTCTTCTTCGGTCTCGCGCACGATCACGTGCAGGCGAATGCCGAACTTGATCTCACGACCATGCGCCGCGGCGCGCGCGCGAATGTCGGCGATCTTCTTCGCCACCGCCTCGGGCGGCTCGCCCCACGTCAGATAGGTGTCGATGTGCTGGGCCGCCATGTCGTGCGCAGCCGGCGACGAACCGCCGAACCACAGCGGCGGATGCGGGTTCTGCACCGGCGGATATAACACCTTGCCGCGTTTCGAACTCAGATGCTTGCCCTCGAAGTCGATCGCGTCTTTGGTGTGCGACGCGCTGAGCAGCTTGCGCCAGATGTGCAGGAACTCATCGGTGATCTCATAGCGCGTGTCGTGATCGACGAACACGCCGTCGCCTTCCAGTTCGGCAGCATCGCCACCGGTCACGACGTTGATCAGCAGACGCCCGTTCGACAGACGGTCGAAGGTCGCCGCCATCCGCGCGGCCAGACCTGGCGACGAGAGGCCCGGACGGATCGCCACCAGGAACTTCAAGCGTTTGGTCGCGGCGATCAGACTCGACGCGACGACCCAGGCGTCTTCGCACGAACGGCCCGTGGGCAGCAGCACGCCTTCGTAGCCGAGCGTATCGGCGGCGACGGCGACCTGCTGGAAGTAGTCGTAGTCCGCTGCGCGTGCGCCTTGGGACGTACCGAGATAGCGGCTGTCGCCGTGAGTCGGAATGAACCAGAACACATTCATTTTGCTGCTCCTGCTTGTTCCAAATCAGGTTGAACGGGGCGGTGCGGGAAGTGTCCGCGCACACGCCGGCCGCGCGCATCCGTGCGGCACGCGGCCGGGCGATGCGACGAAAAAGAGTGAGAAATGGGCGTGGTGATGCGGGCTACGGGCGACAGCGCCGACGCGCTTGCACCATGCAGCGGGTGAAGATCGGCATCAGGCAGGACATCGCGACGGCTTCCCTCGACCAGACGTGCGCATGACGCGCTCGATTAACGGACGACGGCGCTAAACGCCGTCTGCATGAAGAAGCAGTCTATGGATCGAGGGGCGGCTTTTGAACGATTTTTTTTAGCTTAGGTTTTCCACTTTCGTGATTAGCCCGACGTTAAAGCATACGGGTGTTGCGCTATATGCACGCGGAAAACAGGGTGCCCCTATATATAATGGCGCACGTTTCCAATAATCCGGTACCGGCCGCGCGAATGACGCCACCCGTACCCTGGCGGTGCAATGCATGCAAAAACTCATCCTGCCGTTCGTCGCCGGTTTTCTGGCATCCCTGTTCTTTCACGAATCGACGCTGGCGCTGATGCACGCAGCGGGCATGATCGACCCGACCGGTTTTTCGACAGCGCCGTTCTTACCGCTCGGGCTGCCTGAGTTCATCGCGAATGCAATCTGGAGCGCGTTCTGGGCCGTACTGATGGCGTGGCTGCTGCGCGTCGCGCCGCACCGGCGTGCGCCGTGGGTGCCGGCCTTCGTGTTCGGCGGTGTCGTGTTGACCGCGGCGAGCGTGTTCGTGATCGATCCGCTGCGCGGCATCTGGCCGAGCGGCAACATGCTGCCGCGCCTCGCGGTGGGGTTCGCGGCGAACGCGATGTGGGGCTGGGGCGCGCTGGTGTTCATGCGCGCGTTTATGGCGAGTGAAGACGAAGATTGAGGGGTCTGGCGGTGAGTCGGCTGCGGTGCACGCGCTGACACGCTGAAGGCTCGCCTTGTTGCTTTACAGGCTTTACAGGCTTTACAGGCTTTACAGGCTTTACAGGCTTTACAGGCTTTACAGGCTTTACAGGCTTTACACCAGCGTAGCTGCAGGTCTATGCCGGCGACCATGCCCACATCAACCCGTTCACTTCACGCCCCCTGCTCAACCGCGCAAATCACGCAACGGATGTTCGTCCGCCGGCCACGGGCTCTCGAACATTTTCTCCACGTCGGCGGCACTCACGTCTTCAATGCGCGCAAAGCGCCAGCGCGGCGCGTTGTCCTTATCGATGATGCGCGCCCGAATCCCTTCGAGCGCGTCGCCCGCGAGAAAGCTCGAACGCGTCAGATCGAGATCGCGGCGCAGCACATCGGCCATCGAACCCTCCGCACGCGTCACCACTTCCAGCGACACGGCCATCGACAGCGGCGAGCGCTCGCGCAACACGCCGATCGTCTGTTCGGCCCACTCCGCTGCATCGCCCTCATGTGCGCGCTCCTGTTCGAGCGACGCGAGAATCCGCGCGACATCGGGCAACGCGAAATGCCGGTCGATCAACGCACGCACGCGCGCCAGCGACGAAGCCTCCGGCGCCGGCTCGACCTGCAGGGCGAGCGCCGCTCGCTCGATGCATGCAACCACGTCCGCGCCGCGCTCGAACAGTTCGCTGCGCAGCGTGTCGAGCAGCGCAGGCAAAGCCGCATCGTCGAAATAGACATCGGCGAGGCCTGCGTAGAGCGCATCGGCCGCGCCGATCGTTTCGCCGGTCACCGCCAGATAGCGGCCGATCGCGCCCGGTGTGCGCGTCAGAAACCAGCTCGCGCCGACATCGGGAAAGAGCCCGATGCGCGTTTCGGGCATGGCCATCTTCGTCGAGCCGGTGACCACGCGCAGACCGCCGGTGCGGTGCGCGCCTTGCGAGATGCCCATGCCGCCGCCCATCACGACGCCATTCATCAACGCGATGTACGGCTTCGGATAAGTGAAGATCGCGTGATTGAGACGGTATTCCTCGGTGAAGAACACGTCGCGCGCGTCATGCTCGCCGCGTTGCGCCGACTCATACAGAAACCGGACATCGCCGCCCGCGCAGAACGCGCGGGGGTGCTGGCTGCGCACGACGACGGCGAGCACGTCGGGATTGTCGCCCCACTGATCGAGCGCCGCGTGGATCGCGCGAATCATGCCGGTGGACAGTGCGTTGAGCGCCTTCGGCCTTTCCAGTTCGATGAAGCCGATGCGGTTGGCTACGTAAGTCGCGACTTCGTCGCTGACGGCGGGCGAGGCGGAGATGGACATGGAGAACGAGGCGCAACGGCGTTGAGTGAAGTGGAACTGAACGTTATCACGTGCCCGTGGTTTTGCGTTTCGTGCCCGGACTGCGGGTCTTGCCCGGCGGCGCTTTGGCCGGCTTGCCGCCCGAGGCCGGCGACGACGGCGCACTGCCGCGATCGGCGGACGATGTGGTCTGCATGCCCGCGCCGGCGGTACTCGCGACGCGGCGCGCTGGCGCGGCGCGTCGTGTGGCGGGTGGCGCGGTGTGTGGTGCCGCTTGTGATGCGCCGAGCCAGGCGTCGAGTGCGACGTCCACCACCGTATCGAGCGGTGCGGTTGGAAACACCGGGCACGTGAGGTTCAGCGCGACGATTCCGTGCAGGGTCGCCCAGAACGCCTCGGCCCACACGGCGGTATCCGTCGAAGCCGGCAGGCGCCCCGCCGCTTTGAGTGCCTCGAGCGCCGCCATCGTCAGGTGCAATGCGGCCGCGCCGGGGTCGTCGCCGGCTGCGGCGGCGGCTGCGTCGTTCACCTCGGTAGCCGGTGTCGTCGCCGTTGCCGATGCCATCGGGTCGGTCGCGGTGAGCGCGGCTTTGTCGTCAGCGAGCGCCTTGGCCTTTCCTGCAACCGAAGTCCCGGCGCCGGCCAGCGCCGCTCCCATATAACTCTGATCCTCCATGAAGATCAGCCGATACGTCTCCCGATGGGTGACGCCGAACGCAACGTAAGCGCGCCCGAGCGCCTTCAACCGCTCAGCCGGATCGACGATCCCCGCGAGCGGCACGAAGGTCTCCAGCAATTGCGCATAGCCCTCCGCGCACAACGCATGCGCGATCTCGTCGCGGCTCGCGAAATGCAGATACAGCGTGGCGGGTGAATATTCGATGGCGTCGGCGATCTTGCGCATCGAGAGCGCAGCGAAACCTTCACGCATGACGATGCGCCGCGCGGCATCGAGGATGCGTTCGCGCAGCGCCTGTTTCTGGCGGTTTTTCCGTTCGGCGATTCCCATGACGACCATTTTCAGATTGACAAACTGAAAAGTCAATTTAAACTGAACACCGTTTACTGAACAGTGTTCAGTAAATTTTCAATCGTCATCTGAATGTGCGAGCGCAATACGGCGCCGCCTGCGAGGAGTCGTCATGGAAGAGGCTGGAAAAGTGGGTTTGTTCGGCGCCGCGGGTGCGGCCGGTCGGATCATCGCGGCGGCGCTGAGCGCGGCGGGTCGTGACTACCGCGTGGTCGGCCGCTCGCGCGAGCCGCTCGAGGCGGCGTTCGGCCACGACCCGCACGCCGAAATCGTCACGTGGAATCCCGACGACGTCGCGTCGATTCGCGCGGCGGCCGCCGGTTTGCAGGCCGTGATCTACCTGGTCGGCGTGCCGTACGACCAGTTCGCCGCCCATCCGCCGTTGATGGAGAAAACGCTTGCCGGCGTCGTGGCGGCGGGCGTCGAGCGCTTCATTCTGATCGGCACGGTGTATCCGTACGGGCGCGCGCGCGGCAATCCGATCAGCGAGGATCATCCGCGCGAGCCTCACACGTTCAAAGGCCGGATGCGGCTCGCGCAGGAAAATCTCGTGCTGGCGGCGCACGGGCAGCACGGCCTCTCGACGCTGGTGCTGCGCCTGCCCGACTTCTACGGTCCCTGCATCGAGCGCAGCCTGCTGAACGGTGTGTTCGAGGGCGCCGCCGCCGGCAAGCGCGCGCAGATGATCGGCCCGCTGGACGTGCCGCACGAATTCATCTACCTGCCGGACATCGGGCCCGTGGTCGAGACGCTCACCCGCACGCCCGAAGCCTATGGACGCTGGTGGCACCTCGCGGGCACCGGCACGCTCACGCAGCGCGAAGTGGCGCGGCAGGCTTACGCGCTGGCGGGCCGCGCACCGAAGCTGATGGTGGCCGGCAAGACCCTGCTGCGCGTGCTGGGCCTCGTCAATCCGCTGATGCGCGAGTTGGTGGAGATGAACTACCTGATGACCGAGCCGGTCGTGCTCGACGATTCCGCGCTGAGGAGGCTGGTCGGCCCGATCGTCAAAACCCCGTACGAGGAAGGGATCCGGCGCTGCGTCGAAGCCGCCCGCGACGCCGCATCGGCTCAGGGCCCGACGCAGCGAAGCGCCGCGAAAACGCCCTGAATGACGAAGCCCTCGCTGGTGCGGCGGATGCCGCACAACTGGCGCGGAGTCGATGGGATCTTATCGTTGCCGCACGCTCGCACGAATGTGTCGAACGTATGCGGCAAGCAGGAGCCGGACTAGCCCGCCACCTTACCGGGCGGGAAATGGCCGCTCTTGAGCAGAACGGGCGTGCCGTTGCTGATCTGCAAGTGCTCGCGCGCCACGGCCTCGATGCGCGGGCGGCCGGCATCGAACGCGCGCAGCCAGCCTTCGCGGTCCTCGGTGTAGGCGCCGAAGTGGTCTTCGAGCGCTTCGACCGAAATCGCGCACGGCACCGGCTCGCCGTCCACCAGTGCGGGAAAGACTACGGTCAGATTGGAGCCGCGGTAGGCAGGCGCGTCCGCGGGAAACCGAATTTCCATGGTCGCCTCATCAGAAGGTTCCGGCAGGAAGGCGGCGCCGGCCAGAACTAGCCGCACGCCGCCAACCCCGCTATGGTACTCGCGCGGCCGCAGCGCGGTCCAGCGGGCCGCGGGGCTTTGTTCTGAGTTTTCGGGCGCGTTTTCAAGTGCACTTTTGGGCGCGCCCGAGGTGGCGAGTTTTCCCGTATCCCGTGCCGCCATCAGTGCCCACCCAACAGACGGTCGACATAATCGCGCGCCGCCTGCTCGACGAAAACCAGCGCGTCCGCCTCGCTGCCGAAGCGTTGCTCGCCGCCGAGATCCAGCAGCGTTTCCATCCGGTGCGGATCGTCCGGACCGTGTTCGGCGAGACTCACCGAGCCGACATAGGTGCCGCCCGCCTCCGGCGTATCGGTGGCCGGCACGAAGCGCGCGGCGGCGCTGATGTAATAGCCGCGATAAGGTCCGCTGACCCGTTCAGCCATAGTCTTCCTCCTCGTTGCGATTGATGGAGAACGCCGCGCGCGGCGCGTCGGCCTGCGTTTCGCCGCAGGTCCGCGCAGATCCCGTCGCACGCATGCGCTTCTGGCAAACAGCCAGTAAGTAAGGCGCCTCGCGCACCGATAAGTTCTACCGGATGCGTATCGGCCCGGCTGCGCATTGCACTTGTTCGACCCGGGCGGGTCGAACTTCGACATCGGCACGATCCGTGCTGTTGCAGGACGCGATTTCGAGGGCGACGAGCGCAATATGGGAAAATATTTTCTAAAGAACCAGGAACTGCCCGAACCGGATGCGGCGAACAAGTGGTTTGCGTATGCCGAAAGCCATGACATCGACATTCCGAAAGCCATCAGCATCTGGGAAGACGCGGCCACCGAAAGCGGCACTGAAAGCCGCCGGCTGGTCGGCGCGGCGGGCATCACGATCGAGACGCCCTAGCCGTCGGCGCGCACGTCGCGTGGCGACAGCAAGCCCACGAACCACCCGAACACCAGAAAGGAAATCATCACGATGCATTTTTTGACGCAACTGCGGACTCAATCGTGCCGCGCCGGCCGCTTCCGATCCACTACCGCGCTCGCGCTGGTCCGCCGGGCTGCGCTGTCGGCCGCCCTGCCCGCCGCCGTGCTGCTGGGCGCGGGCCTCGCCGGTTGCGCATCGTCGAACACGACCTCGTTGATCAACCTGCCGAACGGCCAGACCGGTTTCGCGGTGAATTGCAGCGGCGCCGACGCCGCTTCCAGCTGGGCCTCCTGCTACGTGCAGGCCGGCAACGCATGCGGCGCCACCGGCTACGAGATCGTGTCGAAAGATAACGACGAAGGCGGCACCGCGGGCGGCAGCGTCACCAACGTCGTATCGGCCAACGTGAAAAACCGCTCGATGATAGTGCGCTGCAAGTAAGCGCCATCCACAACGTCGGGCGCCATTGAACGCCCGGGCGCCGACGTCACGCTCGACTTCGACCATTGCAATGCGGCGAACGAGATCCCCATCACCCGCGAACGCGGCGCCGCTTGGCCGTATCAATGCGCCTGCATCTTCGAGAAGATGTTCAACACCGCGACGCCGGCAACGATCAGCCCGAGCCCGATGATCGCCGGCACGTCGGGCACCTGGCGATACAGCACCAGCGCGACCAGCGTAATCAGCACGATACCCGCGCCCGACCACACCGCGTAGACGATGCCGACGGGAATGGTGCGGAGCGTCAGCGACAGGCAATAGAACGCCACGCCATAGCCGAGCACGACAATCGACGACGGCAACAGCCGCGAGAAGCCTTCCGAGGCTCGCATCGCGGAAGTCGCCACCACTTCGGCGACGATCGCGATGCCCAGCAATGCGTAGGGAGGCACCCGCATTGCATCAGACCTTGGCAAGCGCCAGCTTGCTGTAATCGTGGCTGAGATGCGCGCAGAGCGCCTCCACCACCAGTTCGTGGTCGGCACGCTGCGGCAGGCCGGACACGGTGATCGAACCGATCACGCCCGCGCCCGCCACGGTCAACGGAAACGCGCCGCCGTGCGAGGCGTATTCCGTGTTCGGCAAGCCGTGCTTGTCGGCGAGCGTGCTGCCCGCCAGTTGCATCTTCAGACCGATCGCATACGAGCTGCGGCGAAAATGCGCGACCGTATTGCCCTTGCGGCGCGCCCAATCCACGTTGTCCGGCGTCGCGCCGCCGAGCAGGCTAAAGAACAGCGGCTGACCGAAGGTGCGCACGTCGATCGCGGCGGCGATGCCGCGCGCCTTCGCAACCTCGTGCAGATAGGCGCCGATTTGCCAGGCGCGGTCGGCATCGAATTGAGGGAACACAAGGGCGTGTTCCTGAGCGGCAATCACCTGCAGATCGTGAGCGATATCCATGGGGTTCAGAGCAAGGTAGGAGTTGAGGCGCTCGCCGTCGTTCGTGGTCCGGCGCGAACGCCTGGCAAGCCGCGCAAAGAGAACCTGATTCTAGCGCAGCGTTCGTGACGGGCTTTGCGGCATGCGACGTGACCGATGCGTGCCGCGACTTCGGATCCGCGCAAGCGGCATATCGTGCGGTACCCGGCGGCACGCCATGCGCGAAGCGAAGGCGATTCTTAAATAGCTGTTGCACTAGCGTAAGCTTTGCCTTATAATCTTTTCTTCGACGGACGCGGGGTGGAGCAGTCTGGCAGCTCGTCGGGCTCATAACCCGAAGGTCGTAGGTTCAAATCCTACCCCCGCAACCAAGAGCATCAATCGGTTGGAAACGTCGAAAAAACATTGAAGGCTTGCCCAACCGGCAGGCCTTTTTTGTTTTGTGCTGTCGCCGGGTTCTGCGCTGCGCGTCCCGCACCTTCCCCTCGCCTGTCTCTTTGCGCGATCTGCTTCAGATCCTCCACGCGCTACACATCAAATTTCCACACGGCACTCGTCCCAGCGACCATGGCCATCTCGTCACGCGCCTGTCCATCCGGACTCCGAAGCGAAAAGGTGCAGGCTGCACCGGCCATTCCGACGCCCGCATCGCCACAAGCCTTCGTCCCAATTAAACCGCCGCCCCAGTGATAAACTCCCATCACTCCTTCTCGTCCCCTTCCTATGAAATTCTGTTCTGTCTGCGGCCACGGCGTCAGTCTGAGCATCCCGCCGGGCGATAACCGCGAGCGCTTCGTCTGTGTCAGTTGCGGCACGGTGCATTACCAGAATCCGCGCAACGTGGTCGGCACCGTCCCGGTCTGGGACGACAAGGTGCTGCTGTGCCGCCGCGCGATCGAACCGCGCTACGGCTACTGGACGCTGCCCGCAGGCTTCATGGAGATGGGTGAAACGACTGCCGAGGCGGCGTCGCGCGAAACACAGGAAGAAGCCGGCGCGCGTGTCGAAGTGCAAAGCCTGTTCTCCCTGCTGAACGTGCCGCACGTGCATCAGGTGCATCTGTTCTACATGGCGCGCCTGCTCGATCTCGATATCGCCGCCGGCGAGGAAAGTCTCGAAGTCAGGCTCTTCGAGGAACACGAGATCCCGTGGGACGAGATCGCCTTCCCCACCGTCGGCCAGACGCTGCGGTTCTTTTTCGCCGACCGCGCCACCGGCAGCTTTGGCCTGCACACGGGCGACATCTTCCGCTCGCTGCGCGAAGGTTGAGCGGCGCGCATGGTTCCCTGGCTCGGAGCTGACGATCCGTTCCCGTCCGTCGAGCGCGCACTGGGCGCGACGAGCGGTGCGCCCGGCCTGCTCGCGGCGAGCGGCGATCTGTTGCCGTCGCGGTTGATCGACGCTTATCGGCGCGGCATCTTCCCGTGGTATTCGGATGGCCAGCCGGTGTTGTGGTGGAGCCCCGAC
Organism: Paraburkholderia sp. TE9906; assembly: GCF_056279605.1. Classification (NCBI taxonomy): domain Bacteria; kingdom Pseudomonadati; phylum Pseudomonadota; class Betaproteobacteria; order Burkholderiales; family Burkholderiaceae; genus Paraburkholderia; species Paraburkholderia sp. TE9906. Next base: position 438,921 of record NZ_JBWCCT010000003.1, read on the forward strand.
CCGCGCATGATCCTGCGTCCCGCCGAATTCAAACTGTCGCCCTCGCTGCGCAAGACGCTCAGGCGCGTGCTGCGCGACGACGCGTGGGAAATCCGCGTCGACGATGATTTCGCCGCCGTGATGCGCGCCTGCGCGCACGCGCCGCGACGCGGACAGCGCGGCACATGGATCACCGCCGACGTGGTCGAAGCGTATTCGTCGCTGCATCGGGTGGGCGATGCGCACAGCATCGAAAGCTGGTTCGAAGGCAAGCGCGTGGGCGGTCTGTATGGCGTGTCGTTCGGCAAGATGTTCTTCGGCGAATCGATGTTCGCGGAGGTCACCGACGCGTCGAAAATCGCGCTGGCCGCGCTGGTCGGCCACTTGCGCCGTCACGAAATAGAAATGATAGACTGCCAGCAGAACACGTCGCATCTGGCATCGCTGGGCGGTCGCGAGATAGCGCGCAAGGCGTTCGTCGCGCACGTTCGCGCGTCTGTCGACGCAGCGCCCATTCCCTGGCGCTTCGACAAGACCGCGTTGCTCGAGATCGTCACGCGGGTGGCGTAGGAAGGAAGAATCAGGCCGAATCCGGACCCGCCGTCCACCGAGCTGCGGGTGACAAAACTGCAGGGCGCCGGGTTCGCATTACCAGAGACGCTTCGCGAGCTGCCAACGTGACTCATCCCAACGAGCTGCCTCTTTCTCCGCTTTCAGCGCTGCAGTTTTATGCAACGGCGCCCTATCCCTGCAGTTATCTGGATGGCCGCATCGCGCGCTCGCAAGTCGCCACACCCAGTCACCTGATCAACTCCGACGTCTATACCGACCTCGTCAAGGCGGGCTTCCGGCGCTCGGGCGTCTTCACGTACCGGCCGTATTGCGACGGCTGCCGCGCCTGCGTGCCGGTGCGCGTGCCGGTCGAGCAGTTCGAGCCGAACCGCACGCAGCGGCGCGTGTGGAAGAAGCACGGCGAGATGGTCGCCACTGTCGCGCCGCTCCATTACGACGAAGAACACTACGCGCTCTACATGCGCTACCAGTCGGCACGGCATGCGGGCGGCGGCATGGACCGCGACAGCCGCGACCAGTACGAGCAGTTCCTGTTGCAGAGCCGGATCAATTCGCGCCTCGTCGAATTCCGCGAGCCGCTGCCGGATCGGCCGGACGCGCCCGGCATCCTGCGCATGATCAGCATGATCGACATTCTCGGCGACGGGCTCTCGTCCGTGTACACCTTCTTCGAGCCGGGGCTCACGCAAACCAGCTTCGGCACCTACAACATCTACTGGCAGATCGAACAGGCGCGCAGCCTGAAGCTGCCGTATGTGTACCTCGGCTACTGGATCCGCGAGAGTCCGAAGATGGCCTACAAGGCGAATTTCCGCCCGCTCGAAGGGTTGATCGACGGCGCGTGGCGCGTGCTCGATCCCGCGAGCATCGATCTGCCGCCGGTCGATCCGGCGATTCACGGCAAGCGCGGACCGCTCAGGCCATAACGTAACGCACCGCTCGCCTCGTTGCTGATTCCACGCTGGAGTCGTGCACCGGCGGCGCCGATTTCGTCAATCGGTCTCATTAAAACGCAAACCCGGTAAAATGGCGGGTTCTCATTTTCCGGCCGCCCGGCTTCGTCCCGTGTTCAGTTCCCTCTACCCGCTTGTTCGCGCCCAACTCTTTCGCATGGACGCGGAAGACGCTCACCACCTGACTTTGCGCATGCTCGGCGCCGCCGGCCGCACCGGCCTTGCCCGCGTGCTCGCGCCGCATGTGCCGGACGCGCCGCGTACCGTGATGGGGCTCACGTTCCGCAATCCGGTCGGGCTCGCGGCGGGTCTCGACAAGGACGGCGCGTGCATCGACGGACTGGCCGCGCTCGGCTTCGGCTTCATCGAAGTGGGCACCGTGACGCCGCGCGCGCAGCCGGGCAACCCGCGCCCGCGCATGTTCCGTCTGCCAGAGGCAAACGCGGTCATCAACCGGATGGGCTTTAACAACGCGGGTGTCGACCAGTTCGTGAAGAACGTGCAGGCCGCGCGCTATCGCGGCATTCTCGGGCTGAACATCGGCAAGAACGCCGACACGCCGATCGAGCGCGCCGCCGACGACTACCTGTACTGCCTCGAGCGCGTGTACCCGTTCGCGAGTTACGTGACGGTCAACATCTCGTCGCCGAATACGAAAAATCTGCGCCAGTTGCAAGGCGCGGGCGAACTCGACGCCCTGCTCGCGGCGCTCAAGGACAAACAGCAGCGCCTCGCCGACATGCACGGCAAACTGGTGCCGCTCGCGCTGAAGATCGCGCCGGACCTCGACGACGAACAGGTCAAATCGATTGCCGACACCCTCCTGCGCCACCGCTTCGAAGGCGTGATCGCGACCAACACGACGCTCTCGCGCACCGCCGTCGCCGGCATGCAATACGGCGACGAAGCCGGCGGCCTGTCGGGCAAGCCGGTGTTCGACGCGTCGAACGAAGTGATCCGCAAGCTGCGCGCCGAAGTCGGCGAGACGGTGCCGATCATCGGCGTCGGCGGGATTTTCTCGGGCGAGGATGCACGCGCGAAGCTGGCGGCCGGCGCGTCGCTGGTGCAGCTCTATACCGGCTTCGTCTATCGCGGACCCGCGCTGGTGGCAGAATGCGCGCAGGCCCTGCGCTGAGCCACCTGCGGTTACCCGCCCGCCGCGAACGCGCGGCGGCCGTTGCCCCGAGCCGGCCTCAGCCTTCGGCCGCCCCAGTAATATAGACATAAACAAACGATATTTTGGTTTCGATAGCCTTTTAGTTAAGCTCTCGTCCGTTAAAACGCCAGACGTACAAAAAGGAACACAATGAAATTTGGCCTGCTGAAAAAGCTGCTGGTCGCCGGTCTGATCGGCGCGTCGTTCACCGCCGTCGCCGCGCACGCGGAAGACCTGCTCGATCAGGTCAAGCAGCGCGGCACGCTGCGCATCGGCCTGGAAGGCACCTTCCCCCCGTTCAACTCGAAAGCGCCGTCGGGAGAACTGGTCGGCTACGACGTCGACATCGCCAAGGCGGTCGCCGCGAAACTCGGCGTGAAGCCGGAATTCGTCACGACCGAATGGAGCGGCATCATCGCCGGCCTGCAGGCGGGCAAGTTCGACGTGATCGTCAACCAGGTCGGCATCACCGACGCGCGCAAGCAGGCTCTCGACTTCTCGCCGGCTTACACGTACTCGGCCGCGCAGCTGATCCAGCGTAAAGACGACACGCGCGAGTTCAAAACGCTCGAAGACCTGAAGGGCAAAAAGCTCGGCGTCGGATTGGGCACGAACTACATGGACATGGCGAAGGCGGTGCCGGGTATCGACGTGAAGACGTATCCGGGCGCGCCCGAGTATCTGCGCGATCTGGCCGCCGGCCGGCTGGATGCGGCGCTCAACGACCGTCTGATGCTGGCGTACCTGCTGAAGAACTCGCAGTTGCCGCTGCGTACCGGCGCGAACGTCGGCGCGGGCAATCCGTCGGGCATTCCGTTCAGGAAGGGCAACCCGAAGTTCGCCAAGGCGATCGCCGACGCGATGACCCAACTCGAAGCGGACGGCACGTTCGCGAAGATCTCGGACAAGTGGTTCGGTATCGACGTCAGCAAGCCGATCAAGTAAGACACGCGGTGTAAAACGAAGGGCGGCATCGTCGGCGATGCCGCCCTTCGCGTTTTTGCGGCATGGCGCCCGTGCGTGAGTGCTGCGCGAGGCAGCATCGCCGCTGAGTTGCCGCCGCTGGACCGATGCATTGCCCGCACACTGCTGCGTGGTGTGACGCCTCGAAGCGCATGAAGCAGCACATGAAGCGAGCCGCGCAGCGCAACAGTGAAGACGTATGAAGGACCGCGTCCCCGGTCGCGCCGCCGCGTCTGTCTCGCTACGCGCGGCCCCACGCATTCAAATCCCCCACGGCAGCCGCGCCTGATCGCCCGCCAAAAGTTTATGATGTGCGCTTTGTGCGCCAACCAGACCACCGCTCATGTCCACCACCTCCCTGCTCGTCCAATCGCTTCCTGTGCTCGCACAGGGCGCCGTCCTGACGGTCAAGTTCGCGGTTCTGTCGATGATCTTCGGCCTGATTGCCGGCGCCATGCTCGCGTTGATGGGCATCAGCCACAACCGGCTGCTGAACTGGATCGCGCGCATCTACGTGAGCGTGATGCGCGGCACGCCGCTGCTCGTGCAGATCTTCGTGATCTACTACGGCCTGCCGAGCTTCGGCATTTCGCTCGATCCGACGCCGGCCGGCGTGATCGCGCTGTCGGCGAACGTGGCGGCGTATCTGTCGGAGAGCATGCGCGGCGCGATTCTCGGCATTCCCAGCGGCCAATGGCTGGCCGCGTATAGCCTCGGACTCTCGCGCCGCCAGACGCTGCGCTACGTGATCGCACCGCAAGCGTTGCGCATTGCGGTGCCGAGCCTGTCGAACAGTCTGATCAGCCTGATCAAGGACACCTCGCTGGTGTCGGTGATCACCGTGACCGAACTGCTGCGCAGCGCGCAGGAAATGATCGCGTCGACCTATCAACCGCTGCCGCTCTATCTCGCCGCCGCCGCGGTGTACTGGGTGCTGTGCCAGGTGCTCGAATGGGCGCAGCGCTGGTACGAACGGCGCCTTGCGCTGCCGTCGCGCCACTGAGCGCCCGGCTCTCGCTCGCCCGGCGCGGTCTACCGGCCGGCGAGCGGTGACGCCGCGTCCAGCGGTGCGCCGAAGCGCTCGAAGCGCGGCTCGTAGTAGTGCTCCGGATCGAGCGAGAACGCGACGCGCCGCGTGCGGCCCATCAGTTCCGTGCGCGGGAAAAAGCCGAAGTAACGCGAGTCGGCGCTGTCGTCGCGATTGTCGCCGAGCATCAGATACTTGCCAGGCGGCACGATGACCGGACCGAACGAATCGCGCGGGCTCGGCGCGTCGGGCGCGAGCCGCACCGTATGCGCGACGCCGTCGAAACGCTCGGTCAGATAATCGCCGTGAGACACGGCGTCGCCCGACAGCGGTGCGAGTTTCAGCGGCTGGTAATCGGCGCGCACACCGTTCACATACAGCACGTTCTCACGCATCGCGACGCTGTCGCCGGGCAAGCCGATCAGGCGCTTGACCATCAACTCGTGCGCGGCCGACGAATCGATCGTGACGATGTCGCCGCGCTGCGGATCGTGCAGATGCATGAGCGCGATATGCGTGAGCGGCACGCGCAGATCGTAGGCCATCTTGTCGACGAAGATCCGGTCACCCACGCGGATCGTCGGCAGCATCGAGCCGCTCGGCACGACGTTCCAGTCAGCCACGGCGCTGCGAAAGAGCACCATCAGGAAGAGAAACGCGACGAGGCTCCTGCTGTCGCGCCACAGTTTGCCGAGCATGCGCATGGCGAGGCTCCAGTGGAAGGAATTCGAAAGCGGCGTCCGCGCGCGCAGCGTGGCGCAGCGGCGGGTCCGCGGGCATCGTACCACCGGAGCGCTCGGCGGCGCGTCTTCGGCGCCGCCCCGCTACGCTCACTCCCCCGCGAACTTCAGCCCCAGCGTCGCACGTGCCGCATCGGCCATCGCGATCATCTGCAACGATCTGGCATGCGGCATCACCGGGCTCTCAAGCAACCCTGCGCGGATCAGCTCGCAGAAGTGCGCGGTCTCGTAGTTCAGACCGCCGCCTTCGAACGGCGCCTCCAGTTCGACCACGCGCCCGTCGGCGTAACGGATCGTCGCGCGCGACGGATTCCACCACGGCTCGTGAATCGTCACGTGGCCGCTGGGTGCCATCAGGAGCGCATCGCCCTTGCCATGCAGATCGAGCCCGCAGAAAAGCTGCGCGATGCCGCGCTCGTGCCGGCTGTTCAGACTCGCGAACGTATCGACGCCAGTCGAGCCGAGCCGCCCGAGCGTTTGCACTTCGTGCGGCGCGCCGAGCCAGTCCACCGCGAGAAACATTTCGTAGATGCCGATGTCGAGCAGCGCGCCGCCCGCATGCTCGAACGACAGCGACGGATGATCATCCGGCACACCCGGCACCGAACAGCCCGCACGCACGAGCCCGACGTCGCCGATCGGTTCGGCCGCGAGATGCTCGCGCAGTTGTCTATAGAGCGGGTAGAACGGCGGCTTCATCGCTTCCATGAAGAGCCGTTGCGCGGCGCGCGCGGCATCGAGCACGCGCTCGAGTTGCGGCCGGTTGATGGCGGCGGGTTTTTCGCACAACACGTGCAGGCCGGCTTGCAGCGCGGCGATCGCATAGTCGGCGTGACTGTCCTGGACGGTGGCGATATAGAGCGCGTCGATACCGCTCGCGAGCAGCGCGTCGAAACTCACGCACGCCTTGCCGCCGAATTCTTCGGCAAAGGCCTGCGCCGGTTCCGCGCGACGCGACCACAGCGCGCCGATCTGCGCATGCGGCACATGCGCGAGACTCTGGGCGAAGCGCCGGGCAATCCGGCCCGCGCCGACAATCCCCCAGCGAATCACGCGGTTCGAGGGCGTTTCCTGCGTTGCAATCGTCATCGTTTCTTCGAGTCCATGCGGTTCAGAAAGGCGCTATTGTCGCGCATGCCGAACGTGGACGCGTAGAGATCGGATCGCGTCTGCCGTGATCCGCTGTATTCCGCAGGAGAGTTCGAAGTAAAACCAGGCCGCTGTATCCGCGCTCAGACGCGCGTGGGCGGCTCCGCTGAAAATCTGCCGCCGACTTCGCCGGCCGTAAAGTCGATCAAGGCCAGTGAGGCAATTTCGGCTTCGTTCGGATCGCGCCGCTCGATCGCTTCGAGCACGCGCTGATGCGAACTCACCGCGCCTTCCCACAGGCCGTCCTTGTCGGTGAGGATCGGGTTCACCGTCGATAGCGCGCCGCGCACGATCGCCGCCATCTGCTTGAAGAACTGATTGCCGCTCGCCACCACGATGCGGGTATGGAACAGCTCGTCGGCTTCCTGATAGCCGGGCTCGCCCGGGCGGATCACGCGAAACGCCTCGAACGCCTCGCGAATCCCCGCGATGTCCGCGGCGCTGCCACGCGCGGCCGCCTGCGCCGACGCCCGCGGTTCGATCAGGATGCGAAACTCGATCACGTCACGCAGAAACAGCGGATCGGGCTTCGCGCGAAAACGCCAGTTCACGACGTCCTCGTCGATCATGCGCCAGTCGCTCATCGGCCGGATGCGCGTGCCGATTTTCGGCCGCACGTCCAGCATGTCGCGCGCGAGCAGCATCGACAGCGCCTCGCGCATGACGGTGCGGCTGACGTCGAACTCTTTGGACAGCACATCCTGCGGTGGCAGGATCGCGCCGTACTTCTCCTCGACGATGCCGGTGACGAGTCCGTCCATCACCTTGCTGACCAGCGATCGATCTTTATTTGCCTGTTCCATGGCACTCTCCCCGAAGCGGTGTTCTCCCCGCGTAGCCTGTTGAATTGGGCGGCCCTGGCGTATCGTTTTTTGTGTGTGCAGCAGTTCTTGACGATACGTTGCTAGCTTCAAAACATCTGCGCCAGTTGGGACACTTCCTGACAGGGTTATCCCTCTGAAGAATTGTTTCGTTCGTGTAACGCAAAACGTTTCGATGGGCCATAAGCTTGCGCCTCAAGCGTGCCTGTGTTGAGAAATGTTCATAGTGCGAATACGCACGTAGCGGCGCGAATTGTCTGATTTGGGAGAACTCACGGTTAGCTCACGGCGGGTTGAAGAGATGAGATGCGCGCGGGTCCGGGGATGCCGGCTGACGTGACCGCAGGCGCTCACGCAAGTCGCAAACGAAGGCCACGTCCGGGTGACAAGTGGCAGCGGCACACGCTCGGCGAATTCGACCACGCCGCCGCGCCTGCCCACGCCCGCCGTGCACGTCAAAGCGAAGCGCCCTTGCCCGACTCCGTGCCGGCCTGATCGTCGCCGTATGGATCGTCGATGCGCACGATGTCGTCCTCGCCGAGATAGCCGCCCGATTGCACCTCGATCATTTCGAGCGATGTCTTGCCCGGATTCTCGAGCCGGTGCGTGACGCCGAGCGGAATGTACGTCGACTGGTTCTCAGTCAGCAGGAAGCGTTCCTCGCCGCGTGTGATGAACGCCGTGCCGCGCACGACGATCCAGTGTTCGGCGCGATGATGATGCATCTGCAACGACAGGCGCCCCCCCGGTTTGACGACGATGCGCTTCACCTGGAAGCGTTCGCCGCGGTCGAGCGAATCATAAAAGCCCCACGGCCGCCCGACCTTGCGATGCTCCTGCGCTTCAGCGCTGCGCTGCGCCTTCAGGCGGCCGACGATCGCCTTGACGTCCTGCACGCGATCCTTCGCGGCGACCAGCACCGCATCGGCGGTTTCGACCACCACCACGCCGCTCACACCGACACACGCGACGAGCCGCCCCTCCGAATGCGCGAAGCTGTCGGTCGAGCCGTCGAACATCACACGGCCGCGCGCGACATTGCCCGCGCCATCCTTGGCCGACGCGTCCCACACCGAGTCCCACGCACCCACGTCCGACCATCCCGCCACTAGCGGCACCGCGACGCCGACAAGCCGCGCATCGGTGGCGACGCGCTCCATCACCGCGTAGTCGATCGAATCGCACGGACACGCGGCGAACGCGTCGCGCCCGAGATGCAGCGCGCCGTCGCCGTCGGCGGTGGCCTGCCGGAATGCGTGCGCGCACGCCGCCGCGATCACGGGGGCACACAGCTCGATGGCCGCCAGCCACACCGATGCGCGCACCACGAACATGCCGCTGTTCCACCAGTACTCGCCGGACGCCACATAACGTTCGGCGAGTTCTTCGGCATCGGGCTTCTCGACGAAGCGTTCGATCGCGCGCGCGCCGTGCGTGCCGAGCGCCATACCCGTGCGGATATAGCCGTACCCGGTTGCCGCGTAACGCGGCGGCACGCCGAGCGTGACGATCGCACCGCGCGCCGCGTGCGTGAGCGCTTCGGCGAGCGCCACGCCGAACGCCGCGTGATCGGCGATCAGATGGTCCGCAGGCAGCGCGACGATGATCGGATCGTCGCCAGCGGCGGCTGCCGCACGCGCGGCAAGCGCCGCGACGGTCAGTGCGGGCGCGGTATCGCGTGGCACCGGCTCGAGCACCATGCGCACCGGCCGGCCACAGTGTTCGAGGCGCTCGCGCGTTTGCACGTGCAGCTCCTCGCAGCAGACCACCAGCGGTGTGGTCATCGCGAGCGCTTCGAAAAGCGGCGTGCTGGTGTGCGCGGCCACCACGAAGGCCTCGTCGAGGCGGCGCAGCGTAGCTTCGAGCAGCGATTCGTCGCCGATCAGATCGATCAGCTGCTTAGGATTGCGTTCGCGCGACAACGGCCAAAGCCGTGTGCCTGACCCACCGGCGAGAATCGCCGCTTGCACGGGAAAACGCGTTTGTGTTTCGGAGACGCCCACACCCGGAGCGGATGAATTGCCTGGTTCTACGATACGATTCATGAACGATTCCCGTCGATGTCAGGTCAGGTCCGATTCGTGATCAAGCAATGCCCCCGTTACAGCAGCTCGAATGTGTCGACGAGCGATTCACCGTCACGTGCACGGCGCCGCGCGCCAAAGCGCGGCTGATTGCTGCGAACCTGGCGCGTGAGGCCGATGAACGGCACGCCATGTTCGAGATACGGCCCCTCCGTCTTGCGAAAACCGAATTGCTCATAGAAGCCGCGCAGGTTGAGCGGCGCGCTCACGCGCGCGGCGTGTCCGGGCCAACGCTCGGCGATCGCTTCCAGCACACGGTCGAGCAGCAGCTCCGCGGTGCCGTCGCCACGCCGCAGCGGACTCGTCAGCACCTTGTCGATGGTGATTTCCGGATCTTCCGCGTCGCCGGGTTGCACACGTGCGTAAGCAAGAATCGGCATCGGCCTTCCCATATCCTCCACCGCGAACACGTGCAGCGCACTTTCATCCCGACCGTCCGCATCGAGGCAGACATGCGATTGCTCGACCACGAACACCGCGCTGCGCGCCCGCAGGATCAGATACAACTCGCGGGCCGAAAGCTGATCGAATTCCAGCGTCTTCCAGTTCATCACGTTCCCCACCGGTCAGAAAGTTCAACGAGGGTGACGGTGCTCACCACCCTCGACGGCCTGGCTCGACATGCCGGCTCGTTGTCATGGTCACACGGTACGTCCGCGAAACTCGTGCTTCCGTGCGCCATCGCACTGACGCTCCGCTTTCTCAATCCTTAAATACGTTTCGGAGCCTGGCGACGATGTCGACCGGGCAGATAAACGCGGAAAGCGCACACGTCTCACGCGCTTTTCGTCGACACCTTTTCAGGGCCGTTGGACCACCAAGGGGGCACCGCATCATGAAGACTACATTGCGACGCATCATTTCCGAATCCGCCCGTCTCGACGTGCCGGTCGACAGTCTCGCGGACGACGCCGATCTCTATGCCGCAGGCTTGTCGTCGCTGGCGACCGTGCATCTGATGCTGGCCATCGAAGATGAATTCGACATCGAAATCCCGGACCGCCTGCTGACACGCCGGCTCTTCTCCAGCATCGATTCGATGGCCGCCGCGATCACCGAGTTGCAGCAGGGCAAGGCCGCAGCATGAGCGCCCCACAGCCGGATGCGGCCAGTGCCGCAACGCCAGCGCACGACAGCGCTGAAGCGGCCGTCACGTTGACGACGGTCGAAGCCGAGCCCGGCTGGCGCGCGGCCGCGCACCGCTGCGCCGCAGTGGCTGCGCAATTCGCCGACGCCGTCGACCGCGACGCCCGCTTTCCCAGCGAAGCATTCGACGCGCTCAAACGCGAACGCCTGCTGTCCGCGATGGTGCCGACCGCGTGCGGCGGCGCGGGATTGTCGCTCGCGGACATCGGCGCGATCTGCGAGACGCTCGCGCAAGGCTGCGCGTCGACCGCGATGGTCTATGCAATGCATCAGATCCAGGTCGCGTGCATCGAGGCGCATGGCGGCGAGTCGGCGTGGCATCGGCGCCTGCTCGCGCAACTGGTCGAGCATCAATGGCTGCTGGCGTCGGCGACGTCCGAGGAAACCATCGGCGGCAACATGCGCACGAGCGCCTGCTCGGTCGAGCTCGACGGCCCGCGTTTCCGGATCGAAAAGCTCGCGCCGACGATCTCGTACGGCGCGCACGCCGACGGCATTCTCGTTACCGCGCGCCGCACCGCGGAATCGGCCGCGGCCGACCAGGTGCTGATCGTCGCGTTGCGCGATGACACGCAACTCGAAAAGCGTGGCGGCTGGGACGCGCTGGGCATGCGCGGCACCTGCAGCGAGGGCTTCCGGCTGGTCGCAATGGGACTCGCCGAACAGATCCTCGCCGCGCCCTTCGCCGAGATCGCCGACCAGACCATGCTGCCGGTCTCGCACACGCTGTGGGCCTCCGTCTGGACCGGCATCTCGATCGACGCGGTGAATCGCGCGAAGGCATTCTTCCGCGCCCAGGCACGCGCGACCCCGGGCTCGATTCCGCCGGCGGGCGTGCGCCTGGCTGAAGCGGTCGGCCTGCTGCAGATGATGCAGGCGCGCCTGTCGGTCGCGCTGGAAGCGGCACGCGCCGCGCATCAGGCGCGGCACGACGGCCCGCAGGCCGATGCGCCACTCGCGGCGCTGCTCGGCTTCGCGTCCGACATGAACACGCTGAAGACCAGCATCTCGACCACCGCGCTGCAAGTCGTCCAGCAAGTGCTGATGATCTGCGGCATGGCGGGCTACAAGAACGGCACGCCGTACAGCGTGGGACGCCACTTGCGCGACCTGCACTCCGCGCCGCTGATGATCAACAACGACCGCATTGCGCAAAACACCGCGAGTCTGTTGCTCGCGCAGCGTCCTGCCGCACCGGGGAAAGCCTGAATGAACACGATGACCGATACCGCCGCGGCCGCGGCTGCCGACGCGAGCACCGCACCGGACTTTCGCGACGAACTGCTGGCCGCGGGCCTGCTGATCGATACCGGCGAAAACGGCCTGTACGGCCGCAGCCAGATTTTCGAAGACGTGCTGGATCGCCTGAACGTGGCGATCACGCACCTGGGCGCGGACCAGCAGCCGGAAGTGCTGCGCTTTCCACCGGCAATGCGCCGCACCGACTTCGAAGACAGCGAATATCTGAAGAGCTTCCCGAATCTCGCGGGCACGATCCATTCGTTCTGCGGCGACGACCTCGGTCACCGCCGCCTGCTGCGCGCGCTCGACGACGCACTGACCGATAGCGACAGCGACGACGAGCGCAGCGACGCCTGGATGGCGCAGCAAAAGCCCACGCGCGTGGTGCTGACGCCCGCCGCCTGCTATCCGATCTATCCGGTGATGGCGCGGCGCGGCGCACTGCCTGCCGAAGGCCGCACGGTCGACGTGCTGTCGTACTGCTTCCGCCATGAACCATCGCTCGATCCGGGCCGCATGCAGATGTTCCGGCAGCGCGAATACGTGCGCCTCGGCAGTGCCGACCAGGTGATGGCATTCCGGCAGATATGGATCGATCGCGGCTCGCTGCTGGTGACGATGCTGCAACTGCCGGTCGAAGTGGATCTCGCCAACGACCCGTTCTTCGGCCGCGGCGGCAAGATCGTCGCCGACAGTCAGCGCGCCCAGGCACTGAAGTTCGAACTGCTGATTCCCATCGCCGATCCGCGCGGCAAGACTGCCTGCCTGTCGTTCAACTATCACATGGAACATTTCGGCGCGATCTGGAAGATCGCCTGCGCAGACGGCGCGGTGGCGCATACGGGCTGCGTCGGCTTCGGCATGGAACGCATCACACTCGCACTGTTCCGTCATCATGGCCTCGACGTGAACGGCTGGCCTGACGAGGTGCGCGCGCTGCTGTGGGGCGACACCGAAGGGCGCGTCGCGCAAGGCATGCGGACCTTGCAGGCGAGCGCGGCACACACCGGAGGCGGCGCATGAACCCATCTCTGACATCCACGCCAATGAGCACGTCCAGCGCTTTGCCGATGCCCCGGCGCGTCGACCTGTCCGCGCGTGACAGCGCCGCCGCGCCGGGATCCGGCATGCGCCTGCGCGAACACGTGCCGCACGCGCTGCATCAGGGCGAGCGCGTGTGGCAGGAGACCAACTGCTACGTCGATCTGTGGATCGAGTTGCTGCATGGCTTCGGGCTCGACCCGCGCGCGGCGTTCGCGTTTACCGTCACACAGGACTTCGAAGGCGACCAGTTCACGTTCTTCAAATTCCCGCTCGACGACATCGAGCGGCTGTACGGCACCCAGGTGCAGGAACTGGCCATCTACGATTCGCTCGAAGCCCGCGTGCTCGCGCAGACCACGCGAGGCCATACGGTGCTGGTCGAAGTGGACGGCTATTACCTGCCGAACACGCGCGCCACGTCGTATCGCCGCGAGCATCCGAAGACCACGGTGGGCATCGACTTCATCGATCCCGCGGCGCGCCGCCTCGGCTATTTCCACAACACGGGCTATCACCTGCTCGACGGCGAGGACTACGACGGCGTGTTCCGCAAGCTCCCGCAATTCGCGCAGCAACCCGATCTGCTGTTTCCGTATGTGGAATTCGCCAAGCAGGCGCGGCCCGCGCTCGAAGGCGCCGCGCTCGCGGAGACGTCGGCGGAATTGCTGTGCGCGCATCTGCAGCGAAGGCCGCTCGTCAATCCGATTTCGTCGTGGCGTGCCGCGTTTCCCGCGCATCTCGACATGCTGCTCGAACGCGGCGAGGCGTTCTTCCATCCGTACTCGTTCAACCTGATGCGGCAACTGGGTGCGAACTTCGAGTTTCTGTCGAAGTATCTGCTCTGGCTGTCCGGACAAGGCTTCGAGATGCCTGCGTCGATCCCGGCCGCGGCGCAGCGCATAGCGTCGGAGTCGATGGTGATGCAGTTCCGGCTCGTGCGAGCCATCGCGCGCGGACGGCGCGATGCGTGCGAAGACTGCTTCGACATGCTCGAAAGCGCCTATGAAGCGACGTTGCCGCCGCTCGCCGCGCTGGTGCGATGACACGCGCGTCTCGCGCCGAATAGCGTTTTTTGGGGGTTCGCTTTGGATGTACTGACGCACGATCCGGCGGCCGATGACGCACGCGGCGATGGTTCGATTGCGCATGTAGTCGCAACCACCACCGTCGCCGCCTCCGCCGATGAAGCCGCGCAGGTTAACCGAACCGAGCATGCGGGCACATGCATGGCCGCACCGGACCCGATGGCGACGCCATCACTCTGGCCGCAACGGCTCGACACCGGCTGGCAGTGCGTCAGCACGCCGGCGGGCGCGTGCGGGTCGCCTGCGCAGTTGCCGGCGCATGGCTGGCTCGCAGCGCCGGTGCCTGGCACCGTCGCAAGCGCACGCCGGGCCGCGGGTCTGCTCGACCTCGCGCACCCGCCGCCGCTCGCGTTCGACGACCACTGGTATCGCATCACGCTCAACGGCATGGGCAAACGCCGCTTGCGGCTGCACGGCCTCGCCACGCTCGCGGAAATCTGGCTCGACGGCGTGAAGCGTCTCGACTCCGACTCGATGTTCGTCGCACATGATCTGGACATCGAACTGAATGGCAGCACGACACTGGCGCTGTGCTTTCGCGCCCTGACACCCGCGCTGGCCGCAAAACGCCCGCGCGCGCGCTGGCGGCCGCGACTCGTCTCGCCGCCGACGCTGCGTAACGTGCGCACCACACTGCTCGGCCATATGCCGGGCTGGTGCCCGTCGATTCACGCGGTCGGTCCCTGGCGTCCGGTCGACCTGCTGGGCGATGCGCCGCACGCATTCGACTCGATCGACCTGACGAGCCGCGTCGATGGCGAAGACGGGCTCGTTTCACTCACGCTACGTTTCGCGTATCCACACGATGCCGCGACTTGCGACGCGACGCTCAAATGCGGCACTGCCATTTCGTCTTTGCAATGGCGCGACGCCTATACGTTGACCGGCGTCGTGCGCGTGCCGCACGCCGAGCGCTGGTGGCCGCACACGCACGGCGAGCCGACTTTATATCCTCTGACGTTGCAACTCGATGACGGTCGGCCAAATTCTTACTCTCTAGGCTCGATCGGTTTTCGCAGCCTCGACGTGGAACGCGGCGCCGACGGCACGGGCTTCGCACTCCGCGTGAATGGCGTGCCCGTGTTCTGCCGCGGCGCGTGCTGGACCAGCGCGGACCTCGTGACGCTCGCCGGCACTGAAGCGCAACTGCGTCACACGTTCGAACTGGCCCGCGCCGCCGGCATGAATATGCTGCGCGTGGGCGGCACGATGGTGTACGAGTCCGACGCGTTCTACGCACTCGCCGACGAATACGGCCTGCTCGTCTGGCAAGACTTCGCGCTGGCCAATTTCGACTACCCGAACGATGCCGCCTTCCGCGCATCGATCGAACGGGAAGCCACGCAGTTTCTGACCCGCACACGACGCTTCGCGGCGCTCGCCGTATTGTGCGGCGGCAGCGAAGCCGACCAGCAGGCGGCCATGTTCGGCCTGCCGCTTTCGATGCGCGCGCAAGCCGTGTTCACGGAACTGTTACCCACGATCGTCGCATGCGAACGGCCGGACGTGCCGTATGTCCCCAACTCGCCTGCGGGCGGAACATGGCCGTTTTCGACCGACGAAGGCGTGACGCACTACTACGGGGTAGGCGCGTACCAGCGCCCGCTTCACGACGCACGTCGCGCGCAGGTGCGCTTCGCCGCCGAATGCCTCGCCTTCGCCAACGTACCCGACGACGCGACCTTGCACGACGCGCTCGGCACGATCCATTCGCACGATCCGCGCTGGAAGGCCGCCGTGCCGCGCGATCCTGGCGCGGGTTGGGATTTCGACGACGTGCGCGACCACTATCTGCGCACGCTGTACGGCGTCGAGCCGGCGCAGCTGCGCTATGAAGACCCCGAGCGTTATCTGGATCTGTCGCGCGCGGTGGTGGCGGAGGTGATGAGCGAGGTGTTCGCCGAATGGCGACGCGCGGACTCGACCTGCGCGGGTGGATTGGTCTGGCAATTGCAGGATCTGCGCGCGGGCGCCGGCTGGGGTGTGATCGACGCCACAGGGCGGCCCAAAAGCGCGCTACACGGCCTCGCGCACACCCTGCAACCCATCCAGATCACGCTGACCGACGAAGGGCTCAACGGCCTCGATATTCACCTGATCAACGAGCGCGCGCAAACGTTTAGCGGACGACTGGACCTGGTCTGCCTGCGCGACGGCAGCGTGAAGGTCGTGTCAGCGAGTTGCCCCGTCGAGTTGCCGCCGCGCAGCGCGCAACGTCTTGGCGCGGCCGCGTGCCTCGGCCAGTTCTTCGATTTTACGCACGCCTACCGATTCGGCCCGCGTGCGCATGATGTCACGCTGGCGACACTGCGCGACGCGGCGAGCGAGGAAATCGTTTGCGAGGCGTTCCATCTGCCCGAGCGGCGCATGAGCGAGCGTCACGACCTCGGTCTGACAGCGTTCACGCAGCGCAGTGGCGACGGCTGGCAGCTCGTCATCGAAACGAAACGCTTTGCGCGCTTTGTTCATATCATCGACCCACACTATCGTGCCGCGCGCGACTGGTTCCACCTCGCGCCGCATCGCCCCGTCATCGTGCCGCTGATTCCTCTGACGTCACTCGCGTCGCAAGAACGAATCGTTGCGCACGCATCCAGCTCCGTGGTTAACGCTGATGCAACATGCGCGACACCCGCGGGTGAAGTGCGCGCGATCAATGCGATATCCGCCACGTTCTACCGCTAGATGTCGCGCTGATCTAGGTATGGCGTGCGAGGCGCATAAAACCTCACACTTCGCGAACCCATGTGTTTGTCTGGGCGAATCACTGTTGGTTTTTTTGCGACTTCCGGACCTGCGGATAAGCACTCCGTGCGGCAGCGCACGCAGCGTGTTGAACACATCTGAATCAATTCCGGCACATCGCGGACATCGCATCACAACGCGCGTGGTGGGGCGACTTCAACTCTGAGACACCTGCTCCGGGAACCCCGTCAATACGCTCCAGGCCAATACCATCAACGGCTTCGGTCGTTTGAAAGGAGCCCGCGAAACGCGGACCTCCAGGCGATGCGTTGTACAGATTTGAAACAAAAAGTCACATTTGGCTTCGCGCGCCGCTAAGGTTTGGTTCGCTGCGCCGCACCAGCGCTCGCTTTGCGTAGCGTTGGCACACTCCTCGCTAATAGCTAAGCGCAACGCAGCGTCACCGCAGCAGGGTCCACAAAAACGGCGGCGACGCACCAGGCCAATACGGGGCCGAGTCTGTCCATCCTTCACTGCTCGCCAGGCAGTGTGTGATTTCATCACGGATGCGGACATCGGATCAAAAACAGAAAGCCGCCCTCAACGCGACTTTCACGCGAGGACCGATCATGTTGACACTTCAATCCGATCTGCACGGTAACCACTTGCTTGGAGCATTGCCGTCGCACGAATGGCAAGCGCTAGCTCCCCATCTCGAACTGGTTCATCTGCGCACAGAGCAGTTACTGTGCGACTCGGGTCAACGCATTCATCACGTCTACTTCCCGACCACCGCGATCATCTCGATGCTCTCGACGATGGAAGACGGCAGCTCGGTCGAAATCGCCGCGGTCGGCCGCGAAGGCATGACCGGCGTACCGGTGCT
Source organism: Paraburkholderia sp. TE9906 (assembly GCF_056279605.1). NCBI lineage: Bacteria > Pseudomonadati > Pseudomonadota > Betaproteobacteria > Burkholderiales > Burkholderiaceae > Paraburkholderia > Paraburkholderia sp. TE9906. Next base: position 456,454 of record NZ_JBWCCT010000003.1, read on the forward strand.
CACCGGCGGCGAAACCATGCCGAACCGTGTGCAGGTGCAATGCGCCGGCTTCGCATACCGGATGAGCGCACAGGCGCTCAAACAGCAATTCGCCCGCTCGGACTTCCTGCGCCGCCTGATGCTGCTGTACATGCACGCTCTGCTCACGCAAGTCGCGCAAACCGCTGCCTGCAATCGGCACCACGCGCTGAACAAGCAGCTGTGCCGCTGGCTGCTGATCGAAGTGGATCGCGTCGCGTCGAATGATCTGACGGTAACCCAGCAACTGATCGCCGACATGCTCGGCGTGCGCCGCGAAGGCATTACCGAAGCTGCCGGCAAGCTGCACGATGAAGGCCTGATTCATCACAGCCGCGGCCACATCAAGGTGCTCGATCGCAAGGGGCTCGAAGCGCGTGCATGCGAATGCTACGGCCTCGTCAAGCGCGAATTCGACCGTCTGCTGCCGCGCCTGCGCCAGGCCGAAACCGTCGAATAAGCAAGGTGCCGCCCGATCACCATAATAAAGAAAAATATGTTCAGGAATACTACACGGGTTCTCGATGCGATTTTCGTGATTGCCGGAAGCGTGCTCGGGCATTGGCTGCGCTTCTCGACGCCGATCGAGTTGTCGGACACCGAGCGTCTTCTGATCGCCTTCAACTGCCTGCTCGTGTTGCTGTTGTTTCCGGGCTTCGGCGTGTATGAAACGTGGCGCGGCAAGGCTTTGGCGCCAGTGCTGGCGAGAATCTCGGCGGCGTGGCTGGTGGTGGTCGCCACCGGCCTCGTGCTGGTGTTCACGCTGCATCGCATGGATGCGGTGTCGCGGCTGTGGTTCGGTTACTCGACGCTGATCTCCGGCGCGATGATCATCGCCACCCGCTGCATCACGCACCTGGTGTTGCGCAGCGTGCGGCGACGCGGGATGAATTTCCGCACCGTCGCGATCGTCGGCGCGCCCGGCTTCTCGCGTACGCTGCTCGCGCATCTCGAACATGCGCCGCAAGCCGGCTTCAAACCGGTGTGCGTCTTCGATACCAGCATCGAAGGCGCCGCCAACTATGGCACGCGCCTGAAGCGCTTGCCGGTGCTGACCGATCTCGATGCGTTCGTCAGCAAGGTGCGCACCGAACGCGTCAGCGAGGTGTGGCTCGCGCTGCCGCTTTCCGAAGAACATACGATCTATCGCTTCACGCATATCTTCAGACACGACTTCGTGAACCTGCGCTTCATTCCCGATGTACGCAGCCTCTCGCTGTTCAACCACGCGCTCGTCGACGTCGTCGGACTACCCACGCTCAATCTGAGCGCGACGCCCTTCTCGCCGCCGCAGATGTGGCCCAAGCTGATGTTCGACCGTCTGTTCGCGGCGCTCGCGCTGCTCGTGCTCGCGCCGGTGTTCATCGTGCTCGCGATCGGCATCAAGCTCGGCTCGCCGGGGCCCGTGTTCTTTCGCCAGACGCGCAAGGGTGTCGACGGCGAGCCGTTCGGGATCTACAAGTTCCGCTCGATGACCGTTCACCACGAAACGCACGGCCAGGTCACCCAGGCTTCGCGCAACGATGCGCGCGTGACGAAACTCGGCGGCTTCATGCGCCGCACCAGTCTCGACGAGCTGCCGCAGTTCCTCAACGTGCTGCTCGGCCAGATGTCGGTGGTCGGCCCGCGCCCGCATGCGGTCGAACACGACGATCTCTATAAGGATCAGGTGTACGGCTACATGCACCGCTACCGGATCAAGCCGGGCATCACCGGCTGGGCTCAGGTGAACGGCTATCGCGGCGCCACCACCAAAGTGGAAAAGATGGAAGCGCGTGTCAAGTTCGACCTCTTCTACATTCAGAACTGGTCGTTCTGGTTCGACATGAAGATCGTGTTCATCACCATCTTCAAGGGCTTCGTCGGCCGCAACGCATTCTGACCATGCCAGTGCGGCAACCGTTCGTGAAAGTGTCGGTGATCGTGCCGACGCATCGGCGCACGGCCGACCTGGCCCGCTGCCTCGCCGCACTCGACGCGCAGGAGCGCCGCGCGGACGAAGTGATCGTGGTGGCGCGCCACGACGACTACGCCACACTCGACTGGCTGCGCACACGCGAAGCCAACCGGCCCGATCCGCGCCGCTTCGTCGTGCTGATGCGCAAGCCGGGAATGGTTGCCGCGTACAACCTCGGCATCGAAAGCGCGAGCGGCGATGTGCTCTGCTTCACCGAAGACGACGCCGCGCCGCACAGCGACTGGATCGCGCGCATCGCTCGCGCGTTCAACGACGATCCCACGCTCGGCGGCCTGGGCGGCCGTGACATCGTGCATGAACGCCACGGCATCCTGCAGGGTCACACGCCGCGTGTGGGCCTCGTGCGCTGGTATGGCCGGATCATCGGCAACCACCATATCGGCCATGGCGAAGCGCGCCGGGTCCAGGTACTCAAAGGCGTCAACATGGCGTTTCGCCGTGAGGCGATCGGCGCGCTGCGGTTCGACTCGCGCTTACGCGGCCACGGCGCGCAAGCTCACTGCGAGATGGCGTTCAGTCTGGACGTGCAACGGCGCGGCTGGACTCTGATCTATGACCCGTCGCTGCTGGTCGAGCACTTCCCCGTGCAGCGCAGCGACGAAGGCCCGCGCTCCGCTTTCAACGACGCGGCCTTCTACAACGCGTCATTCAATCTCCGGCTCATCATGTGCGAATACCTGAGCCCGCACGGGCGATGGGCGTTCGTCGCTTACTCGACGCTGATTGGCGAGCGCGCTGACCCGGGCTTTCTGCGTGCATTGTCGCTGGCGTTCGAACACGGCGGCGTGGCGCTTGCGCTTCGTAAATGGCGAGTGGGCCTGCGCGCAATGCGCGGCGCGTGGCAGGAAGCGATACGCTGAATGAGCGAAGCATCCGCTTCGCGCGAGTGCCCCACCCATCATTTTCAATCCGAGCCGGTAGCAGCGGCATGTCCGCCGTGCCGCCACGAACCTGTTCCACGACGTGGGCCGGCATAGGCGACACAAGCGGTGACACAAGCGGCTGCGCCGGCGTGAGCCACGGCGCACTCATCCACGCTCTCAAACGGTCGCCGCGTCATTGCCGTCGCGCCGATGCCAAAGGCACGATTGCAAGCCCGCCGACGACCGCGCGGATGGAACGGGTCGAAGAGCGAGCCGGCCGGCTAATGCTCCACAGCGCGCCCGGCACGAAGCCGGCATTGCGCGATCTTCACAGAAACGCGCTGACGTCGATATGAAAACGCAAGGCAAGTGCCTTCGCCACCTTCTTGCTGATGGCGCGCCGCCCCGCGAGAATATCGCTCACGACGGTGGGCGACGCGATTCCTATCAGATCCTTCTGCTTGAGTCCGTGGGTCTCCAGCAGATGCCGCAATACTTCGCGTGGCTCTGCCTTGGGAATCGTCACATTGTGCGTTTCCCAGCTTGCGACCAGCTCCTTGACGATCGCGAACAGATCGGCCAGCGGATCTTCCTCGTTGCCGTTCAGCTGATCGGCGAGCGAGTTGGCGAGCCGCACCATCTGCTGATAATCCTCTTCGGTACGAATAGGCGTGATCGGCAACTGGTTTTGCAGCGCGACCCAAGTTTGGGCAACGTCGGGAAAAGGTCCCGGAAGGCGATCGGCGTTCATGAGTTTAGATTCTTCCTCGTCCAAAGGTCGTACTCCGCACGCGTCATACATGACGAACGAATAACGACAGCCTGTTGTAGTGAATCGCCGCGACGATCCTGAACCGGTTGGCGCCTACATCGAAAACGATGTATTGCGGCGGCACATGGTCCACACTGGCGAACGTCTGCTTCAGGTCGTTATAGCCACACGCAAGGTAAGCCTGCGCCAGTGACTACCACGTCAATAGCGCACTGCGCGCACCCCGGATGTCGCTTTATAAAGTCCAGCAACGCCTTCTTTGAAATGACCCACATCGTCTTCCCCCGCACGTACCCGCGCGTCGAAGATGCGCGTTCACCTGCAAGGCCAAACGGAGCGGATTGACAGCGATAGCCGGTCGGACGGCATAGTCCGGACGGCCATGTGCGGCCTACTGCGGTACGACGAAAGTCTATTTATTCGCATATTGTGAATTTCTCAATATGCGAATAAATAGATACCCCTAGCCAGCTGTGGATCGTGCCGAACCACCCGGCACAATCCGCCCAGGCGCATCACGGCCCCCAGTTACTTCTGGATGTAGGCTTCTCGGACCATCCAAGGTCTTCGGTCTCCAGATCGTGCTCGCCCACCTCCACCGTTCCCACGCGCTGACGCATGCCGGCGGCGGCAATCGTGCGGGTGACCTCGGCCATGAACGCGCGCCGGAACACCGCTGCCGAAAACCGTTCGGCATTCGCGCGGCAAGCGGCCGGTGTGATGCCTTCACGCAGCCGTTCGAAGCGATCGATCGCCTCGCGCATCGACACGACCGTTTGGGATCCGAAATATATGCCGGTGGGATGCGCGTCGCCGAGCGGCGTCAGCATGTCCAGCGCGTCGCCCTTGCCGAAGGCAATCACCGGCGTGCCGCAAGCCTGCGCTTCGAGCGGAACGATGCCGAAATCTTCCTCGGCTGCGAATACGAAGGCCCGCGCGCGTTGCAGATAATCCCTCAGAACCTCGAACGGCTGATGCCCGAGGATCGTCACGTTCGGCCCGGCTTTCGCGCGCAGCGCCGCTATCTGCGGCCCATCGCCGATGACGACCAGCTTGCGCTGCGGCGTCGCATTGAAGGTCTCGACGATCAGATCGAGGCGCTTGTCCGACGCCATGCGCGACACGCTCAGATAGAAATCTTCCTTTTGCGCACGCACTTCGAATTCGTTCACGTCGACGGGCGGCGGAATCACCGCGGCCTCGCGCCGGTACGTTTTCATCATGCGCCGTGCCGCACAATGCGAGTTCGCAATCAGGCTGTCGACACCGCTCGTCGAACGCGTATCCCAACTGCGCAGATAATGCAGCCACGTGCGGGCTGCCCACGACTTCGGCCCGTGCGTCAACTTCGCTTCACGCAGATACTGGTGCTGCAGATCCCACGCATAGCTCATCGGCGAATGCACGTAACTCACATGCGTCTGCCCCGGGCCCACCGGCACACCCTTGGCGAGCATGCGCGAACTCGTAATAATCAGGTCGTAATCCGAGAGATCGAACTGCCCGATGGCGCGCAGCATCAACGGCAAATACGCGCGATAGCGGCGCCGTGCGAATGGCAGGTGCTGAATGAACGACGTCGTGACGGACTTACCGCGCAGCGGCCGGCGGTCATCGAGAAAATCGACCAGACTGAAAAGGTCCGCGTCGGGAAAGCACTCGATGATCTGCTCGAGCACTTTCTCCGCACTGCCGGTTGCGACGAGCCAGTCGTGCACGATCGCCACTTTCATGACCTCTCCTAGCTGTCGGGAAAAAAGCACCTCTTGGGCCTAACAACGAGTGTATGTGCCGCATTAATTACTGTGCGTGCGCGCGCCCACATTCGACGCGCGACAGTGCGCGAATAATCGGCTGGATGTTCGTATGCCAATGCGAAGCCGGGGATGTTGCATACAGCGGCGGAGGACGCGGCTGGCCTCGGGCCATGGGTTCGCGCGGACGGGAAGGATGATGGCGATGCGCCTGCGTACGCCGACTGGGCAGAGCCGGTTCGAGGCGTTGGTCGCCGAAGAGATGGGTGTGACAGAGGCGCGCTGCTCGCCGCAATGATCAGGACATTGCGCACCGATCGGACACTCACATAGCGTCTCACGGAGCGACGCGCGAAACGATACGCGGCGTACGTCTGCGGCAACGCAATGTCGGCAGCGGACGGCACGGCAACCAGCCAGGCCGCGCGCCAGAGCCAACGGTGCTTACAAAAGCGAATCGCGCGCAAACCCGCAAAATGCAGGTTCACGCGCGATGGCAGAACGACCGTCGATCAGCCCTTGCGGTACTCGATCGTCTCGACGCCGGTATCCGTGCCGAGCAGGCACAGGTTCGCGCCACGGCTTGCGAACAGGCCCACGGTGACCACACCCGGCCACGCATTGATGTGCGTTTCCAGCGTGCGCGGGTCGCTGATGCGCAGACCCTTGACGTCGATGATCTCATTGCCGTTGTCGGTGATGAACGGCACGCCCTCATTCGTCACACGCACCACCGGCACGCCGCCGAGCGCGGTGACGCGGCGGCCGATCGCGGTGCGCGCCATCGGCACCACTTCGATCGGCAGCGGGAAGGTGCCCAGCGTGTCGACCAGCTTGCTCGCATCCGCGATGCAGACGAACACGTCCGACACCGACGCCACGATCTTTTCGCGCGTCAGCGCGCCGCCCCCGCCCTTGATCATGGCGCCGCTGCCGTCGATTTCGTCGGCGCCGTCCACGTATACCGGCAGCGAATCGATTTCGTTCAGGTCGAGCACCTTGAAGCCGTGCGATTGCAAACGCGCGGTCGTGGCGAGCGAACTCGACACCGCGCCGCGATAGCGCGCCTTGTTCGCGGCCAGCGCGTCGATGAAGCAGTTCGCGGTCGAGCCGGTGCCGACGCCGATCACCGCGCCTTCGGGCACGTTGGCGTTCACGTAGTCGGCGGCGGCCTGGCCGACCAGTTGTTTGAGTTCGTCTTGGGTCATGGGAGAGGCTGGCGAGCAGTTAAAGCGATAAAAACCGCTAGTTTACCGGAGTGATGCGCGAGCGCCGGGCGATTACTTCTTCACCGCCCGCTGCCGCACCGCTTCGAACAGGCACACGCCCGACGCCACGGAGACGTTCAGGCTTTCGACCGTGCCCGCCATCGGAATCTGCATGACCACGTCGCAGGTGTCGCGCGTGAGGCGGCGCATGCCCTCGCCTTCGGCCCCCATCACGAGCGCCACCGGACCGTCGAGTTCGGTGTCGTAGAGGCTCTTGGTGGCCTCGCCCGCCGTGCCGACGACCCATACGCCCGCGTCCTTCAGTTCGCGCAGCGCGCGCGCCAGATTCGTCACCGTGATGTAAGGCACAGTGTCGGCCGCGCCGCTCGCGACCTTCGCGGCGGTCGCATTCAAACCGACCGCGCGATCACGCGGCGCGATCACCGCATGCGCACCGGCCGCATCGGCCACGCGCAGGCAGGCGCCGAGATTGTGCGGATCGGTCACGCCGTCCAGCACCAGGATCAGCGGCGAACCGTTGATGCCGTCGAGCAGTTCGGCCAGGTTCTGCGCGAGCGGCATGTCGCCCGCGCGGGCCACCACGCCCTGGTGACGCTCGGTGTGCGCGAGGCCCCACAGACGCGTTTCGTCGGCGGCGATCAGACGCACGCCAGCTTCCTTCGCCGAGTGCAGGAATTCGGTCATGCGACGGTCTTTGCGCGTCGCGTCGTAATAGACATCTTCGACCGTCGACGCATCGTGCCGGATACGCGCGGTCACTGCGTGGAAACCGTATAAAACCTTGAGACGTGCCATGACTGAACAACCTTTGATTGAGCGCGATTGCAACGCGCGCTGCTGTGATGAATACGAGTCTGAGTACTTCGCGTGAATACTTTGCCTGCCTGGCGCGCTCGTGCGCTTACCTGCGTGCCACGATAAAACGCAGACCGCGCGCAACCGGCACGTATGAACGTACCCGATGCGCGCGGTTCAGGCGGTGAAACCGCTTCAGCGCTTCTTGCGTGCCTGCGGTTTCGACGCCGCTTTGGCCGCGGCGCCATGCTTCTTCGCCGCACCACGCGCCGCGCGCGCTTCCTTGACCGCGAGGGTTTGCGCGGGCGCGGCCTTCTTGCGCCGCGCGCCGCCCGGCGCCGTCGCACCGGCTTCGGCTGGCGGCAGCGAACGCACGCGCGCGCCGCCGCTCTCACCGGCGCCCTTGTCGGCCAGCGCCGCGCGCGCAGCGGGCGGCTTGATCGGCGTGTCGCGCACGAGCCGGAAGTCGATCTTGCGCGCGTCGAGATCGACGCGGCTCACCTGCACCCGCACCCGATCCGACAGACGATAACGAATGCCGGTGCGCTCGCCGCGCAACTCGTTCTTGATCTCGTCGTACTGGAAGTAGTCGGAGCCGAGTTCGGTCACGTGCACGAGGCCTTCGATAAAGAGCGAATCGAGCTGCACGAAAATGCCGAACGACGTCACGCCGTTCACCATGCCGCCATACTCTTCGCCGAGCTTGTCGCGCATGAAATAGCACTTCAGCCATGCTTCGACGTCACGCGACGCTTCGTCGGCGCGGCGTTCGTTGGCCGAGCAATGCAGTCCGAGCTCTTCCCAGATCGCGACGTTGTTGCCGCGCTGGCGGCCGCGCTTTTCGTCGTCGGCCTGCTGCATCGCGCGGGCGCGCGGCGACAGCGCCGTATTCAGTTCGACGCCTTGCGGCGGCTCCGGCTGATACTTGCGGCCCTGCAGGATCGCGTAGATCGCGCGGTGCGTGAGCAGATCGGGATAGCGGCGAATCGGGCTCGTGAAGTGCGCATACGCCTCATACGCGAGACCGAAGTGGCCGATGTTCTCCGGGCTGTAGACCGCCTGCTGCATCGAGCGCAGCAGCATGGTTTGCAGCATCTGCGCATCGGGCCGTTCGCGGATCTGCGCCATCAGCGCGGCGTAATCGCTCGCGTGCGGTGTGTCGCCGCCGGCGAGCGTCAAGCCCATGCCGCGCAGGAAGGTACGCAGATTCTCGAGCTTTTCCGCGGTCGGCCCGGCGTGCACGCGGAACAGACCCGCATGCTTGTTGCGTTTGAGGAAGTCGGCCGCGCAGACGTTCGCGGCCAGCATGCATTCCTCGATCAGCTTGTGCGCGTCGTTGCGGGTGCGCGGCACGATCTGTTCGATCTTGCCCTGCGCGTTGCAGACGATGTACGTCTCGGTCGTATCGAAGTCGATCGCACCGCGTTTCTGGCGCGCCGCGAACAGCGACTTGTAGACGCCGTACAGATTCTGCAATTGCGGCAGCAATGCGGCGCGGCGCGCGGCCTCCGGACCCTTGGTGTTTTTCAGCACCGCGGCGACTTCCGTATAGGTCAGACGCGCGGCCGAATGCATCACGCCGGGATAGAACTGATACGCCTTCACTTCGCCACGCGCGGTGACGATCATGTCGCACACGAGCACGCAACGATCGACGTGCGGGTTCAGCGAGCACAAGCCGTTCGACAGTTTCTCCGGCAACATCGGAATCACGCGGCGCGGGAAATACACCGACGTGCTGCGTTCGATCGCGTCGGCATCGAGCCCGCTCTTCGGCAGCACGTAGTGCGACACGTCCGCGATCGCAACGATCAGGCGGAAGCCCTCGCCACGGCCGACCTGCACCGGTTCGCAGTACACCGCGTCGTCGAAGTCGCGGGCGTCTTCGCCGTCGATCGTGACGAGCGGCACGTCGCGCAGATCGATGCGGTGACGCGCGTCGACCGGACGGACTTCGTCGGGCAGCTTCGAGGCTTCGTCGAGCGCGTCCGGGCTGAACTCGTGCGGCACGCCGTACTTGCGCACCGCGATTTCGATTTCCATGCCGGGGTCGTCGATATCGCCGAGCACTTCCACCACGCGGCCGAGCGGCTGCGAATGACGGCTCGGGAAATCGGTCAGCTCGACCACCACCACCTGGCCGACTTTGGCCTTCTTGGTGTTCTGCGTGATCAGGATGTCGTGGCCGATGCGCTTGTCTTCGGGCGCGACGATCAGCGCGCCGTTCTCGTTGAGCAGGCGGCCGATCACGCGCTTGTTGGCGCGATCCGTGACTTCGACGATATGCCCTTCCGGGCGGCCGCGCCGGTCATAACCGACGATGCGCGCGAGCACACGGTCGTTGTGCATGACCTTCTGCATCTCGGCGGTGGGCAGGAACAGATCGTCCTGGCCGTCGTCGCGAATCAGAAAACCGAAGCCGTCGCGATGACCCTGTACACGGCCCGCGACGAAGTTCGACGGATGCGTCAACTGATAGAGATTGCGCTGGTCGAGCCGGATCTGGCCGTCGCGCTCCATCGCGCCTAAGCGCTTGAAAAATCCTTCGCGCTCCTGGCGCTTGATCGACAGGGCTTCGGCGATGTCGTTCGCGGCAAGCGGCGTTTCACTCGTGCGCAGGACGCCCAGAATTTCTTCGCGGCTTGGAATCGGATACGGAAATTTGCTCAAGGGCTTGTCGATGATTTTTTCTCGTTGCATGGACGTCGGTCGGCGATGTAGCTCGGCTGAAGAAGCGTTTGCGTTGCGCTTGAATTGCACCTGCAAATGCACAGAAAAGACTGCTCGGGTCCGGCTCGTTCAAGGCTGAGTCGACGGGCGTGTGTGCACCGTGCCAACGAACTACTGCGAGGCATTCTAACACCCGTCTTGCGCGCCACGCGGTCCGTCAACGCTCGCCGGGAGGCGCGTGCGGGCCCGTGGGCGAGATGTTTAAGCAAGTTTGGAGAAACGCTTGACAGGTCCTAATCTGTCGCTATAATGGCGGTCTTTGCTGTTCATCACCTGCCCAGGTGGCGAAATTGGTAGACGCACTAGGTTCAGGTCCTAGCGGTGGCAACACTGTGGAGGTTCGAGTCCTCTCTTGGGCACCAGATTCAAAATTAGAGCCACCTGCGGGTGGCTCTAATTTTTGCAGGAAGCTACGTGGTCCGATTCGCTCGTTTGAGCGATCAGTTTGCGTAGTTGGCAGGACGGTGGTTGGGTAGTGAAGCATCGCTTCGTTGCACGACTTAACCGCGCGGTTGATAAAGCGATGTTTGTTTGAAGTAGGGATTGACACGCTGAATCAGCTTGCTAAAATAGCGGTCTAGCTTGAAGACGTGCCCAGGTGGCGGAATTGGTAGACGCACTAGGTTCAGGTCCTAGCGGTGGCAACACCGTGGAGGTTCGAGTCCTCTCCTGGGCACCACCCTCTTCAAGTGAAACGAGACACCCCGTTGAGCCTTCGTGCTTCGCGGGGTTTTTTGTTTTTGGCGATGCCTTTTGCGTGCGTGCCGTGAGTCGTTTTGCAGAGGCGGTTGCATCCTTCGCGCTTCTTGCGACGACATCGCACCACGCCAATGTCGCCGCAGAATGCAATCCGCTTTATCGCGCGCCTCTACCCGCTCCACCCCAGTTGAAACTCACACCAGACTGCAACGCCGGCGCCCACTTCGTGCAAGCCTGAAAAGCCAGCAGCGCACCGCCGACCGCAAACAGCACGGGAATCAAAAATTCCTGATTCACGCGCGTAAATTCGAAGACGAGCACCACCGCCGTAATCGGCATCTGCATCGACGCAGCAAGAAACGCCGTTGCGCCCACCACTGCGAATGCGCCTAACGGCGCGCCCGGCCAGAACAGACTCCACAGTCCGCCAAGCACGATCGCGAGCAACGCGCCATTGGCGAGGCCCGGCGTCAGCAAGCCGCCCTCGGCGCCCGCGCGCAAACTGCTCGCGGTGATCACGACCTTCAGCACCAGCAACATCGCGGCGAGACTGATCGTCAGGCCGCCGTCGAATGCGAGTCCTGCGGGGCCTTTGCCATTGCCGAGCAGCTGCGGAAAATGCATCGCCAGCACGCCGACAATCGCGAAGTTCAACACCGACAACACGGGCAAGCGCCAGTCCTTCGGCGCAGCGGCGCGTGAGCGCTTCATCAGTTCCGTAAAGCACCACGCCGCCGCACCGAAAACCGGACCGCACACGATGGACCATGCCACCAGCGACACACCAAAGGTCATCGACGGAACGAGGTATTGATGCTCGTTGCCCAGCCCCAGTTGCGCCACCAGCGCCGCGATCGACGAACTCACGATGGCCGGCACCAGCGCCGGCCATCCGAAACTGCCGAGCAAGACTTCGAGCACGAACACCGCGCCGCCGAGCGGCACGTTGTAGACCGCGGCCAGCCCCGCCCCCGCGCCGCATGCCACCATGATCCGGCTCTGCGCAACCGACAAACCCGCACGACGCGACAACCATCCGGCCAGCGCCGAACCGATCTCGCGCGGCGCGACTTCGCGGCCAAGCGGCGAACCCAGCGCGACCGTGACGATCTGCAGCAGTGCATGGATCGTCGTGCTCGCCAGCGGCATCTGCGGCTCGTCGGATTTGATGGCCGCGCGAATGCTCACCAGCGGCCGCCCGAAACGATACAGCGCCCACCAGCCGAGCCCCGCGATCAGTCCGCAAATCGTCAGGACCAGCACGCGGCGTTCGGGCGACGCGTCCGTCACGCCTTGCAGGAAACTCTCGGCGCTGATCACGTGCGTGACGCTGTAGCCGTAGGCGAGGTGCTGGATGCCGTGCAGCAACAATGCGAGCAACATGCCGCCGAGACCCGCGCCGAGCCCCGTCAGCAAGGTCACCGTGGCAACGACCGCTATCGGACCATGCTCACGCCGCACGGACTTCGAAGTGATGGATTTGACTGACATGACGCGTCGGCGAAGAGCGAAAAAGAAGGATGGCAACGATCTTATGCCGCGACGCAACATGAATCAAATTGATTTTTCTGCTTTATTGATGCGGGTGGCGCATAGATAAGCGTCGAGCCAGGCGCCTGCTCGCCTTGGCAGTGGCGACGGGCCCCACCAGCGCCACTTCGCGCGATACGATGACGCGCCCCCCTCGCCCCCAAGCACGCTCATCCCGCTCACACGAAGAACATCGACACCACACACGCGAAGCCGACGAACCAGACCAGCGAGCGAAGCGACGCCAGATTCGCCACATAGAGCACGCCATGCAGCACCCGCGTGACGACGAAGGTCATCGCCAGCCAGTTGATCCACGGGTTCGGACCGCCCGCCTGCCCGGCCACGACGATCGCCGCGGTAAACATCGCCAGCGCTTCCCACGCGTTCTGATGCGCCGCATGCGCCCGCGCGCGCCAGCCGTCGACACCGGCGAGATACGCGCAAGGCGCGCGGTTGTCGTAACGCTTGCTGACTTTCGCCAGCATGGTCCACGGAAAAGGCAGCAGCGCCACGATGAACAGGCAAAGATGCGGAATTGTCATTTATCAGTCTCCCTTGTATGCGCGCGGCGAACCCCGCGCGGGCCGCCGTTATACCTGCGCGCGCCGGCCGTCGCCAGTCTGAATCCGACGAGTGCCGCCTCTACCGAACGGGAAAACGAATCGGTCGAATTACCTTGACTCAGCGTTTTTCAAGTCAAATATACATTACAAATAACAAACATTGAGACTCACACGTCCAATACAATAATTACATTTATCCGACATTCAGCATGCACCAGGGATTCAGCCTTGAATTCGCTCCAGGTATTAATACGGATAAAAGCAGCCTCAACCATGCAAGCGTTTAACGGTCGGCGTACACTCCCCGCAAGCCCTTGTCCTATAGGGCGTACGGGGCTACGGAGCCGCCCGTCGTAAAACACGGGTTATTGGAGACTGAGGGGAACAATCAATGAGCTGGACTCGGGAACAGAGAAACGTCACGATCGCCGCCTATCTCGGCTGGACGCTCGACGCATTCGATTTCTTTCTAATGGTGTTCGTATTGAAAGATATCGCGGCGGAATTCAATACGACTATTCCGTCGGTTGCCGTCGCGATTATGTTGACCTTGATGATGCGCCCGGTCGGCGCGTTGATTTTCGGCTGGCTTGCCGACAAGTACGGCCGCCGCCCCACGCTGATGCTCAACATCGCGTGCTTCTCGCTGTTGGAACTGCTGTCCGGCCTCTCGCCGAATCTGATGACGCTGCTCGTGCTGCGCGCGCTGTTCGGCATCGCGATGGGCGGCGAATGGGGCGTCGGCGGCGCACTGACCATGGAAACCGTGCCGCCGAAGTCGCGCGGCATCGTCTCGGGTCTGCTGCAGGCGGGTTATCCGAGCGGCTACCTGCTCGCGTCGATCGTGTTCGGCGTCTTCTATCAATACATCGGCTGGCGCGGCATGTTCTTCGTCGGCGTGCTGCCCGCGCTGCTCGTGCTGTACGTGCGCGCGCACGTGCCGGAATCGCCGGCCTTCAAGACGCTCGAAAAGAAAGCGCGGCCGGGCCTGATCGCCACGTTGAAGCAGAACGTCGGGTTGTCCATTTACGCGATCGTGCTGATGACCGCGTTCAACTTCTTCTCGCACGGCTCACAGGATCTGTATCCGACCTTCCTGCGCGTGCAGCATCAGTTCGACGCGCATACGGTGTCGTGGATCACGATCGTGCTGAACATCGGCGCGATTTGCGGCGGTCTGTTCTTCGGCTGGGCATCGGAAAAGATCGGCCGCAAGCGCGCGATCTTCATCGCAGCGTTGATCGCGTTGCCAGTGCTGCCGTTGTGGGCGTTCTCGAGCACGCCGGTGCTGCTCGCGCTCGGCGCATTCCTGATGCAGATCTCCGTGCAGGGCGCGTGGGGCGTGATCCCGGTGCACCTGAACGAAATCTCGCCCGACGAAATTCGCGCGACCTTCCCCGGCCTCGTGTATCAGCTCGGCAATCTGATCGCGTCGGTCAACGGTCCGCTTCAGGCGGGCGCTGCCGAAGCGCACGGCAACAACTACGCGCTGGTGATGGCAGTGGTGATCGGCATCGTCGCCGTGGTGATTGCCGCGCTGATTCCGTTTAGCCGCGAGCGCCGCGGTATCGACATGACGCAGTCGGCCAAGGAGATCGCCGCGCACTCGCCAGGAAGTGCCGTTGCCGGACAACTTTAAGCGTTCGAACTGAACGGCTATTTTGCCGGCGCATTCTCAGGCGCAATAGCCGCAAAGGCGGTTCGAACCGCCACGGCGCGAAACACGCGTCACGCCGTACACGCAAGGCCAAACTCACGCAGCAAGCAATACGAGGCCGTTCCGATTCACATCGGAACGGCCTTTTTTGTTTCCGCGCGATATGACGCGTCGCGCATGGACGAAAGGCCACCCTCGTCAGGTCTTCTAGAGGAGTTAGTCGACTTTGACCCCTTGATCGCACAGACCATCCTTCCCTATCCTGAAAAACGACTGTTTCAAATTTCAATTTGAATCGCTTGTTTGCGGGCCGGGCGCCCGGCAACTGGGAGACGCAACATGGCAGTTCGCACAACAGGCCGGCATGCCGGCGATACAAAGTCCCGCATTCTCGACGCCGCCGAAACGCTGTTCATCGAATGCGGCTACGAGGCCATGTCGCTGCGCCAGATCACTTCGCGCGCCGAGGTCAATCTCGCAGCGGTCAACTATCACTTCGGCAGCAAGGAATCGCTGATTCACTCGATGCTCTCGCGCCGCCTCGACCACCTCAACGAGGAACGGCTCAAGCTGCTCGACCGCTTCGACACGATGCTCGGCGCGCGTCTGACCTGCGAGCACGTGCTCGGCGCGATGTTCATTCCGGCGCTGCGGCTGTCACGCGATCCGCGCGTCGGCGGCAAGGCCTTTCTGCGTTTGCTGGGGCGCGCCTATACCGATCCGTCGTCATTCATTCGCGACTTTCTGAACGGGCATTACGCATCGGTGGCCGTGCGCTTTTTCGATGCGTTCCAGCGCGCGCTGCCGCATCTGCCGCGCGAGGAACTGGGCTGGCGCCTGCACTTCGCTATCGGGGCATTGTCGGGCGTGCTGGCCGGCACCGATACCGACAGCCTGATTTCCGAGTTCTCGCAGGGCAAGTCGATGAACGATCTGCAGCTGATCGCACGTCTTGCGTCGCTGATGGTGGCCGCGCTCAAGGCGCCGCTGCCGGACGGTTCGCAACTGGCCACGTTCGCGGCCGTGCTCGGCGATGCAAGCGAAGGCGGTGCGCAAGCTTGCGCTGACGGCGGTGCTGAGCGCATCGGCGAATGTCGGTCGTCGGATGCTGGCCCAAGCCCGGTTGCGCCAGAAACGCAAAGCGGCACGGGCGAATCGGCGGACGGTTCGTCCGAGGGTGAACGCCGTGGCGGCACCATCGAAGCGGCTTCGTTTCCGTCCGCTTTGCACGGCTCGGCATAGAGAGGCGAACCGCGGGCTGATGCGGGCTCCCCTGTCGCGGGCCGTCCGCATCGGCGCGTAAAACATGCTGCCATATCGCGCAATATGACAAGGATGCCGAAGTTTCAAAGCGGTAATCGATATCGGCCCATCGGGCTATCGGGCATCATGAATCCAGCAGATCCGAACAGCACCTCGAGGCCCCGCACCTGAACGACGTCCGCTCCGGAACGGGCAAGAGGACGCAAACGGCCAGACAGCGACTGGGACAGCGTCAGGAACGCCATTCGCTAGCGACGCAAGCACGACTCGAAACACCCCTGACGCACGGCAAAGCCACCGCACCGCCGCAGGTAGAAGAGCAGAAGATCAACAAGAACGCGAACCGTCCGCGCCTCGTGAACGCGTGCGCACACACCATCGAAACAGGAGGAAACGTCATGCCGTGGTTCAGCCTGGTACTCGTCATTGCCGCACTCGCGCTCGTCTACGTTCAGGCGCGTGCGTCGTGGTGGCTGGCCGTCATGATCGTCTGGGTGGCCGCCGTGCACGTTAGCGGGGCGGCGGGTCCCGCTCTCACGACGCTGCTCGCGATCGTGTTCGTCCTCCCTGCCCTCGTGCTCGCGCTCAAGCCGCTGCGCCGCGCATGGCTGACGAAACCGGTGCTCGAGATCTTCCGCAAGATCCTGCCGGAGATGTCGCAGACCGAGCGCGACGCGATCGAAGCCGGCACCGTCTGGTGGGACGCCGAACTGTTCTCGGGACGCCCGCATTGGGACACGCTGCTCGGCTACGGCCCGGCCACGCTGAGCGCCGAAGAGCAGGCCTTCCTCGACGTCGAATGCGAGCAGTTGTGCGATCTCGCGAACGACTGGGAAACCACCATGGTCTGACAGGACCTGTCGCCGGCAACCTGGCAGTTCATCAAGGAACGCGGCTTTCTCGGCATGATCATTCCGAAGCAATACGGCGGCAAGCAGTTCTCCGCGTATGCGCATTCGCAGGTCATCATGAAGCTCGCCACGCGCTGCTCGGCCGCAGCCGTCTCGGTGATGGTGCCGAACTCGCTCGGCCCCGCCGAATTGCTGATGCACTACGGCACCGAAGAGCAGAAAAACCACTACCTGCCGCGCCTCGCGCGTGGCGAAGACATTCCCTGCTTCGCGTTGACTAGCCCATACGCCGGTTCGGATGCCGCCGCGATTCCGGATGTCGGCATCGTCTGCAAGGGCGTGTTCGAAGGCCGCGAAACGCTGGGCTTTCGCGTCACGTGGGACAAGCGCTACATCACGCTAGGGCCGATCGCAACCGTGCTCGGTCTCGCGTTCCGTGCGCTCGATCCCGACCGCCTGCTCGGCGGCGACGAAGAACCCGGCATTACCTGCGCACTGATTCCGACCGATCACCCCGGCGTGAATATCGGCCGCCGTCACTGGCCGCTGAACGCGGTGTTCCAGAACGGCCCGAACTCCGGCAAGGACGTGTTCATTCCGCTCGACTGGGTGATCGGCTCACGCGCGCAGGTCGGCAACGGCTGGCGCATGCTGATGGAGTGTCTCGCGGCGGGCCGCGCGATTTCGCTGCCGTCGTCGAATGTCGGGATGGCGAAGATCGCCGTGCGCGGCACCGGCGCGTATGCCGCGGTTCGCCGCCAGTTCCGCACCGCCGTCGGCAAGTTCGAGGGCGTGCAGGAAGCGCTCGGCCGCATGGGCGGCAACCTTTACGTGATGGACGCCGCGCGCCGCCTGTCCGCGCAGGCGGTGGACCTCGGCGAAAAGCCGTCGGTGATCTCGGCGATTGCGAAGTACCACATCACCGAGCGCGCCCGCATGGTCATCAACGACGGCATGGACGTCGCCGCCGGCAAGGGCATTTGTATGGGGCCGTCGAACTTTCTCGCGCGCGCCTATCAGCAGGTGCCGATCGCGATCACCGTGGAAGGCGCGAACATTCTCACGCGTTGCCTGATCATCTTCGGCCAGGGTGCGATCCGCTGTCATCCGTACGTGCTGAAGGAAATGGCCGCGACGCGCGAAACGGACCACGCGAAGGCGCTGCGCGATTTCGACACAGCGTTTTTCGGCCACGTCGGCTTCACGCTGTCGAACGTGGTGCGCAGCTTCGTGTATGGCATCACCGGCGGCGCTTTTATCATCAAGCCGCGTGCCGCTCACGCGCCTTTGCACGGATATTACCGCGCGGCCACGCGCGTCTCGACCGCCTTCGCGCTGCTCGCCGACGTCTCGATGTTCGTGCTCGGCGGCGATCTGAAACGCCGTGAGCGCCTCTCCGGGCGACTCGGCGACGTGCTCTCGCAGCTGTACCTGATCTCCGCCACGCTCAAGCGTTTCGAAGACGAAGGCCGTCAGCAGGACGATCTGCCGCTGGTGCGCTGGGGCGTCGAGGATTCGCTGTACAAGGCGCAGCAGGCGCTCGACGGCGTGCTGGCGAACTACCCGAACCGCTTCGCCGCGGGCCTCGTGCGGGTGCTCGCGTTCCCGTTCGGCCTGCCGTATCGCGAGCCGTCGGACCGGCTCGGCGGCGAAATCGCCGAGCTGATGCAAACGCCGGGCGCAGCGCGCGAGCGGCTCGTGTCCGACTCGTACGTGCCGCATCCGGATGTCGACGCGCTCGGCTGCGGCGAACGGGTGTTCGAGCTGAACCCGCGCTTCACGCAGATCGACCAGAAGCTGCGCGAGGCGGTCAAGCAAGGCCTGCTCGCACCGATGCCGCAAAGCCTCGCGCACCTCGGCGCCTGGACCGAGGCTGCCGAGCAGCAAGGCCTGATCGACGCCGACGAGCGGCGCGTGCTCGACGACTACGCCCACTATGGCGCGCAGGTCGTAAAGGTCGACGATTTCCCGGCCGATTTCGACTTGCTCGCCAATCTGCAAAAACGCAAGGAGACGCTCGACAAGGCGCTGGAACTCGCGGCCTGAGTGCCTGAATGCAAGCCCTGGCGTGTGAAAAAACATCGCGGGAAGGCCCACCGGATATGCCCAACTCAGTGCACACTGACACAGGTCCGATGCCACAGGGGCTTCCTTCGGTCGTCGGGGCATACCCTCGGGAGACTTCCTCGGGGGCGCCTCCAGCGGAGCAACCAAAAACATGAACGACTCGTATCTGAAGTTCGTCAACTCGCCGTTCGGTGCGCGCCTCGCGCGCTCGCTCGGCTTGCCGAAGCCCGAGGTGCTGCGCCGCTATCGCGCGGACCGGCCCGAGTTCGAGGGTCTGGTCGCCATCGGCGCGGGCCGTGAGCCGCGGCTGCTCGACGCGCTCGCGAACCTGGTCGCGAGCATCGGCGTGACGAGCGTTGCGCATGAAAGCGCCGGCCTGTGGGTGCCGCTCGCGCATCGGCACGGCCTGCTGACCGGGCGCTTCGAACCCGCCGAAGCCGGCTCTCAAGGCAGGCTCGCCGCGCTGCTGTTCGACGCGAGCGGTATCGAAGACAGCAGTCAGCTGGCGCCGCTGCATGGGTTCTTCCACGAGACGCTGCGCTCGCTCGGCAAGTGCGGACGGATCGTCGTGCTCGGGCGGCCGCCGCAAACCTGCGCGAGCCCGCGTCAGTGGACCGCGCAGCGCGCGCTGGAAGGCCTCACGCGTTCGCTCGGCAAGGAAGCGCGGCGCGGCATCACGGCGAATCTCGTGTATGTCGCGCAAGGCGCGGAAGGTGGTGCGGAAGCGACGCTGCGCTTCTTTCTCTCGCCGCGTTCGGCGTACGTGTCGGGCCAGGTGGTACGCATCGACCCAGGCGCCCCGGGTCGCCCAGCCGACGCCGCAGCCGCCGCCAGCGTGCCCGCCTTCGACTGGTTGCAGCCGCTCGCGGGCCGGCGCGCGGTCGTCACCGGTGCCGCGCGCGGCATCGGCGCGTCGATTGCGAGCGTGCTCGCGGCCGAAGGCGCGCACGTGATCGGCATCGACATCCCGTCGGCGCGCGACGCGCTCGACGCGACGCTGCGCCAGCTGAACGGCACCGCCCTCGCGTTCGACATCGCCGCGCCGGAAGCGCCCGCGCAGATCGCCGCCGCGCTCGACGAACAGGGCATCGACATCGTCGTGCACAACGCCGGCATCACGAAGGACAAAACCATCGCGAAGATGACCGATGCCGCATGGCAAAGCGTCATCGACATCAATCTGGGCGCGCAGGAGCGCATCGACGACGTGCTGCTCGCCGCCGGCATCCTGCGCGACGGCGGACGGATTATCGGCGTGTCGTCGATCAGCGGGATTGCGGGCAACCTCGGCCAGACCAATTACGCGACCTCGAAGGCCGGCGTGATCGGCCGGGTGCAAAGCATGGCGCCGCAACTACGCGCGCGCGGCATCACGATCAACGCGGTCGCGCCCGGCTTCATCGAAACGCAGATGACCGCAAAGATTCCGTTGACGATCCGCGAAGCGGGCCGCCGCATGAACTCGATGAGCCAGGGCGGCCAGCCGGTCGACGTCGCGCAAACCATCGCGTGGCTCGCGCATCCGGGGTCGACCGGCGTCACCGGCCAGATCGTGCGCGTGTGCGGACAAAGCCTGATTGGAGCGTGACCATGCGTGAACCGGGGGACCCCTTCGGAGACGGTTTTATCTCGAGCGCCACGCGGCCTGATGCGGTGCGGCCCAAGACCGTCGTCGTCGACACCTTGCCCGCGCCGGCGAAGCTCTATGCGCGCGCGTTTTCGGGCATCGTCAAGCGTGGGCGTTCGACGCAGGCACCGCAATTGCCGCCGCTGCGCCTCGTGCGCCCCGCCGTCGCGCTCGATCCGGGGCCGGTCTGGCGTTATGCGCGCGTGTGCGGCTTCATTCCCGAGCATGGCGTGCCGCTCACCTATCCGCATCTGCTCGCGTTTCCGCTGCATCTGCTGATGCTGACCGATCCGGCGTTTCCGTGGCCCGCGCTCGGGCTCGTGCATCTGGCCAACCACGTGCGGCTGCGCCGCCCGCTCACGTACAAGGACCTGCTGCGCGTCGAGGTGGAATTCGGCGCGCTGCTGCGTCACGACAAGGGTCAGGCGTTCGTGCTGCACACCCGCATGTACCGGCGCGGCGAGGCCGTGTGGGACGGCGACAGCGTCTATCTGAAACGCGCGGTGCCGGCGAGCGGCAACCCGCTCGATCCGCTCGAATTCGGCCCGCAGGCGCTGCAACGCATCTCGCGCTGGCAACTCGCGCCGCAACTGGGCCGCGACTATGCGAGCGTATCCGGCGACTACAACCCGATCCACCTCACCGCGCTGTCGGCGAAGGCGTTCGGCTTTCCGCGCGCGATCGCGCACGGCATGTGGACGCTCGCGCGCGCCGCCTCCGCGCTGCAACCGCCGAAGCCGCTCGCCGAAGCCACGCTCAGCGCCGAATTCAAGCTGCCGCTGCTGCTGCCGGGCGAAGCGTCGTTGTGGAGCGCGTCGCCGTCGCTGATCGAGCGCGATATCGAAGTGCGCGACATCGCCGGAGAAAAGCCGCATTTGCGCGGCCGGATGCAGTGGCGGCTGCAATGACGCATGGGCCTGTTCTTGCGCGGGCGCGCGGTGGAATTAAAGCCGCCGGCATTCGTTGTTGTATCAGGATGTCGCATTCGCCGATCGCCGATCGGCTAACGGCTAACGGCGGCATCGGCAGCACCGTTCGCATCACCCGATAACCGGAACACGACCCAAAGGAGCCGAGCATGCCCAACCCGCTACCCGCCGTGCGCCGCGTCGCCATCGTCGGGGGCAACCGGATCCCGTTTGCCCGCTCGAATACCGCGTACGCGAGCGCGTCGAATCAGGACATGCTGACCTTCACGCTGCAAGGGCTGATCGACCGCTACGAGCTGCACGGCGAACGTCTGGGCGAAGTCGCGGCGGGCGCGGTGATCAAGCATTCGCGCGACTTCAATCTGACGCGCGAAGCGGTGCTGTCCACGACGCTCGCGAAGGAAACGCCCGCTTACGACGTGCAGCAGGCATGCGGCACCGGCCTCGAAGCGGCGATTCTCGTCGCCAGCAAGATCGCGCTCGGGCAAATCGAGGCGGGCATTGCGGGCGGCGTCGACACGACGTCCGACGCGCCGATCGGCGTCAACGAAAAAATGCGCAAGATCCTGCTCGAAGCGAACCGCGGCAAGAGCGCCGGCCAGCGCGTGGGCGCGCTGAGCAAGCTGCGCCCCGGCATGTTCTTCAAGCCGCTGCTGCCGCGCAACGGCGAGCCGCGCACCGGATTGTCGATGGGCGAGCACTGCGAACTGATGGCCAAGCGCTGGAACATTTCGCGCGAGGCGCAAGACGTGCTTGCGTACGAGAGCCATCGCAAGCTCGGCGAAGCGTACGCGCGCGGCTTCGTCAACGATCTGATGACGCCGTACCGCGGCCTCGCGCGCGACAACAACCTGCGCGCCGATCTGACGCTCGAAAAACTCGCGAGCCTCAAGCCCGTATTCGATCGCGACGCCGGCACGCTGACCGCCGGCAACTCGACACCGCTCACCGACGGCGCCTCCGCCGTGCTGCTCGCGAGCGAGGACTGGGCGGCTCGCCGCGGGCTGCCGGTGCTCGCGTATCTGAGCTGGTCGGAGACGGCCGCCGTCGACTTTTTCGACAAAAAAGAAGGCTTGCTGATGGCGCCCGCCTATGCGGTGCCGCGTATGCTGGCGCGCGCGGGTCTCACGCTGCAGGACTTCGATTTCTACGAAATCCACGAAGCTTTCGCCGCGCAGGTGTTATGCACGCTCGCGGCGTGGCAGGATGACGAGTATTGCCGCACGCAGTTGGGCCTCGCCGGCCCGCTCGGCGCGATCGATCGGATGAAACTGAACGTGAACGGCAGTTCGCTCGCCACCGGTCATCCGTTCGCGGCGACCGGCGGGCGCATCGTCGCCGACCTCGCGAAGCTGCTTGCGCAACTCGACAAACCGGCCGGCGCCGCGCGCGGACTGATCTCGATCTGCGCGGCAGGCGGCCAGGGGGTGGTCGCAATTCTCGAACGCTGAACCGTGCGGACGTTTCTGCATTGTTTTGCGGCGCATTCCGCTTCACTCGCTGCCGACCGCGTGTTTAGCTTGCTTCGATGACTGGCGACGAATCCAACACACAAACAGATGAAGCTACGGCTTCAGGAGACGACCAATGACCCAGCCTACTCAAACCCCTCTCCCGTCCGCCGCCGGGCCCGCGGCAGCGGCGACCGCCGCGGGCGGAGCCCCCGCATCGGCGCCGGATGCGCGCACGCCGGACGTGATGCCGAACCCCGCCGCGTACGCCGCGCCCAACACCGACGGCATCTGGTACGCGTCGTATCCGGCGGAAGTGCCGCACGACGTCGACGTCACGCAATACGCGTCCCTCGTGCAGTTCTTCGACGAATGCATCGCGCAGTTCCGCGAGCGGGTCGCCTACGTGAGCGTCGGCGCGAATCTGACGTACGGCGAGCTGGGCCGCAAGGCCACCGCGTTCGCCGCGTATCTGCAAAGTATCGGCGTGAAGCCCGGCGAGCGCGTCGCGATCATGCTACCGAATACGTTCCAGTACCCGGTGTCGCTGTTCGGCGTACTGAAGGCCGGCGCCGTGGTGGTCAACGTGAATCCGCTCTATACGGTGCGCGAACTCGCGCATCAGCTGAAAGACAGCGGCGCGCAAACCATCATCGTGTTCGAGAATTTCGCGAAGACCGTCGAAGACGCGCTGCCCGGCACCAAGGTGAAGAACGTGATCGTGACAGGTCTCGGCGATCTGCTCGGCGACGGCCTGAATCTGAAGGGGCGTCTGCTCAACTTCATGTTGCGGCACGTGAAGAAGATGGTGCCCGCGTACCACCTGCCGCAAGCGGTGCCGCTGCTCGATGCGCTCTCGACCGGCTACTCGCGTCCGTTGACGCCGGTGCGCGCCACCCACGACGACATCGCGTTCCTGCAGTACACCGGCGGCACCACCGGGGTCGCGAAAGGCGCGATGCTCACGCACAGGAACATGATCGCCAATCTGCTGCAGGCGAAAGCGTGGTCGGAGCACCAGTTGAACGGCGACATCGAAACGGTGCTCACGCCGCTGCCGCTCTATCACATCTACTCGCTGACCGTGAACGCGCTGATCTTCATGGGACTCGGCGGGCGCAACATCCTGATCGCCAATCCGCGCGACATCAAGCGCGTGATGATGATCATCCGCCACGAGACATTCACTGGCATGACCGCCGTCAACACGCTTTACAACGCGTTCCTCGACAACGAGGAATTCCGCAAGCGCGACTTCTCGAACCTCAAGCTCGCGATGGCGGGCGGCATGGCCACGCAAAAAGCGGTGGCCGACCGCTTCAAGGCCGTGACCGGCAAACCGATCATCGAAGGCTATGGGCTCACCGAATGCTCGCCGATCGTGTCGATGAACCCGGTCGATCTGAGCAACATGCGCGAGTTCGAAGGCTCGATCGGCTTGCCCGCGCCGTCCACGCACGTGCGCTTCAGAAAGGACGACGGCAGCTGGGCCAGCATCGGCGAAGCGGGCGAGCTGTGCGTAAAGGGACCGCAGGTGATGAAAGGCTACTGGAACCGCCCGGAAGAAACCGCCAAGGTGATCGACGACGACGGCTGGCTCGCCACCGGCGACATCGGCGTGATGGACTCGCGCGGCTTCATCCGTCTGATCGATCGCAAGAAGGACATGATCCTGGTGTCGGGCTTTAACGTCTATCCAAACGAGGTCGAAGACGTGATCGCCGCGCTTCCGGATGTGCGCGAAGTGGCCGCAATCGGCGTGCCCGACGCGGCGCAGGGCGAGCGGGTGAAGGTGTTCGTCGTCAGGCGCAATTCGTCGCTGACCGCCGAACAGGTGATCGCACATTGCCGCAAGAATCTGACCGGCTACAAGGTGCCGAAGCTGGTCGAGTTCCGCGACGAGCTGCCGCAAACCAACGTCGGCAAGATTCTGCGCCGCGCGCTGCGCGATGAGGAACTCGCGAAGCAAAAGCCTGCCTGACAGGCAATGCGCTTTTGCGCGACCGGCGCGCACTCGTGTGAGTCTCGCCTGAGTCTCGCGTGACCATCGCGCGACATTACGGAGAGATTCATGACGCACCGCCTGCCCGCACGCTCATGCCACCCTTCGGCCTTCACGCGCTTCGCCAGGGTGGCGACGCTTGCGCGGCGGAGCGCCGCGTCATCGCGTGCGGTGCAGTCGCGCAAGTTTGTGGCACACGCGGTGATTGCCGCCGTGACGCTCGCCGCCGTGCTCGCCCCGGGGCCGGCAGCGTTCGCGCAGAACGACGACACCCCGCCCCCGCTCGATACCGCCAGCGCCGTCAAGGCGCCCACCACGCCGTCCTCGCAGGTCGGCAAGCTCACACTGGATCAGCAGGTCAAATGGCTGCGCGCCGCGCAGCAGAGCCGCACGCTGGAGAAGCTCGACGACGCGCAACTGGTCACGCTGTTCCAGTCGCTCGATCCGCTCGCGCTGCCGCGCTATATCAATGAAGGGCCGAACGGCTACCCGTCGTACGAGTTCACGATGTCGCGCTCGGAACGCATTCGCGGCCAGTGGCCCGACAAGCCCGATCACATGCTCGTGCGGCTCACGCGCGACCCGCTGCGGATCTACGCGAAGTGGCTGCCCGACGGCGCGCATGCGGGCCAGGAAATCCTCTATGACGAGTCCAAACGCAGCGACGAAATGTACGGGCACCTCGGCGGCATCATGAACGTGATGCCGTTGTGGACCTCGCTGGACGGCACGCTCGCGCGCTCGCAATCGAACCATCAGTTGCGCGATCTCGGCACCGAGTACATCGCCGGCCAATACCTGGCCGAAGGCAAGAAATACACCGAGGCCGGCTTACCGCGCTCGACCCAGGTGGAAGTCAAAACGCTCGACGGCGTGCGCGTGGTGGCCTTCACGTTCGAAACGCCCACCGGACAGCCGCAGTTCTATGCAAAGAAGGAAACGCTCGGGCTGGACCTGCGGCATCCGTACTTCCGCACCGTCGAGTCTTATGACAACGACGGCAAGCTGTTCGAGCGGATCGTCTTCGAAACGATCACGCCGAAGAGCTTCGACGACGCGACTTTCGATCCGAAGAACAAGGCGTACAAGTTCTAGTTGTCACTTCGGCGCGCGCTGCGCGGCGCGAATGCGAACGCGACGTGCGCGTGACGCGAGGCCAATCCGCCATGCTGCGCCTCGCTGGGTTCGGCCAGATGCGCTGAACGGATAGCGAGTTCCTTGAGCACGAAGTAGTCGCAGGCGCGTGTCACGCCGATCAACGCGCGCCGCCCGCCCATCGGGTTCTGAGCGAGAAGCGGCGCGAGCGTCGTGTACCAGAGCGCGCCGATATCGTCGCCGGTGTCGAAAACCGGCAGCTTCATGTGCGCCGCGTATCGCGCGAACGACGGGCCGCAGGCCAGCGTCGAATCGACGATCGCCAGCGTGCCGCTCTGCGCAGCCGCGCTCGCGAGCCACGGCCATGCACCGCCTGTCACGCTCGACAGCCATGCGCCGGTCATCATGAAAGTGCGTCGGTCCATATTGGGATCCAGCCGCTGTGTGTATGGCGGGCCGCGCCAATGCGCTCGCCCTCCGTCAGGTGTAGCCGCGCCGCGCGCGCCATGCTTGCGGCCAGATGCCCTGCTTGCCCGGTGCGAGAATGCCGTTCGGGTCGAGCGCGTCCTTGATCGTTTCCGACAGCCGCAGCAGCGCACCATCGTTGAAGCTGTATTGGGCCGCTGCAAAATCCATATACGCGAGATGCGTCCGGTACTGGCCATAGCCTGCGGCGCGCGCATCGCTCATCAGCGAGCGCAGCAGCGCGCCGGCCTGCTCGACCTGGTTCGCGTCGTCGCGGTCGAAGATCGCCGCGAAGATGTGATGCAGATGCCGCACACCCGCCGTGAAGCCGCCGTAGTAGTCGAAGCCGTATTCCGCGGCGCGCGCCTTGACCATCGTGTATTGACGCAACGCGTCGCGCCCGGTCGCCGGACACACCGGCGCGAAGTCCACGTGCGCGCCCGCGCCGCCGCGCCAGTCGAGCATGCGGAAGGCGGTCATCGCGGGAATGCCGGCGAGGTTGCGGTCGCCGCCGCCGGTGGGCTGCGCGTCGCCCGCATAGCGCGCGGCGAATTGCTTCGCCTGCGGCACGCGCGCGAAGGCGCGCTGCACGATGGCATGGCGCGCGTCGATCAGCTCGGGCGTGCCGTACAGCGCGAAGTGCAGATTCCAGCGGCCGACGTTCAGCTTGTCGAGCATCGCGGCCACCGCGCTCTCGGGCATCGCGCCCCGGCCTTCGTACCACTGCGCGCGCGCCGACAAACCCGCCGCGCGGCGCAAGCCGCCTTCGATCACCACGTGGTTGCGGATCGTTTCATCGAGCCGCAAGGGCCGCAGAATCTCCACGATCGCTTCGAGATCGGCCTCGTGACGAAACTGGATTTCGCCGAGCAGATACGCGGGCGGCGCGGGCATCAGCCAGACCCCGAGCTTGGTGACGACGCCGTAGTTCGACTGCATGAACATCGCATCGAACGAGGGTCCGTAACCCGGCTGGTACAACTGCCAGGCGGTGCCGATGTCGATCCCGCCCATCCCGGTGCGCAGCACGTCGCCGTTGGCGAGCACCACTTCCATGCCGCACTGGGTCGCGGCGTGGTCGCCGTAGTCGGTATAGCCGAAGCCGCGCTCGAGCGTGTTGCCGATCACGCTGCCCCAACCGGCCGCGGGCGGATCGACCCACAGCCTGTAGCCCTTGTCGCGCAGATGCGCATACAGATCGAAGTAGCTGACGCCCGGTTCGACCAGCGCGTACGCAAGCGTCTCGTTCACTTCGATGATGCGGTTCATGCGCTGCAGGTCGAGCACGACCGAGCCCGCGAGACGCGGCGCGGCGCCGCCATAGGCAAAGTTGCGGCCGGTGGAGACGGTCCACAACGGAATGCGATATTGGTTGGCGATGCGCAGCACCGCGCGAATCTCGTCGACCGAGGCGGGCAGCAGCGCGGCGCTCGCCGAAAACGCCGCGCGCTCGCCGGGCGCGAACGGATCGAGATACGCGGCGAGCCCCGCTGCGGACGTCACCACCCGCGCATCGCCGACGATCGCACGCCAGCCCGCGAGCGCGCGATCGAACTGGGTGGCGGAAACGTTCGGTGGCAGGGTCGGCGGCAAAGCGTTTTCTCCGGCGGATGAAGGACGCGGCGGTTGGTCTTCTTCGCGGGCGCGCCGGTTGTGTGCTCACCCGCTTCTCGCAGTCGGTCGTGCCGGCCGCTATTGCCAGGCCTCCGGCTTGCCGCCGAGCGCGCTGCACACGTCGATCGCGATCGAGCGCAGCTTGCCTTCCGCGATCTGCCCGGACAACGCATAGCCCATGCCGTCATTGATCCAGTAAAAGGTGCGGCGGCTGCCGTCGCGCAACAGGCGGAACGCGGTTTCGTCGCGCGCGGTGCCGGTCACGTACAGCGTGAGGCGCGCGCCGCTGCCGTTCTCGTACATGAACTGCGCGGCCGGCCCCGCCTCGCCGGGCAACAATCGACCGCCCACCAGCGAGTAACCGTACTCCTGCAACGACGGCACCGACAGCGGCCGGTTCAGTCGTTTGGACAGCCAGCTGATCAGATGCTCTTCTTCGCTCGCGGCGACTTCCACCGGATGACGCCGCTCCGGCGTGTACACCGCGTACGCGATGTCGGCGCGCTGCGCGAAGCTCGGCGGCTGGCCGCCCAGGCCGCCCCACGCGCCGCCCGTCAGGCGCGGCGCAAGCGGTCCCAGCGCAAGGGCGAGCCCCGCGCCGGCCGCAAGCCAGCATGCCGCGAGACCCACGCGTTGCCACCACGGCGGCGTGCGGCGCACCACGATGAAGGCGGGCTCGTCGGCCTCGGGAAACTCAGTGCGCTCATGGCGCGCATCCGATTCGCTGCGGCCGCTGCGCTGCGGCGCTCCGCACAGCGCGCGCAGCGCGGCTTTCTGCGCGCGCCACGCGGCCACCCGTTCGGCCGCCTGCGGATGCCGCTCCAGTTGCGCCTCGATCTCGGCGCGCCGCGCGCCCGGCAATTCGCCGTCGACAAACGCCGACAGCGCTCGCAGATCGAGCCCTTCGGGCAGGCTGGAATCGTAGTCGTCGTTGTTCATGACCGATTTCTCACCACTTTCAACGGCACGGTCTTGCGCGCCGGACCCTTGCCCGACCCTTCAGCCGGATCTTCCGTCAACAGCACGCGCAGGTGCTCACGCGCGCGCGAGAGCCGCGACATCACCGTGCCGATCGGCACGCCGAGCGCGCTCGACGCTTCCTGGTAAGACAGCTCTTCGACGCCAACCAGCAGCAGCACTTCGCGCTGCTCGACCGGCAGGCAATACAGCGCGCGCTGCAGATCGCGCAGCACCAGACCGTCGACCTCGCCTTGCGGCGCTTCGAGATTGCGCCACGGCGCGCTTTCGTCGTCGACGGCGATTTCGCGATGGCCGCGCAACTGGTCGATATAGAGATGCCGCAGGATAGTCAGCAGCCATGCGCGCAAATTGCTGTTGGGCCGGAACGCCGACCAGCGCGCGAGCGCACGCTCCGCCGTATCCTGCACGAGATCGTCGGCCCAAGCGCGGTCGCCCGTCAGCGCGCGCGCATAGCGGCGCAACTGCGGGAGCCACGCGATCACTTCCGCTTCGAAATTCACCCGGCAGACTAAGCTCAGTAGCCGCCGCCGCTACTGTTGCCGCTGCTGCCCGACGCGCTGCTGTCGGTCGCGGACGTGCAGCCGCTCGTCGCGAGCGAACCGAATGCCAGCGCCAGCAACACGAAGAACGCGGACACAATGCGGGATACTTTCATGGTGAGTCTCCTGAGGAGCGTCCGGCGCTATAGGTTGCCGGAACCAGTCGGCTGCGCGCGGAATGCAACGCTGCCATGTATGACTAAACGCAGGCAGCCCACGATTTATTCCGCGTGAGCACGGCCCACCCCTCTTTTTCCGCCATTGCTCAGCAGATTCGTAACTCAACGTTACAGTCAATAGTTATCGGATGCTTCCGCGCGCACAAGCCGTTATAGTGGACGCAGTTCGCCCACCCGGCGCGTTCTGCCCCCACACAGGGTAGAATTGCGGCGAACCACCGTCTTTCTAACCTGAATTGTCCATGGCTTCCGCAGAATCGCACCCGCAAAACGACTTCATGAACGCTGCGCGCAAAGAACGAAAGCGCGTCGAGATCTACCTTGTCAACGGCATTCGCTTGACCGGGTGCATCGAGTCGTTCGATCAGTACCTGGTGATGCTGCGCACGCCTGTCGGCCTGCAAGGCATCTACAAGCGCGCGATCTCGACGATCCAGCTCGACACCGGCACGCGTCCGGCTCCGCGCGCGGGGCGTCCCTCGCATGGCGAACACACCACGCGCGGCCCGCATGGCTCGCGTGAGCCCCGCGATCATCGGGAGCCGCGTGAACCACGTGAACCGCGCGAGTCGTATGGCGCATCGTCGGACCGCCCTTCGTCCGATCGCAACAGCGGCAACGCCGACGCTCCGGTGGTCGTGACACGCCGCCGGCGTCTGTTCGGCACGGGCGGTGACGGCGGCAACCACGGCGGCGGCAATCATGGCGGCAGCTCCGGCAATGTTGGCGGCAACAACGGCGGCAACGAATAAACCGCCGCCGCGGCGCTCGGCTACGATGTCGGCTAGCCGAGCCGCTGCAAAATCTTCTCCAGTTGCATCACCTGCTGCTCAGTCAGCTCGAACCCGCATTTGACCGCCAGCACGCGACGGCGCCAGTACACGGCGTCCAGCATGCGCAGCGCCGGTTGTTTCGTTGCCCACTCCAGATGGTCCAGCTCCGCTTCCACGACGTGTGAGGCGCTCAGGCGCCGTGCGCGCACAGGGTGTTTTCCCGTCCATGTTCGTTCGTTGCCTTGTGGTTGGCTGAGCCTGTCGGCTCTCCTCTCGAGCGGGCGCTGCCGGTTCGCACGTTGCGCTCTGCCATGCCGGGCCATGCGGCCGGCTGATGCTTTTGTTTTGCCGCTTCGCTGTCTGGCGACACACGGAAAACGAATCGATGCCGGGCGGTTTCAAATGATGTTTATATGCCGATGCCGCTCTGTATCGCGTGCATGCTTGCGCTATGCTGAATAGTCGACTCTCTTCTAATGGAGCATGTCATGACCAGCAAGAAGCATCACGCATCACAAGCGATTTCTCAGCCGATGGAAACGCCGCAATCGGCTCAGTCGGCCGATCGCCGTCTTGATGAAGCGCTGGAAGAAAGCTTTCCGGCAAGCGACCCGATTGCCGTCGATTTGACAGATCCGCATCACGCGCCGGCCGAGGCGGTGTCGTCGGAAACGGGGAAGAAGCGGCATTAGAAGCCGGTGGTGATCGGAGAGTGGCTGAAGATGCGAGACGCGCAGCAGGCTCGCCGAAGATCGTCTGCGTTTCGTTCGCGCGACGACACATTCCGCATGAGCGCCCCGTGAACCGAGGGGCCTGCGGACAAACGCGGGGAACGCCTACTTCAGAAGACCGGAAACCGCGGCGACAACGAACACCGCGAGCATGACCAGGAAAGGACGCCGAAGGCACTGACAGGCGACGAATATTCCACCGCCGCAATACCCCGAAAACAGCGTCCCCGCCGATGAGTCAGGCGGCGCTCCACCGCCGCCCCGCCCTTCCCATCCGACGATCTTCAAACCATCGCCTTCAATGCGAAGACAGCCCGCTTTCCAGCTGACGCTGAAGATCGCGTACCTGGCGCTGCGCGGCGCGCAACTGGTCTTGCGCGGCCAGCTTCTGCTGAGCCAGCGCCGTGGTTTCGGCACGCTTCTGTTCCTGCTGCGTCGCGACGATGCTCTGCTGCTGACGTGCGATCTCGAGGTCGGCCTGCAAGCGGCTCGCACGGTCCTGCGACAACGCGATCATCCGCTGCGTGAACGCCTTCTGCGCCTCGAGTTGCGTGCGGCGAATCTCGACGTCCGACAGTTGCACCGTCTGACGCACGAAATCCTTATAAATCATGTCGGCACGCGCGGCGTCCTGCGTCTTGATCACACGCCAGAAATTTTTCTGCTGGAACAGCGCGATGTAGTACGTCATCTCCTTGCCGTAAAACAGCATGCTCGCGCCATAACTGCCGTTGTAGGTGGTGCGCAATTCGCTGAGCTCCGACCCATGGATCATCTGCTGCAATTCCGCCACATTGCCTGCGGCGGACTGCCGGCTTTCGTCCGGGGTCAGTGCTGTGGTCTCCGCCTGCCCGCCCGGCACAGGGGCCGGTAACGCAGTGGTCGTGCCCGGCTGGGAAACGACAGCGGCGCTCGCGCTATTGGTCTCGACCGCCTGAGCTTGAGCCTGCACCCCTTGCGCGGCTCCCCATGCGATGAATGCGGCCAGGGCAATCTGCCGTACCTTCGACTTTCGGTCCATGTAATTCCTGCTTGAACAGTTTTTGTTTTAGTACAAAACGTCTGATTATTACTCACTTTCGCGCGTTTCGGGCTCTCCATCAAAAATTTGGTACTTACGCATCTTCTCCCCCGCTACCTCGCGGCTGATACCCAGGCAGAGTGCCGTGTCCTCACAGCGCCAGCTGTTCGCATCGAGCGCGGCCAGCACGCGGTTGCGTTCCGCCATGTCCCATTTGCTGCGGTCCATCAGCACCTCGGCCGCACTCTCCGCCGGCACCGGCTGAGCGCTGCGCGCGAGCGCCAGCAACCGCTGCAGGCGCGCCGCGTCCGACGCGCCGATCTGGCGCACCGTCACGCAGATCCGCTGGGCCAGGTTGCGCAACTCGCGCACGTTGCCGGGGAAAATAAGCGTCGGCGAGTCAGTACGGCAGGACCGGCAGCCCCGGGAGCCGCTCGGCGCCGACGATCTGTGCAATGAACGCCTTGAAGATCGCAATCTTGTCGACCGCGCTGCGCTCCTCCAGCGACGGAATCTTCTGCTCGATCACCGATCACCGATCACCGATCACACCGTCGCCGACCGGCCGCTGCGGCGTGCGACCTTCGAGCGTTACATCAACGTGCTCGGCCTGCTGCCGGGCATCAAGGTCGCGGCCAACGTACCGCCACCGCAGAACACCGACGGCGCCACCACGCTCAAACTGAACGTGGAGCGCAAACCGTTCGACATCAGCGTCGGAGTCAACTTCAATCAGCCTGGTGTGCAAGGTCATCAACCGGGTGGACCGTCGGGCGATTCGGGCTGGGGCGCCATGTTCGAAGTCAATCGCGGGTTGGCGCCCGGCTTCACCTATCTGCGCACCTTCACGCCGTCTATCTGGTTCGATATGGCGCGCGTCAATCTGCACGCAGGCACGCCGTCGCCGTCGAGGCTCTCGTCGATTGCGTTCGGCTTCCGTATTTCGAACGCGAAGTACTACAGCCTCGATCTATCGGTGGCGCTTTCGACCGGCGCGTCGCCGGTCGAAAGCGCCTCGCGCAGCCCGCGCATCAACGCGACGTTCTCCTACCCGTTGAATTGACGCTCCTCGCCAGCGCCGCGCGCTGATTAGAGGCTCCCCTATCAAACGGCGCGCGCGCTTTCACGTATTCTGCGCTGACGATGCGGTCGGCGACCTGCCAGCAGGCAG
Organism: Paraburkholderia sp. TE9906; assembly: GCF_056279605.1. Lineage (NCBI taxonomy): Bacteria > Pseudomonadati > Pseudomonadota > Betaproteobacteria > Burkholderiales > Burkholderiaceae > Paraburkholderia > Paraburkholderia sp. TE9906. The sequence goes on from NZ_JBWCCT010000003.1 coordinate 489,804, forward strand.
GCCGCGCGTTGCCGATCGCCGCCCGAATCGAAGCCAGACCTGAGAGGCATGACGAGGCATTACGGCAGACATCACCCGATAACCGCCCGAGATGCCAATAACGCCGCGCGACCATGATCGCGCCGTCTTTTATCAAGGAGGAAACAATGACGCAATTCACTCAACGCGCCCGCGCCATCGCGCTTCGCACGGCCCGACACGCCGCGCTCGCCGGTGTGCTGCTTGCCGGGGCCGCGACTGCCATGGCGCAGACCGACACGGCGGTGGGCACGTGGAAGACCATCGACGATCACACCGGCCAGCCTAAAGCGCTCGTGCAGATCACCGACGATGGCAGCGGTCAGTTGAGCGGCAAGGTGATCAAGGGTCTCAATGCGAACGATCAACCGGACCGTCGCTGCACGGCGTGTACCGACGCGCGCAAGGATCAGCCGATTCTCGGCATGACCATCATTAGCGACATGAAGAAGGACGGCGACGGCTGGGACCACGGGCAGATTCTCGACCCGGAAAACGGCAAGCTCTACAAGTGCAAGATGCACCTGGAAGATGGTGGAAACAAACTGGTGGTGCGCGGCTATATTGGCGTGGCGCTGCTGGGGCGCTCGCAGACATGGGTTCGCCAGCAATAGGGGGCGATGTGGCTGAGCGTTGGCCCGAGTTTTCAGCCAGCTGAACTTTGGCTCGTACGCTCGTCAGGCTGAATGCAAAAGAAACGGCCGGCGATTGCCATCGCGCGGCCGTTTCTTTCTGTTGGGTGAAACCGGCGCATTAAAGCCGTCATGCGGCACGCTTGAAAGGCGATGTGTACGCGAACGGCGACGACGGCAGCGGGTTGCCTCGCGCCGGGTTGTACACGGCCGGCGCGGCAACAGATACGGAGGCTGGGACGGTTGCCCCTACGGCGCGCTTCTCTGCCGCGCTCACGTGCCTGCGCATACGCGATTCCATCAGATTACAGAGGTCTTCGCTCGCCGTGCCAAGCAGTTGCTCCGTCACGCGCTTGAGCACGCCGGATTCGTACCAGATCTTGAAGCGACGATGACACGTTTGATACGAAGGGTAGCGGCGCGGCATAGCCGCCCAGGTCGCACCGCTGTACATGACCCACAGTACCCCGTTGAGTACCGAACGGGTATTGGCAAGCGGCCGTCCACGCAACTCGGAGCGCGGACGCAGTTCCGGCAGCAACGGCGCGACACGTTGCCATTCTTCATCAGTGATATCGTGGTGCGGATTCATGGCTTCTCCTTTATCAGACCAACAACAAAAGATAGCCAATTGCCCGCACGGGCAACATCAGATCAATCTGAATCTTGAAAACACAGCGTGTGAGCAGACTGATTAGAACGGCTCACGATCTAACGTAGCCGCTCCTCCGCTTCGCGCGAGCGAAGCCGGTCAGGACCAACTCAGGTCAGCGACGTATCGACAATACGGCGCGGCGTATCGAGATACTCCTTCGACTGCATCTCGACAATCCGCGACACCGTGCGCGTAAATTCGTTGGCCATCGGGCCGTCGACATACAGTTGCTCGGGCGGCACGGCCGCGGACATCAACAGCTTCACCTTGTGGTCGTAAAACACGTCGATCAGCCACGTGAAGCGGCGCGCTTCCGAGGCCATACGCGCCGACATCTGCGGCACGCCGGAGAGGATCACCGCGTGAAAACGGCTCGCCAGTTCGAGGTAGTCGTTCTGCGAGCGCGGGCCGCCGCACAACGTCGCGAAGTCGAACCACACGACGCCGTCCGCGCGGCGCAGCGCCTTCAACTCGCGCTTCTCGATGTGCAGGAGCGGGCTTTCGTCGGGGACCGCGGCGAGGCGCGCGAACGCGTCGCGCAACGCCTTGTCGGCGGTGGCGCCGAGCGGCGAGTGATACACCTCCACCTGCGCCAGCGTGCGTTGCCGGTAGTCGATACCCGCGTCGACGTTGATCACGTCGAGTTTCTCCTTGATCAGCTCGATGGCCGGCAGCATGCGGTCGCGATGCAGGCCGTCCGGATACAGCGTGTCCGGATCGTAGTTGGACGTCATCACGAACTGCACGCCGTTCTCGAATAACTTGTCGAGCAGACGGTACAGGATCATCGCGTCGGCGATGTCCGACACGTGGAATTCGTCGAAGCAGATCAGGCGGTAGCGCTTCGCAATCCGGCGCGCCAGCTCGTCGAGCGGATCGGCCATGCCCTTCAGGTCTTCCAGTTCGCGATGCACTTCGCGCATGAACTCGTGGAAATGCAGACGTGTTTTGCGATGCAGCGGCACGATCATGTAGAAGCTGTCCATCAGGAAGCTCTTGCCGCGCCCGACGCCGCCCCACATGTACACGCCGCGCGGCAGGTCCGGACGATTGATCAGTTTCTTGAACGCATTCGAGCGGCGCGATTTGTACTCGACCCACTCTTCATAGCACCGCTGCAGCCGGTCGACCGCCGCGCGTTGCGCCGGGTCCGATTGATATCCGCGCGTCTGCAGTTCTTTCTCGTAGTATTCGGTGACGTTCATGGTGTTGCTGCAAAAAGAAAGGCGGGAGGGATTGAACCCGCCCGCCTTTGTGGTGATGCCAGAGTACGTTCAGTCAGGCGTGCGCGTGATTACATGTTCAGCGCGCGCTTGTCGACGGCCAGCGCCGCTTCGCGCATGACTTCCGACAGCGACGGGTGCGGATGGCAAATGCGGCCGAGGTCTTCCGACGCCGCTTTGAATTCCATCGCCACCACGGCTTCCGCGATCAGGTCCGATGCGTTTGCCGAGATGATGTGCACGCCGAGCAGTTCGTCGGTCTTCGCGTCGGCGATCATCTTGACGAAACCATCCGCCTTGTTGATGCCGAGCGCGCGGCCGTTCGCCATGAACGGGAACTGGCCCGTCTTGACCTCGCGGCCTTCCGCTTTCAGCTGCTGTTCCGTCTTGCCAACCCACGCGATTTCCGGTTCGGTGTAGATCACCCACGGAATGCAGTTGTAGTCGATATGCGGCTTCTGACCGTCGATGATTTCCGCGACCAGCACGCCTTCGTCTTCAGCCTTGTGCGCGAGCATCGGGCCACGCACCACGTCGCCGATCGCGTACACGTTCGGCACCGCCGTCGCACAGTGATCGTCGACGTCGATGAAGCCGCGCTCGTTGGCCTTCAGGCCGATCGCTTCGAGACCGAGGTTGTCGGTGTTCGGCACGCGGCCGATCGACACGATCAGGCGGTCCGCGTCGATCGTCTTCGCGTTGCCGTCCTTGTCCGTGTAGGCGATCGAGACGCTCGTGTCCGTCGTCTTGACTTCGCCGACCTTCACGCCGACCTGGATGTCGAGACCCTGCTTCTTGAACTGCTTGGCCGCTTCTTTCGAGAGTGCCTGGTCAGCCGCGCCGAGGAATTCCGGCAGCGCTTCGAGCACGGTCACTTCCGCGCCCAGACGGCGCCACACCGAACCCAGTTCCAGACCGATCACGCCAGCGCCGATCACGGCCAGCTTCTTCGGAGCCGTGTCGAAAGCCAGAGCGCCTTCGTTGTCGGCGACGATCTTGTTGTCGACCGGAATGTTCGGCAGATGGCGCGCCTTCGAACCCGTCGCGATGATCACGTTCTTTGCCGTGACCACTTCGGTTTCGCCTTCGCCGCTCACTTCGATCTGCACGCCGGCGTCCGTCTTGCCGGTGAACTTGCCGTGGCCCTTGAGCCACGTGATCTTGTTCTTGCGGAACAGGAATTCGATGCCCTTGGTCATCTTCTCGACGATGCCGTCCTTGCGGGCCATCATCTTCGCGATATCGACCTTCACGTTGTCCACGGAAATGCCGTGGTCCGCGAGGTGATGCGATGCGTTTTCAAGCTCTTCCGACGACGCGAGCAGCGCCTTCGACGGAATGCAACCGACATTCAGGCACGTGCCGCCGAGCTTCAACGCGCCGGCAGGGTTCTTCCATTTTTCGATACATGCGACGGTCTTGCCGAGCTGCGCTGCGCGGATGGCGGCGATATAACCGCCAGGGCCTGCGCCGATCACGACGACGTCAAATTCTTTGGACATGACAATCCTTTCGATGACGGAACGGCGCGCGGCCACGTTTCGTGGCGCGTGCCGTTCCTGTACTGCGGAATGCTAAAGACGTACTGCTCAGATGGCGCCGACTTGCCTGATATCAACCAGACGAACAAGCCGGCGGCGCCGGGACGGCGATTACAGGTCGAGCAGCAGGCGAGCCGGATCTTCCAGCGCGTCCTTCATCGCGACCAGCGACAGCACCGCTTCGCGGCCGTCGATGATACGGTGGTCGTACGACAGCGCCAGGTAGTTCATCGGACGGATCACGATCTGGCCGTTTTCGACCACAGCGCGTTCCTTCGTCGCGTGCACGCCCAGAATGGCGGATTGCGGCGGGTTGATGATCGGGGTCGACAGCATCGAACCGAACACACCACCGTTCGAGATCGAGAACGTACCGCCGGTCATTTCTTCGATCGACAGCTTGCCGTCCTTCGCCTTCTGGCCGAACTCGGCGATCTTCTTCTCGATGTCGGCGAGGCTCAGCTGATCCGCGTTGCGCAGGATCGGCACCACCAGGCCACGCGGCGAACCGACGGCGATACCGATGTCGAAGTAGCCGTGATAGACGATGTCGTTGCCATCGATCGACGCGTTCACCAGCGGGAACTTCTTCAGCGCGTGAACCGCCGCCTTCACGAAGAACGACATGAAGCCGAGCTTCACGCCATGTTCCTTCTCGAACTTGTCCTTGTACTTGTTGCGCAGGTCCATCACCGGCGCCATGTTCACTTCGTTGAACGTGGTCAGGATGGCGTTGGTTTGCTGCGACTCGAGCAGACGCTCGGCGATACGCGCACGCAGCCGCGACATCGGCACGCGTTGTTCCGGGCGGTCCTTTAGCCACTGGTCGGCCGATGTCGGCGCCTTGACGTCCGGCAGCGACGGCTTCGCAGCCTTCGGTGCGGCAGCCGGTGCCGGCGCTGCCTTGGCAGCCGGGGCGCCCGCGGTCAGCACGTCGCCCTTGGTGATGCGGCCATCGCGGCCGGTGCCGGCGACGTCGCCCGACGACAGGCCCTTCTCCGCCATCAGCTTGCCGGCAGCCGGCGAAGCAGCGGTGTTCGAACCCGTGGCGACAGCGGCTTGCGCAGCCGGTGCCGGTGCGGCGGCCGCAGCGGCGACCGGAGCCGGCTTGACTTCAGCCTCGACAGCGGCGGCGCCTGCGGTGCCTTCCGTGTCGATCTTCGCGATCACCTGATCGGCGACGACGATGTCGCCGTCGTTCGAGATGATTTGCGCGAGCACGCCGGCCGAGGGTGCCGGCACTTCGAGCACGACCTTGTCGGTCTCGATTTCGATGAGAATTTCGTCAACAGCAACAGCCTCGCCGGGCTTTTTCTTCCACTGCAGCATCGTGGCTTCCGAGACCGACTCGGACAGCTGGGGAACCTTGACTTCAACAATAGCCATTATGAATATCCTGAATACGTATCGGGTGACGGCGCGGGGAACGACGACCGCCTGCGAACCATGACCGCGGATGACCCTTTACCGGATCACCGGACGCGGCGCGGGAAAGCGCAGCGCGCCTTCCCGGTTCGTCTGTTCTTTATTTAGCGATCGACGCGCTCTTGAGGCGGCCGAAAGCGCCTTCGACCAGCGCCTTCTGCTGCTCGTAGTGCTTCGCGTAGTAGCCGACTGCCGGCGAGGCCGAAGCCGGACGGCCGCTGTATGCCAGCTTCTGCCCTTCCTTCATGCCTTCCTTCAGGTGGTGCTCGATGTAGAACCACGGGCCCTGATTCTGCGGCTCGTCCTGCACCCAGACCACTTCGGTCGCGTTGTCGTACTTCTTGATTTCCGCTTCGAACTGCTTGTGCGCGAACGGATAGAGCTGTTCGATACGGACGATCGCGACGTCGTTCGACTTCGATTCGCGGCGATGCGCGAGCAGGTCGTAGTACACGCGGCCCGAGCAGACGACCACGCGCTTGACCTTCTTCGCGTCGATGGTCTCGTCGGTTTCGCCGATCACCGGCTGGAACGAACCCTTCGCCAGTTCCGACAGATCCGACACGGCTTCCTTGTGACGCAGCAGCGACTTCGGCGTCGCAACGATCAGCGGCTTGCGGAACAGGCGGATCATCTGCCGGCGCAACAGGTGGAAAATCTGCGCCGGCGTGGTCGGCTGAACGACCTGCATGTTGTGGTCTGCGCACAGTTGCAGGAAACGCTCGATGCGCGCCGACGAGTGCTCCGGACCCTGGCCTTCGTAGCCGTGCGGCAGCAGCATCGTGAGACCCGACACGCGGCCCCACTTCACTTCGCCCGACGAGATGAACTGGTCGATCACGACTTGCGCGCCGTTCACGAAGTCGCCGAACTGCGCTTCCCATGCGACGAACGTATTCGGCTCAGCGGTCGAGTAGCCGTATTCGAAGCCCAGCACCGCTTCTTCCGACAGCACCGAGTCGATCACCGTGAACTTCGCCTGACCGTCGGCGATGTTCTGCAGCGGCACATAGGTGCCGTCGTTCCAGCGTTCGCGGTTCTGATCGTGCAGCACCGCGTGACGGTGCGTGAACGTGCCGCGGCCCGAGTCCTGACCGGTCAGGCGCACTGCATAGCCCGATGCGACCAGCGACGCGAATGCCAGGTGTTCGCCCATGCCCCAGTCGAGCTTCGCTTCGCCACGGCCCATCGCGCGACGGTCGTTGATGACGCGCTCGACCAGCGGGTGAACCTTGAAGTTTTCCGGGATCGTGGTGACGCGCTCGGCGAGGCGCTTCAGTTCGGCGAGCGGCACAGCCGTGTCGGCTGCGTCGGTCCACTTGCGGTTCAGGAACGGCACCCAGTCGACCGCGTACTTGCTCTTGTAATTCGAGAGCACCGGGTCGATCGTGTGATGGCCTTCGTCCATCGCCTTGCGGTAAGCCTTGACGAATTCGTCGCCTTCTTCCGCGGTGATCACGCCCTGTTGCACCAGCTTTTCGGCGTACAGCGCGCGCGTGCCCGGGTGCTTCGCAATCGTCTTGTACATCAGCGGCTGCGTGACCGCCGGCGTGTCCTGCTCGTTGTGACCCAGCTTGCGGAAGCAGACGATGTCGACGACGACGTCCTTGTGGAACTGCATTCGGAAATCGATCGCCAGTTGCGTCGCCAGAACGACCGCTTCAGGATCGTCGCCGTTCACGTGCAGCACCGGCGCTTCGATCATCTTGACGACATCCGAGCAGTACAACGTGGAGCGCGAGTCGCGCGGGTCCGACGTCGTGAAGCCGATCTGGTTGTTGATGACAATGTGCAGCGTGCCGTGCGTGCCGTAACCGCGCGTTTGCGCGAGGTTCAGCGTTTCCATCACGACCCCCTGCCCCGCGAAAGCCGCGTCGCCGTGAATCTGCACCGGCAACACTTGCAGGCCGCTGTCGTCGCCGCGACGGTCCATACGGGCCTTCGCCGAACCTTCGACCACCGGGTTGACGATTTCGAGGTGCGAGGGGTTGAACGCGAGCGACAGGTGAACCGGGCCGCCCTCGGTCGAGACGTCCGACGAGAAACCCTTGTGATACTTCACGTCGCCGGCCGGCAGGTCGTCGACGTGCTTGCCTTCGAATTCGGCGAACAGGTCGGCCGGCATCTTGCCGAGCGTATTGACCAGCACGTTCAGACGGCCACGGTGAGCCATGCCGATGACGATTTCCTGAACGCCGTTGGCGCCGCCGTGACGCACGACTTCGTCCATCGACGCGATGAAGCTTTCGCCGCCTTCGAGCGAGAAGCGCTTCTGGCCGACGTACTTGGTGTGCAGGAAACGCTCGAGGCCTTCAGCGGCCGTCAGGCGATTCAGGATGTGCTTCTTCTTTTCTTTGGTGAAGTTCGGCGTCGAGCGGATCGACTCGAGACGCTCCTTCCACCAGCGCTTCTGTTCCGGATCGCTGATGTACATGTACTCGGCGCCGATCGTGCCGCAGTACGTATCGCGCAATGCCTTGACGATCTCGCGCAGCGACGCACGCTCGAATCCGAAATACAGATTCGTTGCGCTGAACTCCTGGTCCATGTCGGCTTCGGTGAAGTCGTAGAACGCGGGTTCAAGTTCGGGAATAGCGGGACGTTCGCGGCGCTTCAGAGGATCGAGATTGGCCCATTGCGAGCCGAGGAAGCGATATGCGCCGATGAGGGACTGCACATAAACCTGCTTGCGGGCGGTTGCGAGATCTTCGCCGCCGGCAGCCGTGCGCGGGATGAAGGCATTAGCCTTGGCCCGTTGAGCAAACGATTCGACGATCGGGCCATGGGCCACGTCGTTGGCATTGCTGCCATCCGATGCAGGAACGTTCTGCAACGCGTCGAAATAGCTGCGCCAGTTCTCGGGCACTGACGCCGGATTATCGAGATACGCTTCGTACATTTCTTCTACGTACGGAGCATTGCCGCCGAACAGATAAGAGTTCGACTGGAATTGCTTCATCATTTTTACGCTCACCTTTCTTCGAGTTTCTCGAGAAATAGCGGGTTACAGAACCTTCCGCGACACGGCCTGACCGTTTAGCGGATTGCGCGAATCAAGTCTTGCTTGGAAGGACCTAAAACTTTGCACCCGGGGAGCATATCACAGAACGAATGACGCAGATAGCAGACGGATTGTCGCCCGAGCCCGTTGCGACGGGCTTTCACGACCGATCTCGGCACTGGTTTCGCAGCGCGCAATAGTATTCTGCGGAAACGGGGACGAATAGGCGATGAGCCGCGGCAACCGCATGCAACACGTCCTGTTTCAAGCCTGGAAATGACGAAAGCCACCCGAAGGTGGCTTTCGTCTACAACGCCGCGCAGCGAAGAATCGCCGCGAACCGGTTCAGGCCGAGGCCCGCTCAGTCCACCGCGCCCTTGCGGCTTGCGCTACGGCGCTCGTGCTCCTTCAGATACCGCTTGCGCAGACGGATCGATTGCGGCGTGACTTCGACCAACTCGTCGTCGTCGATGAATTCGACCGCATATTCCAGCGACATCTGGATAGGCGGCACGAGGCGCACCGCTTCGTCGGTGCCCGACGAACGCACGTTGGTCAGCTGCTTGCCCTTGATCGGGTTCACGACCAGGTCGTTGTCACGGCTGTGGATGCCGATGATCATGCCTTCGTACAGCGGCTCACCCGGCGACACGAACATACGGCCGCGATCCTGCAGCTTCCACAGTGCGTACGCGACTGCCGCGCCATCGTCCTGCGAGATCAGCACGCCGTTGCGACGCTCGCCGACCGCGCCTTCCCTGACCGGCTGGTACGAGTCGAACGTGTGGCTCATCAGGCCCGTGCCGCGCGTGAGCGTCAGGAATTCCGACTGGAAGCCGATCAGACCACGCGCCGAAATACGGTACTCGAGACGCGTACGGCCACGGCCGTCCGACGCCATGTCGAGCATTTCACCCTTGCGGCGACCCAGCTCTTCCATCACACCGCCCTGGTGGCCGTCTTCCATGTCGACCGTCAGGTTTTCATACGGCTCGTGCTTCACGCCGTCGATTTCCTGCATCACCACGCGCGGACGCGACACGGCCAGCTCGTAGCCTTCGCGGCGCATGTTTTCAACGAGAATGGTCAGGTGCAGTTCACCACGGCCCGCCACTTCGAAGGTAGTTTCGTCGCCGGTTTCCTTCACGCGCAGCGCGACGTTGTGGTTCAGTTCCTTCATCAGGCGGTCACGAATCTGACGGCTCGTGACGAACTTGCCTTCGCGGCCAGCCAGCGGCGACGAATTGACGAGGAAGTTCATCGTCAGCGTGGGTTCGTCGACGGTGATCATCGGCAGCGCGTCCGGCTGTTCCGGTGCGCAGATGGTCACGCCGATGCCGATTTCTTCGATACCGTTGATCAGCACGATGTCGCCGGCTTCAGCGGAGTCGACCTGGACGCGCTCGAGGCCCTTGAACGACAGCACCTGGTTGATCTTGCGGTTCAGGACCGCGCCATCCGGACCCGAACGCACGGCAACCGCCATGCCCGGCTTGATACGGCCACGCGTGATGCGGCCCACGCCGATACGACCGACGTACGACGAGTAATCCAGCGACGTGATCTGCAGCTGCAGCGGCGCATCTGGATCGGCCGGGCGCACCGGCACGTGCTTGAGCACGGCTTCGAACAGCGGACGCATGTCGCCTTCACGGACGTCCGACGTCAGGCCGGCATAGCCGTTCAGACCCGATGCGTAGACGATCGGGAAGTCGAGCTGTTCGTCAGTTGCGCCCAGCTTGTCGAACAGGTCGAACGTCTGGTTGATCACCCAGTCGATGCGCGCACCCGGACGATCCACCTTGTTGATCACGACGATCGGCTTCAGGCCGAGCGCCAGCGCCTTCTTGGTCACGAAGCGCGTTTGCGGCATCGGGCCTTCGACGGCGTCGACCAGCAGCAGCACCGAGTCGACCATCGACAGCACGCGCTCCACTTCACCGCCGAAGTCGGCGTGGCCCGGGGTGTCGACGATGTTGATGTGCGTGCCTTCGTATTCGACCGCGCAGTTCTTCGACAGGATCGTGATGCCACGTTCCTTTTCGATGTCGTTCGAGTCCATCACGCGCTCGGCGATTTGCTGGTTGTCGCGGAACGTGGCGGTCTGACGGAGGAGCTGGTCGACGAGCGTGGTCTTGCCGTGGTCGACGTGAGCAATGATGGCGATGTTGCGTAGGGCGCGGGTCATAGGAAACCTGGAGACAGTTGGAGTGCGCCGCTTGCTTATGCCGGTTACTACTTTACTGATACCAACCACGACAAGCCCAAAGCGCACTTTTGGGAACCCAACATTGTAGCACGCAAGAATGAAGCTTTCTGGTATTCCCTGATAGACCCGCCCTCTTCCACACAGCGGTGCATGGGACGGCCTGACTCCGTCAGCGCAGACCTACGCGAAGTCGTGTCTATTCCGGCTTGGGAACGGACAGATCCTTGCCTAAGCTGTAATAACGCTTGCCGCGTCAATCAACCGCGTCCTATAATCCTGCCTAGTCAACCATTGCATTCGCACGAGAATCATGACGGAGCCGTCCCCCAATACCACGCCGGACCTGAGCGAGTATCAGCTAGGCGAAAGCGTCGGCTATCTCCTCTCGCGGGTGAAATCGACCATGTCGAACCTGATCACCCAGCGCAGCATGGCCGAGTTGGGCATCACCAGTCAGCAAGGCAGCATCCTGTTCATGGTCGCCAGCGGAAAATGCCTGCTGGCCGCCGAGCTGGCCCGTGAATACGGCATCGACGCAAGCGCCGTCACGCGCCTGATCGACCGCCTGGAGAAGCGCGGACTGCTGACCCGCGTGCGTAGTAACGAAGACCGCCGGGTCGTACGCCTTGCGCTGACCCCGGAAGGCCATGCGATCGCAGCCAGAATGCCGGGCATCTTCAACGGCGTGCTGGACAGCCTGCTGAACGGTTTCACCGCCGAAGAAGTGGGTTTTCTGAAGAGCATGCTGCGTCGCGTGCTCGTCAATTCCGGTGAACAAACGGGACTAACCCGTGATGCAGCAAGCAATTTTGACAGCAAATCGTAAGAAATTGCTTGCAGTGTCCATCATTACATTCCACTCAAAGAGTCGAGCGATGAAATCCCTTTCCCTGTCCGCGCCCGCGCTTTCGAGCCGGGCCGCTGTCGCCGCTGCGGTGACGGCGCTCGCCCTTACGGGGTGCGCGAACTACTTCGGCATGAAGAACGACAAGCAGATCTCGTCGCCGACGCAGTACGAGTCAGCGCGGAGCCTGCCCGGCGAAGGCGGCCAATGGCCGTCGCTCGACTGGGCCCAGCAGTTCGGCGACCCGCAGTTGTCCAACCTGATCGCGGAAGCGCTCGACGGCAGTCCGTCGATTGCGCAGGCACAAGCGCGTCTGGCGAAGGCGTCCTCGTACATCGAAAGCTCGCGCTCGGCGCTGTTCCCGAAGGTCAACGCCAGCTATTCGTGGACCCGCGAGATCTTCTCCGCCAACTCGCTCTACCCGCCTCCGTACGGCGGCACCTGGTATAGCGAGAACAATGTGCTCGCGAGCGCATCGTGGGATCTCGACCTGTGGGGCAAGAACCGTGAGCGCCTCGGCCAGGCCGTCTCGCAGGAAAGGGCCGCTCAGGCGGACATGCAGCAGGCGCGCGTGACGCTCGCCGCGTCCGTGGCGAGCACCTACAACCAGCTCGCGCAGCTGTACGCGTTCCGTGAAATCGCCGAGCGCGAAATCGCCAACCGCAAGGACATCGGCCGCATTACCGACGGCCGCGTCGTGGCCGGTCTCGACACCAACGTCGAGCGGCAAACCGCGACGGGCAACATCGCGACCAGCCAGTCGAACCTGACCGACCTCGACGGCCAGATCACCGTCGTGCGCTACCAGCTGGGCGCGTTGCTCGGCAAAGGTCCGGACCGCGGCCTGCAGATCGCCAGGCCGACGCTGACAGCCGGCGACACGGTCGCGCTGCCGAACAACATCCCGGCCGACCTCGTGGCGCGCCGCGCGGATATCGTCGCCGCGCGCTGGCAGGTCGAAGCGGCCATGCACGACGTGAAGGAAGCGAAAGCCGAATTCTTCCCCGACGTGAACCTCGCGGCCGGCTTTGGTTTCGACGCGTTCGGCTGGGGCCGCTTCCTGACCGCGTCGAGCCGTCAGATCCAGTTCGGTCCGGCGATTCACCTGCCAATCTTCGACGCCGGCGCATTGCGCTCGCAACTGAAGGGCCGTTTTGCCGATTTCGACCTCAACGTGGCGAACTACAACCAGACGCTGATCAACGCGCTCCAGCAGGTCGCGACACAGGTGTCGTCGATCCGCTCAATCGACCAGCAGGAAGGCGACGCGCAACGCGCGCTCGAGGCGTCGAGCAAGGCCTATCAACTGGCTGTGATCCGCTACAAGGCCGGCCTGTCGCCGCAGTTGCAGGTGCTGACCGCCGACCAGAATCTGCTCGCCGCCGAACAGACGGTGACGGGCCTGAAGATGCGCCGCCGCGATATGCAGATCGGCCTCATCAAGGCGCTCGGCGGCGGTTTCGACGCAACACAGACCGGCCTCGTGGTGCCGACCGATGCCCCGGCATCGGCCACCGCCGCGACCGCCGCGGCGAACTGACCACGCGCCGCGCAGCACGCACACCAACATCCGAATAAACGACGACGTTCAAGAGAACCCGGAGCACATCAATGAGCACCCCCCAACAGCCCGCGCCCAACGCACAACCGGCGAACAACGGCAAACGCAAGCGCATGATGACGCTGCTCGTCATCGTGATTCTGATCGCCGCGGTCGCCTACGGCCTGTACTACTTCCTCGTCGCGCGTTTCCATGAAGACACCGACGACGCGTACGTGAGCGGCAACGTCGTGCAGATCACGCCGCAGGTCACGGGCACCGTGATCGCCGTGAACGCGGACGACACGCAAGTCGTCAAGGCGGGCGATCCGCTCGTCGTGCTCGATCCGGCCGACGCGCGCGTCGCGCTCGAACAGGCCGAGGCGAATCTCGCGCAAACGGTGCGCCAGGTGCGCGGCCTGTTCGCCGACGACAATCAATACCAGGCGCAAGTCGAACTGCGTCAGTCCGATCTGTCGCGCGCTCAGGACGACCTGAAGCGCCGTCTGACGGTCGCGCAAACCGGCGCGGTGTCGCAGGAAGAAATCTCGCACGCCCGCGACGCCGTGAAGAGCGCGCAAGCCGCCGTCGACGCCGCCAGGCAGCAACTGGCGTCGAACCGCGCGCTGACCGCTAACACCACGATTGCAAACCATCCGAACGTGCAGGCCGCCGCCGCGAAGGTCCGCGACGCGTACCTGAACCACGCGCGTAACGTCCTGCCCGCGCCCGTGACCGGCTATGTCGCGAAGCGCTCGGTGCAGGTCGGCCAGCGCGTCTCGCCGGGCACCCCGTTGATGGCCATCGTGCCGCTGCACGACGTATGGGTCGATGCGAACTTCAAAGAAGTGCAGCTCAAGCACATGCGCATCGGCCAGCCGGTGGAACTGACCGCCGACGTGTACGGTTCGTCGGTGCCGTATCACGGCAAGGTGGTCGGCTTCTCCGCGGGCACGGGTTCGGCGTTCTCGCTGCTGCCCGCGCAAAACGCGACCGGCAACTGGATCAAGGTGGTACAGCGTCTGCCGGTGCGTATCGCGCTCGATCCGCAGGAACTCGACAAGAACCCGCTGCGCATCGGTCTGTCGATGCAAGCCGACGTGAACATCAAGGACGCCAGCGGCGGCCAGCTCGGCAACGCGTCGAATACCGCCTACCAGACCAACGTCTTCGATAAATACGGCGACGAAGCCGACGCGGAAATCGCCCGCATCATCGCGGAAAACGCCGGCCCGAACGGCGGCACGCCAAAGTCGACTCAGACCGGCGCAGCCGCGAAGCCCGCAGCGAAGAGCTAAGCAGCCACACGACGATTCATAGAAGGCTTCTTTAATGGCTCAGGCTCAGGCTCAGGCGCAAGCCCCTCACCCGCCGCTCGAGGGCGCGCAACTGGTGATCGGCACCATCGCGGTGTCGCTCGCCGTGTTCATGAACGTGCTCGACACGTCGATCGCGAACGTGTCGATCCCGTCGATCTCGGGCGATCTCGGCGTGTCTGCCGATCAGGGCACGTGGGTGATCACCTCGTTCGCGGTCGCGAACGCGATCTCCGTGCCGCTGACCGGCTGGCTCACCGATCGCATCGGCCAGGTGCGTCTGTTCATGGCGTCGATCGTGCTGTTCGTGATTTCGTCATGGCTGTGCGGTCTCGCGCCGACGCTGCCGTTCCTGCTGGCGTCGCGCGTGCTGCAAGGCGCGGTGGCCGGCCCGATGATCCCGTTGTCGCAAACGCTGCTGCTCGCCAGCTATCCCCGCGCGAAGGCGCCGATGGCGTTGTCGATGTGGGCGATGACGACGCTGATTGCGCCGGTGGCCGGTCCGATTCTGGGCGGCTGGATTTCCGACAACATCTCGTGGCCGTGGATTTTCTACGTCAACATTCCGGTCGGCATCATCGCCGCTGCTGCGACGTGGACGATTTTCCGCAACCGCGATTCGGCGATCCGAAAAGCACCGATCGACGGCGTCGGCCTCGGCCTGCTGATCGTCTGGGTCGGCTCGCTGCAGGTGATGCTCGACAAGGGTAAGGACCTCGACTGGTTCTCGTCGACGACCATCGTCGTGCTGGCGCTGGTCGCGGTTATCGCGCTCGCGTTCTTCATCGTGTGGGAGTTGACGGCCGAGCATCCGGTAGTGGATCTGTCGCTGTTCAGCCGGCGCAATTTCACGGGCGGCACGATCGCACTGTCGATCGGCTACGGGCTCTACTTCGGCAATCTCGTGTTGCTGCCGCTGTGGCTACAAACCGATATCGGCTACACCGCGACCGAAGCGGGGCTGGTGATGGCACCGGTCGGTCTGTTCGCCGTGCTGCTGTCGCCGATCACGGGCAAGATCTTGCCGCGTACCGATCCGCGCTATATCGCGACGCTGTCCTTCCTCGTGTTCGCGCTGTGCTTCTGGATGCGCTCGCGTTATACGACCGGCGTCGATACGTATTCGCTGCTGCTGCCCACGTTGATTCAGGGCATCGGCATGGCGGGGTTCTTCATTCCGCTCGTGTCGATCACGCTGTCGGGCTTGCCTGGCAACCGGATTCCGGCGGCATCGGGTCTGTCGAATTTCGTGCGGATCATGTGCGGCGGCATTGGCACTTCGATTTTCCAGACCGCGTGGGATCACCGCACGATCATGCATCACGCGCAACTGGCCGAACAGGCGAACGCGTACAACCCGGTCTTCGATCAGTCGATCCGGCAGATGGGTGCGGCAGGCTTCAGTCAGCCGCAGGCGTATGGTCTCTTCAATTCGATGGCCACACAGCAAGCCGCGCAATTGGGCGTGAACGATCTGTTCTTTGTTTCCGCCGGCATTTTCGTGGCGCTGATCGCGCTGATCTGGATCACGCGGCCGGAACGCGCGGGCGGCGATGCGGGCGCGGCGGCGGCTGCTGCGCACTGAGGCTCCGCTTCAGTCATACAAAGCTCGCGAGATGAAAAAAGGCGGGACCGCTCAGTAGCGGTCCCGCCTTTTTCTTTGCACTTGCAGCAGGCCGAACGCCTTTGCCGGACGCGTGGCCCTCCATGCTCAAGGTGACGCCAGCGATCTAGCTCGCCGTCGTTACCACCAGCCGTTCGGGCGCGAGCACGCCCTCACCTTGCTTCGCGACGCCCAGCAAGCGGCCTTGTCCCGCATACACTCTCACGCGCGGCGCGTTCACGGCATCGCCGGCAATGGTCAACTCGGAAAGCTTCAGGCGTTGGCCGTGCAGAAAGCGGCGCGTGTCGTCTTCGTTCAACCGCACGAGCGGGAATGTCGACAGTAACGCGTCTACCGGCTGCAGCCACGAATCGCGCTCGCTTTCCGTTGCATCGGACAACGCATCGAGCGTCACCGAATTCGCGAGCGTCAACGCGCCGACACCGGTGCGCCGCAGCGCGACCAGATGCGCGCCGCATCCCAGCGCCTCGCCGATATCCTCGGCCAACGTGCGCACGTAGGTGCCCTTGCTGCACGTCACGCGAAATGTCACATCCGGCAGCGCGCAAGCGAGCAATTCGAGCTTGAGGATCGTTACCTGACGCCCTTCCCGCTCCACGGTCTGCCCAGCGCGTGCATATTCGTACAGCGGCTTGCCATCGCGCTTGAGCGCCGAATACATCGGCGGAACCTGGACAATGACGCCGAGAAACTTGGACAGCACAGCTTGCACCGCCGCCTCGTCGCACGCCACTTCTCGCGTGTCGATCGCTTCACCCTCGGCGTCGCCGGTGGTCGTACGAATGCCGAGGCGCATGGTCGCCTCGTAGGTCTTGTCGGCTTCGAGCAGGTCTTGCGAAAACTTGGTGGCTTCGCCGAAACACAGCGGCAGCAGGCCTGTCGCCAAAGGGTCGAGCGTGCCGGTATGGCCGGCTTTTTTCGCCAGATAGAGACGCTTCGCGCGGATCAGCGCGTCGTTGCTCGATAGGCCAAGCGGCTTGTCGAGCAGCAGGACCCCGTCGAGCGCGCGACGCGGCACGCGGGGGCGTTGAGGTGCGGTCATGTCAGAAAGGCGGAGACTTCAATGAATACAAAAACGGCACTGAGCGCATCGCGGCTCTCAGGCATGGCAACGAGCGCGGCCGCTCACGGTGCGCTCAGTCTTCCTTCGCGCGATTGGCATTCGCCTCGTCGATCAGACGCGACATTTCGACGGCGCGCTCGATCGTCTTGTCGTAGTGGAAATGCAGCGTCGGCACCGTATGGATATGCAGTCGCTTGAAGAGCTGATTGTGCAGATGGCCGGCCGCGTGCGTGAGCGCTTCGAGCGTCTGTTGCGGGTCGCCGGTCAGCGTCGTGAAATAGACTTTCGCGTGCGCGTAGTCCGGCGTCAGCTCGATGCTCTGAATCGTGACGATGCCGATGCGCGGATCCTTGACCTCGCGCAGCAGTTCGGACAGATCGCGCTGGATCTGATCGGCGATCTGCACGTTGCGATTGGGAGAAGAACGTTTCTTAGGCATGGTGTTGTGTGATCCGATCTGACGGATGCAAAAAGTGGTTCGCGCAAGCCGAAGTGTTTTTTTTACGCGGCATACAAGCGGCGCGCTTTTCAAAGCATGACCAGGGGCTTGCGCACAGTGGGCCCAAAAACAACGGGCGGAGCGGGCGTCAAAGCCCGCTCCGCCCGTTGAGCCGTGTCGCGTGAATTACAGCGAACGCGCGACTTCGGTGACCTCGAAGACTTCGAACTGATCGCCTTCGACGATGTCGTTGAAGTTCTTGATCGACATACCGCACTCGAAGCCCTGACGGACTTCCTTCACGTCGTCCTTGAAGCGCTTGAGCGAATCGAGCTCGCCCGTGAAGATGACGACGTTGTTGCGCAGCACGCGCACTGACGACGAGCGCTTGACGAAACCGTCCGTGACCATACAGCCGGCCACCGCGCCGATCTTCGGTACCTTGAAGACCTGGCGCACTTCGACCGTACCCGTCACGACTTCGCGCTTCTCCGGTGCCAGCATGCCCGACATCGCGGCCTTCACGTCATCCACTGCGTCATAGATGATGTTGTAGTAGCGAATATCGACGCCGTTGGACTCCGCCAGCTTGCGAGCCTGCGCATCCGCACGAGTGTTGAAGCCGATGATGACCGCCTTCGAAGCCGTGGCCAGGTTGACGTCGGACTCGCTGATGCCGCCCACGGCGCCGTGCACGATCTGCACGCGCACTTCGTCGGTCGACAGCTTGAGCAGCGACTGCACCAAAGCTTCCTGCGAACCCTGCACGTCAGCCTTGACGATGAGCGGCATGTACTGCACTTCGCCTTCGCCCATCTGCTCCAGCATGTTCTCGAGCTTCGCGGCCTGTTGTTTGGCCAGCTTGACGTCGCGGAACTTGCCTTGACGGAACAGCGCGACTTCACGCGCTTTGCGGTCGTCCGGCATGACGATGACTTCTTCGCCTGCTTGCGGGACTTCCGACAGACCCTGAATTTCGACCGGGATCGACGGACCGGCGGACTTGGTCGGCTTGCCGGTTTCGTCGAGCATGGCTCGCACGCGACCGTAAGCGCTACCCGCCAACACTACATCGCCGCGGTTCAGCGTACCCGACTGGACCAGGATCGTTGCAACCGGACCCTTACCCTTGTCGAGCTTCGCTTCGATGACGAGACCCTTGGCCGGCGCTTCGACCGGTGCCTTCAGTTCCAGCACTTCGGCTTGCAGCAACACGTTTTCGAGCAGATCGTCGATGCCCGCGCCGGTCTTGGCCGACACCGACACGAACGGCGAATCGCCACCGTACTCCTCCGGTACGACGCCTTCCGCGACGAGTTCCTGCTTCACGCGTTCCGGATTCGCATCCGGCTTGTCGATCTTGTTGATCGCAACGACGAGCGGCACGCCGCCTGCCTTCGCATGGGCAATCGCTTCCTTCGTCTGCGGCATCACGCCGTCGTCGGCTGCGACCACCAGAATCACGATGTCGGTTGCCTTCGCACCGCGGGCACGCATGGCCGTAAAGGCTTCGTGACCCGGCGTGTCGAGGAACGTGATCACGCCACGCGGCGTTTCGACGTGGTAAGCGCCGATGTGCTGCGTAATGCCGCCCGCTTCGCCCGCTGCAACCTTCGCGCGGCGGATGTAGTCGAGCAGCGAGGTCTTGCCGTGGTCGACGTGACCCATGACCGTGACGACCGGCGGACGCGGCAACGCTTCCGCATCGGACACCTCGCCTTCGACCAGCATCGCTTCCGGGTCGTCCAGCTTGGCCGCCACCGCGTGGTGCCCCAGTTCCTCGACGATGATCATCGCCGTTTCCTGGTCCAGCATCTGGTTGATCGTGACCATCTGGCCGAGCTTCATCATCGACTTGATGACTTCCGAGGCCTTCACCGCCATCTTGTGCGCCAGATCGGCGACCGTGATGGTTTCCGGCACGTGCACTTCCCGCACGATCGGTTCGGTCGGCGCCTGGAACGTGGTGTTCTGATCCTGATGCTTGCCGCGCCCCTTCGGGCCGCCGCGCCAGCCGCGATCAACACCGCCGCTCGAATCGCCACGCGTCTTGATACCGCGGCGCTTCGCTGCGTCGTCCTGCCAGCCGCCCTTGCCGCCGCCCGGCTTCTTCTTGTCGCCGGCGGACGGCGCGCTCGGGGAAGCCGGAGCCGCAGCAGCCGGCTTCTTCGCAGCCGGACGCGCCGGTGCTTCGCCTGCCGGACGCGCGGGCTTGTGCAGCGTGCCCTTGGCTTCCGCGGCCTTGGCCGGCTCGGCGGGCTTCGGTGCCGGTTCCGGCGCCTTGACCTGCGCCTTGCGCGGCGTGTTCATCATTTCGCGAATCGCCCGTGCTTCGGCTTCCGCCGCGGCGCGGCGCTTCGCGATTTCTTCCTGCTCGGCACGCGCTTTCTCGGCGGCCTGACGCGCTGCGTCTTCCGCCTTCTTCGCGGCCTCGCGTTGCGCAGCACGTTCCGCCGCTGCGCGTTCGTCGTCCTGCTCGCTTTCCTTGGCGACGACCGGCTCCGCTGCCTTGGCAGCCGCCGGCTCGGCCTTCGCGACGACCGGCTGCGCGACTTGCGCCACCTGCTGGACCTTCTCGCGTGCCGCCGCCTCGGCCGCAGCCGCTGCGCGCTTCTTCGCCGCTTCCTCTTCCGCACGACGACGCTCGGCTTCGGCAGCCTGCTCACGCGCCTGACGCTCGGCTTCTTCGCGTTCGAGTTGTTCCTGGCGAGCCTTCAGCTCCTGAGCCTGCTTTTCGAGCAGCTCAGCTTCGTGACGAGCTTCCTCTTCACGACGCTGAAGTTCCAGATCGTCGACCTCGGCGCCTTCGGCCGCATGATTCGATGCATCTCCGCCTTCGGCGGAGGTTTCGTCGCGGCGGACGAAAGTGCGCTTCTTGCGCACCTCGACCTGAATGGTGCGAGCTTTACCCGTCGCATCGGATTGCTTGATTTCCGACGTATGCCGTTTCGTCAGCGTGATCTTGCGCTTGTCCGCATCAGTCGAGCCGTGAGACTTGCGCAAGTGGTCGAGCAGACGCGCCTTGTCCGCCTCGGACAGGTTGTCGTCTTCGCTCGCTTTTGTGACGCCCGCTGCCTGCAGCTGCTCGAGCAGCACGCCTGCAGGCATTTTCAGTTCCGCGGCAAATTGGGCTACGTTGTTACTCGCCATTCATTCCTCTTAATGCAAGGACCGATTCCTTGCGGTTAGCATCGTGTCATGCGGCCTAACGGCCGCGTTCAATTTAGTGCGCCATGGTCATTTCTCACTGGAACCAGTGTTCACGTGCTTTCATGATCAACGCCTTAGCGGCATCCTCTTCCATACCGGTCATCTCGACCAGTTCATCCACGGCCAGCTCGGCGAGTTCGTCGCGCGTCTGGACCTGGTGTTCAGCAAGCTTCGCGAGCAGGTCGGCATCGACGCCGTCCAGGCTCTTCAGATCGAGCGCTACATTTTCGACCTTTTCTTCATTCGCGATCGCCAACGTCAACAGCGCGTCGCGCGAGCGATTACGCAGTTCGTGAACGGTGTCTTCGTCGAATGCTTCGATTTCGAGCATTTCGTTGAGCGGCACATAGGCGATCTCTTCGAGGCTCGTGAAGCCTTCGTCGATCAGGATGTCGGCGACTTCTTCGTCGACATCGAGACGCGCCATGAACAGGTCGCGCAATACACCGCGTTCCTGATTCTGCTTCTGCGCAGATTCGTCCGGCGTCATGATGTTGATCTGCCAGCCGGTGAGTTCGCTGGCAAGACGCACGTTCTGGCCGCTGCGGCCGATCGCGACCGCCAGCTCGTTTTCGTCTACGACGACGTCCATCGAGTGCTTTTCTTCATCGACGACGATCGACTGGACCGCTGCCGGCGCGAGCGCGCCGATCACGAACTGTGCGGGATCTTCCGACCATAGCACGATGTCGACGTTTTCGCCACCGAGCTCGTTACGCACCGCCTGCACCCGCGAACCGCGAATGCCGACGCAGGTGCCGATCGGATCGATGCGCTTGTCATAGGCGACCACGCCGATCTTCGCGCGCACGCCCGGATCGCGGGCCGCCGCCTTGATTTCCAGCAGGCCCTGCTCGATTTCCGGCACTTCCATCTCGAACAGCTTCATCAGGAATTCGGGCGCCGTACGCGACAGTTCGATCTGCGGACCGCGCGCGGTGCGATCGACCTTCGCGATGTAGGCGCGCACGCGGTCGCCCACGCGCAGGTTTTCCTTCGGAATCAGCTGGTCGCGGCGCAGCAGCGCTTCGACACGGCCGGTTTCGACGATGAAGTTGCCCTTGTCGAGACGCTTCACCGAGCCGGTCATGATGTGCTCGCCGCGCTCGAGGAAGTCGTTCAGGATCTGCTCGCGCTCAGCGTCGCGCACCTTCTGCAGGATCACCTGCTTGGCGGCCTGCGCGCCGATACGGCCAAATTCGATCGACGGCACCGGTTCTTCGATGTACTCGTCGAGTTGGATCTCGGGCTTCTGCTCACGTGCTTCGAACAGCAGAATTTCCTGATCCGGTTCCTGCAAACCGGCTTCGTCCGGCACCACTTTCCAGCGGCGAAACGTTTCGTGCTCGCCGCTTTCACGGTCGATATGGACGCGGATATCCGCATCTTCTTCGAAGAGTTTCTTGGAGGCCGAAGCGAGAGCCGCTTCGAGCGCGGCAAATACCACGTCTTTGTCGACATTCTTCTCGCGTGCCAGCGCATCCACCAGCATCAACACTTCGCGACTCATTGTTTGCGGCTCCTAAAGTCAACTTTCGGAACGAGGCGTGCTTTGTCCATGTCCGCGAGCGTGAAATCGAGCATCGCGGCGCCTTCCTTCCCTTCAAATTCCAGACCGATCGTTTCGCCTTGCGGAGCATGCAGGATGCCCCGGTACGATTTCCGTCCGTCCAATGGCTTTTTCAATGTGATAACCACTTCGCTGCCTGCGAAGCGTTCGAAATCCGCCAGTTTTTTCAGCGGGCGGTCGAGACCCGGCGACGATACTTCAAGCCGCTCGTAATCGATATTTTCGACCGTCAGAACGTGCTGGAGCTGACGCGTGACTTTCTCGCAGTCTTCGATCGCGATGCCGGCCGGCTGGTCGATATAGATGCACATCATGCCGCGCCCGGTGCGCTCGAGATCGACGAGCTCGTACCCGAGTCCCACGACCGTGGTTTCAATCAGTTCCGTCAGTTGCACAGTGCCCTCTTAGATGTTCGCGCAGCGAGCCTGCCGCTTGTTTTGCAAACAATCAATGCGGGCCGTGCGCCAAGCCGGCGCACGTTCGTGCGAACCCGAGATGCCGAACCACGATGAACTGAGCGGCAAAAAAAAATGGGCTAAACGCCCATCATCTTATTACCGGTGGTCGCACCTGAGCCGCACATGAAAAGCCGCACGCCCAGCGACTTCGCGATTGTAGCCATTTTTCGGGACAAACGCAAACCGCAGAACGCCGTACGAAGCGCATTTCCGCTTGATTTCATGGGAATCTTTCGACCTCGCGGCGGCCTCGCGGGCCTTTTGCAAAGCGGCTGCTGCCGCCTTGCCCCAGGCCGGGCAAGCGGGGCGGTCAAACCCCGCCCCATTTTCCGCCGCATCGCGGTTTCATGCGTGGCATGAAACCGTGGCATTCATCGATCGATTCCGACGGCGGCCGCGAAAATCGTTAAGGAACGATACGCCGCCGGTCGTCATACGCGGCCAATCCGGCCGCTCAACGACCGCGCGAACGGCCGCGCGGCGCGCCGCCGCCACGATTGGCGCCGCCCGCGTTGGCATTGCCGCCGCCCGCGCGGTTGGCGTTGCCGCCACGGTTGCCGGCCGGGCCGCGATTGCCGCCGCCCGGATTGGCAGTGTTGCCGCCGGCACGCTTGCCGCCGCCAGCACGATTACCGCTGCCCGACGGCGCGCGATTGCCGTCGACCTCACGACCGCCACGCGGGCCGGCCGCACCGCCGCCCAGCGCGCTGCCGAAACCACCGGCACCACGGCCGGCGCCACGGTTGCCGTACCCGGTGCTCGCGCCGCCGCCGAAGCCGCCGCCCGCCGCACCGCGACGGCCCTGACCCGGACCACGCGGCTGCTGTTCGAAACGGCTATGCGACATCAGCACGGGTTCGCGATTGATGAAGCCCATCGAGGTTTGCATCGGATCCGGCTGCTTGCGCTCCGGCGCCGAGCTACGGCCGCCGCGCTCTTCCGTCGGCGCCTTCAGTCCGACCGAGGCCATCAGCGCGCGCACCTGGTTGTCTTCGAGTTCTTCCCAACGGCCGCGCTTCAGACCCTTCGGCAGCGAGATCGGGCCGTGACGCGTACGGATCAGGCGGCTCACCATCAGGCCGGCCGCCTCGAACATACGGCGCACTTCGCGGTTACGCCCTTCGGCAAGCGCGACGTGATACCAGTGATTGGTGCCCTCGCCGCCGCCGTCGCGAATGCGCAGGAAGTTGGCCGGACCGTCATCCAGTTCGACGCCGTGCAGCAGCTTTTGACGCATGCCTTCGGCCAGCTCGCCGACCACCCGCACCGCATATTCACGCTCGACGCTGTAACGCGGGTGCATGAAGCGGTTCGCCAGATCGCCCGACGTGGTCAGCATCAGCAGACCTTCGGTGTTGAAGTCGAGGCGGCCGACCGCGAGCCACTTGGCGGTCTTCATCGGCGGCAGTTTATCGAACACCGACGGACGTCCTTCCGGGTCGGCATGGCTGACGATTTCGCCGGTCGGTTTGTGATACAGCAGCACGCGCGGCGGCTTGTTGGCCAGCTTGCGCTTGACCGGCTTGCCGTTGATGCGAACCTGATCGGTCGGCATGATGCGCTGGCCGATGTGAGCCGGCTCGCCGTTCACCGACACGCGGCCGGCCACGATCAGCTCTTCCATGTCGCGGCGCGACCCCATTCCGGCTTCGGCCAGCACCTTGTGCAGCTTCGGCGCGTCGTCGTCCGCGGCGAGCACGCGCTTGGGCGCAGCCGGTTTGCCATGACGCAGCATCGGGGCGCGCACGCTGCCGGTCGCGCTGTTATCCGCGTCGAACGCGGGGGATGTCACGTACGAGAACAGATCGTCCTGACCGGCTTCCGTGGCCGCCGCTGCCGGCGCCTCACCGCCGCGGCGGTTCTGACGCTGCCCGCCTTCACGCGGCTGACGCTCGCGCTGACCTTCACGAGGTGCGCCTTCGCGCTGACCACCCTCGCGCTTCGCGCCGCCCGCCTGGGCGTTGCGCCGCGAGCCCTGACCCTTGGCGCCTGCATCCTTGCGGGGCATGCGCACTTGCGCGACCACTTCGCCGTCCGGCGGCGCCTCGGTGACGACCGGCGCCCCTTGCGCGGGCGCGCCTTCGGCGCCCTTCGTCTTCGCCCCGGCGCGGCGCCGCGCGATCAGGCTGCGCGGTCCGCGACGCAGGCCGCGGCGCGGACGGTCTTCACCGTCTGCTTCCGCGCTCTGCGCCGGGCGCTCGCCCTCGCCTGCCGACGCTTGCGTGGTGCGCGTTTCGTCGGCCCGTGCCGACGGCACGGCGCGCTCGGATTCGGACGAATCGGTGTCGTGGGTATGTGTCAAAACAACCTCAAAATGTCAGGTCGCGCACGCCCGTTGCGGGTGTGGCAAAAAAGTTCGGTTACGTCAGGCGCTGCGCGACTCGGGTTCGTCGTCGGTCAGAATGCCTGCGTCCTGTGCGGCATCGCGACGATCTTCAGGATCGTCGTGCGCCGCCGTGGTCGGGTTCGGCTCGGCGGCGCGCTCCGTATTGCGGAGTACGCCCGAGTCGTGCGCGGGTGTTGCCGGATCGGCCTGGGAGACCGGATCGTCATGCTGTGCTGACCCGGCGATGCCGGTCTGCGGTGCTGCGTCTGCCGTTTCGGCATGTTCTTGTGCGCCCGGCGCGTCGATCGTGTCCGGATGCGCCTCAGGCGCCGGCGTGACGTCTGCGACAGTCCCGGCCGCTTCGGCTTCGTACGCTACGGTTTCGGCACCCTCTGCCCCCGTCGCCTCGGCCGGCCGCGACAACTCAGGGTGCTCCGCGGCTTCGCCTTCCGCGTCCGCCGCCAGATTCTGCGCGGTCTCGAGGTCGGCGAACTCGATCGCATGCTGCCCGAGCAGATCCGCGTTCAATTGCGCCGACGGATCCGCGAGCGGCGGCAATTCGTCGAGCGCGGTCAGCCCGAGGTCGTCGAGGAACTGCCGCGTGGTTGCGTACAGCGCCGGACGGCCCGGCACGTCACGATGGCCGATCACCTCGATCCAGCCGCGATCCTCGAGCTGCTTGACGACTTGCGTATTCACGGTGACACCGCGAATTTCTTCGATATCGCCCCGCGTGACCGGCTGCCGGTAGGCAATGATCGCGAGCGTCTCGAGCACCGCGCGTGAATATTTCGGCGGTTTTTCCGGATGCAAACGATCCAGGTACGAGCGCATCGCGGGCTTGCTTTGAAACCGCCAGCCCGATGCCAGCCCGACCAGCTCCACACCGCGCCCAGACCAGTCCTGCTTGAGGTCTTCGAGCAAGTTCCGAACGGTGTCTGCCGACACGCCGTCGGCAAAGAGCTTGCGCAATTCGCCGAGCTTTAACGGCTCCTGCGCGCAGATCAAGGCAGTCTCGAGGACGATCTTCGCCTCTTGGGTATTCATGCAGCTAGGTCAGACCCTGTGGTCAAAGAACCGGATCAAACAGACGATGTGGAACTGAAGACGCGCTCGCCCGATTCTGATCGGTCATATTGATGGGAGCACGCACCGGGGGGAGGCGAAACAGACTATCGAGCCAAACCCAGCCGGACGGAGCAGCGATATTCCTGGAAGGAATCGCGTGACTGAGCGCCATATTACGCAAAAACAATCGGTGCGTAAAGACGAAACCCGCCGCGCATTTTCCGGCTGCGCTCCCGCGGGTGTGCCTAAACGGAAAAGCGCAGGTAACCCGACAGAAACTCCGCCTTTTTCATTAGGCTTTTTCAGCCGGGCGGTCGGGCTTATTCTCCAAACGCCCACTAAACTGCGTCAGACCGCGCCAGAAACTGCTTCAGACGCTCGACGCCCGCGTCCAGGCGCGCCGTATCGCACGCATAGCACCAGCGCACGAAACCCTCACCCTGCGGCCCGAACGCGCTGCCGGGTGCCACACCAAGCCCGACTTCGCGCACGAGCGCCTTACATAGTTCGAGGCTGTGCGCCGCGCCCGGCATCGAGAAAAACAGATACATCGCGCCAGGCGGCACCTTGACATTGACGCCCGGCACTGCCGACAGCGCGCGCACAAGATGATCGCGCGAAGCTTTCAGGTCGAGCACCAATTCCCGCGTGAACCGCTCGCCCTGCTGGACGGCTGCGATGCCAGCCTGCTGGACGAACGACGGCGCGCATGACGTGTTGTACTCGACCAGCTTGGCCAGATCGTCCATCAATGCGGTCGGCGCGACGATCCAGCCGAGCCGCCAGCCGGTCATCAGCCACGCCTTCGAGAACGAGTTCACGCAGATCACGCGTTCGTCGCGGCCGGCCAGATCGAGGAACGACGGCGCGGTGCGCGCAGGCGCGCCGCTCGCGGCAGCGTCGGCGTCGGCGTCGGCGTAGTAGAGACGCTCGTAGACTTCGTCCGCGACAATCCAGATGCCGTGCCGCCGGCAATGGTCGAGCACGGTGCGCTGATCGTCGCGGCTCATCACCCAGCCGGTCGGATTGTTCGGCGAGTTGATCATCAGCATTCTGGTGTCGGGCGTCAGCGCCGCCAGCAATTGCTCGACGTCGAGCTGCCAGCCGCGTTCGCCGTAGCCCAGCGCAACCGTTTCGACGTGCGCACCCAGAATTTTCGGAATTTCGACCAGATTCGGCCACAGCGGGGTCACCGCAACGACGCGATCACCGGCGCCCACAACCAGTTGCGCGGCGAGCATCAGCGCGTTGACACCGGCGCTCGTCACCGCGATATGGTCCGGCGAGGTCGCGCCGTGCAGTTCGCTGACGTAGCTCGCGAGCGCCGCGCGCAACGGCGCGATGCCCAAATTATGCGTATAGAACGTAGCGCCGGCAGCCAGCGCGCTGCTGGCGGCGTCGCGGATGAAAGCGGGCGTGACCCGGTCGGACTCGCCGAACCAGAACGGCAGAACGTCTTCAACGCCAAAGCCGGCATTGGCGACTTCACGGATCTGCGAAGAACGCAGCGCGCGCACGGCATCGCGCGCATTCGGGATGGAGGGCACAGGCAGGTCCAAATCGCTCATCGAGACTTCCAGACAGGGTGAAAGGTAAAGGCTGACGGGCAGGGAAGGCGCCAGTTTAGCGCGGCGCCTGCTTTGGCAGCGGCGAACTCGGCCGCTGGCGCAGTGTGGGCGGGGGACGGTCGCGGCAGGCGTCGGTGCTCATGCCGCTGCGCGGAACCGCTGCCGTTCGGTTTCGGCCGCGCGGGGCGACCGTCGTGAATCCGCCGACCAGGCTCATCGCGCCGCCCGGACTAACTCAAATCCTCCGCCCGCCCCGGCAATTGGCGGATCAAATCCCACACCGCCTCCGCTGCCGGCGACAACGAGCGGTCGCGCCGGCGCACCAGTTCGACCCGGCGCTCCGCGCGCGGCACGAGCGGCCGTGCGACCAGCGACGCGCCCGCCGGCAACGGCAAAGCCAGCCACGGCAGCACGCTGACGCCGACGCCCGCTTCGACCAGCCCGAACACGGTCGCGGAATGCCCCAACTCCTGCACCACCGTAGCGCTCACGCCGTGCTCCTGCATCACGGCGTCGATGATCGGCCGGCTGCCCGACGCGTAATCGAGCATCACGAGTTGCTGACCGTCGAGGTCGGTCCACGCAACCTGCTCGTGGGCGGCCAGCGGGTGGTCGTCGCGGGTGACCACGCAGAACGAATCGGTCATCAGCGCTTCGCTGAGCAGATCGTCGGCGGTGAACGGGCCGATGATCACGCCGAAATCGACTTCGCCTGACTTGACCTTGCGCATCACGTCGCTCTGCACGTCGTCGCGCAAGCCCAGCGTGATATAGGGAAACTGCCGCCCGCACGACGCTACCACGCCCGGCATCAGCCGGCAGGCCACGGTCGGGCTGGCGGCCACCACCACGCGTCCGCGCCGCTGCTCGCCGATTTCACGGATCTCGCGCAGCGCGTCGTCGAGATCCGTCAGCAAACGTGACACGCTCGATACCAGATTGCCGCCGACGTCGGTGAGCTGAACCTCGCGCGTCGTGCGATCGATCAGCTTGAGGCCGATCTCGCCTTCGAGTTCGCGCACGCAGCGACTCACCGCCGACTGCGTCAGGCCGATTTCATCACCGGCCCGGCTGAAACTCTGCAGGCGCGCGACCTCGATGAAAACCCTTAGCTGACGCAGCGTTACATTCATTTACCAACCTCATCAATAACTTCATTTAATGCGCATTGTAAGGGCCAAAAGCATGCCCCACCGTGGAATGAGCCCTCTCGCTGCAATGCAGCAATACGGCGCGAACGCACGCTGGCCGGGCCTGATTGCACAAGATTGGTGATTGTCCCGATTTGCGAGATGGGTTTTTTGGATTCTTATACGCCCCTAGCTGGCGCCTGCGCTGGCCCGCCGTCACTGGGCTTTGAGGCGATCGGAATCAACTTGGCACACTTCCTGCATTTGCACGGACACAGGATCGGTGCCACGACTTCTGACTGCATGGCAGCCGTGGCAGCCCGACCCCCTTGGCACTCGCCTATCGAGTGCATGGAGAGTGCGCGGCGCGGGGCAGCGCACCGGAGTTAGCTTCGCTGAGGTGAAACATGATGCTGTTCGACGATTTGAGAGACAACGAGTGGGCGCTGGTCGAGGCTTTGTTCTGCGCGGAACCGGCACGGAGCGAGCGCCGTGGTCGGCCGCGCGTGGAAGCGCGAGCGGTGGTCAACGCCGTGCTTTGGGTGCTGTCGACGGGCGAAGGCTGGTCCAAACTGCCGGGCCGCTATCCGTCGCCGCCGACTTGCCGCCGTCGCTTCGACGAATGGCAAGCCGATGGTACGCTCGCCGAAATAGTTAAGCGACTCGGCACGAGCGGCCGTGAAATTTCGCTGCGCGGCCGCATCGGCGCGACTGCAGCGAAACCGCCGGCACCGCCGAGCCGCGACCGCCTGCGTGGCGCGTTCTGGACCAACCCGGAATCGTGGCGCGCGCCGGTCAAGATGGCCTGACGCGCACTGTTTCACCTCCGGGCGCCCGTGGGCGCCCGGCGTCTATCCGGTTCGCCGCGCGTGTCTCCAACGACGCCGGCGCCATCGCGGGCACCGCCGTCTGGCGCGCCCCGTTCAGTCGTCCCTTTCCGCTATGCCACCGCTTGCGCGACTGTCGCGCGCTGTAAGCGCACGTTCAAAGCGGCCCCAACGGCTGCAGGTGAAACATCCATTTACTATTAATTACAACGTGCTTTCGCCTCCCGGCATACCTTATATGTATGCAAACAGGCCTTGAGTCGATCGGCTTGACGGGAGCTCAGCATGAAACCAATGTCACTGCTTCTGTGCGGCATTGTGATTTCATCAATGACCGCACCGGCGCTCACTCAGGAGCGCCCACAGGCATGGAACTGGCGGCCGGATCGTTCGGCTACGCTTGAAGCGTGGCAGCAAAGCCAGACGCGCAGCCGGGACTTCACGCCGCCGGCGCCACGCGGTGATTTGCGTGGCGACATCGCCAGCAACGTGCGTGCGCGTCCGGATACGCCGCGTGAAGAGCCGACGCGGCATCGGTAGTCCCTGAGTCGTCAGCGGCTCTTTGCGAGCCTACCGGCTCGTCGTGATGGGGAGGGATTGCTTGCAGTGTCGCCAACGCGAATGATTGGCGCCTCAGGCGCAACGAAAATAATCGGGGAACCACCGTCCGCTGTGCCAGTCTGATTCAACGCCATTAGCACAGCGTGGCAGTAGTAATTCCGGTACGCCCGTATCCTCGCGATACGGGCTTTTTTTCGCGTGAACGACGATCCGCGACGCTCGAGGCGCCGCGCCATTCCTGAATGACGGAAGCAAAAACCCGCCGCCAGCCGCGCGATGCGACCGGGATGATGGTGTCGTTACCCGCTCGACCCAAAACAGATTTGCGCTCAGAGAGCAGCGGTGGACCGCGCTTCCGCTGTGGAGACGGCGTATTCATTCATTCGCTGTGCGCTCCAGCTGAGCAGCCGCTCGTCATGCGCGAGCCGCGCGAACTCGGCTCTGCCGCGTTCCGTGAGCACGGCGATGTCGACAGGTGCATGAAAGCCCGGAGCCGGTGCGACCGTGCGCTGCCGAACCGTGTCCATCAGACCCAGTGCGCGAAGATATTGAAAAACGCCCGGCCTTCTGGCCCAGGGAACCTGACGATATTGCGCTCGCCGCAGCGCTTCAAGTACTGCTTCGTTGGAATACGTGGTCATCTCACTTCTTTCTTAAAGTGCAGCTATGACACATCTATGCCCAACACGTCACCGCGCCACCAGTGACGCGCATAGCACCCGCCCTTGGCTGGAAGCCGGCCGCCTTTCGGACAGTGGCCAATCCGCCAGGTGCTGCCTGGTCTCGTTTTCGGAACCCCCGTCTGAACGGCGTGTTAGCGTTCTGTCTACGAACCGACGATGCGACCGCTGCGGCGCGATAGCAAGCTCGTAGATTTGTCCCGAAAGACATACGTTACCCCATTTAAATTGATTCTATTCACTTTATTAGCGCTTTTTTTTGCAGCAATCGTGCTATGGAAGCGCGCCCGGCGTCCTCTGGCGCTATGTCTGGTCGTCCTGTTCTGGCTGCTCGCCGCTGGCTGGCTGACCGAGCCGTTGCTCGCGCTCGCGCAGCGGCCTCCGCCGAACGCCACGACCGCCAACTTTGCGCCGCGCACGGCGATCATCCTGCTGGGCGGCGGCACGATTTACAACGACGAAGACGTACTCGTGCCGCCGCGCGACGTGCTCCGCCGCATCGCGGTCAGCGCGGAGAACTATGCGGCGTGCAAACGGACGGCAGTCACCTGCCAGGTGATCGTCAGCGGCGGCAATCCGCAGGGGCATGACGCGACCGAAGCCGATACCTATCTGCCCTACCTGTTGCGCGAGCGGGTTCCGCGCGCGGACATCGTGCTCGAAAACAGCAGCCTCACCACGTATGAAAACGCACGCAACGTCTCGGCCATACTCGGGCAATCGCGTTACGACGCGGTGATACTCGTCACTTCCGCGTATCAGATGCCGCGCGCCCTGCTCGACTTTCATCGCTTCGGGCTCACGCCGCAGCCGCTGATCTCGAGTGCAAGGCACGCCCATCTGGGTGTACTGCCTCGCTATGACAACCTCGTGAATGCGGAGATCGCGTTGCATGAACTGATCGGGATAGCGCAATTTCACGTCTATCGCGCAATCGGGTGGTTCTGAACGCGCTGCATGCGTAGCATGCCGCGCTCAACTGCTTCGGGCGCTTATGCGTTTTAGTTAGCGACGCGAATTCTTTCAGATTGAGCAGAACGCATCCTTCTCCGATCGCGCTTAGCGCTCAAATGGCCCATCCGCCAATTCGCCCGCGCGCCGCCAATGACGAGATGTAACAAATAGTTAGTCCGGTTACAAGCGGGCCGCTGGAGCGAAGATTGCTGACTAGAATGCATTGTCTCTCCAACCGGACAGGCAATACTTGGGTCCACATCCATCTGCGGAGGTAACGATGAAAAAAATGTCCCTGGCGATCCTGGTTTCCCTCGGTGCGGTAACGGGCGCAGCGTATGCGCAGGACAACGGCATCATGACGAGCACCGATCCCGCCAAGGCCGCCGACATCGAGCAGCGCGCGCAAGATTTGCAAAACCGTCAGCAGGCGATGCAAAGTGCCCCCGCCACGCCCGAAAAGCATCACAAGATGTCGCCGCATCATCACAAGAAGGCCGACGCTTCCAGTTCGTAAGCGCAGTCGCACGGCGCACCCCGCGGCGTCACCGCGAAGGGGAAAAGCCGAAGCCGGCACCGCCGGTTTCGGCTTTTTTGTTGTCTAATGGATCGGCAAAGGACTCGCGAGCAGGGCTGGCGACACGCGGCAAAGGTCTCGCGGCCACTCGCGCGGTTGTGCCAGCACGCCCCCCCGGCGGGCCGCGCCGAGCCGTCGGCGCCCGGCTTTCGGTATGCTAAAGTCGCGCACCGACCGGCACCCAGCCGGAATCCCCTAACCCGTGCGCACCTTGGTGCGGAGGACAGCATGAGCAACATCCAGCTAGATATCGAATGGACCGAAGCAGCATCACGCAAAATTGAAAAACTGATGCCGCGCGGCGGTCAGGAAGCGTTTCTCGCGCTGCCGCCCGTCGAATGCCTGCCGATGGAAGGCGACGTGCTGTTTCTCGGCCCGGACGGCAAGCAGCAACCGTTCATCGTCGCGGAACGCCAGTATCACCACGACGGCGACGCCGACTGGACCATCATCCTGATCCTCGACGTCCCGCAAGCCACGCACTAAAAGACAAACGGCGAGCGCCGCGTGGGCCCGATCCGGCCTCATGGCTCGCTCGCCGTCATCCCATTGCTTCGCCCGAGCGCCCGGGCAAAGCCTGCGCAACGCTTACGCGATCTTCGACACCACGCGAATTTCCGCGTGTTCGACCCAATCCGCCACGGCCTTTCTGTACGCGTCGATGTGTGCCGATTTCGCATGCACCGCGAGCGCCTCCGCGCTTTCCCAACGCTCGACGAACACAAATCGGCGCGGCTCCTGCACGTCGCGGTGCAAATCGTACTGAAGCACGCCCGCTTCCTTGCGCGTCGGCCCGACAATACCTTCGAGCGCCTGACGCAGCTGTTCTTCATAGCCCGGCTTCGCCACCGAGATTGCGACCACCGCGATTTCCGACATGCCTGTCCCCTTTTCACGAAAAGCAGCAGCATACCCGCCACGCGCCAAACCTGCTGGCGAGGGCGGCAAGACGCTCACGCCAGGTGACGACACCCGTGCGGGCCGATAAACAGCGCGAAAGCGCATAAAACGTCTGAGCACCGCCCTCGCCTGGAGTTTGGCGGGCGGCCGCTTGCCGCCCTGCTACGCTCGCTCCATGCAGGCTGTCCATTGCGATTGAGAATCGGTCTCGCGCGAGGCAAGCGCGTGCGAAACCCTCGCGCACGATACCTGCAACGCCGTGCCGGCTGCCCCTGAGGAGCCGGTCCGCGTAGCAATTTCCGGGGTCCGGCGTCTGTGATTACCCGCACATTCATGCGAATTGCAAACTGCTAGACTCGATTTGACTAATTCCGCCGGAGTCCTGCATGGCTGGCATCGCTCTACGCGTTCCTGAGCTCGACCGGTCCCGCCCTGCCTACGCCGGAGCCGTGCATCCGTTGCGCGCCGCCTGGATTTGCGCGCTCTGTCACCCGCATGCCGCGACGTCTCCATGTCCACTCCCCTGCCCGCCTTTATGCCAACTGTCAGCGAAGTGACCCTGAGCGGCCTGCTCCCGCACCTGGTGCGCGGCGAGTCCGGCTGGACCGCGACGTGGCGCGCGCTGACTTTGCACAGCGTGTTCCAGCCGGTGGTATCCGTCACGCATCAATGCGTGGTCGGCTACGAGGGGTTGCTGCGCGCTTTCGACCCGGTCGGCCTGCCCGTCTCGCCCGAAGTGCTCTTTTCCGGCACCCGCTCGGCCGCGGACGCGCGCGAACTCGATCGCATCGCGCGTTGTTTGCATGTCGCGAATTTCATGGAGCAAGGCATCACCACCGGCTGGCTGTTTCTGAACACACGCCCACAGGTGTTCGAGACCGGCTGGCCGCAGCGCGCCTTCATCGACGAGTTATCCGCGCATTTCGGGCTGCCGCAGGAGCGCATCGTGATCGAAGTGCTCGAGCAACCCGCCGACGACGAATCAGCCGTCGCAAGCATGCTCGCCGCCTCGCAGCCGCGCGACTTCCTGATTGCCATCGACGACTTCGGCACCGGTTTTTCGAACTTCGACCGCGTGTGGCGCTTCCGCCCCGACATCGTCAAGCTCGATCGTTCGCTGGTGGCGCGGGCAGGCAAAGGTGAAGGCGACGATTCGATGATCAGCCATCTGATCGCGATGCTTCATCAGTCCGGCACCCTGGTGCTGGCCGAAGGCGTGGAGACCGACAAGGAACTGATGATCCTGATGCAGGCCGACGTCGATTTCGTACAGGGTTTCTGGTTCGGCCAGCCCAAGAGTTCGGTGCAGGCGGCCTGCGCGAAGGTGCCGACGCTGGTCGAGTCGATCTGGAGGAAGTTCGCCGATTACGAACGCGAGCACGCCGGCCATCCGCGGCTCGGCTTCGAGGGGTTCGCGGAAGCGGTGCTGGCCGCCGCCGAAACGTTCAAGGCAACCGGTGATCTTCGTCAGGCGGCACAAAAAGTGTGGCATCTGCGCGAGGCACGCCGGGTGTTCATCACCGATGGACAGGGCGAGCAGACGCAGTCGTCGGTCACGGCCACGTCGGTGCCGCCGCCTCCGTTGCGGCTCGCTCCGCTCTACTCGGAGACGCGTAGCAACTGGTCGCGGCGCGCCTATTTCAAACATGCGCTCGCCGCACCGGGACGCGTCGCGATGATGGGGCCGCACTATTCGCTGGCGGATGGTCAGGACTGCTACACCGCTGCGATTGCGTTCGAGCACGATGGCACGCATGTGCTGTGCGTCGACTTCGTGCCGAGCGCGTTGAATGCGGACGGGCATTCAACGGGGCGTGGGGGCAAGCGGTAATCGCTAGTCGTCGACCCGGCTGCGGCCGGCTTTGGTCTCGCCGCGTTTTGCCTTGCTGTCGAGACGGCGCCGATTCGACGCGCGCGTCGGCCGGGTGGCGACACGCGGCTTGCGCGTCACACTGACGCTTTCGATCAGTTCGTCGAGCCGTGCCAGCGCCGCCGCGCGATTCATCTCCTGAGTCCGATGCTCCTGCGCCTTGATGATCACCACGCCGTCACGCGTGAGCCGATGATCGGACAGTGCAAGCAAACGCATCTTCAATACCTCCGGCAGCGACGACGCCTGCACGTCGAAACGCAGATGAATCGCGCTCGACACCTTGTTGACGTTCTGCCCGCCCGCTCCTTGCGCACGCACTGCGGTCAATTCGATTTCGTTCGGCGGGATCGGATAGCGGGATGTCATGAGCATGGTTTGAGGTGGGAAACGTAAGTGTACACAGCGTGTGCGGGGACCGCGCGCAGTCGCTCGAACGCCATGCGCTCCCGCCTATCGGACGCATCGGCCGATGGGAAAATCTATTTGCACCGCCTTCGCGTGTTCATCGATACTGCGCTCTCCATTTACAGCGCAAATTCACATGAAGCTCCGACCTGGTTTCGTGGTCGAACTGGCCGTCAATTTTCTGCTGCCGTGGCTCGCCTACCGCTTTTCGCTGCCGCACCTCGGCGAGACCGGCGCACTGATCGCGTCCGCCGTGCCGCCGATCGTTTGGAGCCTGGTTGAATTGGCGCGCTTTCGGCGCGTCGACGCGCTCAGCGTGATGGTCCTTGCAGGCATCGTGCTGTCGATCGCGGCCATGGCGTTCGGCGGCAGTCCCCGTGTGCTGCTGTTGCGCGAGTCACTGGTGTCGGGCGCGGTCGGCGTGGTGTTCCTGCTGTCGCTGCCGTTGCGCCGTCCGCTGATCTTCTATCTCGCGCGCGCCACCGTCGCCCGCGAAATGGAGGGCGGCGCCGCGCACTTCGAAGCGCTATGGCGTGAGCGGCCGGGCCTCGCTTCGTCGATGCGGCTGATGACGCTCGTCTGGGGCGTCGGCCTCACATGCGAAACCGCGCTACGTGCGTGGATGGCGCTCACGTGGCCGATCGAGCGCTTTCTGGTCGTGTCGCCGTTCATCGGCTACGGCATCTATGGCGGGCTCGCGCTGTGGACGTTGTGGTATCGCAAGACGATGCGCAGCCGCGTCGATGGGCGTGTGCAGCCGGATGGGATGGCGGGGTGAGCCGGCCGCCCTGGCGTGGTCCAATGCCGCGTGAACAACGCGCGACGACGACATCACGCCCACCTCACTTACCCTTCCACACCTCCGCAATCCGCGTCGCCAAACCCGAATCACGCTGCGTCGGCGTCGCGATCGCCTGCGCCAGCACCGCGCGCGAGCCGACCACCTCAACACGCTCGCGCGCGCGCGTAATCGCCGTGTACACCAGCTCACGCGACAACACCCTGCTGAACACCGACGGCAACATCAGCACCGCGTGCTCGAACTCCGAGCCTTGCGACTTGTGAACCGTCAGTGCGAAAGCGGTATCGTGCGGCGGCAGCGCCGCGGGCGACACCGCACGCAGACCACCGTCGCCGGTACGGAAATACACCCGCAGCGCACCACCCGCGCCCGGTAACGCAATGCCGATGTCGCCGTTGAAAAGACCCAGCGCGTAGTCGTTGCGCGTGACCATCACCGGACGCCCCGCGAACCACTGCGCACCCACCGCCAGCGTCACACCCGCGGCGCGCCGCACCTGGGCGGCCATCGCGGCATTCACCTGATCGACGCCCCGCGGCCCTGAACGGGTCGCGCACAGAATGCGGAAGCGATTCAACGCGTCGAACAGCGGCACCGGGTCCGGCGTGCCGGCGGCGAGTGCTGAAGCGAGCGCATCGGCATACGGGGCGAAGCCGGCGGCAAGCCGTGCGAAGGTGCGCTCGGCCAGCGCCGGGTGCGTGTCTTCGTGCAGCGCAGCGGGGCAGGTTTCAGCGGGGTCGATCAGTAGAACGTCGAGCGCCGCACTCGCCGAGCCGCTGCGAATCGCGAGCGACAAACGGCCGATCGGCGACTCGAGCCCGAATCGATAGTTGCGCTCGAGCCAGACGACGCAATCGGCCAACGGACTGCGAGCGATGGCTGCTGACGCCGTCGGGAAAGACCGCGGCGAAGACGCTGGCAACGCGCGCGGGTCTTCGACCGGAGCGTCCCTATCGCTGTCGAACAGATCGCCCGTGGGCTGCCGATCGAACGTGGCCGGCTCCACGCTGTATGCGAACAGATCATCAGGGGGCGCGTCGAGATCGTCCGGCGCGTCGAACGAGGCGAAGAAATCGTCGGGCGCTGTATCGACGTCCCGCGACACTTCCGGCAACGCCCGTTCGAGCCGCGCCGCCTCGATGCCGAGCGCCGCCGCGATCCGCTGCAGCCCGCCTGCCGTGAAGGCCGGCCGTGCGCTGAGTTCGGCGAACACCGCGCCGGCTTCGACGGCCGCCAGCTGGTCCTTGTCACCGAGCATCACGAGGCGCGTTTGCGGGGCAATCGCGTCGAGCAGATGCGCGGCCATCGCGACGTCGATCATCGACGCCTCATCGATTACGACGACGTCGTATGGCAGCGGATTGTCGCGATGATGGCGGAAGCGTCCTCCCGGCCCGGAGCCGAGCAAGCGATGCAAGGTGTAAGACGTCTGCGGCAACCGCGCGGCGAGTTCGGGCGGCAAATCACCGGCGCGGGCGAGCAGGGCTTCCTGCATCCGCTGCGCCGCTTTACCGGTGGGCGCGGCGAGCGCGATCCGTAAGTCGGCGCGGGCATCGAGCAGGCACGCCAGCACGCCGACCACCGTCGTGGTCTTGCCGGTGCCCGGTCCGCCGCTGACGATCGTGAGCCGCCCCGACAGCGCCATGACCGCCGCGACGCGTTGCCAGTCGACTTCGTCGTCTCTCGGCGGACCGAAGTAGCGCAGCAGACGCGCGTGCAGAGTCCGGGCGTCTGCTGCTGCGGCATCAGGATCGGCACCGGCGTCGAGACCGGTTCCCGCCACCACCGCATCACGCTCACGCCCGTCGCCCCCACCCGCATGCATCACCAGCGACCGCGCAAGACGCCGCTCATAGTCGTAGTACCGAGCCAGATACAAGCGCCCTTGCCCGTCGATCACCAGCGGCCGCAACGCCGCGGCGCTTTGCGACCCATCGCTCACCATGCCGCTCGCGAACAACGCCGCGCGCACTTCGGCGCGCGACGCCTCGAAGCGTCGCGCGAGCATCGCAAGCGGCACGCATACATGGCCTTCGGCGGTCGCACGGCTCGCGGCGAACGCGCCCCGAGCCGCCCACTTCACTGCATCGGCCGATGCACCGCCGCGCCGCGCCAGCGTACCGATGCGGCGCGCGAAACCCTCGGCGAGCGCGATGCTGAAATCGGCCGGCGCGGGCAAATTCACGCCGATGTCGTCGAGCTCCAGCGGTGTCGACGCGCGCTGTTCGAACGTGCTCATGCGACACCTCCGATCATCGCCGCATCGAGCAGCGCCACCAGTTCGAACGCGGGCCGCCGCGTATGCACGCCGGCGGCACCGTCGGCGTCGCGCCATGGCGGACGCACGCCGCGCACGAACAGATACAGATACCCGCCGATGTGTGTGTCGTACGAATAATCACGCACCCGCGTTTTCAGATAGCGATGCAGCGCAACCGTATAAAGCAGCGCCTGCAAGTGATACGCATGGCTCGCCATCGCCGCTTCGAGCGGCGCGGCGGCGTAGTCTGCGGCGGTATCGCCCAGATGATTCGACTTCCAGTCGACGATCCAGAAGCGTCCATCGTACTCGACGATCATGTCGATAAATCCTTTCACGAAGCCGCGCAACACCCCCGGCTCCAGCGCGACATCGGGATAGCCGTGTTCGATCAGCAGTTCGCGCAGCGCGGGAAAATCGAGCGACGGCGCGGCAAACAGAAACTCGAGCTCATTCAGACGCCGACGCGGATCGAGCTTCGCCAGCGCCATACCGGGCACGAGTTCAGTGGCGACCACGTCGGCCAGCAGGTTGTGCATCATCGCGGGCAGCCGCACGGCGAGTTCGGGCACGGCGGGCGCGGGCCGCTCGCGCAGCGCGCCGCGAATGGCATCCGGCCAGGTGGAAGGATCGGTGAAATCCGCGAGCTCGAACATCCGATGCAGACAGTCGCCCGCCGCCGCTCCGCGCGGGAACCCGAGGATGTCGTCCTCCGCGTACGACGGTGCTTGCGCAACAGGCGCGGACACGGGCATGGCCACGAGTGCATCGGCGATCTCATCATGATCGGGCCGCACCTCTTCCACCGGCGTATGCGCCGCCTCGGCCTTACCGCCCGCCGCGATCAGCCCGCTGAAGCTCGCCATGCGCCACTGATCGCGCAACGGCCGGCGATTGGCGCGCGCCTGCATCTGCGCGCCGTGATCCTGAAGACTTTCCAACGGCGTGCGGCGCGCCACTTGCGGCAGCGGCTGCAGCGTAATCGGCCCGCCCGCCAGCGTCTGCCAGCATGCGGATAACGTGGCTTCGTCGGGTGGCTCAGAGAGCCAGTCGTCGAAGCTATGACCACTGCCGCCCACCAGCCAGTTCAGTACGCTGCGACGCGACTCTTTGGTCGAACGCGACGACAGATACGTACCCGCAACCAGATAACAGCGATACACCGCGCGAGTCAGCGCCACATAGACGAGCCGCGCCCGCTCCGCCGCCTGCTCGCGCATCGCGTAACGCGACGCGCGCTCGGCCTCCTCGTCGTCGCAGCCGTAGTGAAGCACCGCCTCGCCCGCTTCGTCGTGGTACTCGCGCGCGTCGGGCAAGCCGGAGGACGGCGGCTCGCGCAACGCACCATCGTTCAGAAACGGGCAGAACACCACCGCATACTCGAGCCCTTTCGACTTGTGCACGGTGACGATCTGCACGAGATTGCGGTCCGACTCGAGCCGCAACTGCGCGTCCTCGCCGCCGCCCTGCGCGCGCTGCGCGGCGAGCCAGCGCAAGGTCGGCGCGATGCCGGGCTGCGTCGCGGCCCGCGCCTGCACGAGTTCGGCGAGATGGTTCACGTTCGTCAAGCGGCGCTCGCCATCCGCTCCCGCAACCAGCCGTTGCGCGACTCGCAGCTCGCGCATCAGCGTACGCCACATCACCGCGAAGCCGCGCTCGTGCCACAGCGTGCGATAGCGCGAAAAACGTTCGACCCAGCCCATCGCGTCGGCGGCATGCGCGGGGTCGTCGGCGACCGCTGGCGCGTCGGCGACCTGTTCGAGACGCCAGAGCGCGGCGGCGTCGAGGCCCAGCCAGTCGGTGGCGAGCGCGGCGCGCAACCGGCGCAGATCGCCGGGCGTGTCGACGGCGGCCAGCACGCGCTCGATCTGTTCGGCGTCGAGCGTCGCAAACACCGACGCCTGCGCGAGTTCCACGCTGCCGACGCCCCAGGCCGCCAGCACGCGCTTGATCAAACTGCCCTGCTTGTGCGTTTGCACCAGCACCGCGATGTTGCCCGGCGCGAGCGGCGCATCGCCGATCGTCACCGTGCCTTCGCGCGCGCCGCGCAACAGCCGCACGATTTCGGCGGCGCACGCTTCGCTCGCTTCGCGCTGCGCATCGCGTTTGGTCAACGCGGCATCGCCTTGCGGCAAGGTCCAGATGCGGAAGTCGCCGGCGCTCGCGTCAGGATCAGCGAACGGCGGCCTGCGCCGCTCGCCCGCGCGCACCGGTTGATAGTCGAGGCCGTCGAGCACGAACGCCTGCGGATTCGCTTCGAAGAGCCGATTGCAAGCGTCGACGATCGGCGCGGTCGAGCGCTGATTGACGGCCAGCGTGTAGCACGCGGAGGCCGCCTCGCGCGCCGCCAGATAGGTGTGCAGATCCGCCGCGCGGAAACTGTAGATCGCCTGCTTCGGATCGCCGACCAGAAACAGCGGCCCGGCCGGCGCGAAGATGCGGCTGAAAATCGCGAACTGCAGCGGATCGGTATCCTGGAACTCGTCGATCAGCGCAGCGGGATAACGCGTGCGCAGCGCATCGGCAAGCCATGGATGAGCGGCCAGCGCGCGATACAGGTTCGACAACAGATCGTCGAACGACACCACCCGGCGTGTACGCTTGCGCGCGACGAGTTCGGCGGGCGCGTAGTCGAGCCACGTCTGCACGAGTTCGAGCCAGCGTGCGCGCTGCGCGGCTTCGGCCGCGACCACGGCGGCCGCGAGCGCCTCGGCGTGTTCGAAGAACGGATGCCCGGGCGGCTCGAACTTGACCTTGGTGGCCTTCTTCAACGCCGACACGGTCAGCTTCAACGCGGCCTTCGGCGGCGGCGCATGGCAATCGCCCTGCGCGAAGTAGTCGTTCCACGCGGCCACCGCGGCGCTCACGTGATCGGGCTTGTGCGTGGTCTTGCTGAGCCGTTCCTGCGCCTGCGCAAGCAGACCGACAATCGCGTCGCGCTCCGCCTGCCAGAGCGCGCAGGCGGCATCGAAACCCGCTTGCGGATCGGCGCTGCCGCCGCTTGCGTCGACGCTGCCCCAACGCAATTGCGCCAACGGCTTTTTCAGACGCCGCGCGAGTTGCTCGTCGAGTGAAGCGGGACCGGCGCGTTTAGCCACCAGCCACGCGGCGAAGGCGGGATGCGCATGGGCCGTCGGCTCGACCTGCTCGCGCCAGAAATCGGCGGCCATTTCGAAGCGCAAGGCGGCGTCGTCGGCCTCCATCTCGAACGCGAACGGCATGGCAGCGGCGAACGGCGCTTCCTGCAACGCACGCTGACAGAACGCGTGAATCGTGTGAATCGCCGCTTGATCGAAGGTGCGCAAGGCGCGGCGCACCACCTTCAACGCGACGTCGCGTTCGATGCCGCGCTCCGGCGCGAGCGTCGTTTCAAAGAGACGCCGGATGAACGGATCACCGCCGTCGTCGTCCATCTCGATCGCGCGATGCAGTTCCGCGAGACGCCCCCGAATGCGCTCGTGCAGTTCCGCGGTCGCCGCCTTCGTGAACGTGACGACGAGGATCTGATCCGCGTTCAGGTTCTTTTCGAGCAACAGCCGCACGTACAGCGCGCAAATGTTCCATGTCTTGCCGGTGCCCGCCGACGCCTCGATCTGGTTGACGCCGTCGAGCGAACAGGCGAAGACGTCGAGTTCTTCGGCGACCAGCACATAACTCTGCACGGCGCCGCTCATGATGCGCTCCGCAGATGCTGGATCAGCGGCTTGAAAACGATCGACGCGAGGCTGCCGAACGGTTCGTCGAGCGTGAGCGGCGTGCCGCGCAACGCGATGCGCAACGCGGGGTCGTCGGATTCGCCGCGCACGCGGTCGTTGATCCACACGCCCTGCGCCGCCGACTCGCTTTCGCTGACCCGCGTCCATGCGCTCTTCGGGAAAAAGCGCAGCGGCAGCATGCGCCCCGCTCTGAACAACGCGGCGAGCGGCGCGAGCTGGTCGAGCGGCGCGGCCACCGGCGTGAGCTCGAAGCTCTCGCCGCTGCCATGCCATACGGTGCGGCGCGGGCCGTCCGGGCGCGCCGCGCAATAGACCAGATGCGCGAGCCACGCGGACAGGTAGTCGCGCGCGGTGGCCTTGGCATAACGAAAAATCACTTGTCCCGTTCCGGTCAGCAGGTTCAATGTGCCGTGCAGTTGCAGCGGCGCTTTGGCGGCCTCACGAAGCGCCGCGTCGTGCGGGCCGAACAACGCGCCGGCAAGCTCAGCGCTGTCGGGCCAGCGCGGCGCAACGTCGAGTACGAACGGCAAACGTTCGACACCCTCCGCCAGCTCGCGACGCACGCTGGCGGCAAGCTGGTGCAACGCGCCGAGTTCGCGCGCGCGCCACACCGCGCCGGTTGCGCCGCCCGGCAATTCGGGACTGGCCGCGGCGACGCGGCGCACGCGCTCGAACATCACGGCGTCGTCTTCGGTGTCCGCATCGAGCAGCACGGGCAACAGACGATCGGCCAATGCATCACGCCCCGCGTAGTCCAGATCGAACGGCTCGGTGTCGAGCAATTCGCCCTGCGCATCCGACAGCACGATACCGAGGCGATCGCGCAACAACGCCCGCGCCGGATGGCGC
This sequence comes from Paraburkholderia sp. TE9906, assembly GCF_056279605.1. Lineage (NCBI taxonomy): Bacteria > Pseudomonadati > Pseudomonadota > Betaproteobacteria > Burkholderiales > Burkholderiaceae > Paraburkholderia > Paraburkholderia sp. TE9906. Next base: position 533,068 of record NZ_JBWCCT010000003.1, read on the forward strand.
CAGAAACGCACGAATTCGTCGAACGCAACGGGCGCCGCGTCTTCCGACGGCAGTGGGCGGTCGAAGAACGGCGCGGCGGCGGGATGCTGTGGCGCGGCCAGCAGTGTCGCCAGTTCGGCGCGATCCGCGTTATAGGTGAACAGCTCGGGCTGCGCCGCGAAATAGTCCGACGCGAACGCCTGCAACGGATGATCGACGATGAACGCATGGCGCGCGCGCTCCACGTCGGCGGGACTCGCATCCTCGCCCGCCGACGTCTGCGCGAGATAGTCGAGCAGTTCGTCGACCAGCGCGGCCGGCGGCAACGGCGCGTTATCGCGAATGCTGCGGCCCGTGTACGCGATGAAGAGCCGCTCGCGCGCAGCCAGCAGCAGATCGAGGAACAGATTGCGCTCGTCGTCGCGGCGCTGGCGGTCGCCGGCTTTGCCGAACGCGGCCATCAGGTCGAACTCGTCGGCGCGCGCGAGGCTCGGCAGCACGCCGTCGTCCATGCCGAGCAGGCAGACGACCCGGAACGGTAAGCCGCGCAAGCTCGTTAGCGACGAAAACGTCACGCTGCCCCAGGGCACGCCGCCGCGCGCGGGGTCGTCGAGCGCTTCGGTGAGCGCGCCGCGCACCACGGCGGCGGGCAGCGTCACGTGCTCGGCGCCCGCTTGCATCGCATCGCTCATCCTGTCGAGCGCGTCGCGCACGGCGGCAAGCGCGTCGGCAAACTCGATGCCGCCGTCGAAACACTGGGCCAGCGTGTCGAGCAGCAGTTGCGACCACTCGCTGGGCGTGCGTTCGATCGCGCAGTGCGCCGCGAAGCTGTCGATGTCGTCGACGAAACGCGACAGGCGGCCGAGCAATTCGGCGCCCGAGCCGTCGGCGCCTTCGACCGGCAGCCATGCGTCGACCGGTTCGCCGCCGTCGGGCATTGCATAGCCAAGATAGAGACGCGTGAGCGCGTCCGCGAACGTATGACGGGCGATCGGCACGTGTTCGCCGGTCGGTTCGAGCGGCGCGAGCCCGCGCCGCGCACCGGCTGCGGCGAGCCATTCCTGCGCGGCTTCGAGCGAGTTCGCATCGATGCCATAGCGCACCGCGACCGCATCGACCCGCAGCCATTCGATCAGGTCCGGCGCCCCCACGCTGCGCTCGGGCAACGCGAGCCAGTCGAGCAACAGGCGCGCGACAGGATTGGCTTGTGACGGCGGCAAACCGGTGATCCGATACGGGATGCGGCGCGTGTCGCCGAGCGGCGTGGTGCCGAACACCGCGTCGATCAAGGGCCCGGCCGCAGCGAGATCGGAGACCGCAACCAGCACATCGGACGGCTGCAGATCGTCGAACTCGTCGAACCAGCCGAGCAGGCGATCGTGCAGCACTTCGAGCTGCCGCGACAGGCTATGGCAAACGTGGACCTCGATGCCACGCTCGATCGGCAACTCGTGCGCGTCGGTTTCCACGCGCAGATCGAGCATGCCGTTCTGCACGGCGGCGAGCCAGCTCGGCTCCAGGTTCTCGGTGAAATCGCCGGTCTCGCTGGACGCGGCGCTCTCGGTCAACTCATGCAGCATGTGCAACTGCGCCTGAGTCTGGCGGCCCCACTCGGCAAGCAGCGGATGGCCGACTTCCTGATAGTCGAGCTGGCCGGCGGCGTCGAGCGCCTGCACGCGTCCTTCGCTGACGACATCGAACCAGAACTCGCGGCACGGGTTCATCACATACAGACGCACGTCGACCCAGCGCGACAGCGCGCGCAGCAAGGCAACATGCAACGGCGGCATGGTGGGCAGCGCGAACACGCTGACCGCTTCGGGCCATCCAGCCTGGGAGATCGCCTCGAGATCGAGCCGGTCGATTTCTTCCAGGAAACGATAGGCGGGCGGCAACGCGGCGGCAGGCGTCTGCGCATTTCCCGCGAGTTCGGCCACTTCCGCGAGCACCGCGCGCCACAGTGCCGCCTGCCAGCGCTCGTCCTCACGCGCCGCTTCGCTCGCGCCGGTAAGGCGCGGACCACTGTCGTCCGCCGCGCCGCTCGCGAAAATCGAACCGCCCTTCTGCCATTGCAGCAGCCATTCGGGGCGATAGGTCAGATAGTGGTCGAGCACGGTCGCCACGCGCCGCGCGAGTTCATAGCGCATCGACGCGTCCGCGGCGTCGAGATAGGTACGCAGACGCGGCGACGCATTCCACGGCAATGCTTCGTCGGCTTCACCGAGCAGACGGTAGCAGCGCCACACGAGCCGGTCCGGCGCGAACGGCGAATGCCTCGGCACTTCGATCACGCCGCCGATCTGCGCCCACAGCCATTGCGCGAGATAACCAAAATTGACGTTTGCGCAGATGCCCTGGCGGTTCGCGATATCGAGCTCGAGCCGCCGCCGCACGGCGGCGCTCGGGACGATCACGGGCTGCGCGGTCCAGGGGTCGGACGGCGCTTGCGCGAGGTCGTCGAGCAGCGCGCCGACAAGCGTTTCGTAGCGGTTCGAGTAGAAGAGCTGGAGCATGGATTCCGGGTGAGACGGGCGGCGAAAGCGCGACACGCGGGCCGCGTCGGGCATTGAAGCGACAGCATAACAAACGCGCTCCCAGGGCAGAACCTGGCCAGTCGGATGAGGTCGAATCCCGCGCAAAATAAGTTAGACTCGACGGCAGTTCAGGTCCGCCCCTTCAACCGTGTTTGCTCCGTGAATGGAATCCAGGTAGTCGATGCGCTATTCGGTTGAGTTAAGAAAATTCCTTTATAGCCAGTACTTTTATGGCGGCCTGCGCATCGCAATCGGTGTGTCGTTACCGGCCATCCTGTGCCTGATCGTGTTTCACGATCGCGAACTGGGCTTCACGATCGCCACCGGTGCGCTCGGCGCGTGCGTCGTCGATATGCCGGGCCCGCTCAAATACAAGCACAACGAGATGCTGGCGTGCACGGTGATCGGCTTTCTATCCGCGCTCGCCACCGGCCTCGCCACGGTCAATCCGGTCGCGCTGTGGTGCACGGTCGTGCCGCTTACGTTCCTGTTGTCACTGATCGTCGTGTACGGCAACCGCTGGCCGCAGATCAGCTTCGCCACGCTGTTCATGATGATCATGACGCTGGAGGAACACTTCACGCCGATGCAGGCGCTCGTCAACGCGTCGTGGATTCTGTTGGGCGGCCTCTGGTACACGTACTGGTCGACCTTCGTGAGCCGCTGGATGCTGCATCGTATCGAGCAGCAGGCGCTCGCCGAAAGCGTGTTCGCCTGCGCCGACTATCTGCTTGCGCGCGCCGCGTTCTACGACATCGACAACGATCTGGACGAGTGCTACCGGATTCTCGTCGACAAGCAGATCGCCGCGGTGGAACGTCAGGACGCCGCGCGCGACATCGTGCTGCGCAATCTGCCCAGGCTCAAACGCGGCAAGCTCGATCCGCGCCGCGCGATGCTGTTCAATCTGTTCATCAACACCGTCGACCTTCACGAACTGTTCGTTGGTGCGCACACCGATTATTCGCTGGTTCGCAGCACGTTCGGCGGCTCCGATCTGCTGGTGTTCTACCGCGACCTGATTCGCAAGGCCGCCGAAGATCTCGAGGAAATCGGCCTCGCGGTATTGCAGAACCAGGCGCCGCGCGCGCGGGTGAACGTCAAGGCGGAATTGCGCGCGATCGAGTTCGAAATCGAACTGTTGCGCAAGCAGGACCTGCCGGCCAAAAACCCCGAAGGCTATTCGGCGGTGTCGTCCAGCTTCCGGCGCATCTGGAGCGCCACGCGGCTGATCGACAAGATGCGCAAGAGCCTGTCCAGCGAGCCGAGCGCGACCGAAACCGAGTTGCGCATCGACCAGGCGTTGAGCCGTTTCGTGTCGAGCCGCCGCGTGCCGTTCGGACAGATTTTTTCGAACCTGACGATGGCCTCGCCGAGCTTCCGTCACGCGCTGCGCGTGACGATCGCGGTGGCCGTGGGCTTCTGGCTCGGCCGTCTGCTGCCGCTCACCAATGCGTACTGGATCGTGATGACCACCGTCATCATTCTGAAGCCCGGCTATTCGCTCACCAAGCAGCGCAATGGGCAGCGGATCGTCGGCACGCTGATCGGCTGCGCGGCGAGCATCGCGCTGATCATCTTCGTGAAGGAACCGCACATCGTCATGGTGGCGATGTTCGCGTCGATGGTGATGAGCTACAGCCTGCTGCTGTTCAATTACACGGCGAGCGTGGTGTTCACGTCGTCGTATGTGCTGCTCCTGTTCCATCTGCTTGCGCCGGGCAGCATGCGCATCATCGGCGAACGCGCAATCGACACGGTGGTCGGCTGCGCGATCGCGATCGCGGCGAGCCATCTGTTCCCGTACTGGGAATACCGGCTGATGGGCAAGCTCGTCAACACCATGATCAGTGCGACGCGCCACTACCTGGAAGCGAGCTGGTGGTGGAGCGGCAAGCCGGCCGCCGCGGTGGCGGCCGTCGTGACCGAAGCCGGCGCGCGCGCGCCCGCTGCGGCGATGGCCGATCCGGCGATCGGCTTCGCTGGACCCGCGCTGGCAACGGCGGGCGCCGACGCGGCGAGAGGCGCCGGCACCGCCACGCAACCGGTCGCGGACGCCAGCGCCAACGCAGGCACGGCCACCGTCAGCAACGCAACCGCCCGGCCGGCGGCCGGCGCCTCCGCTGCCGCTGCGGCGGCGGCCACCGCGCTCGATCGCGACTACAACTACCGGCTCGCGCGCAAGAACGTCCACGTGGCCTTCGCCAATCTCGGCCAGGCGTTTCAGCGGATGATGCTCGAGCCGAAGTCCGCGCAGATGTTCGTGCCGGAGTTGAATGGGCTGCTGGTGCGCAGCCACGTGCTCGCGTCGCAGATCACGGCGGCCGCGCCGCTGTTGCGCACTTCCGCGCAGCAACAGCAGCAAGTCGAAAACGTCTCGCTACAACCGCTGCAGCGCGCGCTGAGCGTCGTGCGCGACAATCTCACCGAAGCGGAAGCCGGCAACCCATTGCCTGCCGAACAGGCCGAGCAGATCAAACTGCTGAGCCGCGATCTCGATGCGATGGTGGTCGAAACGGAGAAGTCGCCGGACTATTCGACGGAGGCCGTGCATGACATGAAGTTGCTCGCTCATCAGTGCAAGCAGATGCTGGCGGCGGCGGCGCTGATCCGCAAGGACGCCAGCGTGATTCGCCTGCCGGAAGAGTGAAACGGCAAGCAGGCCGGAACGCGCGCGGCGCGCGTCGTCGTGTTTACTGCGCTGCGCCGCTGGCCGGCTTGAGGGCGGTCGCCGCGGCCGCCGCTTCCGAGGAAATCGATGGCACCGCCGCGTTCTGGCTGTCGAACTCGTGCTTTTCGCGGATGGCGTTATAGAAGATCGTGGCGATCACCACCAGTATCGCAATCACGATGAAGACGGCTACGCCAAAGGTCGGGTTCTTCTTGCGCGGCGGTTTGTTCATGAGGCAGGCTCGGTTCGCGAAGCGGTTGAGGATGGTTTTGACGAACGCGGCATTCTACGCGCACTGAGCTTGCACATGGCTTGCAACGGGGCGGCAAGTGACGCTTTGGCCGAGGGGCTTGCCGATGGTTGACTCGTGAGTTGGCGAATCATTGCAACACCGGCTTGCCATTCGACCCAGCAAGTGCCGCACCCGACGGAAGGCTAACGAGGCGCTGACCTACGTCACGGCCGAAGCGCGCACCGGCAACGCCGTCGAATACTTGATCTGCTCCATCGCAAAGCTCGAACTCACGTCGTACAGCGGCACGGCGGCAATCAACAGTTTGTAGATGCGGTCGTAATCGTCGATATCGGACACCACCACGCGCAGCAGATAATCGGTTTCCCCGCTCATCCGGTACACCTCGACCACTTCCGGAATCTCCTCCACGGCGCGCGTGAAGGTTTGCGCCCACTCCTCGGTATGCTGGTTGGTGCGCACGGCGACGAACACCGTCGTCCCCACGCCAAGCTTGCGCGCATCGCAGAGCGCCACCTGCGCGCGAATCACGCCCGCTTCTTTCAAACGCTGCAGCCGCTTCCAGCAAGGCGTTTGCGACAGGTTCACGCGCTGCGCCAGTTCGGCGATCGGCATGGTCGCATCTTCCTGCAGCAGTTCAAGCAGCTTCCGATCGATGATATCCATTCCCATTTCAACACCCCCATAGGAAATTATTCTACTTTTAAGACCACATGGGGAATTATATGGAAACTCTTTCTCCGGTCAAACAGGTATAAATATCGCTATCCCAAAGAACCGGCAAGCAGCCCTGCCGCTGCGTCACGACCATGAGCCACAACGCCCGCGCAACCTCGTTCGATCGCTTTCACGACTCCCGCTCGCTCCTCGCGCAAGCGGCTCGAACGACGCCCTCCGACCTGCCAACGGATACGTCATCGCACGCTCTTCAGCGGGCGCCGCTCACGCGCCTGTGCGATGCGCTCGACGCGATGTTCGAGGCCTGCGCGAAATTCCCCGAGCCTTCGGACTCGACGTTCTTCGCGCGCAGCATGCGTCTCGCGCTTGCCGAAGCGGCCGCGGACCCGGCGTTGCTCACACCGGCGCAACGTGAGGGCTCGGCGGAGAGTTACCGGCGTCACCTGCTAGCCGCCGGTCCGCGTGGCCGTTATGCGATCGCCGCGCTGGTGTGGCAGCCGCGCCAGATGAGCCCCGTGCATGCGCATCACACGTGGTGCGGTTACGCGGTGCTGGAAGGCACATTGAGCGAGACGATCTTCGATTGGGACGGCGCGCAGCATTGCGCAAGCGCCACCCGCGTGCAGGCGCGCAAACCGGGCGCGGTGTCGTTCGTGCGTGGCGGCCGCGGCGAGATTCATCGGCTGGGCAATGACGGCGAGGCGCCCGCCGTCTCGTTGCATATTTACGGCGTGTCGGGCGCCCAGATCGCGACCCATGTGAACGACGTCGTGCGCGCGGACGACTCACCGATGCTGGTCTGACAGACATTCGTCGCCGCTCCGCCCGCACTTCCGATCAACTCTTCCCGCCCCCTTCTCCCGCAGTGGGAATCTGCGGTGGAATCGGCGCCGTGCCGGTCGGCGGCGGCGCCGGACGCGGCTCGTGGGACACATCACGCGCCACGGCCAGTGGCGCATGCATGGCATGCGTCGACACGCCGCCGCCCGCCTCGACAGGCTGATGCGCATGGCCGGCAAACCCGGCCATCTCGTCATCCTGCAAAGGCTGCCCCTCGCTATCCTTCGACGACGTATAGACCCGCATCTGCGGCACCGGAATCTCGATCCCCGCTTCGTCCATCTTGCGCTTGAGCCGCAGGTTGAACGCGCGCGCCACGCTCCATTGTTGCAGCGGCCGCGTCTTGATCTGCCCTTTCACGACCATCCAGTTCGGATCGAAACGGTCGAGACCCCACACTTCGATCGGCCCGAGCATCTCGCGACGGTAACGGAAGTCGGCCATCAGATCCGCGCCGACCTCACGAATCAGTTGCGTGATCAGATCGACATCGGTGGAAAACGCCATTCGCACTTCGAACACCGCATAAGCAAAGTCGCGCGACAGGTTCTTGACGATCTTGATCTGCGAAAACGGAATCGCGTGAATCGCGCCCTGGCCGTCGCGCAGACGCACCGTGCGGATCGACAGATGCTCGACCGTGCCCGCATGGCCGCCGTCCACGTCGATCCAGTCGCCCACCGAAATCGTATCTTCGATGATGATGAACAGGCCCGTGATCAGGTCGGTCACGAGCGACTGCGCGCCAAAACCGATCGCGAGACCGATCACACCGGCGCCCGCCAGCAGCGGCGTCACATTGATGCCGAGGTTCGCCGCCGTGACGATGCCCGCAATCGTCATGATCGTCACGAGCAGGACGTTGCGCACGAGCGGCAGCATCGTGCGCGCGCGCATGCTCGGACTGCGCGACTTGGTGCGCGGGCCGGCCGGATTGAGCGCTTCGGTGATCGCGGTGTCGACCAGAATCCACAGCAGCCATGCAATGAACACGGTCGCGACGATCGCCGTCACCGCATGCGCGATACCGCGCGCCGCGACGTTCTGCTCGACCATCGCGGCAAGCGACACGCCCCACAGGCGCGCCGCGAGTTCGAAGAAGAACAGCCAGATGAAAAGCGTGAGCAGCGTACCGAAAAAGCGCAACAGCCGCGTCAGATACGGCGAGCGGCGACGGGCGCGCGCGCTGCGCGGGCGTGTCATGCGCAGGACGATGGCCGACAGGAAAAACGCCAGCACCAGCAACAGCGCGGTCACCACCGAAATCTGCAGCACGTTTTCGCTGGAACCCGAACCACCGAGCGTCGCGACCACCGACGCCGTCGCCAGTACCAGCACGGGCACGTGCCAGAGCGCGGCGAGCACGTCGAACGCGTCGGTCGCGGCCTTGTGATGGTTACGCTGCTCGTAGGGTCGGTTGCGGATCAGATGCGCGACCGGACGGCGAAATGCGACCGCGAAATAGCCGGTCAGCACGGCGGCCGTCATGTTGGCCGCGGTCGAAATCAAGGCGGCGAGATTCGAGCCGAGCTGGTGCGCGACGTCGTAATTGACGGCCGCATCGCCGAGCGCGCCACACACGCCGACCGCGAACAGCAGACGCCGCGCATGATCGATCAGCAGACGCACCGCGATGCGCCGATGCCCCGAACCGGACAGCGAGAACATGATCAGGCAGATCGCCGAAAACACCGCGCCCGCGACGATCGCATAGGCGACCACCATGCCGAGCGTGCGGCCGAGCGCATCGGGCATCGCGCGCACGAACAGCAGCGCCGCCACGAAGGCGATGATCCACGGACCGACGCGGCGCAACGCGAAGATCAGCAGCTCGCGCGTGGTCGGATTCGGATTCAGCTGCATGACGATGCCAAAGCGCCGGTACAGCCGGTGTTGCAGATAGATCAGCGCGCCGGCGCAGGCGCCCCAGCCGGCCAGCATCGCCAGCATCGAGAACAGCACGCGGCCGAAGCTCTCGCGCCCCTGGCTGGTGATGATCGTGAAGAGCTCGTTGCCGGCCGCATTGAAGCGTCCGCCCCAGTAGCGCACGGGCGTGCGGCCCTGATGCACGTCGGCTTCGAACGACGCGATGCCCGACGCGATCGCGCCGAGCAGGCCGGGGCTCGGTTGCGCGGGTGCGGGCGCGGCTGGCGCGACATTCTGCGAGACGTCGCGCAGCTTCTTGAGCTGGGTGACGAGCGCGGTGCGCTGGCGGTCGTTATCGAGCGTGGCGATCACGCTGTCGAGCGAGCGGGTCAATTCCGCCTGGCTCGCGGGCGACGGTGCGGACGCCGCGTCGGCAGCCGACGCGGCCGACGCGACTGGCGTGGGCGTCGCCGTCGCGCTGTTGATCAGGCTCTGCAAGGCCGGGATGAGGGGCGTGCTGCTGGGCGCACTGGCCGGTGCGCTGGTGGGTGCACTGGTGGGTGCACTGGTGGGTGCGCCGGCAGCCAGCGCCGACACGGGCACCGCGCCGGCGCACAGGATCAACGCGGCGCCGAGTACGGCCATCCATGCGCCGAACCATGCCGCGACGCGCGCGCGTCCAGTCGGGCGCGTGCCGGAGCCGGGCTGGTCTGAGAAAAGATGAGGGACGGCGCGGGTCGCCGGCTGCCCGCCGTTGGACGGCGTAGCCTCGGACTCACGCCGCGACGGGCATGACTGCATGGCAATCCGTAGGAAAAACGGGAGTCGCCAGTGTAGCCGCAGTTTTGCCCGGCGCGCCCGAACATGCGTAACCGAATGTTAGGGCGCTTGCGCGGGCTTCGAAAGCACAGCAGGGCGAGCTCGCCCGTCCTCGCGGGGCGCTTTACGCTATCGGCGCCGCTGCGGCGCACCGGGTGTGACGCGGCGGTGTGGCGGCGCCGCTTTCCCGACTTGCCGCTGCCATCGCGAACCTGATCGACTGCGCTCCCCCACGGTTGCAGTGAAACACCGCATGCTCGCGCCGCCTGACTTCGTCAGAGTCAGTAAGCGACCGTCGCGATCTGACGAACGAAGCGCCCCTGCTCCAGTTCATCGACGAACGCAATTGCGTAGTCTTCCGCGGAAATGCGGCTGTTGCCTTCGGCGTCGGCCAACAGCGTGTTCGCGCCCGTGCGGAACTGGCCGGTGCGCTCGCCGGGCGCGATCAGCGCGGCCGGCGCGAAGAAAGTCCAGTCGAGGTCAGTGATGCCCCGGTAGTAGTCGAATGCGTCGCGATGGGCGAGTGCGATCGCCTTGTACGCGTCGGGAAAACCGTCCGTATCGACCAGTTGCTTGCCCGGCGCGACTTCCAGCGAACCCGCTCCGCCCACCACCACGACGCGCTTCAAGCCCGCCGCGCGCACGCCTTCGACGAGCGCATGGGTCGCCTTCGTGAGCGTCGCGAGATCGTCCTGCGGCGGTGCGTAAGCGCTGGCCACGACATCGTGGCCGCGCACTGCGGCGCCGACGCTCGCAGCGTCGAGCAGATCGGCTTGCGCCGCCTTCAGATTCGCCACGTCGGTCGGCACACGCGCCGGATTGCGCGCCAGCGCCGTCACCTGATGCCCACGACGGGCCGCTTCAGCGGCGATCCGCGAACCGATCATGCCGGTCGCACCGAACAACGCGATCTTCAGTTGCTTGCTCATTTTCCAACTCCTGATTGATTTATATGTAACTACATTGATTACATATATCGTGGGAAAAAGAGGGGCTCGAGCCCCCGTCCGTTTTTCAGACGCATGTGCCGCATACGCCGCACATGCGCCCTTCGATACTGCTTCGTTACCGCCTCATCCGTGCACACGCCGCTTGCGCTCGCGCTGCTTCTCAGCGCGCACGACGTCGGCTGTGGCGTCGGCCAGCGTGCGTGCGCCAAGCGACGCCTCCAGCGCCTCCTGCGCTTCGTCGATGATGCCGCGCAGCACACCCTGAATATTGCGCCCCACCATGCACGCCGGATTCGGCTCCTCGCGATGCAGGGCGAACAATTGCGCGTCGTCTACCGCACGGTACACGTCGAGCAACGTGATCTGCCCGGGCGCACGGGCGAGCAGCGCGCCGCCGCCCGAGCCGAGCTGGGACGTGGTGAGACCCGCCTCGGCCAGCATGGTCAACAGCCGCCGGATCAGCGCGGGATTCGTGTTCACGCTGCCCGCGATCATCTCCGACGAAAGCGGCACGCCCTCCTGCAGCGACAACAGCGCAAGCACGTGCACCGCAAATGCAAACCGGCTACTCGTATTCACAACAAACCCGCCCAGCGACCACAATGTGTAACCATAGTAATTACATTTAACCCAGCCGTCAAATGACTGATCGGTCCGGCCGGCATGTCACTTGTCCATCTGCTTTTGCGCATCGGCCGAATCGCCCGTTGACGAAGCCGCCGCGTGCGCCGACGAGGCCGTATTCTGCGCCGACCACTCCTGCAGCTTGCGCCCCGCCGTTTCGAGGCTCTGGCCGGTGAGCGATGCGGCCTTGCCGAGCTGCGCGTGAGTTGCGCTCGCCGCGCTTTGCAGATTGGCCTGCGCGCTCGAAGCAAGGGCGTTCGGGTCGATGTTGATCGACGGCGCGGACGCGGATTCGAGGTTCTGCTGCGCGGCGGATCTGGTCGCATCGACCTGCTGGCCGACGTAGCTCGCCGCCTGGTCGAGCTTCTGGCCCGCGAGCTGGGCGGCGTCGTTGAGCTTGCCGGCAACCTGTCCGGCCGACGCATCGTTCTTCTGGCATGCGGCCAATGCACCGAATACGACGACCACGACCGCCGCGCGGCGCAACAACGGGTAATAGAGAGATGAAGTCATGTTTGAATTGAGCCGCATCGAGCGGCTTCCGCGTGCGAAAACGCGCTCATGATACGCCGTTGCGCCGCACTGACTCACTGGGGAGCGCGAGCCGCCATGTTGGGCGCGGCACGGTGCGCCGTGCAAGGACGCTCGCTCACGCAATCCGTCGCGGTTCTGTCAAACGCGATGGAGTAGACTGCGTGAGCATCGATGAATGTCGAAATGGTTTCGCTGTTTTCATTGATCAACTGGAGGCATACGATGGCGGCAAAGAAGATTCTGTTTCTGACCGGCGACTTCGCCGAGGATTACGAAACAATGGTGCCGTTTCAGGCGCTGCAGGCGGTCGGCCATATCGTCGACGCGGTCTGTCCGAACAAGAAAGCGGGCGAGCGCATCAAGACCGCGATCCACGATTTCGAAGGCGACCAGACCTACACCGAAAAGCCCGGGCATCAGTTCACGCTCAACGCGTCGTTCGACGACGCCGATCCGCGCCAGTACGACGCGTTGGCGATCGCCGGCGGCCGCGCGCCGGAATATCTGCGGCTCAATCCCAAAGTGATCGAGGTAGTGCGGCAATTCGCCGAAGCGGGCAAGCCGATCGCCGCCGTCTGTCACGGCGCGCAACTGCTGGCTGCCGCCGACGTGATTCGCGGCAAGCGCATTTCCGCATACCCGGCCTGCGCGCCCGAAGTGAAACTCGCGGGCGGCGAATACGCCGACATTCCGGTCGACGCCGCGATCACCGACGCCAACTTCGTCACCGCGCCCGCATGGCCCGCGCATCCCGAATGGCTGCGCCAGTTCCTCGTGCTGCTCGGCACGCGCATCGAACTCTAAGCTGGCGCGAAATTCGACAGCGAGCGCCCTGCCCGCGCGGCACCAGGCGTTCGCCGGAATACGGCACACCATTTTGCATTTGAGATTCGTCCGATAGTTCGCACCGCAAAACCTTTCTAAAGTCTAGGGCTGACTTGGGAGTGTTTTTTCGATGGAACTTGTCGACTGGATCGTCATCCTCGCCATCACGTTGATGGCCATTGCTTTCTTCTGCGCGCACACACCGGCCAACTGGTCGCGCGACAACCGCGCGCGGCGCGTAACCGGTACGCGCATGCTGGCACAAGCCGCGTGTTCGATCTGGGCGGCACTGCTGATCGTCGCGCGCGGCCTCTTCACGATCGGCGGCCTGCCCGGTCTGCGTCCCGCACCGGTCGAGGCATTGACAGGCGTCGCCGTTCTGCTCGCTTGCGGCTTTTACTGGTCGATTCGCGGCAGCAAGCTGCTCAAACCACGGCGCATTTTCGCCGCGCACTGAACCGCACAGCCGGCATGCTCATCGGCACGCGCCGATCAGCGCGTGCCGATACCGGGCGCGGTGTCGACGGAATGCACAGTCCGGTTGTCACCTGCTCTCGCGCCTTCACGACCTTCGAGGTCCGCGCGCCAACCGTGCCCATCCCGTTTCTGCGGAAAACCGGCCGCCTCAGCAGCCGCTTCCTCGGAACGCATCCCGGCTTCGGGCAGCGACAGATAAAACGTCGTGCCCTGCCCCTCCTGCGATTCCGCCCACACGCGTCCGCCGTGCCGCTCCACCATTCGGCGCACGAGCGCGAGGCCGATGCCCTCGCCGGCGCTCGCATTGCCGTGGAGTCGCTGAAACGCGTTGAAAAGCCGCGGCAAAGCGACCGCCGGTATCCCCTGGCCGTTGTCGCGCACATAGAAAATGCGTAACGAATGCACGCCCAGCGGCGCCGGCGTCGTTCCGATTTCGATCTTGCCCTCGCGCGCCGGGTCCAGGTAATTCACCGCATTGCCGACCAGGTTCGCGAACACCTGCTCGAGCGCGGTTGGATCGCCCCACACCGCAGGCAACTCGCCGACGCTCACACGAGCGCGCCGCGTCCGGATCGAGCCCTGCATCGCATCGATCACGCGCTGCACGATGTCCTGCACGTCCACCTTCTGCCGGCGATACTCGACGCGACCGACCCGTGACAACCGCAATAGCGCGTCGATGATGTGCGACGCGCGCAACACGGCCGTCTGCAAATAGTGCAGCGCTTCGCCGATATCCTCGTCGACTACCCGCTCGATCCGCTGCCGCGACTGCTCGGCGAGCGACGACTCGCGCACCGTCGCACGCAGCTCGTCACAGGCGCGGATCAGTTCTTTCGAGAAGCCCTGCAGATTCACCAGCGGCGCACGCAGGTCGTGCGACACGCCGTAGATGAACATCTCGTTTTCCTGGGTCTGCTGCCGCAATGTTTCGTTGATCTGCGCCAGTTCGCCGGTGCGGCGCGTGAGGTCCGCCTGGAAGCGCGCCTGGATGCGCTCGGCTTCGAGCAGACGCCGGCTCGTGTCATGCAAGGTCAGATCGAGGCGGGCGATTTCATCGCGACCGGTGTCGAGCGGCGCCAGCGGCTCGTTGCCCGCGAGGCGCCCGGCGTTGTCGGACAGGAGAGCGAGCCGCCCGCGCACACCGCGCGTGAACCACCAGATCGCCAGCGCCACGAACAGCAGCGAGCCGAACGCCGCCGTGGCGATCAAAGTCTGCTGCTGTTCGCGCGCGACGCCGGCGGCGCTCGAGCGCAACGCGTCGATGCGCCGCTCCTCCGCCTGGAACGCGACCATCTGCTGGCGCAAGCGATCGAGCGCATCGCTTTTCGCCGGATCGCGCAAGCGTTCGAGAACGTCATGCCGCAACCCTGAGCGCAGCAGATCCTGAATCCGGTCCGACCATTGGCGATACGCCTGCACGGCCTGCCGCACCTGCACCACACGCTCGACCTGAGCCGGGTTGTCGGCGACCAGTTCAGCCAGTTGGTCGATGCGGCGGTCGACATCCACCCATACCGCGACCGGCGTGGCGAAGTGCGTGTCGTTGGCAAGCACCGCGCCGCGCAGCGCCACGGATTCGCTCAGCACCGGATCGAGAATCGCGGCGCTCTGACGCAGCACGTCTTCACTATGAATGGCCCAACGCTCCGCCAGCGCCGCGTCGGACTGGGCCTTGACCAGTCCGGACAGCAGCGCCAGTTCGAAGACAGCCGGAATGGCGATCAGCAACAGGCCTTTAGTCGTCAGTCTCATGCGTGCGCATTGAAGGTCGTTGGCCGTAGATCATTGGGGGGGTCGGCACATTATGTCGACGTTTGCCCAGGAAGACAAAGACGGTCGGTCACCGTGGACCGCGCGTTTCGCCGGGCCGCCCGAACATCTCGCAAAGGGACGCCAACGCGTCAGGATCTTGAATGCAATGTAATTAAAATCGAATATTTCGCCCTCATCTGGATCATTCCGGGTGTACGCGAATTTTCATGCACTACCATTGTGCTTTTGATGTCTTTCCCGGTGCAATTGGAGGAACGCCTCAAGGGCGTCATGCATGTGACCAATCCCATGCCGGTGCTGAATTGCACCGCATCGACGCTTCCCGGCACAAGTTTGGCCCACTTCTTGCATTCATTGCCCGCTTTTTTGGAATACGCGGGACACATCGATGGAAAGTTTGAAAACCGGCACCGACACCCTGTTTCTTCTGCTCGGCGCGGCGATGGTGCTGGCCATGCATGCGGGATTTGCGTTTCTCGAACTCGGCACGGTCCGAAAAAAGAATCAGGTCAATGCGCTGGTCAAGATTCTCGTGGACTTCTCCGTCTCGACGATTGCGTATTTCTTCATCGGCTACACGATCGCCTACGGTGTGCAGTTTTTCGGCAGCGCGGAGTCGCTGGCCGCGCACAACGGCTATGCGCTGGTGCGCTTCTTCTTCCTGCTGACCTTCGCCGCCGCCATTCCGGCGATCGTGTCGGGCGGCATCGCGGAGCGCTCGAAATTCAATCCGCAACTGTTCGCGACCTTCGTGCTGGTGGGCTTCGTCTATCCGTTCTTCGAGGGAATCGCATGGAACGGCCGCCTTGGCATCCAGGACTGGCTCGCCCATGTGTTCGGCGCGCCGTTTCACGATTTCGCCGGCTCGGTGGTGGTGCACGCGTTCGGAGGTTGGGTCGCGCTGCCGGCGGTGCTGCTGCTGGGCGCGCGGCACGGGCGCTACCATCGGGACGGCGGCATCGCCGCGCATCCGCCGTCGAACATTCCGTTTCTTGCGCTCGGCGCATGGGTGCTGACGGTCGGCTGGTTCGGCTTCAACGTGATGAGCGCACAGACAGTCGACAAGATCAGCGGCCTCGTCGCCGTCAATTCGCTGATGGCGATGGTCGGCGGCACGCTGAGCGCGTGGTTCGCCGGCCGCAACGATCCGGGCTTCACCTACAACGGTCCGCTCGCAGGTCTGGTGGCGGTCTGCGCGGGCTCCGACGTGATGCATCCGCTCGGCGCGCTCGTGACGGGCGGCATCGCGGGCGCGCTGTTCGTCTATATGTTCACCTGCGTGCAGAACCGCTGGCGCATCGACGACGTTCTCGGCGTGTGGCCGTTGCACGGGCTGTGCGGCGCGTGGGGCGGCATCGCGGCGGGGATTTTCGGTCTGCACGCGCTCGGCGGCATGGGCGGGGTGTCATTCGGCTCGCAGCTGATCGGCACGCTGGGCGGAATCGCGGTGGCGTCGCTCGGCGGCTCGCTCGTGTACGGCGCGATCCGTTTGACGGTGGGTCTGCGGCTCGACCAGGAAGACGAATACAACGGTGCGGATCTGTCGATTCACAAGATTTCGGCGACGCCGGAGTAACAGGGACAAGGTAAGGCCTGGTCCGTGCGGGCGCAGCGGGCGGCGCTTTGCGCGCGCGAGCGCGGCGTTGACGCGCTCCCCCTGCGAGCGCACGGGCTACGCCGGGGGCCCCAGCGCTCACCTCGCACCGCTGCGCCGCGAGGCGCGACGATCCGAGCGCCGGCGCGGACGGAAAACCGGCGCGCCACACTCTCGACGTGGCCTGGACCTGTCCCCACATGCCCCGCCGATGTTAGACTTCGGCCTTGGAGATGGCATTCTCCATTAACCGCCCTCGTGGCTGATGATGCCTGCTTCGCCCGGATGACTGCGGACGTGGGCATCGCCTCGCCCACGCTCAGCCCGGTTTGTCGACACTTCGGTCTGGTCAGGTCTTCCTCCATGTATTGGTCCTTTCTCGCTGTCGCCATTGGCGGCGCGCTCGGCTCGCTGTTTCGCTGGTTTCTCGGCATCCGCCTGAACGGTATTTTTAGCGGCATGCCGCTTGGCACGTTCGCCGCCAACGTGATTGCGGGCTACATCATCGGCGTCGCGGTCGCGGGATTTGCGCGGGTGCCGCAGATCGCGCCCGAATGGCGGCTCTTCGTCATTACCGGCCTGATGGGCGGCCTTTCCACCTTCTCGACGTTCTCCGCGGAAGTCGTGCAACGTTTGCAGGACGGTCGGCTCGGCTGGGCCGCGGGCGAGATCGTCATTCACGTGAGCGCGTCGCTGGCAATGACCGTCCTCGGTATTGCAACCGTTTCGCTGTTATCGCGCTGAAAATGCAGCGCTTGCCGGTTTTCGGGAATCGCCAATGCGCCGTCTGTTGTTTTTCAAAAACATGAATGAATAACAAGGCGAGGAAATGCGGCCGTATGGATCGCCAGCGGCGCGATGCGTTTGCCGCGCTGGGTGCGCGTCTGGAGCGGGAA
This sequence comes from Paraburkholderia sp. TE9906, assembly GCF_056279605.1. NCBI lineage: Bacteria > Pseudomonadati > Pseudomonadota > Betaproteobacteria > Burkholderiales > Burkholderiaceae > Paraburkholderia > Paraburkholderia sp. TE9906. Next base: position 550,384 of record NZ_JBWCCT010000003.1, read on the forward strand.
GTCGACGGTGCGATCGGGCTCGTCGCTCCGCACAGCGTCGTTGCGAAGCTCGCCGATGCGCGGACCATGATGCCGACCACCGCGTCCACCAACTGGTTACAGTCGAGAGAGTCGGAGTCGGCGTTGCGGTGATATCCAAACCGTAGTCCCCGCCCGCATGGGCCAACTGACCCCGTCGAGCCCGTTGGCCACTGAAGCCCGTCGCACCAGAAGAAACCCATTTCGGCGGCAAGCATCGCCTCACCGTCGAAAGCACGCGTGCCTCGTCCAGCGAGGGGCGCGATGGCAACCGGCGAGATCAGTCCGTGCCGGATTTCGGCGATCTCGGACCGTACAGCAGCCCATTCGGTGGGCCCGCGTGCAGCAGCCGGTAACTCGTCACACCAGCAATATCGTGACCTTTGTCCGTCAGCGAATTTGCAATCTGTTTGACCGCCGCCGTCACGAGCATGCCGATCAGGCCGCCTCCGCCGTAGTTGCTCCCCTCGTTGCTGTTGGCACTTGCGCTTCCCTGCCAAAGCACATCACCGGTCTTCAGGTCCACCAGCTTTGCCGACGTGGTGACGACAGTCGCGCTATCGACGATGTGGTACACGGTGCCGTATTGGGTGATCTTCGAATACAGCGCCGCGTCCGCACCAAAAATCTCGCGAAGCTTCGCGGGGGACGTTGCCTGAATATCGGCCGGGACGGTCAGGCCGTTCTGGCGAAAGGTTTCATCCATCACCGCCACTGGCACAACGTAATAACCCGATTCGGCGAGTGGCATCGTCATCTGCGAAAGCATGCTGTTCGTCGCCTGCACATCGGTCGTCTCGTTTTCGGGCGGCAAAACGAGAATTGAATGCGGCCGGCTGTTCCTGAAAGCGGTGTAGTCGGCATGCTTGACGGGCTGCGCGCACGCAGCCAGCAACGTGAACGTCGAGAGGGCAAACCAAAGTCTGAAAGAAAGGAATCTGCGCATGACGGCTCGCTTAGGGCTGTTTCGATTTATGTTTCATCAGGAAATCCATGTAGGTCGAGGATTCCGGAAACAGGTCTTTCTCGACCCCGAACTGTTCCATGGCCGGCCCGTCCTTGCCAACGCTCGCGTACAGCAGCCCGAGTTGCGCATGAAAACCCGGCGGGGGCGTGGCGCCCTTCGCGCGGATTTCCTGCAGCGCTTTTTCAAGTGCGTCGATCTGCTGCTGCGGGTTCTTGTCCCTCTTGAGGTAGTCATAGACCGCTGGCTGATAGCCGCTCCACTGGTAAAGCGGCGGCGGGCTGTTTGCCGCACATCCCGTGAGGAGCGCCGCAACTGTCATTGCCGGCAGCCTCATTCCCCATATCGTGCCCGTATGTTTCATCTTGAATTCCGTCAGGTGATGGTGTGTCGCACGAAAAGCTGTGCGACGTCGCTGGGTCGTGCGCCTATCGTGATAGCTTGAGCACGCCCTCATCGACCTGCGCAGCCAGATGGTTGACGGCTTCCTGGATCGCGAGGTCAAGCACCTTGCCATTCAGGGTCGAGTCGTAGCTGGCGGTGCCCCCAAAGCCGATGATTTCGCGATTCGAGAGGCTGTATTCCCCCGCCCCCTGACTCGACGCCACCACTTCCGAGGTCGTGGTATTCACCACGTTCAGACTTACCTTTGCATAAGCCACCTGGTTCTTGCCACTGCCGAGAATGCCAAAGAGCTGGCGATCACCCACTTCCTTGCGGCCAAACTCGGTGACGTCGCCAGTGATGACAAAGTTAGCGCCCTTGATCGCCTGCCCCTTCTTCATGAAGCCAGCTTCCTGACGGATTTCGTCGAGGTTGTCCCGATCCAGCACATTAAAGCGCCCGCTCTGCTGCAGCGCGGTGATCAGAATGGTCTTGGCCTGCCCGCCAAGGCGATCGGCTCCGTCGGAGAAAATTCCTCGCATATAGCTGGACCGGTTGTCGAACTTGCCGACGGCCATCTCGACGCGCTCGCCTGCGTACGGAGTCTGGGAAACGCTCACGGGCTGGACCGGGAGCGAATGTGAGGACTCCGTTGCACATCCGCCCAACGTAAGGGCGGCGGCGAGCACTGAAACTCCATAGATCTTTGACATATTCATCCTTCTCCTTTTGATAAAAACTTGATGATCAACGCGATCGTCAGAATTGCGCCGTTACCTGAAAGCCGAGCGCTACCCTTGCCGTCGGAAAACCCGAGGGCTTATAGAGAGGGGTGCCGGCAAACAGGTCATAGGCGAGCGCACCGGCCTTCGCCAATGCGCTGCCCCTGATACCGACCACGGCGCCCGCCAGTTGCGTACCGACGAGGTAGACGGCACTCGGACCGAATACATGGCCGTAGTCAATGCCTGCATAGAGTGACTGCCCTGTCGAGCCGATCGGCAACTGCAATTCGTTGCGCCAGAAAAAACCGCGCTCGGCCGCGAGCATCGTTTCGCCGTCGAAGCCGCGCACCGTGTAGCGGCTGCCGATCGTCAGGTCGTCGATGTAGTTCAGCGTGTTGTTGGTCAACTGGCCGCGAACGCTTGTCACGTAGCGAAGTGGCTGCGTTGCGATCGGGAACGGCACGGACAGGTTCGCGTCGAGTACGGCCATGTGGAAGCGGTACGTGGGGCCATTCACGTAGTAGTCCGGGGTTGCGCCGAGTGCACCCACACCCTGACGGTATGCGAGACTGCCGTCGAATTGCGACGCGCCGAAGTAATGACGGTTCGTCAGACCGGCTTCGATGAAAGTGTTGTTGCGGTGCTGCTGCCGGATATCGGTATCTTCGATGAAGCTCTCGCCAAAACGCTTCGTCAGCCGGAACTGCGCGCCAAGTACGTTGTTCTGGCTGCGCATGAGAACGCGCTGGAGTTTGAAGTCCACCGTCTGCGAGTTGCCGCTCGACACGAACGTCGCGTTGGCGCCCGCGATCTGCTGATAGTACGAGTTCGTATAGGCCGACAGCGTACCGGTCCAGTAGCCCCACGGAATCGGGTAGGAACCGTTCCATCCGTGTGAGCCAAGGCCTTTGTCGTCGAATTCGAGGTCCTGGCTTACGCCCACGTTGAAGATGTCGTTCAGGCCGAGCGGGTTGTCGACGCCGAGACTCAGGTTGCCTTGCAGCCTTCCCGTTGCGCGCTGGCCCGAATTGTCCACCGACGCGACCACGGTCCACGGCTTGGTACGCTTCACATCGAGTACCACGTCGCTTTTGCCGGGAATGTCGGTCGGCACGATCCGCATGGACACGTCCTGACTGCTGACGCGCTTCATCTGTTCAAGTCCCTGTTCGAGGTCACGTAGATTCAGCACGTTGCCGTCGCGGGTCGGGAATGCGGACTTCCATGTGCCGCGCGTTGCAGGATCGGTAAAGCGAACCTTGCCGATGACGCCCGGCACCAGTGCGAATTTGAGCGTCCCGGTTGAGGGGTCCTGTTCGGGCAGCAGTACTCGGGTGGTGATATAGCCGCGGCTCAGGATCGTCTATTGCATTCCTTTGGTGAGCGTGTCGAGCGGTGTACAGCATCGGGAACAATGAAATGCGTCCCGCTGAGCGGCGACCGCTGGTCTTATCCGAATCTGCTTCGCCCGTTCCGTTCGCTGTTTCTGCAACAGCTATGAGCATGCCCCGAATTCGGCTGAGCACCAGCCTGAGAATATTCCTGTTCATTTCTTGAACGCACAGCTTTCTTGAATGCGCAGCTTATTTCGTCGCGGAGAAAATTAACTCACTCGCGACAAGGCGTTGGTCAACAATTGTTAGATTCGACGCGATTCGCTACGCTTCAGTGAAATCGAACTCGTCTGATTGTGCGAATCCGAGTGTCTTGCGCCATATTGGCTATGGGTCATGCGTCATCGCGTCGAACAAGTTGCTTTTCCGACAGCCTTTCGCCATGCATGACGTTAGTCATGCTTGGCAAACAGATAAGAATAAAAAGAAAGATCAATCGTTCAAGGAGATCACCTCAACCCCTCGGGAAGAGTGTTCTGGCTGTGAAGCGTGAAAACTGGAATGTATCGAGCTACGTGTACGTTTTGGGAACGCGTGTCGAGCCGACAGAGCGCATGCGAATTGAGCGGGTTCAGCCCGCCGAAGCCTGCCCGGCAAACCGGGGAAACACTCCCCGGTAGCACCACGAAACGCAGGCGAATCCGCACTCGAATGCTGCGCCAGAAGCACGCCCTTTCCCCGCGCAGAGCCAAGGCAAGCTCGCATGGCACGGGGCGAATTGCGGTCTCTGCCTTTCCACTGCCGGCACATACGATCACGCAAGCGGTTTCAGCGGAGCGCCGACGATCTGGTTCTGTTCATTTGAAAGAACTGCCATCGCTCGGCACCCTTACCGCAAGCGTGTCCGACTGCCCCGAGAATGTAACCCGGCACTTTGAATGGCTCACCACTCGCGATCCTTAAGGCCAGCGGCTGACTGAAACGCGCTTCTGGATGTTGCTTTGGCCGCGTTCGAACATGCCGCAAATAAAATCTTCGCACTCTTAGTGTTATCTGGCTCGGCAGCAACTTATTTGCGGAATGCTTGAGCAATCCGCAGAGCGAGATCCGATAATGCCCATAACATGGCCTCTCGATTTTCTGCATAAAGCGCGAGATCGTATTCCGGAGTCTTAACACCGTGAAAGACTTGGACGTACGCGTCGCTGCGTTTTTGATGTGGACGCGTCGTCGGCCGGGAAAGGTTCTCCGAGGACTGCTGGCACGAGGGCTGTTGCCATGCCTGGTCGACCCTGCCGTTGATGCATGGCTACTAGGAATTGCTGCACCGTGCAATAAAGTTATCAAATGCCGCAGACTTTGTTGTATGCCGATAGACGAAAAAAAAGGCGTCACGTTGCCGTGACGCCTTAAAAAGTTCTAGCCATTCCGAGGGCCGTGCTAGAACCTGAGAGACGGTATTCGAAAGATGAGGCGCTGCTGCGAAACCCAAAGCGGACTGATGACCATGGACTGCGAGAATCGACCGCTAAGGTGTCGACAGCTACTGCGCGAACCTGGGTGAATTCAGAATGTGGGAATACAGAGTCTGAAATCGTCTTTCGAAATGAGGTTCCATTTTTTATGGTTATGCTGACTAAGTCAAGCAAAATCTAAAGAGGCTTCGTTCGCATCGGAAAAATATTCCGATACAATGAATCTTCTAATTAAAGATCCATTGAATGCCCTATTTCGGGGCTTCCCAAGGTTCAGTGCGGCACGGTCGCTAGCAAGCTGCCAACGCAGAAATTGAAATTTAGTTCCAAAAATTTACATGACCCGACCCACGTCCTCCAGTGCGACAGCCGACCCGGTCAAAGACAAAGACGGTCCGGGCGATGAGGTCACCGCGCTCGCACGCGGCCTGACCGTGCTGCGCTCGATCGCCGCCGCCGACGCGCCGCTCAGCAATCGCGAACTCACCGAGCTGACCGGCATTCCCAAGCCGACCGTCTCACGCATCACCGCCACGCTGGTCGGCACCGGCTTCCTGTTCCGGCTGCCCGACAGCGAGCGCTTCGTGCTGACCTCGTCGGTGCTGGAACTGAGCAACGGCTTTCTGCGCAACTTCGACATCCGGGCGCGCGCGCGGCCGTTCCTGATCGAACTTGCCGAACGCACCGCGCTGTCCGTGCATCTGGCCGTGCGCGACCGGCTCGAGATGGTGGTGATCGACGCGATCCGGCCGCGCTCGGCGGTGCTGGTGTCGCGTCTCGAGATCGGCTCGCGGATGAATCTGAGCCGCACCGCGGTGGGCCGCGCCTACCTCGCGGCGCTCGCCCAGCCGGAGCGCGACACGCTGCTCGCCGGCCTGCAGGTGGCCGAGGGCGATGACTGGGGCTACATCGGCAGCCGGCTCGAAAGCGCATTGCAAGACACCGTCGAGCGTGGCTTCGCGATCGCCACCGGCGAGTGGTACAACGGCCTGAACGCGATCGCGCTCGGTTTCGTCGGACCATCGGGCGAGCGCTATGCGGTCAATTGCGGCGGCTCGGCGGACCAGTGTCCGCGCGATTGGCTGATCTCGCGCGCCGCGCCGGCGCTGCTCGAATGCATCGGCAAGATCGTGCTCGAGATCGGCGGCACGCCGGGGCGTCGGCTCGACACCTGAGCCGGAACGCGAGGATTCGCCGGCTCGCGCTCGCGGCGGCCGCCCGTCCTCCTGTAACCTTCGTAATCAAAAGAAAAATAGTCGGGTGGACTGTTACAGACCGCGCAACGTAGGATCATGCATTCCTGTCGCGGGGCGCTCGCCCGGCGAGCCCTTCCCGGCATCGAGAACGGCTCGGCAAACCTGTGATGATGCCGCATTGCGTTAACATCTCTGTCCCGCGCCTCGGGTAGCATCGCGCAGAACCAGCGCCGCGCACCCGCTGTCGAAACTGCCTGTCATGCCGCCCCGCGTGCCAATTCGCCGAACTCCCGTAGCGGCGCAAGCGCGCGAACGGCTCACATCAAAGCCAGCCACCTGACCGAACCGATGGACGAACAACAAAAGCATCCGGAATCCCAACGCCCTGCCGCTCCGGCTTCCCAACCGTCGTCCGGCGGCGCCCCGACTGACGCGCCCGGCGTGGTGAAACGTCATCGCGGCCGCAACATCGCACTGACCGTTGCGGCGCTGGTCATTCTCGGCGTCGTGCTGTGGCGCTGGCATCCGTGGGGCGGGCCTGGTGGCGCGAGCGGCGCCGGCGCAGCCAGCGGCGCGTCGGGCGCCCGCGCGCCGGGTGGCCGGGGCGGGCGCGGCGCGGTGGCCAACATGCCGCAGCCGGTCCACGTGGCGACCGCGAGCCAGGGCGAGATGCCGGTGGTGCTGACCGCGCTCGGCACGGTCACGCCGCTCGCCACCGTCACCGTGCTGCCGCAGTTGAGCGGCGTGCTGCAGGACGTGTATTTCAAGGAAGGCCAGATGGTCAAGAAGGGCGATCTGCTCGCCCAGATCGACCCGCGCCCCTATCAGATCTCGCTGGAAAACGCGCAAGGCGTCCTGGTGCGCGACGAGGCGCTGCTGCAAACCGCCCGACTCGACCTGAAACGTTATCAGACACTGCTCGCGCAGGACTCGATCGCGAGCCAGCAGGTCGACACGCAGGCGTCGCTCGTGCGGCAATACGAAGGCACGGTGAAATCCGACAAGGCGAACATCGACAGCTTCAAGCTCGACCTCATCTATACGCGCATCACCGCGCCGGTGTCGGGGCGCGTCGGCTTGCGCCAGGTCGATCCGGGCAATTACGTGACGTCGAGCCTCTCCACGGGCATCGTCGTGATTACGCAATTGCAGCCGATCAGCGTGATCTTCACCACCTCCGAAGACAATCTGCAGCAAATCATCCAGCACACGCTCAACGGCGAGCAGCTGTCGGCCACCGCGTATGACCGCAGCAACACGGTGCCGCTCGAAACCGGCTCGCTGAAGACCATGGACAACCAGATCGACACGACCACCGGCACGGTCCGGCTGCGTGCGATCTTCCAGAACGAGAACACGCGCCTGTTCCCGAATCAGTTCGTCAACACGCGCCTTCTCGTCGATACGATCAAGGACGCGGTGATCGTGCCGACCACCGCCGTGCTCAACGGCTCGATGGGCCAGTTCGTGTATGTCGTGAAGGCGGACAACACGGTGACGGTGCGCCCAGTCAAGATCGGCCCCGTCGACGGCGAACGCACCAGCATCAAATCCGGCCTGCAGGTCGGCGAGCGCGTCGTGATCGACGGTTCGGACCGGCTGCGCGAAGGCTCGAAGATCACGATTCCGGCGGAGCGGCCGCGCGCCGCCTCCGGCGCGCATGGTGCGAGCGGCGCGGCTGCGGCATCGGGCGCATCGGGCGCTCACGCGCGTCACGGCCGACACGCATCGCAAGCTTCGTCATAAAGGCACGGCACTTACCGCATGAATCCATCCCGCGCTTTTATTCTGCGTCCCGTCGGCACCGCGCTGCTGATGGCGGCGATCATGCTGGTCGGCCTCGTCGCGCTGCGCTTTTTGCCGCTGTCCGCGCTGCCCGAGGTCGACTATCCGACGATCCAGGTGCAGACTTTCTATCCGGGCGCGAGCCCGGAGGTGATGACGTCGTCGGTGACCGCGCCGCTTGAGCGGCAGTTCGGGCAGATGCCGTCGTTGAACCAGATGTCGTCGCAAAGCTCGGCCGGCTCGTCGATCATCACGCTGCAATTCAGCCTCGATCTGCCGCTCGACATCGCCGAGCAGGAAGTCCAGGCCGCCATCAACGCGGCGGGCAACCTGCTGCCGTCGGACCTGCCCGCGCCGCCGATCTACGCGAAGGTCAACCCGGCCGACGCGCCGATCCTCACGCTCGCAATCACGTCGAAGACGCTGCCGATGACCCAGGTGCAGGACATGGCCGACACGCGTCTCGCGCAGAAAATTTCGCAGGTCGCGGGCGTGGGTCTCGTGAGCCTGTCGGGCGGCCAGCGCCCAGCCGTGCGGATTCAGGCGAACCCGCGCGCGCTCGCCGCGTACGGTCTGAATCTCGACGACCTGCGCACCACCATCTCGAACCTGAACGTCAACACGCCGAAGGGCAACTTCGACGGTCCGACGCGCAACTACACGATCAACTCGAACGACCAGCTGACCGACGCCGAGCAGTACAAGAGCGCCGTGATCGCGTACAAGGACGGCCGCCCGGTGATGCTGACCGACGTCGCGAACATCGTGCAGGGCGCGGAGAATACCAAGCTCGGCGCGTGGGTGGACAACACGCCCGCGATCATTCTGAACGTGCAGCGCCAGCCGGGCGCGAACGTGATTCAGGTGGTGGACAGCATCAAGAAGCTGCTGCCGCAATTGCAGCAGTCGCTGCCCGCCGCGCTCGACGTGCAGATCGTCACCGACCGTACCACCACGATCCGCGCCTCGGTGCGCGACGTGCAGTTCGAACTGGCGATGTCGGTCGTGCTGGTCGTGCTGGTGATGTACCTGTTCCTCGCCAACGTCTACGCGACCATCATCCCGAGTCTGTCGGTGCCGCTGTCGCTGATCGGCACGCTCGCGGTGATGTACCTGTGCGGTTTTTCACTCGATAACCTCTCGCTGATGGCGCTGACCATCGCAACCGGTTTCGTGGTCGACGACGCGATCGTGATGATCGAGAACATCGCGCGCTACGTCGAGGACGGCGAAGCGCCGCTCGAAGCCGCGCTGAAGGGCTCCAAACAGATCGGCTTCACGATCATTTCGCTGACGGTGTCGCTGATCGCCGTGCTGATCCCGCTGCTCTTCATGGGCGACGTGGTGGGCCGGCTGTTCCACGAATTCGCGATCACGCTCGCCGTGACCATCGTGATCTCGGCCATCGTGTCGCTCACGCTGGTGCCGATGATGTGCGCGAAGCTGCTGCGCCACACGCCGCCGCATGAGAGCCAGCGCTTCGAGGCGAAGGCGCACCGTTTCATCGACTGGGTGATCGCCCGCTACGCGGTCGCGCTCACGTGGGTGTTGAACCGCCAGCGCTCCACGCTGGTCGTCGCGGTGCTCACGCTGGTGCTGACCGCCCTGCTGTACGTGTACATTCCGAAGGGCTTCTTCCCGGTGCAGGACACCGGCGTGATCCAGGCGATCACGCAGGCGCCGCAGTCGGTCTCGTTTGCGTCGATGGCCGAGCGTCAGCAGGAGCTCGCCGCGCAGATCCTGAAGAATCCAGACGTGGACAGCCTCACGTCGTTCATCGGCGTGGACGGCAGCAACATCACGCTGAACAGCGGCCGCATGCTGATCAACCTGAAACCGCGCGACGACCGCAGCCACACCGCGAGCGAAGTGATCCGCCAGTTGCAGAAGGACGTCGCGCATATCGCCGGCGCGACGCTGTTCATGCAGCCGGTGCAGGACCTGACGATCGACTCGACCGTGAGCCCGACGCAGTACCAGTTCATGCTGACCGATCCGAACATCAGCGAATTCACGACCTGGGTGCCGAAGCTCGTCGACCGCCTGAAGCAGGCGCCCGAACTCGCGGACGTGGCGACCGATCTGCAGGACAACGGCCGCTCGGTGTTCATCGAAATCGACCGCGCCACCGCGTCGCGTTTCGGCATCACGCCCGCCACGATCGACAGCGCGCTGTACGACGCGTTCGGCCAGCGCATCATTTCCACCATCTTCACGCAGTCGAATCAGTACCGCGTGATTCTCGAAGCGCAGCCGGAGATGCAGCACTACGTCGAGTCCCTGAACTCGATCTACCTGCCCTCCTCCACTTCCTCGGGCGGCCAGGTGCCGCTCTCCTCCATCGCGAAGTTCATCGAGAAGCCCGCGCCGCTGCTGGTCACGCATCTGAGCCAGTTCCCGGCCACCACGGTGTCGTTCAACCTCGCGCCGGGCTCGTCGCTCGGCGCGGCGGTGAAGGCTATCACCCAGGCCGAGCAGGACGTCGGCCTGCCGGCATCGTTCCAGACGCGCTATCAGGGCGCGGCGCTCGCATTCCAGGCGTCGCTCACGAACGAGCTGTTCCTGATTCTCGCGGCCATCGTCACGATGTACATCGTGCTCGGCGTGCTGTACGAGAGCTTCATCCATCCGATCACGATTCTCTCCACGCTGCCCTCGGCCGGGGTCGGCGCGCTGCTCGCGTTGCTGATCACCGGGCACGATCTGGACATCATCGGCATCATCGGCATCGTGCTGCTGATCGGTATCGTGAAGAAGAACGCGATCATGATGATCGACTTCGCGCTGTATGCGGAGCGCGAGGAAGGCAAGCCGCCGCGCGAAGCGATCTACCAGGCGTGTCTGCTGCGCTTCCGGCCGATCCTGATGACCACGCTCGCCGCGCTGCTCGGCGCGCTGCCGCTGATGCTCGGCACCGGCGCCGGTTCGGAGCTGCGCCGCCCGCTCGGTATCGCGATTGCGGGCGGGTTGATCGTGAGTCAGTTGCTGACGCTGTTCACCACGCCGGTGATCTACCTCGCGTTCGATTCGCTCGCCCGCCGCGCGCGTGAGCGCTTCAATCGCGGTGGGCCGTCCAGCGGCACGACGCCGCCCGCCACCGATGCAGGGAACTGAGCGATGAATCTGTCGCGTCCGTTTATCTCCCGCCCGGTCGCCACCACGCTGCTGGCGATCGGCATCGCGCTGGCCGGTGTGTTCGCGTTCACGAAGCTGCCGGTCGCGCCCCTGCCGCAGGTCGATTTCCCGACCATTTCGATTCAGGCGTCGTTGCCAGGCGCGAGCCCGGAGACCGTGGCCACCAGCGTCGCGAGTCCGCTCGAACGGCATCTCGGCTCGATCGCCGACGTCACCGAAATGACCTCGATGAGTTCGGTGGGCTCGACGCGCATCACGATGCAGTTCGGCCTGAACCGCGACATCGACGGCGCCGCGCGCGACGTGCAGGCCGCCATCAACGCCGCGCGCGCCGATCTGCCGACCAGCCTGCGCAGCAATCCGACGTATCACAAGGTCAACCCCGCCGACGCGCCGATCCTGATTCTGGCGCTCACCTCGAATACGCTGACCGCCGGCCAGTTGTACGACTCGGCGGCCACCGTGCTGCAACAGTCGCTGTCGCAGGTGGAAGGCATCGGCGAAGTGGACGTGAGCGGCTCGGCCAATCCGGCGGTGCGGGTCGAACTGGAGCCGCACGCGCTCGCACATTACGGCATCGGCCTCGAAGACGTGCGCGCGGCGCTCGCCGCGGCCAACGCGAACAGCCCGAAAGGCTCGATCGAGTTCGGCCAGAACCGCGTGCAGATCTACACCAACGACCAGGCCACCAAGGCGGCGCAATACAAGGACCTCGTCATCGCTTATCGCAATGGCGCGGCGGTGAAACTCTCGGACATGGGCGAGGTGGTCGACTCGGTCGAAGACCTGCGCAATCTCGGACTCTTCAACGGCAAGCGCGCGGTGCTGGTGATCCTGTACCGTCAGCCGGGCGCGAACATCATCGAGACCATCGACCGCGTGAAGGCGATGCTGCCGCAACTGCACGCGTCGCTGCCCGCCGACGTCGACATCTCGCCCACCGCCGACCGCTCTCCCACGATCCGCGCGTCGCTGCGCGACACCGAGCGCACGCTGGTGATCGCGGTCGCGCTGGTGGTGATGGTGGTGTTCCTGTTCCTGCGCAACTGGCGCGCCACGCTGATTCCGAGCGTGGCCGTGCCGATCTCGATCATCGGCACGTTCGGCGCGATGTACCTGCTGGGCTTTTCGATCGACAACCTGTCGCTGATGGCGTTGACGATCGCGACCGGCTTCGTGGTCGACGACGCGATCGTGGTGCTGGAGAACATCTCACGGCATATCGAGAACGGCGTGCCGCGCATGAAGGCCGCGTTTCTCGGCGCGCGCGAAGTCGGCTTCACGGTGCTGTCGATCAGCATCTCGCTGGTCGCCGTGTTTCTGCCGATCCTGCTGATGGGCGGCATCGTCGGCCGGCTGTTCCGCGAATTCGCGTTGACGTTGTCGCTCGCGATTGCGATGTCGCTGATCGTCTCGCTCACGCTCACGCCGATGATGTGCTCGCGCCTGCTGCGCGAGAAGCACGAGCAGAAGGAAGAAGGACGCGTCGGGCGCTGGCTCGAACGCGGCTTCATGTCGATGCAGCGCGGCTACGAGCGCACGCTCGGCTGGGCGCTGCTGCATCCGCGCCTGATCGTGACGATCCTGCTGCTGACCATCGGCCTGAACATCTGGCTCTACATCATCGTGCCGAAGGGTTTCTTCCCGCAACAGGACACCGGGCGCATGATCGGCGGCATCCAGGCCGATCAGAGCACGTCGTTCCAGGCGATGAAAGGCAAGTTCTCGCAGATGATGGACATCGTCAGCAAGAACCCGGCGGTGGAAAGCGTGGTCGGTTTCACCGGCGGCCGGCAAACCAACGCGGGCTTCATGTTCGTCTCGCTGAAATCGAAAAGCGAACGCAGCCTGTCCGCCGATCAGGTGATCCAGCAACTGCGCGGCCCGCTCGGCGACGTGGCCGGCGCACGCACCTTCCTGCAGCCGGTGCAGGACATTCGCGTCGGCGGGCGGCAGTCGAACGCGCAGTACCAGTTCACGCTGCTGGCGGACTCCACGCCGGACCTGTACCTGTGGGGGCCGAAGCTCACCGAGGCATTGCAGGCGCGCAAGGAACTCGCCGACGTGAACTCCGATCAGCAGCAGGGTGGCCTCGAAGCGATGGTGACGATCGACCGCGCGACGGCGGCGCGTGTCGGCATCAAGCCGGCGCAGATCGACAACACCTTGTATGACGCGTTCGGCCAGCGCCAGGTGTCGACCATCTACAACCCGCTGAACCAGTATCACGTCGTGATGGAAGTCGCGCCGAGGTACTGGCAGAGCCCGGAGATGCTCAAGCAGATCTACATCAGCACGTCGGGCGGCAGTGCGAGCGGTGCGCAGACCACCAATGCGCCGGCGGGCACGGTCACCTCGGCGGCGGCGGCGGCCGCGGCCACGAGCACGACCACCAGCGCGACGACCGGCGGCACGGCGGGCACGACCGCATCGAGCACCGCGAGCATCGCCGCCGACTCGGCACGCAATCAGGCGATCAACTCGATCGCGGCAAGCGGCAAGTCGAGCGCGTCGTCGGGCGCGGCGGTGTCGACGTCGAAGGAAACCATGGTGCCGTTGTCAGCGATCGCGAGCTTCGGGCCGGGCACCACGCCGCTGTCGGTGAATCACCAGAGCCAGTTCGTGGCTTCGACGATTTCGTTCAATCTGCCGCCGGGCGTGTCGCTCTCGACGGCGACTCAGGTGATCTACGACACGATGGCGGAGATCGGCATGCCGGCGACGATCCACGGCAGCTTCCAGGGCACCGCACAGGCGTTCCAGCAGTCGATGTCCGACCAGCCGATCCTGATTCTGGCCGCGCTCGCGGCGGTGTATATCGTGCTCGGGATGCTGTACGAGAGCTACATCCACCCGCTGACGATTCTATCGACGCTGCCGTCCGCAGGCGTCGGCGCATTGCTCGCGTTGCTGCTGTTCGGTACGGAGTTCAGCATCATCGCGCTGATCGGCGTGATTCTGCTGATCGGCATCGTGAAGAAGAACGCGATCATGATGGTGGACTTCGCGATCGAAGCGTCGCGGCAAGGCATGTCGTCGCGCGACGCGATTTTCCAGGCGTGTCTCCTGCGCTTCCGGCCGATCATGATGACCACCTTCGCGGCGCTGCTCGGCGCGTTGCCGCTCGCGTTCGGCCATGGCGAAGGGGCCGAGCTGCGTGCGCCGCTGGGGATCGCGATCGTCGGCGGCCTGATCGTCAGTCAGATGCTCACGCTCTACACCACGCCGGTCGTGTATCTGTATATGGACCGGTTGCGCGTGCGGTGGGAAGCGAGAAAGGCGCGCAGAACGGGCGTGGCGCCGTCGTCGTCATAATTGAATTGAGCTGCTGCGCCGTGGGTCGTGCCTTCATGCGCACGACCCACGGTGGGCTGCACGATAAAACTCAGAGCTTCTGCTCCACTGCCAGCGAAAAAATCCGCTGCCATTGCCTTGCCTGCTTCTCACCCGACATCGGCACGAGCCATTCGCCGCGCTTCGGGTCCTTGACCTTCACAGCCACCTGCGCTTGCCCTTCGCGGCCCCGCACTTCGGCTCCCAGCAGATCGGCGAAGATGTACGCCCCCCGCTCGTCGCCGACCTGAATCTCGCAGAACCGCTTGGCCGCAGCAAGCCGCACCGAACCCCAGCTTCCTCTGAGCTCGTGCGTCCAGTCGCCATCGCGAACATTCGCAGCGACTTCCTGGCGGCGGCGCCACCAATACACGGCGGCGGCAATCAGCAGCAGCGCGACCAGCACGGCCACACCGACCGCCACGGCGAGCCCGAAGGCCGCCTGCAACGCATAAAACGCCCGCACTGCCCCGTACACCAGCGCGATCAGCGCTATCAACGCAACCACAATCGGCATCGCAAACTCACCCGGCAAAAAAATCCAGCCTAGCACAAGCGATGCGGGTTTCTCAGCGCAAAGCACCGTTGCGAATAACGCGCCTCCCGCGAGCAAACCGGCGCAGAGGGCGGCTGACCGGCTGGCGGATCGACTGCCGGATTGCCCACCGACTGGCGCCGATCGCCCCTTATTGCTTATGCGCCTGCGCCCAGTCCTTCACCGCCTTCAGCGTATTCTCGACGTGCTTCTCCGGCGACAGGCTCGTGTACTCATAGATGATCTTGCCGTCGGGCGCGATCACATACGACACGCGATTGGCCATCGAGCTATGCATCGGCATGCCGGCGTCATAGGCGCCGATCACTTTCGAATCGGCGTCCGCCGCAACCGGGAATTTGCTGCGGCATTCGCTCACCGAAAACTTCGTCAACGTGTCGATGTTGTCGTGCGACACGCCGATCACCGTCGCGCCGTATTTCTTGTACTCGTCGACGGCGTCGGCGAACTCGTGCGCCTCGATGGTGCAGCCCTTGGTAAAGGCAGCCGGGTAGAAGTACAGCACCACCGGCCCTTTCTTCAACTCGTCGGCAAGCGAATAAGTGTAGGTCTTGCCGCCCAGCGACGCCTCCGTGGTGAACGGCGGCGCCGTGTCGCCAGGCTTGAGCGTCGCCGAGGCGCTCAACGAATACATGGCGAACCCGGCCGACATGACGGCGGCCAGCGCCATCGATACGAATGTCCTCTTCATCTGCTCCTCCAGGCGTGACTGCACGCGTCGTTCAATGAGTCGAAATGAGTCTGATGAGCCGGGGCCGCGTTTTCGACGCAACCCCACCCCCTTCGCACTCCATTGGAACACGTACGCATGGAGTCCGTCATGCCGCGCGACAGACACACGCGCGGCGCACCGCGCCCGGCCGTCTCAGGTGGACCCTTCCGCGACGTGCGCGCCGAACCACGCCGCCGCCGACAGATTCAACTCCGACAGCACGTCGGGCGTCAGCGTCGCGAAACCGGCCGGCGCATCGGGCGCGGCCGCAATCGACGCGGCATCGCCGCCCTCGCCCGCCACTTCGGCGATCCGCAGCAACACGCCGAGCTCGCCGGCGCCCGACACGATCGCTTCGCGAATTTGCGGCGCGAGACCGAGTTTCTCCAGCACCGTGCGCGGCGAGCTGCCGACCACCACGTGGACCAGAGAAAAAATACCGGTCATGAACGCGGCATCGGCAAAATCGTCGTCGGATGGACGCAGCCAGTTCGCGGCCAGCTCCATGAAACGCGAGCGGGTACCGGCCAGTTGCACCAGCGGATCGGCGCGCCAGGACAGATCGCCGCTGTCCGCGTACAGCAGCAGTTGGGCCCAGCGCGCAATCTGCCGCGTACCGGTGGCGATGATCGCCTCGCGCAGCGACGCAATGTTGCGCCCCAGCCCGAACGCGCTCGAATTGACGAGCCGCAGCAGTTGCATCACCACGCTCGGATTCAGCTTGAGTTCGGCCTCGAGTTCGAAGATGCCGGCATCGCACGAGAGCAGCGCGAGCAGCCGCAACAGGCCGGGGCGCAGCGAGCGGCTGCGCGGCGCGGCCAGCACCTGCGGCCGCGCGAAGAAGTAGCCCTGGAACAGATCGAAGCCGAGCTCGCGCGCAAGCGCGAAGTCCTCGCGCGTCTCGACCTTCTCCGCGAGCAGCGTCTTGCCGTGGCCGCGCACGGCGGCGGCCAGCTCGGGGAGCACGGCGCGCCGGGTCTCGAGAAAGTCGATCTTGACGATGTCGGTGTACGGCAACACGCCGATCAGCTCGTCCGACAGCTCGCTGACGTCGTCGAGCGCCACCTGAAAGCCGGCGCGGCGCAACTCGCTGAGCCGGCGCGTCAGCGGCGCGTCGAACGTGACGGTTTCGAGGATCTCGAGCACGAAGCGCTCGGGCGGCATCAGATGGACGATGTCGTTGAACAGCAGCGTACGGTCGATGTTGACGAAGCCGCGGTGCGGCCCGAGCACCGCCGGCACGCCGATCCCGCCGAGCGTGTGCGCGACCACCTGGGCGGTGGCCTGCGCGTCGTCGCCGACTTCGGCGTAGTTGTGTGCGCCGCTGCGAAACAGCAGCTCGTACGCGTTGAGCGCACCGGCGCGATCGAGGATCGGCTGGCGGCCCAGGTAGACAAACTGCACGGCGCGGCCTGGCTGCGTCGCGTCGGCGAATGCGTCACGCACCTCGATGCGCCGGACAGGCGTCGCAGCAGTATGACGTTCGGACATGGATCATCGGTGCAAGTATTCGGAAAGGCTAGGCAGCAGCGACGTCACGGCCGGTACTGCACAACGGGGGTTTGTTCTGTTAACGGACGGCAAGCGGCGCCACTTTAACCGAATCGGGGCAAGACCGTCGCCAGTGCGTCCGCGCGCACTCTTACCAGATGTTTTTTGCGTCAGCCGCTAAAGATTCTCCGGAGCGGGTCGTTATCTCGTTCTGATGGGGCGGCCTGATACCTCTCGACCGCCCGAAACCGCGGAACAACGCGCCGCCCCGCCTGCCAGACGAACACAGGTTGCCAGCGACAAACATGGAAGCGAACAGGATCATCGCGCCCCGCCGGGGCTCCTTGCGCACGGTCATCGACCGGCTTCGCGCGTTCGGCCGCCGCGCGGACGGCGCGCCGAAGCGCGGCGCGAGCCGCGCCGCGCAACTGGAACAGGTGGTCGGCGCCGTCGATCTGCTCGCGCACGTCGACGATGCGCAGCGCTTCCTCTACGTATCCGACGCCAGCCTGCGCTTCATCGGCTATCACCGCGAATATCTGGAAACCATCACGCTGCACGAACTCGTCGCACCGGCGGACGTGCCGCGCCTCGACGCGCTGCTGACGCGCGCCGCGACCTCCGGCAACGTCGAGAAAGCGACCCTGAGCCTGATCAAATCGCTGACCTATCCGATCACCGTCGAACTGCGCGTGGTGCGCAGCAGCCACGACGGCATCGACGGCTACGCAATCGCCGGCTTCGACGTGTCGGCCTGGCGCGCCACCGAGGAACGTCTGACCCAGGCGCTGCATCTGGACCGCCTGACCAATCTGGCCAACCAGTCGGCGCTGCTGCCCGCGCTGCTCGACGCGCAACATGAGGCCGACGCGCACGGCACGCCGGTCGCGCTGCTGCTGCTCGACATCGACGACTATCAGCGCGTGAACCGCGCGCTCGGCTACGACGCCGGCGACGAGATGCTGCGCGACACGTCGCGGCGTCTCATGAACATGACGAGCCCGAGCGAGACCGTGGCGCGCGTCGCGAGCGACGAGTTCGCGATTCTCGTGAAGCCCGCCGCCAGCCGCACCGACGCGGCCGCCGCCGCCGAGGCGCTGGCGCGGCGCCTGTTGACCGCGATCCAGCAGCCCTATGTGTTCAAGGGCCAGCAGGTGCATCTGTCGGCGAGCATCGGCATTGCACTCTATCCCGACGTGCGCCACGCCAACGACACCGCCGCCCACGACACCCACCTGCTGCGCTGGGCCGACCACGCGCTGCTGCAAGCCAAGGCGGCCGGCGGCAACACGCTCGCGTTCTACGTGCCCGACGACAACCCCGCCGACGCCGAACGCCTGAAACTCGAAGCCGATCTCTACGACGGCGTGCGCAACGGCGAGTTCTCGCTGCACTTCCAGCCGATCACGAGCAGCCGCACGCACGGTGTGGTTGGCGTCGAGGCGCTGATCCGCTGGTCGCATCCGGTGCATGGCCTCGTGCCGCCGTCGATGTTCATTCCGCTCGCGGAGTCGATCGGGCTCATCAACTTCCTCGGCAACTGGGTGCTGAAGGTCGCGTGCATGCAACTGATCCAGTGGGACGCCCAAGGCATCTCGCTGCAATACGTGGCCGTGAACGTGTCGCCGACGCAGTTCCGCGACCCGCGCTTCAAGGATTCCGTGCGCGAGGCGATCGAGCTGACCGGCATCGATCCGCGCCGCGTCGTGTTCGAGATTACCGAGAGCCTGCTGATGCACGACCCGGCCCACGCGACGGGTCTGCTCGAAGAACTGACGGCGATGGGCATCCGCTTCGCCGTCGACGATTTCGGCACCGGCTATTCGAGTCTCGCGTATCTGCAACGGTTTCCGCTCGCCAAACTCAAGATCGACCGGAGTTTTGTCGAGAATCTGCTAACCTCGCGAAACGATCAGGCAATCGTTAGCGCGGTCGTCGGGCTGGCCCAGACGCTCGATCTCGAACTGGTTGCCGAAGGCGTCGAAACGGAAGCGCAACGCACGCTGCTCACGGAGATGGGCTGCGATCACATTCAGGGCTGGCTCGTCTGCAAGGCGTTGCCCTCCGACGAACTCGCGCAGCGTTTCGAAATGCGCACGCTTCACCTGCACACCGCCTAGCCATGCAGGCGCGGCGCATACGCGGTGGAACAAGCCGGCCCGAGGCCGGCGTGGCACTCATTGGAACATGTATGGTTTTTGCGGGACTCACATGGTAAAGGCGACGGTGCTCGACCGGCTCTGGACGCGAATGAGCGAGCGCGGCGATTTCCCCATGCTGTCGCAGTCGCTGCGTACCACCATGGCGGCAATGAACAACGACGACCTCGATTTCACGGGTCTCGTGCAGGTGGTGCTGTCGGATTTCGCGTTGACGCAAAAGGTGCTGCGCCTGGCCAACTCGGCGATGTACATGGCGTTCGGCGGCAACATCACGACCGTGTCGCGCGCGCTGATGGTGCTCGGCATGGACGCGGTCGGCCATCTCGTCGTGGGCTTGAAGATCGTCGATCACTTTCATCACAGCGCGCCGCGCCGCATCGACGCGAAGCTCGAATTGAACCGCACGCTGCTGTCGGGCTGCGTCGCGCGCAAGCTGACCGAGCGCGGCGACCTGCGCGCCGGCGAGGAAGCCGTGGTCTGCACGCTGATGCGGCAAATCGGCAAGCTGCTGGTGGTGTTCTATCTGGACGCCGAGTGGGATCAGATTCGCCGTCATATCGACGACGGCACGCTCGAAGCCGATGCGTGCGTGCTGGTGCTCGGCGTGACCTTCGACGAGATCGGCGCGGAAGCCGCGGTGCGCTGGCGCCTGCCCGACATGATCCGCTCGGGCATGGGCGAGTTCGATCCGCAGGACGTCGAGCAGCCGCGCCAGGTGCAGTGGCTGCGCGCCATCACCAACTATTCGACCGCGGTCGCCGACGTGCTCACCCAGCAGAACATGCCGGACTGGGAGCGCGAGGCGCGCATCGCCGAACTGGCGCAGGAATATAGCGGCGCGCTGAATACGGACCCCGACGTGCTGCTCCAGATGAGCGTCGCGCTCGCCCGCGAAGAAGGCGGCGACGGCGTGATGGCCGAGATCGTCGAGCTGCGCGCCAACGCGGATGCGATCGCGCGCGAGGCGCTCAGCCCCGAGGCGCGCATCGCGGTGGGCGTCAAGGATCTGCGCGAGCTGCCCGCCGGCAGCCCGCTCGGGCCGGCCCTCGCGATGGCGTCGGAAACCGTGCTGGCCGGCCTCGGTTTCGCGCGCACGGTGGTGTTCGTCAAGCACAGCAACGGCACCTTCAAGGCGCGCCTCGGCCTCGGTCCGAAGATCGACGCGGCGCTGCCGAAGCTGACCTTCAACACCGCGTTCGAGCCCGACGTGTTTCATCTCGCGATTGCGAACTCGGTCGGTATCTTCATCGAGAATGCGCGCGATCCGAAAATGGTCGCGCGATTACCGGAATGGTTCCGCCGATCGTTCGACGACACCCGCGCCTTCGTGCTGCTGCCGGTCGTCGACGAAAGCGATCAGACGGTGGCGCTGTTGTACGGCGACTGGTCGCATACGCAGGAGCCGCGCCGCATCTCGCAGAAGGAGATGAGCGTGTTGAACGAGCTGGCAAAGGAGTTAGGCCGTTTTTTCGGCCTGGGGCAGATGCGGGAAATGGAGATGATGTGAAGACGTGGCGCGATCGTTGATCGCGGCGTTTCACTCTCGACGGTTCTGTATTTGCCCTGCCTCAATGTTGTTCGTGCGAAACCGATTCGCGGCTTGCCAAGGCCTGCGCGGGCGCCAGTTACGCGTAACGTGCACTGCACGCGGCGGCTTCGATCCTGGTCTCGACCCGAGACTTACCGCTGCACCGGCTTCGCCCTCAATCCTCGATCCTTTCCAACCCTTGCGCGCTGCGATCCGCGACGCCGGCCCACGCGCCGGCCGCGAGTCCCATCTGCGCGGCCTCCTCCACCGTCAGCGGCGGCAAGTGTTCGCACAGCGCGGCCGCCCGCTCCCACTCGCCGCGCTCCAGCGCCTCGACGGTGCTTAGCAAGCCACCCAGCACGCCCTCGCGACGCAGTATCGCCGCCTGGATCGGACGCGACAGCGTCAGCACGTTCAACGTGCTTTCGAGCGAGCCGCCGAATACCGCGTCGACGAATGAGAACACGCCGGTCAGAAACGCCGCGTCGGCTTCGTCGCGCCCGGCTTCGGGCAGGCGCTCGATCGCCAGTTCCATGAAGCGCGCGCGGGTCGCCGCGAGTTGCAGCAGCGGATCGTCCTCGAGCGCGACCTTGCGGCCGTCGGCATAGAGCAGCAACTGCGTCCAGCGAGCGATGCGGTCGGTGCCGGTCGCGTTGATCGCATCGCGCAGCGTCGTCACCTTGTGACCGACGGCGAGCCCGCTCGAATTCGCCAGCTTCATCAGGTGCATCACCAGCACAGGATTGAGCTTCAGTTCGGCTTCGAGTTGCGCGACGGTCGGGTCGCCCGCCAGCAATTGCAGCAGATTCAGCAGCGCATGGCGCGGCGCACTGACGCGCCGCGTCGCCGAGCTTTGCCCACGTGCGAAGAAATAGCCCTGAAAGCGGTCGAAGCCAAGCCCATGCATCGCTTCGAAGTCGGCCTGGGCGTCGATCCCGCAAGCGAGCAGCAGCTTGCCCGCCGACTTCAGCACGCTCGCGAGCTTGGGCAGCAGCGCACGCGGCGCGCGCGCGACGTCGATCTTGACCACGTCGACGTAAGGCAGCAGTTTGGCGAAGGTCTCGTTGGGCTGCATCACCTCGTCGAGCACGAAGCGATAGCGCCGCGTATGCAATTGCACGAGCCTTGCGATCAGCGCGTCGTCCACCGCGAGCGCGGGCGACAGTTCGAGCATGAAGCGCTCGGCGGGCAGCCGCAGAATGGAATCGTCGAGCAGCATCTCGCGGCTGACGTCGACATAGGCCGGATGTCCAGTGAGCGCACCGCGCACGTCGCTCTGCAGCAGACCGTGGACGACGGCGCGCGCCACGCGTTGCGCCGGCGTCGGCGGGCGGCCCGGCAACGCATCGGGGTTGGCTTCGTGGCTGGCTTGCGCCTCAGGCGCTTCGTCCACCGGCAACGTCGGCGCCCGCACCTTGATCTCGTAGCCGCACAGCATGCCGTCCCGCGTGAGAATCGGCTGGCGGGCGAAGCTGGCAAGCAGAGGCGCTTCGTCGGTCGCGCCGGTCTGGCTCAGAGTCTCGATGGCGATGGTGGTCATGGCGGTCCCCGCACAGCGCCTTCGGCGCTTCCCGTTGTATTTTGGTTTTAGCCGCGCCGTAGCGCGTGTTCGTCGAGCCGCTCGAAAGCCGTGGCGCCGACGATGTCCGGCCGATTTTAGCGCAGGCCGTCAGCCCCCGACATGTCAACGACGCAATATCTCGAAATAATTGACGAACGGTCGGCGGGGATGCCGGTCAAGGAATCGACGATACTCCGGTGCAGTGCAAAAGCGTTCCAACCGCCTTTAACCAGCAAGGAAAAACATGGACGTCAAAAGCGTGCTGTCAAATGCCTTCGCGATGCCGATTACGAGCCCGGCATTCCCGATGGGTCCGTACCGGTTCATCGACCGCGAATTCCTTATCATCACTTACCGCACCGACCCCGACAAACTGCGCGCCGTGGTGCCGGAGCCGCTCGAGATCGGCGAACCGCTGGTGCATTACGAGTTCATCCGCATGCCGGACTCGACCGGTTTCGGCGATTACACGGAAAGCGGCCAGGTGATTCCGGTGTCGCTCAACGGCGTCGCGGGCGGCTACACGCTGGCGATGTATCTGGACGATCACCCGCCCATCGCCGGCGGCCGCGAATTGTGGGGCTTTCCGAAGAAGCTCGCGAACCCGGTGCTGGCGGTCCACACCGACACCCTGGTCGGAACGCTCGATTACGGTCCGGTGCGCATCGCCACCGGCACGATGGGCTACAAGCACCGGCAGCTCGATCTCGCGCAGCAGAAGAAACGCCTCGAAGCGCCGAACTTCCTGCTCAAGGTGATTCCGCACGTGGACGGCACGCCGCGCATCTGCGAGCTGGTGCGCTACTACCTGCAGGATATCGATCTGAAAGGCGCCTGGACCGGGCCGGCCGCGCTCGAACTGGCGCCGCATGCGCTCGCGCCGGTCGCCGAGTTGCCGGTGCTCGAAATCGTCGAGGCACGCCATCTGGTCGCCGATCTGACGCTCGGGCTCGGCGAAGTGGTGTTCGACTATCTCGATCAGCCTGAGGCGAACGTGCGCTGAACGGCGGTGGCGGCAGGCATGGGCTGATACGGGTGCCTTCGTTTGCCGCAGGCCAAATGCAAACGGCCGCGATAGCGGCCGTTTGCATCGACGGTTTCGTCGCGCCAGGCGCCAGGTGCGAGGCACGAGGCGCGACGCATCACTCGCCGCGTGTTACCGCAGCACAACCTTGACGTCGAAGTACTTCGCGGCGAGGCGGTCGATCGTACCGTCCGCTTTCAGGTCCTTCAGCGCCTGGTTCAGTGCATCCTTGAGCGCGGTGTCACCCTTGCGGATGCCGTAGCCCACACCCGCGCCGAGCAGCTTCTCGTCGGTGACGGCCGGACCCGCGAATTCGAAGCCCGCGCCTTGCGGCTTCTTCAGAAAGCCCTTCGAGGCCGCTTCCGCGTCCTGGAACGACGCATCGAGACGGCCCGATGCGAGGTCGGCGTAGATCTGGTCCTGCGTCTGATACGGTACGACGTCGACGCCCGCCGGCGCCCAGCGTGCCTTCGCGTAGGTTTCCTGGATCGTGCCCTGCAGCACGCCGACGTGCTTGCCCTTCAGCGATGCCGGCGTCGGCAGCAGGCCGCTGCCTTTCTTCGCGATCATCTGGTTCGGGATCGTGTAGATCGGGTCGGTGAACTCGACCGCCTGACGGCGCTGCTCGGTGATCGTCATGTCCGAGTTGATCGCGTTGAACTTGCGCGCCTGCAGGGCCGGGATCAGGCCGTCGAACGAATTCTCGACCCACACGCATTTAGCTTTCAGCTTCGCGCACACGGCATTGCCGACGTCGATGTCGAACCCTTGCAACTCGCCCGACGGCGACTTCGATTCGAACGGCGCATACGACGCCTCGACGCCGAAACGCACTTCCTTGATCTCCGCGGCCGAGGCGGCGCCTGCCGTTACCGTCGCCGTCGCGAACAGCGCGAGCGCAGCCATGTTTCGCCAATTCATCTTCATTACGGGGTGTTCCTCTACGGTATTGAATAAAACGGAGTCAGATCAGGACGGCGAGGCTTGCTGCGCCGAAATGGCGATCCAGACTCGTGCGGCCGGCGTGGTGCAGTGCACCAGCCGCGACGCCGGGATTGTACAGGGTTCCGGGACGACCTACCCCGCCTGTCTAGACAAGTTGCGCCAGCGTCTGCTCCGTTGTCTCGACCACGAGCAGACCCGCGCGCAAGCCGGGCTTGACCGTCGCGTTCGGAAACACGATGCGCTCTTCGTCGTGGCGCACGGTATAGCGATAGTCGCCGTCGCGCGCGAGCAAGGTGTCTTTCGCGAACGGCGTGAAATTCGCGACGTCCGCCGCGAACAGCAATTCGAACGCTTCGCTTTGCTTGGTGAGCTGATCGATTACGGTGAACACGCGCGGCAGCGCGGCGTCGGCCCCGCCCTCGCCCTCGCCCTCGCCCTGCGTGCCGGCCAGCAGACGACGCAACGCGAGATCGGCGCCCGCGAAGCGCGTCAGATCGTTCTCGCCGAACGGGCGCACCTTGCCCAGTTCCAGCGTGCAGGCATCGGCGGCGCAAGCGTGCGCCGTGAAGTGCGAATACGTGGTGCCCCTGGTCGTGTGCAACAGCACCGCGCTGATGCGCGCCTGCCCGAGCCACTCGAACATCGCGCGCGAAAACGGCTTGCCGGTATGCGGCAACAGCGCGAACTGTTCGAACGCGGACGCGCGGATCGCCGTGTGCATGTCGATATGCCAGCGTGCGCCGGGCGCATCCGGCGCCGCCGCGAAGAACTGCACCGCCGCCTGTTCCAGCGCCGCGGCGCGCGGCGCTTCGTGGCTTTCCGGCACCTGCAGATGACGGCCGCTGAAGAGGCGGTTCAGATCGTCGTCGCGATAGCGAACGGCGTCGCGCATCGCGTCGACGTTGCCGAGAATCACCATCAGGCGGCACGTCAGCGCGGCGCTGCCGTGCGCGATATCGCGCACGAGAAACGCCAGCAATTCGATCGGCGCGGTTTCGTCGCCGTGTACGCCGGCCGAGACCAGCACGCTGCGCATGCCGGGACGAAGCGCGGCGGGCTCCAGCACGAGCACGCCGTCGTCGAGCCACGACCAGCGCACGCCGTTTGCGCACACGCCCTGCGTTTCGTTTGCGGCAGGACGTGTGTTCGCCAGCGTATAGGCGAGGAAATCGTCGAGCATCAACGGACCCGGCATGGCGTGCTCAGCGCTGGAAGTCATACAGCGAACCGAGGCCGAGAATCTGCGTCAGTTCGTCGAGCGCGGTGCGCGACTCGCGCAGCAGTTGCGGATCGCTCAGATCGGCCGGCGCGAGACGGTCGCGATAATGCTTTTCGATCCACGTATCCAGACGGCCGAACAGCTTGTCGTCGATCCACACGCCCGGCGCGACCGCGGCGCGTTCGGCGTCGTCGAGCACCACGCGCAGACGCAGACACGCGGGGCCGCCGCCGTTCTTCATGCTCTCGCGCAGATCGAACACCAGCACGTCGTCGATCGGACCCGCATGCGAACCCAGTTCGTCGAGGTAGGCCGCGACGCGCGGATTTTCGCGGCATTCCTGCGGCACCACCAGCACCTGCCTGCCGTCCGGGCGCGTCAGCAACTGGCTGTTGAACAGATACGACGTGACGGCGTCGGCCACGCTCACCTGCGCATCCGGCACTTCGATCACGTCAAAGCCCGCGTTCATCCCCGCGAGTTTGGTGCGCAGTTCGTCGTACACGGCGTTCTGTTCGACGAACGCGAGTTGATGGCAGAACAGCGTGTTGCGATTGCCGACTGCGATCACGTCGTTGTGGAACACGCCCGCGTCGATCACGTCGGGGTTCTGCTGCGCGAACACCGTGGCCGCATCCGCCAGCCCATGACGATGCGCGACCGCGCGGCTCGCCTCGAAGGTCTGACGCGCGGGAAAGCGTTTCGGCTCCGGCCCGCGACGATATTCGCTGCGGCCATACACGAAGAACTCGACGCCGCGTGCCGCATAGTCCGCGCAAAAACGCGTGTGATTCGCCGCGCCTTCGTCGCCGAGCGCGGGCGTGCCGGGCAGCGCCTCGTGCACCACGAAGCGATCGTTATCGGCGAATATCGCGCTCAAGGTGCGGCGCGTCGAGGCATGCTCGATCGCGCGATGCAGTTTGCTGCACAGATTGGCCGGCGTGAAATGCACGCGGCCGTCGTGGGTGTCGGCGGACGGGCTCACGGTGGCCGCGTTGGCCGTCCACATCGCCGAGGCCGAACTCGCGGCGGCGAGCAACTCTGGCGCGTCTTTCGCGACGCGCGCGATCACCGTCGCTTCGTCGCCGGAGAAGCCGAGTTCGCGCAACAGACGCATCGACGGACGTTCCTGCGGCGGCAGCACGCCCTGGTGAAAGCCGAGGTCGGCCAGCTGCTTCATCTTGCGCAGACCCTGGCGCGCGGCCGCCTTCGGATTCGCGATCGACTTCTCGTTGTTCTGCGACGCGACGTTGCCGAACGAGAGCCCCGCGTAGTTGTGGGTCGGGCCGACCAGGCCGTCGAAATTGGCTTCAGTGGCTTGCATCGTCGATCCTTAGAATTGAAGGCCCGGCGAGACGCTCGCGGGCATTTGCAGTTGCGCGCTTTCGACGGACGCCATCGGGTACGCGCAGTAGTCGGCGGCATAGAACGCACTCGGCCGGTGATTGCCCGAGCGGCCCGGGCCGCCGAACGGTGCACCCGACGACGCGCCATTGGTCGGCCGGTTCCAGTTGACGATGCCCGCGCGGATGGTGCGCTGGAAATGCGTCCACAGCGCTTCGTCGTCGGCGAGCAGGCCCGCGGAGAGGCCGAACTCGGTGTCGTTGGCTTTGTCCAGCGCTTCGTCGAAACCGCTGTAGCGGACGATCTGCGCGAGCGGGCCGAAGTGCTCCTCGTCGGGCAGATCCTTCACGTTCGTCACGTCGAGAATCGCCGGCGTGACGAAGCCGAGTTGCGGATCGCGCTGCGCCATTTTCAGCAGCGCTTGAGCGCCATCGGCGAGCAGTCGCTCCTGCGCCGCCACGAGCCGCGACGCCGCGCGCGCCGAGATCACCGCGCCCATGAACGGCTGCGGATCGGCGTTATATTCACCGACGCTGATGCGCGAGGTGACATCCACGAGGCGTTCGACGAAGCGCTCGCCGAACGCGTCGTCCGGCACGAAGATACGGCGCGCGCACGTGCAGCGCTGCCCCGCCGACAGAAACGCCGATTGAATCGTGTGATGCACGGCGGCGTCGAGATCGGCCACCGGGCCGATCACGAGCGGATTGTTGCCGCCCATCTCCAGCGCCAGCACGATCTCCGGCCGGCCGCCGAACTGTTTGTGCAGCAATGTTCCGGTGTCCGAACTACCGGTGAAGAAGAGCCCGTCGATCTGCCGGTGATTCGCGAGCGCAATGCCGGTGTCCTTCTCGCCCTGCACGAGATTCAGCACGCCGGCGGGCAAGCCCGCGTCGCGCCAGGTCTGCACGGTGAGCGCGGCCACGCCGGGCGCGAGTTCGGACGGCTTGAACACGACCGCGTTGCCCGCGATCAGCGCCGGCACGATATGCCCGTTCGGCAGGTGGCCCGGAAAGTTATACGGCCCGAACACGGCCACCACGCCATGCGGGCGATGCCGCAACACGGCCGTGCCGTCGGCCATCGCCGAGCGCTTCTCGCCGGTACGCTCGCTGTACGACTGAATCGAGATCTCGACCTTCGCGGCCATCGACGCCGCTTCGGTGCGCGCTTCCCACAGCGGCTTGCCGGTTTCGCGGCCGATCGCTTCGGCAAGCGCTTCCTTGCGTTCGGTCACGAGCGCGGCGAAGCGGCGCACCACGCCGCAACGTTCGTCGAGGCTCAACGCCGACCACGCCGCGAAGCCGCGGCGCGCGCTGCGCACGCCCCGATCGACGTCGTCCGCCGATGCGCTGTTGCCTTCCCACACCGTCGCGCCCGTACCCGGGTTGCGCGACGCGAATGCGGGTCCAGTGCCGGCGGCCCATTCGCCGTCGATGAAAAGCTCGCTCATGATCATCCTTGTTTGTGTTTCTGCGGCAGCACCCGCACCAGGTCGCCGGCCTTGACGTCGAGCGCGGCGGCCTCTGTCGCGCTCAGTCGGAACACGCCGTCCTGCGGCACGCCCGCCACCACGCCGACACGAAAATCGCCCAGCGAGGTATTCGACACCATCGATTTCGGCCCATCCTGCGGCGCGTGCGCGGGCGCATCGGCGATCTCGGCCGGCACCAGCACGCTCTCGCGCACCGTGCGCAAGTCGGCGATGTGGCATTCGAGCACCGGACCCGCGTCGAAGATATCGACGTGATTCTCGTAACGCAGGCCTTCCGCTTCGAGCATGCGTCGCGCGGGAATCGTGTCGCTATGCGTGAGGCCGACGCATTGCTGCGCCTCCTGCGGCAACAGTTCGACATACACCGGATAGCGCGGCATCAGCTCGGCGAGAAACGCCTTGCGGCCATGCGAGCTCAGATAATCCGCCGCGTTGAAATCGATCTGATAGAAATGCGAGCCGACCGCGCGCCAGAACGGCGAGGTGCCTTCCGCGTCGAAGTGGCCGCGCAGTTCCGCGCACAGACGCTGCGGAAAACGCTCGCGAAACTGCGCGAGAAACATGAAGCGCGAGCGCGACAGCAGGCCGCCCACCCCGCTCGTGCGATAGCGCGGACTCAGGAACAGCGAACATACCTCCGCATAACCGGTCAGGTCGTGCGAGATGTTCAGCGCGCTCATGCGCGTCCAGATGCCGAGGTCCTGGCTCGCGTGCACCACCGTGCTCACGCGATAGTTGTAGAACGGCTGCTGCAGGCCGACCGCCGTTTCGATACCGCAGACACCCGCCACGTCGCCGGTGTCCGTATCTTCCATCACGAAGAAGTAGCCGGCCTCGTGCGGCTCGGCCTTGTCTTCCATCGTGCGGCGTGCACGTTCGACACGCGCCGCCAGCGCATCGCGGTCGGGCTTGAACGTGGTGAGGCCGGGGCCGGTTTCCTGCGCGAGCCGCATCAGCGCGTCCACATCGCCTCGTTGCACAACGCGAACGACGATCATTGCGCCTCTCCCGAATGTTCATCCTGATGCGGCGCATGCAGTGGCACGCAACGCACCGCATCGCCCTCCTGCACGCCGAGCGCCGCGCGCGCCGCATGCGACAACGGCGCACCCGCGTCCTTGCCCGCGGCCAGTTCGCCGAGCACGCAGCGGAATTCGCCGTCGGCGCCGTTATGCGCGATCAAATACGTCGCAGCGTTCGGCGCGGCGGCAGCCGACTCGTGGACCACCCGCGTCTCATTGCGCGTCACGCTGACGCTGCGATCCACCTGCGCCGTCAACACCGGCCCCGCGTCGAAAATGTCGATGAAGCGGTCCGTCTCGAAGCCCTCTTCCTGGTGAATCTCATACGCGAGCAAGGCCTTCGAATCCGGCTCGCCGAGCACGCGCTGCGCCGCTGCCGGCAGCAGGGGCACGTACACGGGATAAGTCGGCATCACTTCGGCGATAAAAGTGCGGCTGCGGCCACCCGATTCAATTTCGATGTCGGCGAAATCGCGGCCGAAGAACTTGCGCCCCACCGCTTCCCAGAACGGCGACACGCCGTTCTCGTCGGTGACGCCGAGCAGCAGCGAGAACACCTCGGGCGTGAAGCGCCGGCGATTGGCCGCGATGTACATCATCCGCGCGCGCGACATCAGATGCGCGGCGGGCTCGCCGCGCAGCGACGGGTCGATGTAATAGCCCGCGAGCCGGCTCTTGCCGGTCAGTTCATGCGACATGGTCAGCGCGTGAATCTTGCGGTTCACGTGCAGCTCGCGCGACGCATGAATCAGCGCGTCGTTGCGAAACGCGTAGAACGGGTCCGAATAACCGGCCGCGGCCACGATGCTCGCAGTGCCCATCAGCTTGCCGCTTTCGCTGTCTTCGAGCACGAACAGATAGAACTCCTCGCCCGGAAAATCGACATCCGCGCGAAACGAGTCTTCCGACAAGGCGACGCGCGCTTCGAGCGCGCGCCGGTCGTGCGGCAACGAATGCAGCACCGGTTGCGCGGTGCGCGCCATATGTTCGAGCGCGTCGAGATCGGCCAGGCGGCCTGGACGTACGAAGAGCATCATCGATCCTGTTGAATGTGACGCATGGTGCGGTGCTTGAGCCGGATCATCAGCGCGCTGGCGTGAATCAACGCGCCGCCGCTTGCGCGTTCGCGCCGACGATTTCGCCGAAGGCCTTCGTCAGGCGTTCGAAGCCTTCGCTCATGTCCTCGAGCGGCATGATCAGCGACGGCACGAAACGCAGCACGTCGGGACCGGCCATCAGCATGATCACGCCGTGCTGGCCGGCTGCGGTGACGAAGTCTTTCGCGCGGCCCTTGAACGCGTCGGTCAGTTCCGCGCCGATCAGCAGGCCCTTGCCGCGCACTTCCGTGAAGAGGCCAAAGCGCTCGTGCATTTTCGCGAGGTGGCCCTTCAGCGCTTCGCCGCGCGCACGCACGCCTTCGAGCAGCTTCGGATCGCTGACCAGCTCGACCACTTTCTCGGCGATCGCCGAGCCGAGCGGATTGCCGCCGTAGGTCGTGCCGTGCACGCCGACCTTGAAATGCGCGGCCAGTTCGGCGGTGGTCAGCATCGCGCCGATCGGGAAACCGTTGCCGAGCGCCTTGGCGGTGGTCAGGATGTCCGGCGTGACGCCGGTGTCCTGATACGCGTAGAAGTAGCCGCTGCGGCCCACGCCCGTTTGCACCTCGTCGAAAATCAGCAGCGCGCCGTGCTGATCGCAGGCTTCGCGCAGCGCCTTGAGGAAGGCCGGATCGGCGGGAATCACGCCGCCCTCGCCCTGGATCGGCTCGACGATCACCGCGCAGGTCTGCGCGCCGATCGCTTTCTTCGCGGCTTCGATGTCGTTGTAAGGCAAGTGGGTGATGCCGGCCGGCACCGGGCCGAAGCCTTCCGAGTACTTCGGCTGCCCGCCCACGCTCACCGTGAAGAACGTGCGGCCATGAAACGACTGCGTGAACGAAATGATCTCGGCCTTCTTTGCGCCGTAACGGTCGAACGCGACGCGGCGCGCGAGCTTCAGCGCCGCCTCGTTCGCTTCCGCGCCCGAATTGGCGAAGAACGCGCGGTCCGCGAAGGTCAGGTCTTCGAGACGTTTGGCCAGACGCAGCACGGGCTCGTTGGTATAGCCATTGCCGATATGCCACAGCTTGCCGCCCTGCTCGTGCAATACCTTGAGCAACTCCGGATGCGCATGACCGAGCGCGGTGACGGCGATCCCGCCGGCGAAGTCGATATAGTCGCGGCCTTGCGTATCCCAAACGCGTGAGCCGAGACCACGATCCGGCACGAAGGCGGCGGGCGAAAACACCGGCACCATGACTTCGTCGAAGGTCTTGCGTGTCACTGTCAGGTCGTTCATGGCAAATCCTCGTTACAGGTGAGAGGTAATACAGGTAGTGTAGGAAACCGCACGCGATACGTCTTGCGCATACGCGACGTTTTCTATGACGTTCCGCGCGCCCGGCGAGCTTCGATGCGCTCCGCCGTCCGGCCCGCTGCGCTTCAATCCGCCAGATCCGGCCGCTCGATCAGCGCGGCCGGCCGCGGTTCGCTGGCCGCGGCGCCGCTCGCGCCGGTCTGTTTGTCGATCCAGTTGCGACGATCCTCCCGCGGTGTGACACCAAAGCGTTCGCGATACGCATTGGAAAAATGCGCCGCCGACGAAAACCCGCACGCGAGACTGATCTGCACCACCGACTTGCTGGTGCGCTGCAATTGCGTGCGCGCTTTGGACAGGCGCAGCCCCAGGTAGTATTTGGACGGCATCGAGCCGAGATACTGGCGAAACAGCCGCTCCAGCTGCCGCCGCGAGACGCCCACGAGAGCGGCGATTTCATCGGTGGTGAGCGGGTCTTCGATATTCGCTTCCATCAGCAGCAGTGCATCGTTCAGACGTGGATGACGCTCGCCCGGCGCGGTCACGAACGGAATGCGCTGACGCTCTTCGCCCGCGCGCAACACGCCCACGCCAAGCGCGTCGGCGATCCGGTCGGCGAGTTCGGGGCCGTGCTCACGGCCGATCATCGCCAGCATGAAATCGACGGTCGCCTGACCGCCCGCGCAGGTGGCGCGATCGCGGTCGATTTCGAAGATCTGCTGGGTGACGATCGAGCGTTCAAACTGCTCGGAGAACTGCTGATAGGTTTCCCAATTCACGCTCACGCGATAGCCGGACAACTGCCCGGCCATCGCGAGCCACCACACGCCGTGGTGAATGCCGGTGACGAGCGGCGTGCGCTGGCCGACGCGCGAGAGGCTCGCGAGAAAGAGCCGATAGTCGGCGAATTGCTGAAACCGTTCGCTGACGATGATCAGCCAGTCGCACGCGATCGCGTCGCCGAACGCGGCATCGGCCGGCCATTGCGCACCGCCCGCGAGCGACACCGCGCGGCCGTCCCACGAACACACCTGCACGCGGTACAGCGCACGGCCGTCGATTTCATTGGCAAGGTTGAGCGCGTCGACGATCGGCCCGACACCCGACATCGACACGGGCGGTAAGGCGACGATCGCGACCTGCGTGGTGCGAGCCGGGCTGGACGATCGAGCCATCGCTAATCAGTAAAACGCGAGCGCGGGCCGCGCGTTACTTCAGGCTGCCGGACAGGAACTGCTTGAGCCGTTCGCTGCGCGGCGCGGTGAGCACCTCGGCGGGCAGCCCCTCTTCTTCGGTGCGGCCCTGGTGCAGGAACATCACGTGATTCGACACATTGCGCGCGAAACCCATCTCATGCGTGACGACAATCATCGTGCGGCCTTCCTCGGCGAGCTTCTGCATGACCTTCAACACTTCGCCGACCAGTTCGGGGTCGAGTGCGGAGGTGGGCTCGTCGAACAGCATCACGTCGGGGTTCATCGCCAGTGCGCGCGCAATCGCCACGCGCTGCTGCTGGCCGCCCGACAGATGCGACGGATACTGTTTTTCCAGACGCGGCGCGAGACCGACCTTCTCGAGATATTCGCGCGCGCGCTCTTCCGCTTCGCGACGCGACATGCCGAGCACGTGAATCGGCGCTTCGACGATGTTCTCGATCACGTTCATGTGCGCCCACAAATTGAAGTGCTGGAACACCATCGCGAGCTTCGTGCGGATACGCTGCAGCTGCTTGTGATCGGCGACTTCGAGATTGCCGGCGCGGTCGGTTCTGGTCTTGACCGCTTCGCCGTCGACGACGATCTGCCCTGCGTTGGGCCGTTCGAGAAAATTGATGCAGCGCAGAAAGGTGCTCTTGCCCGACCCGCTCGCGCCGATGATGCTGATCACGTCACCCTTGTTCGCGTTGAGCGACACGCCCTTGAGCACTTCGTTGTCGCCGTAGCGCTTGTGGATGTCCTGTACGGCGAGCTTGCAAGCTTCGGTCTGCGTGGTGTGGAGCAAGATGCTCTCCCTGTGAATATACGGATCGATCTGTGACGGCGCCAATGATCGGCGCCGCCGGTGCCAACTGCGCGCGCTCAGTGCGTGCGCACCGCCAGGTAAGCCAGCCAGTGACGCTCGGCGCGGCGAAACAGCGCCACCAGCGCAAACGACACGATCAGGTACAGCAGCGCCGCGAGGCCGAATGCGTTGAACGACTGGTAGGTGGCCGAGTTCGCATCGCGCGCCACCTTCAGGATGTCCGGCACGGTGGCCGTGAACGCGACCGTGGTGGCGTGCAGCATCAGGATCACTTCGTTACTGTACAACGGTAGCGCCCGGCGCAGCGCGGACGGTATCACAATGCGCCGGTACATCGTGAACCAGCTCATGCCGTACGCGCGAGCCGCTTCCACTTCGCCATGCGAGGTCGAACGGATCGCACCGGCGAAAATCTCCGTCGTGTACGCGCAGGTGTTCAACGCGAACGCGAGAATCGCGCAGTGAAAACCGCTGCGGAAGAACGCGTCGAGCAGGCTGTGCGAGCGCACGAACGCGAGGCTATAGATGCCGGTGTAGATCAGCAGCAACTGCACGTAGAGCGGCGTGCCGCGAAACACGTAGGTGTAGAGGCGAACCGGCGTCGAGAGCCAGCGCTTTTTCGACACGCGCGCGACCGCGAGCGGAATCGACACGACGAAGCCGATGCCGATCGACGCCACCAGCAGCCACAGCGTGACCGCGAGACCCGAGATGCGCTGGCCGTCCCAGAACAGGAACGCGCGCCAGAATTGATTGATGATGTCGATCATGTCGCTCAGAGCTCCGCGTGGCGCACGCCGATCGAATAGCGCCGGCCCAGCCAGATCAGCACGAGATTCGATACGGTGGTGATCGCCAGATAGATCAGCGCGGCGATCAGGATGAAGAAGAACATGTTGAAGGTGCTCTTGCCCGCGTCCTGCGCGGCCTTGACCACGTCGGCGAGACCGATGATCGACACCAGCGCCGTCGCCTTGACCAGCACCTGCCAGTTGTTGCCGATGCCGGGCAGCGCGAAGCGCATCATCTGCGGGAACAGGATGCGCGTGAACACCCGTACGCCGCTCATGCCGTACGCGCTGCCGGCTTCGAGCTGGCCGCGCGGCACCGCCAGAAACGCGCCGCGGAAGGTCTCGGTGAAATACGCGCCGTAGATGAAGCCGAGCGTCAGCACGCCGGCCACGAACGGGTCGATGTCGAACTGCTGCAGATTGAGCGCATCCGTGAGATCGTTGACCGCGATCTGGATGCTGTAGAACAGCAGCAGCATCAGCACGAGATCGGGCACCGAGCGGATCAGCGTCGTATAGCCGGTCGCCAGCGCCCGCAGCGGGCGATTGAACGAGAGTTTCGCCGCCGCACCCGCGAGGCCGAGCAGCACGGCGGCCGCCAGCGACAGGACGGACAGCTCGATCGTCTGGACCGTGCCGGCCAGCAACACCGGACCAAAGCCGTATAGGAACACGCGTGTCTCCATCCAGGTTTATTGAGGTTGTCGCGGACGGCGTCGGCCTCGCGGCCTGCCCGACTCATCCGGCATGGCGCGGAGTCTCGCAAGCGAAAATCAATTTCTCAAATAGAGGGTGCGCATCTTGCTGCAACGCAACAAAACGCGTCTGGGCGCGGCGAAATGCCGGTAGCGCTTGGTTTTGCAGGAGATATGCGTTTGTAATGTGCGGCGCGGGCGGCGGGCGCCGCCGCGATTTAGCAAGTTTCGGGTCGCTTTTTCGATAGACCGCGCGCGGGCGTGGCAATCGGTGAAATTCTGGCGGCTGACAGATGAATGACTCATATATGAATCATAAGAGCACTTCGTGATTCATATATGAGTTATCGATTGATTTTTCGAAGCCGCGTGCCATAATGACTCACAAACGAGTCACGAAGGCCCTTCGTGATTCATATACGAGTCAATTAGCCCATTCATGCCCCTCCGCGCCACTCGTCCCGCCTCGCGCTACAGCCTCGAGGCCGCACGCCTGCTAGGCCAACTAATCCGTCGCACGCGGCTTGAACGAAAGATCACCGTGGCGCAGTTGGCCGAGCGCGCCGGTCTGTCCCGCAGTCTCGTACAGCGAATCGAAAAAGGCGATCTATCGTGTTCGATCGGCGCGGTGTTCGAAGCCGCGGCAGTCGTCGGCGTACGCCTGTTCGACGCAGATTCGTCGACGCTGGCAGCCGCCCTCCAGGCCAACGCGGAGATACTGACGCTGCTGCCGCGGGCCGTGCGCGCACCTCGCATCGAAACGAAAGATGACTTCTGACTCCGCCTATAAAGAAGCCTTTGTCTGGGTCTGGTTGCCCGGTGCGACCGAGCCCGTAGTCGCTGGCCGGCTCGCTGCCGCGGGCGATCAGATTCTGTTCAACTACGGCCAGAGCTACCTGGCGCGCGAAACCGCGATCCCGCTCTATGCGCCCGAGCTACCGCTGCAGCGCGGCGCGCTGCCGCTGGCCAACGGCCTGTCGATGCCGGGCAGCATCCGCGACGCGGCGCCGGACGCGTGGGGCCGGCGCGTAATCATCAATCGCAAGCTCGGCGCACGTGGGACCGAGATCGACACTGGCGAGCTCGACGAAATGACCTATCTGCTGGAGTCCGGCTCGGATCGCATCGGCGCGCTCGACTTCCAGTTGTCGCCGACGGAATACGTGCCACGCGAGACGGCCACCGCGTCCTTCAGCGATCTGTTGAATGCCGTCGCGAGCGTCGAGCGCGGGGTGCCGCTGAGTCCCGATCTGGAGCGCGCGCTATTTCACGGCAGCTCGATTGGCGGTGCGCGCCCCAAAGCGATGATCACCACGCACAACCGCAAATTCATCGCGAAGTTTTCTTCCCAGAGCGACGTCTACAGCGTCGTAAAGGCCGAATACATTGCGATGCGCCTCGCGTCCGGAGTCGGCATCCACGCCGCGCCGGTGACGCTCAAGCAGGTCGGCGGCAAGGACGTGCTGCTCATAGAACGGTTCGACCGCGTGCGCGCCACGCAAGGCTGGCAGCGCCGCGCGATGGTCTCGGCGCTGACGCTGTTCGCACTCGACGAAATGATGGCGCGCTATGCGAGCTACGAAGACTTCGCCACGCTGATCCGCCATCGTTTCAGCGATCCACGAGCCACGCTCAAGGAGCTTTTCGCCCGCATGCTGTTCAACGTGCTGTGCGGCAACACCGACGACCATGCACGCAATCATGCGGCCTACTGGAACGGTCACGAGCTGGCGCTGACACCGGCCTACGACATCTGTCCGCAAGCGCGGGCGGGTAACGAGGCCACCCAGGCCATGCTTATCGTCGGCAATGAGCGGCTCAGCCGGATCGATACATGTTTGAAAGCGGCGCCGCTATTCCTGCTGTCCAACGACGATGCGATGGCGCTGGCCCAGCATCAGATCGAAATAATCCGCGATAACTGGCACCCTATCTGCGCCGAGGCGCAACTCGGTGACGTCGACCGGAATCTGATGTGGCGGCGCCAGTTTCTTAATCCGTTTGCCTTCGAAGGCGCGCCGCCGGAACTGGCAGCGCTGGTTCAGTAGCATCGAGGCGAACCCGCGCCGGCCCGCAAGCCGCCCCCCCTTAATCCATCCCCAGCCGTGCCCGAATCGCCGGCAGCATGTATTCGACCGCCGCGCGCCCTTCCTCGATCGCCGGCGCCGCGCGGTGAAAATCGAAAATGCCCATTCCGCCCAGCCGCGGCTGAATCAGGATGTCCGCCGGTTCGCCGGCAAGGCGGCTGCGCGAAATCCGCACCTGCATGATGTCGATGCTTTGCGCAATCGAACTCAGCATCGACGGCACGCGCGCGCTCGGCGCGGGCGCCACGCGCACGTCGTCGGTGGCGCTGGCGTCGGCGGGCGCCAGCCAGCGCGGCCAGGGCTTGCCGTTGCGGCGCAGCGCGCCGGGCGCCGGCGCGTCCGGATCGAGCGAAGGCGTTTCGACCACCGCGCCGCCGAAGTCGCGGCCGTTCAGAATGTCGTTGTTCAGGTCGACCGCAATCACACAGTCCGCGCGCATGCCGCGCGCCACCGAGACCGGCACCGGATTGCTCAGGCCGCCGTCCACCAGCCACACGCCGTTGTGCCGCACCGGCGTGAAGATGCCGGGAATCGCAATCGACGCGCGCACCGAATCGATCGTGCTGCCCTCCTGCAGCCAGATTTCCCGCCCCGTATCGAGCTCCGTGGCAACCGCGGCGAACGGCAGGTTCAACTCCCCGATCGAACGGCCGTTGAATTTGTCCGCGAATAGCTGGATCACCTTGCGCCCGCCGAGCAGACCGCCCGAGATGCGCAAATCGAGCAGACGCACCACGGTCTGCCACGTGAGCCGCGCGACCCACTCTTCGAGCCAGTCGAGGTCGCCGTTCGCGTACACGGCGCCCACCAGCGCGCCGATCGACGTGCCGCACACCACGTCGGGCTTGATGCCCGCGTCATGCAACGCGCGGATCGCCCCGATATGCGCCCAGCCGCGCGCGGCACCACCTCCCAACACCAGCCCGATCCGGCTGTATCGACGTCGACGTATCATTGTTCTCACCCCGCTTCATTTCTTCTATCGCCCTCGTATCACGTCCGAGCGCGAGGTCGTGTACACCTTCAGATTCCGGTCGAAGTGCACGTTGAAAATCCCTTCCTGGGTCACGCCGCCCTCGCGCCACTTCCAGCTCCACACGGTCTCCGGCTTCAGCGGAAATACCGCGACCTCGCCGGGCTTGCCGAGCAATCGGCGTACTTCGTCCTCGCTCATGCCCATGCGGATCTTCGCGAAGCTGGCCGCCGTCAGCACCTGCGTAATGGCCTGCAGCTTGCCGTCACGGTCGATGTCGACCATGTACGTGTTCAGTCCTTGCGGGCCGCGCGGATATTCGAAGCGCTTCGAGCCATCGGTAAAGGTGCGCTCGGTTTCCGGCTTGCCCATCTGGTCGCGGATCTGCGCTTCGGTCGTGACACCCGGCGTCATGTTCCTGAGCAGCAACGCATCGGGTTTGACGGCATTGAAGAAATCTTTGAGTTTTTGCACGGCGTAGTCGCTCTGTCGATCGTCGCAGCCGGTGAGTGCGACGCACGTGGCCAACATCGCGACGGTAAGCAGTTTCAGGCTCACGGCGAATTCCCTGTACGGATGCGCTGTCAAGACGCGCGTTCCGGTATGTAGTGCCTCCCAAGGGGACTTCCTTCGGAGCGAGCTACAGGATAACCGCACCCGGCGCAAACCGCGAGCGAGGTCGACACGGCGGCACGTGGCCGTCGTGCATGCAAAGTCGATTGAATACCGGGAATTCGCGCGAGTCTGCGCGGCGCATCGCAAAAGCGCGACGAAAGCGCGGCACGGGGGTGGCACGGAAGCGGCGGCTGCCGTGGCGAACTGAAAGCAGTAGTGCGCGTCTCATCGCGGACAAGCACGACACCGCGTCGCCACAAGCAAAAAGGCGACGCCAGAAAAGCGTCGCCAGGTCGGTCGAGACAGTCAACCGGAAGTGAAAGCGGCCACTGGCCGCCAGATACGAGGCACCGCGGACGACGCGCAGCGGTCCGGTTCCGTCGAAGCGGTGGGCAACCTTGGCTGCACACCTTGCGCCATCGCCGGAATGGCAAACCGCTGCTTGTTTGGCCGCCCTGGTCCCTCGATAAGCCTTCCAAGTGCAGATAATCTAATCGCATTGGACGGTTTAGACGAGAGCGCGTTTACACCGAATCGGCAGATGATTTACGCGCCGCCGGCGAGTGGCGCAGGACACGGCGTCATCGCCCGCCCGACGTTCATGCTCACACTCCCGCCGGCCGCATCAAGGCAAGGGGAAGCTGCGGTCGAAACTCGTGCGCACGTCCAGATGCGCACGAATCACGTTGGCGGCTTCGTAGGTATCGGCGGTGCGTTGCTGCGCGCTGACGACGCTGTCGTCGATCGTCACGGGATGCACCTGGCCGCGCTGATAGACCGTCTTCAGCACGTCGACCGGCAGGCCGGTCACGCGCGACTGCATCGCCGCGACTTCGTCGGGATGCGACAGCGCCCAGCGCTGGCCGAGCGCCACGCGCCGCAGGAAGTCGGCGAGTTGCGCGCGCTTGTCGGCGATCGCGCGATCCGTCGCGACCTGGTAGCTGAGCCCTTCCGACAGACCGACGCCATTCGCGATGATGCGGTCGTGATCGCGCGCTTCGCCCAATGCCGTGTACGGATCCCACACCGACCACGCGTCGACGCTGCCCGACGCGAGCGCTGCCTTGGCGTCGGCGGGTGCGAGAAATACGAAGGTGACCTCGCTCACGGGCACGTTGGCCTTCTTCAACGCGGCAAGCGCGAGATAGTGGCCGATCGAGCCGCGTGTCGTCGCGATACGCTTGCCCTTCAAACTCGCCGCGTCGTTGAGCGGCGAATTCGCACCGACGACGATCGCGAGATCCAGCGGCGTCGAGCGCGTCGCAGCCACGGCCCGCACCCGGGCTCCCGCTGCCAGCGCGAACACGAGCGGCGCATCGCCGAGCCCGCCGACATCGACCGCGCCCGCGTTCAACGCTTCACCGAGCGGTTGCGCAGCCGGAAAGTTGAACCATTCGATCCTGTACGGCAGGTCTTTCAACTGGCCCGACGCTTCGAGAATGCCGCGCGTTTGCAAGGACTGGTCGCCGACTTTCAGCACCGGCAGATCGGCCGCGTGAGCGGGCGTGGCGCACAGCAGCGCTGCCATCGTCAGCGTGACGGCGCCAAGCGGTGCGGACCACGCACGCTTCGAAACAGAGAGGATGTCGAACGAAAAACGCAGAGTCGTCATGGCGATGCTTGCCCGATGGCATGAAGTGATTTTCCATCGACGATAAGGGACGCTTCTGTATAAGACAAACGCATTATTCTTCTAAGCAAATATGCGAATTTTCTTCGGCACCGATGCGTGCGAACGCGGTGCGGCGGGTATCATCGATCGCATTCTTTTTGCGCTCTCGTCCCGGCACCGTTCATCATGAAGATCGACGAAATCGACGCCTACGTCACCGTCATTCGCTGCCAGTCGCTGCAACAGGCGGCGCTCGCGCTCGGCCTCACTCAACCGGCGATCACGCGACGTCTGCAGAATTTCGAAGAGGCGCTCGGCGTCGAACTGCTCGATCGCAATACGCGGCCGCTCAAGGCGACGGCCACCGGCCGTATCGTCTATGAGCAGTGCCGCGTGATCCAGCGCGAGCTCGACGTGCTGCGCGGCCTCGTCGCCACCGGCACGCCGCCCGCCGGCACCTTGCGCGTGGGCGTCGCGCAAACCATCGCCGATGTCGCGCTGAGCGACGCGATCCGCGATCTGAAGGCGGCCTACCCCGATCTGCAGGCGCGCGCATCCACCGGCTGGGGCAGCCGGTTGCTGCAACGGCTCGAACAGGGCGAGCTCGACGCCGCCGCGATCCTGCTGCCCGCCAACAAGACCTTCGACGACACCGTATCCGCACGCTCGCTCGGCCGCATCAAACTCGCCGTGGTCGCACAGAAAGGCATGCTGAAAAAGTGCCCGCATACGCTCGCCGGCTGTCAATCGATCGGCTGGGTGTTGAATCCCGATGGCTGCGGCTTTCGCGACGGACTGCAACGCGCGCTGACAGGCCTGGGCCTCACGCTCAGGCTCAATCTGGAAACGCCCGGCACCGAGTTGCAACTGCAACTGGTGGCGGGCGGCATCGGGCTCGGCCTCGTACCGCTACCGCTGCTGCACGCGAGCGCGCACGCCGACGCACTCGACATCGTCTCGCTCAGCGACTTCAAGCCGCTGATCGACATCTGGCTCGTGCAGCCGCGCGTACTCGGCAAGCTGCAACAGCCGGTCGAGCAATTCGGCGCGCTCATCGAGCGAGCGTTCAAGGAGACGCGCAAGCAGCGCGCGGCGTGAA
This sequence comes from Paraburkholderia sp. TE9906, assembly GCF_056279605.1. Lineage (NCBI taxonomy): Bacteria > Pseudomonadati > Pseudomonadota > Betaproteobacteria > Burkholderiales > Burkholderiaceae > Paraburkholderia > Paraburkholderia sp. TE9906. Next base: position 592,041 of record NZ_JBWCCT010000003.1, read on the forward strand.
CCGTACGCTGCCCCGCCCCGCATCCGTCGGACTCAAATCAGATCCGAGTCAAAGCACGCGAAACCCATGCGTGCCATCGCGTCCCAACTGCGCGACGAGTCCATACTCCCACTCCAGATACGCGTTCATCGCTTCGTGGGCGTTATCGGTGCCTTCATACGGGCGCCGGTAACGATCGATGCGCGGCGACGCCATGCGCGTCTCGCCGCTTTCGAGTGGAAAGCCCGCTTCGATCCACGCCGCCGTGCCGCCGCTGAGCACCTGCACCGGACGGCCCGTCAGCGCCGCCAGTTCGGGCGCGGCAAAGCGTGCAAGCTGGCTGCTGCCGCAGGTCACAACATAGCGTTGCGCATCCGGCAATTTGCGCACCGCCGTATCGAGCATGCCGCGAATCGCGAAGCACGCGCCTGGAATGTGGCGCTTCACATAGTTCGCGCTGGTCGTGAAATCGAGTACGACCGTGCCCGGCGACTGCAGCAGCGCGCGCAGCTCGGCTGGCGTGATTTCATCCGCCTCGGGCGGTGTGGGAGCGAGACGCGCGGGCGGCGCCGCGCCCTTCTCGGCAAAGTCGGCAGCGCTCAGACCGTCGACCACGTATACCTCGACGTTCATCTGCGCGAGCCACGACGCGCTCATATTCGCGCGCACGCCGTCGTTATCCGCGAGAATCACGCGCGCGCCGCGCACCGGCGCGAACATGTCGGTTTCCTGCACCAGCTGGCCGCCCGGCGCGCTGCGAAAGCCGGGCACGTGGCCCGCTTCGTATTCCTCCGGCGTGCGCACGTCGAAGCGATACACGCTGCGCACCGCCTCGTCGGCCCAGCGGCGCGCTTCGTCGCGCGAGGTGCGGCCCACCTTCGCGCGATCCGCGACCGCGCGCGCGGCATCAGCGGCGGCCAGACGCACCGCGTCTTCGACGATCGGCTCGAAGCGGCGCGAACTGCCGTGCGCGAGCGCCTGCCCCGCCAGCGTCCAGCCGATCGTGCCATTGCGCAGCGCCGCGACCGGATTCGGCACGCCCGCATTGATCAACGACTGCGCGCCGATGATGCTGCGTGTGCGCCCCGCGCAATTGACGATGATCCGCGTGGCCGGGTTCGGTGCGAGTTGCCGTGCGCGCAGCACCAGTTCGGCACCCGGCACGCTGATGCTGCCGGGGATGTTCATGGTCTGATATTCGTCGAAGCGGCGTGCGTCGAGCACCACCACGTCGGCTTCATGATCGAGCAGTGCCTGCACCTGCGGCGCGGGCAGCGACGGCGTGTGGCGCACGCTTTCCACCAGTTCGCCGAACGCCTTGCTCGGCGCGTTGACGTCCTGGAACAATTCGCCGCCGGCTTCGCGCCAGCCTTGCAGACCGCCTTCGAGCAAGGCGACGTCGGTATAGCCGAGTTCGGTCAGGCGCCGCGCGGCGCGTTCGGCGAGGCCTTCGCCCGCATCGAACACGACGATCGGCACCGCCACGCGCGGCAGCCGCGCCGGCGCGTCCAGTTCGAGCCGCGACAGCGGCAGGTTGGCGGCAAACAACGGATGACTGCGTGCGTGCGGATCTTCCTCACGCACGTCGACAAGTGCAATTTCTTCACGGGCGATGAGCGCGCCGCGCACGTCTTCAAATGATCGGGTACGGAATTCGTTGATGACACTCATGGGGTAAGAAACTCCTTCGAGACATTCCAGATATTCGGCAACACGTCGTTCGAGTAACCTGAGATGAAAGTCTTACGGCCCGCGTCGCCGGTGTAGACCGAGCGCGTCACCGCGCCAATGTTTCCACCGTACACGTGAATGCTGATCGACGCACGGTCGCCAAAAGCATTGCTCACGCGATGAATGTCGCCGATACGCGGCGACACCGCGTCCACGGCACCCTGTTCGAGGCGCTGCGGCGCACCGTGTTCGGTCAGCGCGCCGTCCTCGCGGACACGATAAGCCTGAGCAATTTCCGCGCCCCGTAGCACGCCGATCAAACCCCAGACGGTGTGATCGTGCACGGGCGTCGCCTGCCCGGGTCCCCACACAAAACTGACGATTGAGAAACGCTGTTGCGAGTCCGCGTGCAACAGGAATTGCTGGTATCGCTCGGCATGGGGCTGCGCGAATGCATCCGGCAGCCAGTCGTCGTGCGCGATCAGTTCGCGCAATGCGGCGGCGCCGGCTTCGAGCAGATGCGCTTCCTTACGGGCGTCGTTTTGTAACGCGTCGCGAGCTTCGTGGTTCGCGTCGTCATGCGCGGCTTCGTCGACAAGCGACGCGATCCGGCCGACGAACGCGCGCAGCCGGTCCGGCCTCAACATCTGGGTCATGGATGGGTTGGAAAAAAGATAGGTACGAATCAGGCGCTCATGCAATCCGCGCGAGCGCCGCGACGCAGACGCCGGTTCATCGCTGCACGCCGTTCGCGCAGCGCGGCGTGCGCGAAGCGAGCGGCGCCCGCCGATCCGCGTGCGATCCGCGTGCGATCCGCGTGCGATCGGCGCCGCGAGCCGCAAGCGTGCGCCGTCGTTGAAAAAGCGCTCAGGTGAGGACGTCAGGCTCCGCTTCCACGAGCCCTTCCAGCAGGCTCTGGAATGCAAACAGCGCACCGCCCGGGCGGCCCACCTGCTCGTGCGTGAGCGCGGCGACGTCGTGCGCAATCGCTTGCGGGGCGCCCGCGGCTTCGGCGAGCAGTTGCGCATGGCACGCGTTGTCGAGCGCGATATACCACCAGGCCGCCGCTTCGACGCTCGGGCCCGCCGTGAGGATGCCGTGGTTCTTCAGGATCACCGCCTTGCGCTCGCCGAGCGCTGCCGCGATCCGCGCACCCTCCTGCGTGTCGAGCACGACGCCGCGAAAATCGTCGAACAGCGCATGGTCCTGATAGAACGCGCACGAATCCTGAGTCAGCGGATCGAGCGTGCGGCCGAGCGTCGACCACGCCTTGCCGTACAGCGAATGCGTGTGCGCCGCCGCCACCACGTCGGGACGCGCCTCGTGGATCGCCGCGTGAATCGCGAAGGCCGCCTGATTCAACGGGCCTTCTCCGACCACGATCTCGCCCTCGGCATTCACCAGCAGCAGGTCGGATACGCGGATACGGCTGAAATGCTTGCCGAACGGATTGACCCAGAAGTGGTCGGGCCACTCCGGGTCGCGCGCGGTGATATGGCCGGCGAGCCCCTGATCGAAGCCATAGCGCGCAAACAGGCGAAACGCGACGGCCAGCCGTTCCTGCCGATGACGGCGTTCGGCCGCGACGCTCTCGCGCGGCGGCACGTCGTCGAACCAGAACTTGCGCAGCGGCGCGTGACGCACGAGCGTCGGCGGCTCGGCTGCGCGCGGGGAGTCGAATGCGGCGGGAGAGAGATCGGTCACGCGCGCCTCCGTTCAGGCCGCCGCGCGCTCGACGCGCGCGATGCGTTCACGGGTCGCGGGAATCAGCGCGCGGCCGTACTCGACCGCGTCTTCCAACGGATCGAAGCCGCGCACGAGGAACGTCGACACACCGAGCGCGTGATACTCGGCGAGCGTATCGGCGACCTGTTCCGCCGTGCCGACCAGCGCGGTCGAATTCGAGCGTCCGCCGATTTCGCGCGCGATGCCGGTCCACAAGCGCTCGTCGGCACGATCCGACTCGCCCGATGCCGCGAGCAGACGCCGCGCGCCTTCGCTTTGCGCCGGACCGCCGACGCCGAGCCCCTGCGCCGCGCGCAGCCGCCGCGTTTCGGCGAGGATGTGCTCCGCGCGCTCCCACGCGGCGGCTTCCGTGGCCGCGAGAATCGGCCGGAACGATACCGAGAAGCGCACGCTGCGCCCGTGCTTCGCGGCCTGCTCGCGCACGCGGGCCACCTGCTCGCGCACCTGGGCTTTCGACTCGCCCCACAGCGCGTAGACATCCGCGTGACGGCCGGCGATTTCGAGCGCGGGCGCCGACGCCCCGCCGAAGTACACCGGAATATGCGGCTGCTGCACGGGCTTCACCTCGGAGAAGCCCTGTTCGAAGCGATAGTACTTGCCCGCGTGATCGAAGGGCTTCGTCTCGGTCCAGATGCGGCGCAGGATATGCAGGTATTCGTCGGTGCGCGCGTAGCGTTCGTCGTGCGACAGGTAATCGCCGTCGCGGCGCTGTTCGGCATCGTCGCCGCCGGAGATGATGTGCACCGCGAGGCGTCCGCCCGAGTAGTGATCGAGCGTCGCCAGCTGGCGCGCGGCGAGCGTCGGCGCGACAAAGCCCGGCCGGTGCGCGAGCATGAAGTGCACACGGCTCGTCACGCTCGCCGCATGAGCAACGGTCAGCAGCGCGTCGGGGCTGGTCGAATGATGCGGCACGAGAATGCGGTCGAAGCCCGCCGCTTCATGCGCGCGGGCGAATTGCTCCACGTAGCCGGTGTCGACTGCAGGACCTTGCGGCGCGTGAGTTTCAGACACCTTGCGGGTCTGGATCATACCGATGAATTCGATGGACACGTCGGTGTCTCCGTGAATGGTTGCCCGGCGGGGCGGCGGCGTGTTGCGCCGGCTGCGTGACGCTGTTCGAGGGGCCTAAGGTAGCAGCGCGACATGCGCTTGTTAAATATTGATCGGCCATATCTATATCGGCTTTGCATGTAACGTTCGAGCGGGCCGGCTGCCGCCCAAACCCCCTTCGATGAACGTGGACATCCGCGCACCGTCTGCAGAAAAACTCAACCTTTGCCACAATGCCCCATCGCGCGCGAGCGCCGGAAACAGCAAACGAACAGACAATGATCCCATTCTCGGTCCTCGACCTTTCACCAGTCACCGCGGGCGCCACGCCGGCGGACGCGTTCAGAAATACGCTCGATCTCGCGCAGCATGCGGAAAAATGGAACTACCGCCGCTTCTGGCTCGCGGAACATCACAACATGACAGGCATTGCCAGTGCGGCGACGTCGGTGGTGATCGGTTATGTGGCGGGCGGCACGAAGACGATTCGCGTCGGCTCCGGCGGCGTCATGCTGCCGAACCATGCGCCGCTCGTCATCGCCGAACAGTTCGGCACGCTCGCGTCGCTCTACCCGGATCGGATCGATCTCGGTCTCGGCCGCGCGCCGGGCACCGATCAGAGCACCGCCCGCGCGCTGCGCCGCGATCTGCAGAACAGCGCCGATTCTTTCCCCGACGACGTCGTCGAGTTGCAGCGCTATTTCGCCGATCCGGTGCCCGGCCAACGCATTCGCGCGGTGCCGGGCGCGGGGCTGCATGTGCCGCTGTGGCTGCTCGGCTCGTCGCTGTTCAGTGCGCAACTCGCCGCGGCGCTCGGCCTGCCGTTCGCGTTCGCGTCGCACTTCGCACCCGATTACATGCTCACCGCGCTGCAGGTCTATCGCTCGCAGTTCCGGCCTTCGGCGACGCTCGACAAACCGCATGCGATGGTCGGCGTGAACCTGTTCGCCGCCGATACCAACGAGGAAGCGCAGCGTCTGTTCACCTCGCTGCAGCAGCAGTTCATCAATCTGCGGCGCGGCACGCCCGGCCAGTTGCAGCCGCCGGTCGAGCGGATCGATGCGTCGGAGATGGAATTGAACGGCGTCGCGCACTCGCTCGCGTGCACCGTGCTCGGCGATCGCGATGCGGTACGCGCAGGCCTGTTGTCGATCATCGATCAGACGGGTGCGGACGAGTTGATGCTCACCGCGCAGATCTACGATCACGCGGCGCGGCTGCGGTCGTTCGAGATCGGCGCGCAAGTGCGTGACGAGTTGAGTGCCGGGAAGTAGTCGCACCGGCGGATGAAAAAGGGCGGCCGCATTGGCCGCCCTTTTTTTGCTGAAGTCAGCCGGTCAGTCAGGTGCCGACCGGGTTGCCCACTGAGGTCCGCATTCAGCGATTCGCCGGCACCGCCGCCATCCCGTCCAGCAGCGCCTTATGAAACGCCCGCGGGTCCTGCATCTGCGGCGCGTGCCCCAACTCCGCGAACTCGACCAGCGTCGCGTGCGGGATCGCCTTCGCGGCCGCCTTGCCCAGTTCCGGATAATGGCCGATCTGCGCACGCACCGCGGGCGGCGCCGCGTCCTTGCCGATCGCGGTCGTATCTTTCTGGCCGATCATCAGGAGCGTGGGCATGCTCAGTTGGCCGAGCTCATAAAAAACGGGCTGCGTGTAAATCATGTCGTACAGCAGCGCGGAATTCCACGCGACGATCTGCTTGCCGGGCCCGCGATACATCCCCGCCAGCATCTGCACCCAGGGTTCGTAGTCCGCGCGCCACTGCCCCGCGTAATAGGTGGCCTGCTCGTAGCGGCGGATGCCGTCGGCGCTCGTCTTCAGTTCGCGCTCATACCACTGGTCCACCGACAGCGACGGCACGCCCTTCGCCTTCCAGTCTTCGAGACCGATCGGGTTCACCAGCACCAGTTGCTGCGTTTCGCTCGGATACATCAGCGCATAGCGGATCGCCAGCATGCCGCCGGTCGAATGACCGATCATCGTCACGTCGCTCACGCCCAGCGATTCCAGCAGCGCATGCGTGTTGCGCGCGAGCTGCTGAAAGCTGTACTGATAGTGCTCGGGCTTGCTCGATTTGCAAAAGCCGATCTGGTCCGGCGCGATCACGCGATAGCCGGCATCGCTCAGCCGATGAATGGTCGCGTCCCACGTCGCTGCGCAGAAGTTCTTGCCATGCAGCAACACCGCCGTGCGGCCGTTCGGCCTGGCGGGTTTGACGTCCATGTAGGCCATCTGCAGCGGCACGCCTTGCGACGTGAACTCGAAGCGCCCGACCGGCGCGGGATACGTGAAGCCCTGCAACTCGGGCCCGTACGCCGGAGCGCTGTTATCGGCAACAGGCGCGGCGGCAGACACGGCGGCGCTCGCGGCGACCGGACTCGCCTCGCTCACCGCCGCAGAAGCGGCATTCGCCGGCGTGGCGGCTGAAGCAGAGGAAACGGCGGATGCAGCAGCCCATGCGCAGACGCTCAACAGGGCAAGCAGTGAATGGCGGCGAACACTCATCGGATTTTTTTGCAAAAAAGACTCGGCAGGGAGCCTGCAAGGACCGAACGGCGAAGCGCCGCCCTTCGACCTCCGGCGTGAAAGCGCACGATTCTACGACGCGCCGCCGGACTCTGCCGCCATTCGCGCAGGCCGCTCGCCGCGTCGACCGGTTTGGCATGCATATTGCGGCAGCTCACTTCACGCTCTATGTGCAGTGCCGCACGGATGGGCGCCGTGCAAGAGTCGATTGTGCGCAAGATGGACGCGCTCGCGGTCTGCGAGCAAATCGCACTCTCGCTCAGGGCTAATCGGTGCTAGAACTAGCTGACAGGCACCGCGTAGACGGAGCGCCTGGCAGCCCGAATCATCGGCGCGGAGCAAGTGACTACATCATCCGGGCATATAACTCAGCAACTAACATGCAGGCGACCGGCGTCAGTGCTTTGCACTCACCGCGGTCGACAAAGGAGACAGACATGGACACTCCGGCGCGGCTCAACGACATCCAGCGCACCACCCTCGCCATCGTCCTCGCGGGCGGACGGGGCACGCGGCTCGGGCCGCTCACCAACAAGCGCGTCAAGCCGGCGGTGCACTTCGGCGGCAAATACCGGATCATCGACTTCGCGCTGTCCAACTGTCTGAACTCCGGCATCCGCCGCATCGCGGTGGTCACGCAGTACAAGGCGCATTCGCTCTTGCGCCACATGCAGCGCGGCTGGAGTTTTCTGCGCGGCGAATTCGGCGAGTTCATCGACCTATGGCCCGCGCAGCAGCGCGTGGAAGGCGCGCACTGGTATCGCGGCACCGCCGACGCGGTGTTCCAGAACCTCGACATCATCCGCTCGATCCGGCCGAAATACGTGGTGGTGCTCGCGGGCGACCACATCTACAAGATGGACTACACGCGCATGATCGCCGACCACGCGGAAAGCGGCGCGGACTGCACGGTGGGGTGCATCGAGGTGCCGCGCATGGACGCGGTCGCGTTCGGCGTGATGGCGGTGGATGAACACCGCCGCGTGACCGGCTTCGTCGAAAAACCCGCCGACCCGCCCGCGATCCCCGGCCGTCCCGATACGGCGCTCGCCAGCATGGGCATCTACGTGTTCAGCGTCGACTACCTGTACACGCTGCTCGAAGAGAACATCTCCAGCATCGATACCGATCACGACTTCGGCAAGGACATCCTGCCGCGCGTCGTCACGCAAGGCACGGCGATCGCGCATCCGTTCAGCATGTCGTGCGTGTCGTCGGACCCGAACGTGGAGCCGTACTGGCGCGACGTCGGCACGATCGACGCCTACTGGGCCGCGAATCTCGATCTCGCATCGACGATCCCGACACTCGACCTGTACGACCGCAACTGGCCGATCTGGACGTATCAGGAGCAGTTGCCGCCCGCGAAGTTCGTGCGCGACCTGAAGGGGCTGCAAGGCTCGGGCAACAATCTGATCGTGTGCGGCGGCTGCGTGATCTCGGGCTCGCAGATTTCGCGCTCGGTGCTGTCGTCGAACGTGAAGGTGAGTTCGTTCTGTAATATCAATGAGGCAGTCTTGTTGCCGCAGGTCACGGTCGGCGCGAGCTGCCGGCTGCAGAAGGTGGTGATCGACCGCGGCTGCGCGATACCGGATGGCACGGTGATCGGCGAAGATCCGGAGGCCGACGCCGAGCGCTTCTATCGCACCGACGACGGCGTGGTGCTGGTCACGCCCGAAGCACTGCGCCAGAAACAGACGGTGAAGTGACGCGCACGGCGGGCGGCCGTTCGCCGAACGCAGCCTGCGTGGCCTTGCACCCGGCACCATGACCTGGCGGCACAACCCTCACTCAGGAACGAGACCCGGCCTATGACGATTCGCGCCCTGCACGTCGCAAGCGAGCTGTATCCCCTCCTCAAAACGGGCGGTCTCGCCGACGTCGCGGGCGCGTTGCCGCCCGCGCTGATCGAGCGCGGCGCCGACGTGCGGGTGCTGCTGCCCGGTTTTCCGGCGGTGCTCAAAGGTCTCGCCGACCTGCATCCGGTCGCACAACTGGGGCGCCGGTTCGACTCGCCGGGCGTGACGCTCGAACGGGGCACGCTGCCGTCGAACGGTCTGGTCGTCTACGTGATTCGCTCCGATACGTTGTACGACCGGCCCGGCAACCCGTACCTGAACGACGAACACGTGCCCTACGGCGACAACGCGCAACGCTTCGCGCTGCTCGGCTGGGTCGCCGCGCAACTGGCGCAGCAACTGGACCCGGCCTGGTCGCCGCAGATCGTCCATGCGCACGACTGGCACGCCGGGCTCGCGCCCGCCTATCTGAAAGCCGCAGAGCGCCAGCATGGCCGCGCGCTCGCGCGCAGCGTGTTCACGGTGCACAACCTTGCCTATCAGGGGGTTTTTCCGGCGCATCAGTTCGGCCAGCTCGCGCTGCCGGACGATTTTTTCAGCATGTACGGCATCGAGTTCTACGGGCAGCTGTCGTTTCTGAAGGCTGGGCTTTACTACAGCGACCGCATCACGACCGTCAGCCCGACCTATGCGCGCGAAATCCAGACGCTCGCCCAGGGCGGCGGGCTCGACGCGCTGCTGCGCCATCGCTCGCACGATCTGAGCGGCATTCTCAACGGCGTCGACTACGCAGTCTGGAACCCCGCCGACGACGCGCTGCTCGACACCCACTACAACGCCACACGCCTCGCCGGCAAACTCGCGTGCAAGGAGGCGCTGCAAAAGCGCTTCGGCCTCGCGCAGAAAAGCGATGCGCTGCTGTTCGGCGTGGTGAGCCGCCTGACCGAACAGAAGGGCCTCGATCTGCTGCTCGGCGCGGTGCCCGAAATCGTCAGGCGCGGCGGGCAACTGGTCGTGTTCGGTACCGGCGACCCGGCGTTGGAGAATGGCCTGAAGCGTGTCGCGCAGGCGCATCCGGAGTCGGTCGCGGTGGAACTCGGTTTCGACGAAACGCTCGCGCATACGATCGTCGCGGGCAGCGACGTGATCGCCGTACCGTCGCGTTTCGAGCCGTGCGGGCTCACGCAGCTCTATGCGCTCGCGTATGGCTCGCTGCCGCTCGTGCATTGCGTCGGCGGCCTCGCCGATACGGTGGCGGACGCGTCGCTCGAAAATCTCGCCGACGATCTCGCCACCGGCTTCGTGTTCGAACGCTTCGAGCCGAAGGGCCTCGCCGCCGCGATTCGCCGCGCGTTCGCGCTGTATGGCCGGCGCACCGAATGGAAGGCGGCGCAGCGGCGCGCGATGCGGCAGGATTTCGGCTGGGGGGCCTCGGCGGAGCGGTATCTGGCGTTGTATCGGGAACTGGTTTGATCTGGAAAGGTGTCGGGGCGACGGCTGAGGTGTCGAGCGTTTGTCCCGTTTGTCCCGTTTGTCCCGTTTGTCCCGTTTGTCCCGCTTGCCTCGCTTGCCTCGCTTGCCTCGCTCGTTCAATCTCCCCCGCATCGCCGCATCCCCACCCACCCGCTCCCCACGCCGCCCCCGGCCTTCTCCCGCCATTCTGATGGTTCGACGCAACAACACAGGGACGGATCGACTCGCGCGCCGCAAACTCATGTATTGTTTCCTGACAATGCAGACTGCGCATTTTTCTTGCACCATCTGAAGCAGTCCTGCCGCACGCGGCGACCGGCCAACTTCGGTCACGCCGGCGCGGCACATCCTTCCAGCGACCCTTGAAACGCGCAACCCCGCTTGCGCGCGGCGATACCATGACGAAAAACGTTCTGAGCATCCAGTCACATGTGGTCTTCGGGCACGCCGGCAACAGCGCGGCCGTGTTTCCGATGCGCCGGCTCGGCGTCAACGTCTGGCCGCTCAACACCGTGCAGTTCTCGAACCACACGCAATACGGCCATTGGACCGGCAGTGCGATCGGTGCGCCGCAGATGGAAGATCTGGTCGAAGGCATCGGCGCGATCGGCATGCTGCCGCGCTGCGACGCCGTGCTCTCCGGCTATCTCGGCACGCCCGAGCAGGCGCAGTCGGTGCTCGAGATCGTCAAGGCCGTGAAGGCCGCCAATCGGCGCGCATGGTTCTTCTGCGACCCGGTGATGGGCGCCGCGAGCGGCTGCAAGGTCGAGCCGGGCATCCAGGAATTTCTGGTGCGCACCATGCCGGAAGCGGCCGACGCGATGGCGCCGAACCACACCGAACTACAGCGGCTGGTGGGCCGCGAGATCGAGACGCTCGAAGAAGCGGTGGCCGCGTGCCGCGAAGTCATCGCCCGCGGGCCGAAGCTCATGCTGGTGAAGCACCTGCTCGACCGCAACAGTCCCGCCGACAGCTTCAACATGCTGGTCGTCACCGAGCGCGAGGCGTGGATGGGGCAACGCCCGCTCTATCCATTCGCGCGGCAGCCGGTGGGGGTCGGCGATCTGACGAGCGCGGTGTTCGTCGCGCGCACGCTGCTCGGCGATTCGATTCGCGCGGCCTTCGAGCACACGCTGGCGGCAGTGAACGCGGTGGTCAAGGCGACCTGGCAGGCCGGCCGTTACGAGCTGGAACTGGTCGCCGCGCAGAACGACATCGCGCAGCCGCGCGAGTGGTTCGATGCGTGGGTGGCGGAGACGGCTTAGGGTGTGGCCATGGGGCGTGCTCAGGGCCGCAGCTGGAGGCGCGCGGCACGCCGCCAGCCGCGTCTGTGAGCCGGCCGTCCTATAATGCGTGCCGCGTGGACGAGGCATCCGCCTGTCCGCATGGCATTTCACACGCATCCGGCATTCAGCAGACGAGGCATCGATGGACGGTTATATCCGCAGCGAGCGGGAAGAATTTTTTGAGCAGTTGTGCATGAGCGTCGACGCCGACGAAGCGCACGAGCAGGAAGCGATCGAGTACTTCGAGAACCAGTTCGATCAGGCCGATTTCGATCCGGCGCAGTGGCTCGACATCGCGCTCTACTACTCGCCGGCCGTCGCGCGCGGCATCGTCGACATGGTCACGCCCGACGACAAGGCGCGCAGCAACATCGCCGACATCATCGCCGACAACCTCGACATCTCGTACGGCGAGGACGAGTGCGAGCAGTTCGCGCAAACCATCGAGTTCGCGCTGAACAACGGCGTGCCGGTGGACCTCGACCTCGTGCTCGACGGCTGCCAGCGCGCGATCGACGACCTCGACACCTGGGCCGACGACGAAACCAAGGCGCCGCTGCTGCGTCTGCGTGAAGAATTGCTGCGCCAGCAAGGCGAGCGTTGAGTATTGATCCGGCCTGGCGCTGAGACCGGCGGGTTGGCACATCGCTCAGCGCCACGCGCCATCGTCACCCGTCACCACGAAGCAACCGTCAAGCAACCATCAAGCAACACCGCCGGCGCGCTCGCGCCGGTCTCTTAAGCATGTGCCGCAATCGGCACCTCACATGCCGGCACGCACGGCTTGCCGCCGACACGCCGCGCGGCCTGTGCCGAAATGCTCATCCAAAACGCCTCGAACTGCCAAGACGGCGGCAAATTGGCTTTCTATATTCGCGCCAGATTGACCACGCATAAACACGGCTGCGTGCCACTGCGCGTATTCCAGCATTGTTTATGGCGTTCGATCATTCGTAGTCTGTCGATACGCGCGAAGCCAGGCTTCAACTCGCGTGTCGAGCCAGCGTTACTTGCCTTGCCGCTTTCATCACTTGAACCGTCGACGGAAGGAGAGACCATGAGTCTTCGCAACACGCTGAAACCGCTTGCCCTGTTCGCGGGCGCCCTCTTCGCAGTCGCGCCGCTGAGCAGCTTTGCCGACGACCTGCAGGTGAAGATCGGCTTCGCCGCGCCGCTGACCGGCGCCAATGCCGGCTACGGCAAGGATCTGGAAAACGGAGTCCGGCTCGCGATCGAGGAAGCCAATGCGCAGAAGCTCAAGATCGGCGACAAGGTGGCGCAATTCCAGCTCATCTCGCAGGACGACCAGGCCGACCCGCGCATCGGCGTGCAGGCCGCGCAGAAGCTCGTCGATTCGGGCGTGTCGGTGGTGGTGGGGCACTTCAATTCGGGCACGACGATCCCCGCCTCGCAGGTGTACGAACAGGCCGGCATTCCCGTGATCGACCCCGCCGCCACCAATCCGATCATCACCGGGCGCGGTTTTGCGAACACCTTCATGGTGATTTCCACCGACGGTCAGAACGCCGGCAACGCGGGCGCGTACGCGGTGGATGTGACCAAGGCCAAACGCATCGCGATCATCGACGACCGGACCGCGTTCGGCCAGGGCGAAGCCGACGAGTTCGAGAAGGCGGTGAAGGCGCACGGCGGCACGATCGTCGCGCGCGAGTACACCGACAATCACGCGGTGGACTTCAGCACGCAGATCACCAAGATCAAGGGGACCAATGCGGACCTGGTGTTCTTCGGCGGACTGGATAACCAGGCGGCCGGTTTCGCGCGGCGCATGAAGCAACTGGGCCTGAGCGCGCAACTGGTGGGCGGCGGCGGCGTGATGGACCCGGACTTCATCAAGCTCGCGGGCGACTCGGCCGACGGCGTGATGGCCTGGGAATACGGCCGCCCGCTTGCGCAGCTGCCTGGCGGCAAGGACTTCTCCGCGAAGTTCAAGAAGCGTTTCGGCGAAGACATCCTGTCCTATGCGCCGTTCGGCTATGACGGCGCGTGGGCCGCGATCAAGGCGATGCAGCAGGCCAAATCGACCTCGCCGGCGGATTACCGGCCGGTGCTGAAGGCGATCGATTTCGAAGGCGTGACCGGCAAGATTTCGTTCGATAGCACCGGCGCGTTGAAGAGCGGTGCGTCCACGCTGTATCAGGTCAAGAACGGCGGGTGGGTGCCGATCGTCACGAAGAGCGGAACCTGAGCTGGCTAGTGCGCAACGTAGAGCGAAAACCTTAAGCGTGTGCGGCCTTGGGCTCCGAATGACCAGGGCCGTTACTTCGGATTCGTCACCTTCACCACCAGCTCGGCATCGAGATCGCGCTCGATCCGCACGAGGTCGTCTTTCATCGCGGCGAATTCGTCGGCGGAACACATCTGATGGCCGAACGCCGCGCGCAGATGGCGGGTGACCTGCAACATCCGCGTCGCGGGATCGAATACGTAGCGCGATGAAAACGTCAGAAAGCGGTCCTGCACTGCCGTATCGGCGGGTAGATCCGTGACGCGCACGAAGCGCGGCAGCGTCATCTCCAGCGTCTCGTCGAACTCTCCACCGATGCACGCCCACGGCTGGGTCCGCGTCGGCTCCGCGAGCCAGCTCTGTACCTGCGAGCCCATCCCGCCGGACAGACTCGTCAGCGCCGGCACCGCCGTCGTGCCGTCCTGCCACACGAAATGCGCGACCGTGCCCTGCATCGCCGTGGCGAACGGGCCGTTGGTCGCGCTTACGTCGTCCGTGCGCAACTGTGCCGTGCCATGCAAGCCCGTCTGCAACAGACGGTTCGCCGCGATCTGCTGCGTGCGCTGCCGCGTCGCGCGCCGGAACGTATTGCGCTCGACCTCCGCGGTGAAGCCGGCGTCCTCGACACGGTACGCGTAATTCGCCGCGCCGCTTTCGTCGACGTCGATCTGCAGGCGCGCACTGCGCCCGCGCACCTGCGTGGCCGGCGTGCGTGACAACACGCCTTCACCGACCAGCAGCACGGGCCGGTCCATCACGCCCGGCGGCAGATAGCCGAACGCCGTGCCGCCCGCCGTCGTATCGGCGAACAGCGACAGCTCAGGAATCCAGATGATCGCGTGATTGATCGCGCTCGCGCCGTAGCCGGGCACGTCCGGCAAGCTGTAGTACGGCCCGAGGTTGAGCAGCACCGCCTCGCTGCGGATGCCCACCGCGGCCAGCAGCGCGCCGTACAGCGCGACGTGATCCTTGCAGTCGCCGTAACGGTTGCGCAGGATGTCGCTCGCCTTGTGCGGGATCGCCGCCGTCTCGCCGAGAAACAACGCGACGTAGCGGATGTTCATACGCATCCAGTCGTACAGTGCCTGCGCCTTCGCGCGCGGATCGGCGGCGTTGGCGCTCAGGCTCTGCGCGAGCCGCACGATGGCGGGATCGTCGATGGTCGCATCAGTGGCGAGCCCGCGGTAACGCGCGGCGAAGCTCGCGAAGTCCGGCACCGTCGACACCATCAGCCGGTCGCCCCAGTTCGCGTAGCCGACGGCGCCCGCTTCGAGCGGCGCATACGGGCCGTGCCGGTAGTCGAATTCATAGCGAGTGCGGCCGTTGGCCGTCACCGGCGGCACCGCCGTGTAGCCGCGCGCGTCGGCATGGAGCGGCACGTCGGCAGGCAGATCGAAGATCAGCCGTTGCAGTTCGACCGGCTCGCGCGTCGGCTCGACCAGGTAGGCGAAGGTGCCCGCCTGCAGCGGCTTCGCGCGCGTCTTGCGAAACGCCAGATGCACGCGCGCGCCGGGTTCGACGCCGGGGAAGATCACCGTGCGCAGTACGCCGTCCTCGAAACTCGGTGCGCCGGCCGAGCGCGGCTCCTGCACGTCGCGGATCGCCTCGGGGCCGACCGGATGCGCGACGCCGTTGCGGTCGATGGTTTCCGCCACCAGCAGTTGCACCTGTTCGATGTCCTTGTTGAACCACACATAGCGTTGCGCGATGTCGTCGACACCGCTCGTCGTGTTGGCGCGCAGGATGGTGTCGTCGTGCTCTTCGATCGAACCGTCTTTCTGGATCGTGAACACGTGGACGTCGCTTTCCATCGTGGATGGCGCGCGGTCGTCGACGGTGGTGGCCGATGCGTCGCCGTCGGCGTGAGCGGGCGCGCAGAACGTGAAGGCGGCAAAGCCAACAAGGACGGTGAAGACGGCATACGCACCCGGCGTCGAAGCAGCGGCCCGCCCCGGCAACGCGACGCGCCCCGTCATGAACGGCGCACCCTGCCCCGCGCGCGCCACGCACGCGGACTCGCGGCGAACTCCGCGCGAAACGCGTGATTGAAATTCGACAGGTCGTTGAAGCCGCAATCGAGCGCGATGTCGACGATCTTCGCGCCGCCGTCCTGAAGACGCAGCGCCGCCGCTCGCAAACGCGCCCGCAACAGGTATTGATGCGGCGTCACGCCGCTCACGCGCCTGAACGTGCGCAGGAAGTGGAACTCGCTCAAGCCCGCGGCGTCGGCGAGGCTCGTGAGCGTATGCGGCGCACTTGGCGTCTCGTCGATCAGGCGTGCGATCTGCGCGACACGCGACTTCGCCATGCTGCTGGCCGCGCCCTTCGCGCACGCCTCGGCGCGCGTCACGGCGCCGGCGGCTTGCAGCGTCGCGGCCGCCAGCTCGACGGCCAGCTCGTCCCAGACGCCTTCGTTGGTGTCGTCCGAATCCGCGCGAGCGCCGCCACAAGCCCGCGCTAGCAGCGGCGAGAACGCACGCTGCGACGCAATGCGCGCACACCTGAAATTCAACTGGCCGCTCGCGACGCCCGCATCCGCGGCAAGCCGCTCGAAGTACGCGGGCGCATAGTGGAACGCGATACAGCGGTCGCCGGCCCCATGCCAGTGCCCGCACTCGAAGCATTCGCCGGTGTTGCCTAGCAGCAGCGCGCCGGGCGTGAGCAATTCGCGGCCGGGCGCCGCACGGTAGTCGAACGAACCGGCCACCACCATCGCGATGCACACGCCGGCGTGCCGCTCCTCGAAGGGCCGGTCACGCGGGCCGAACGTGCACAGCATGTCCGCGACCTCCCAGCCCGCGCCCTGGGCGAGCGCACGCGCGGCCATGGCGCCGCGCGCGCCGTCCCGCTCCCGCTGAGCCAGCGCCTGCTGCAACGTGACGGCAATTTTCCCCAAGATGCACCTCGGCCGAGTCCGTATCGTGGTTTTAGCACATCGGCGGGCGGCGCGGTTCGGCCCGCCCGGCGATGTCGATCCGACTCTCGGCCCATGGAGCACACAGCATGAAGCGACTGGAGAACATCTTCGAGGGCGGCTTCGTCGCCGCATTGAACGCACCGGCGCGTGCCGCCGATATCGACGCCGCTGACGACCTCTACGGCTGGCTGATCGGCAGCTGGGAGATGGACGTGGTGCACTATCGCGTCGACCTGCGCGACGCGCCGCGGCGCGGCGAGATTCATTTCGGCTGGGTGCTCGAAGGCCGCGCCGTGCAGGACGTGTGGATCATGCCGCCGCGCGGCGCACGCGAACTCGCGACCGGCGCGAGGAGCAATACCGATGCGACGAATCCGGCAGCCGACGCGATGTACGGCACCACCCTGCGCATCTGGGACCCGGCGCTGCGCGCGTGGCGCGTCACCTACTTCAACCCGCGGACCGGCCAGCGCGACGAGTTGACCGGCCGGCGCATCGGCGACGATCTCGTGCAGATCGGCACGCACGCCAATGGCACGCCGATTCGCTGGAATTTCACCGACATCACGCGCGATGCCTTCCGTTGGACGGGCGTGGCCCTCGCTGCAGACGGCGTGACGTGGACGCTCGAAGCCGAGTTTCACGCACGGCGCAAGGGCTAGTCCACGACCGGATCGGTGTAATCGACGGGCTGCGACTCGCGTCTCACTCCCCTTCGCCCAGATGCGCGAGCAGCGCCTGCAACCTCTCCACATGCCTGAGCAGCAAATGGCGATGTTTCTCGATCTGCTCGAGCCGGCCCGCAAGGTCGGCCTGGATCGGGTCGTCGAGCTCGGAGGCGGCGATCACCTCCTCCACCTTCGCACGCATCACCGACAGCTCCACCGGCGCGTGAATCAGATGCCGCTCGAAACGCCGCACGTCCTGAATCGCCGACTCGCGGACCTTACGAAAATGCGCGTGACGCCGATGCGCTTCGACGTCGAGCGTTTCTTCCTCGACGCGTTTCGCGGGCCCCGGCTGGCCGAAGATCGGCTCGGGCGGCCGCAACACGGTTTTCTTTCGCACCGGATGCGCCGTGCCGCGAAAACGCGCGAGTGGCTGTTCGTTGTCGATCGCCTCGCGCGCGTTCGGCGGTATCTCGTGCTCGGTGTGCGGCACGTTCATCCAGCCGCCCGGCAAACCGGTCACCGCTTCAATGCCGCGCACGAATTCCTCGCTGAATTCGCGCTGCCCGGACAGCATCAATTTCAGGTAGCTCGCGGAAAAGGTCATCATGCGCGCGAGCCGGGTCGCCGCGCCGACCTCGCGGGTCAGCAGCACCAGGTTCGCTCGCCAGACCGGGAGCAGCAATTCGTCGGAATCTTCCATCGCTGGGTCTTCCATCTTGTTGCCCGATGTAGTGACGACACGCTCGCGCGCGTCATCGTTTTGAAAGGGTAGCCGCTTCACTACGTGGGGCGCAATCCCGGCGTGCGCACCCGTGTATTCATTGCCCCACACCTGCGCCGTTGTGTCGAAAATACACGGTACCGCGCGCCCCGCCTTGCTGCACGCGCCTCACGCCGGACCGCGTGTTGCATTGACACACGCATTCGCACGGTGTTCCTACGCGCGCCGCCACGCAATGTGGCATCCTTGCGTGCCGATGCGGTACGTCCGGTGCTGCATCGGTAGCTCCACAACATTGACTTAAGGGTTTTGTAATGAAGAAAATCGTTCTCGCCATGGCTGCAGCCGTCGTCACCCTGAGCGCGATCGCTCCCGCACAAGCGTATGAGCATCATCGCGAATGCCACAAGGTGCGTGTTCACCATCACTGGGAAAAGCGCTGCCACTAATGGTGGCGATGCCGTGCCCGACAGGCACGGCACGCGTCGCAAAGCCCCGCAAAAGCGGGGCTTTTTTTATAGCAGACGGGTTTGATGCGGCACAGCGCCAACGGACGTGTTCGACGCGATATACATTCCGCGCGAAAGCGCCGTCACGCAATCACGGACACATGCTGTTACACCTTTGCGGTGCGAGCCGACACGGACCCGACCTCGCGCGATAGCGCGGCGGCATAACCCGCGTGGTGAAGTGTTGAGTTGAAGGCGGAGGCGATCTCGCCTTCAGATGATCTCCGATTCGTCTTTCAAGCCGCTGCGACGCGCTGCAACGCCGTCGTCACCAGCGCTTCGAGCAAGGGCTCGACCTTCGCCGCCAGCGTGTCGTCATACGCGTAGGGCAGCTGTTCTTCCATATACGTGATCTGCGACAACTCGAGCTGCACCGCATGCACGCCTTGCGCCGGTTGCCCGTATTGCCGCGTGATATAGCCGCCCTTGAAGCGGCCGTTGGCGACCGCCGTATAGCCGCCATGCCGTTCGACGACAGCAGCCAGGGCCTCGCCCATGCCCGCCACCGCACTCGCGCCGTTCGACGTGCCGAAATTGAAATCCGGCAGACGTCCCGGGAAGAAGCGGGGCACCCGCGAGCGGATCGAATGCGCTTCCCACAGCAGCACCTTGCCGTGCTTCGCGTTGAGCGCTGCGAGCTCGCCGCTCAACGCGTCGTGATACGGCTTCCAGTACGCGTCGCGGCGGCGCGCGACTTCGGCGTCGTCCGGCAGATGCCCGTCGAGGTACAAGGGCTCCTTCTCGAACGTGTCGACCGGCAAAAGCCCCGTCGTGTCCTGCCCCGGATAGAGGTTCGCGCCGTCGGGCGGCCGGTTCAGATCGATCACATAGCGCGCGTACGTGGGCGCGAGAATCGAGGCGCCCATGCGTTTGGCGAAAGCATAGAGGCGGTCCAGATGCCAGTCGCAATCGTCGGTGCGTTGCGCGACCGGGGTCATCGTCGCGGCGATGTCGGCGGGAATCTGCGTGCCCAGATGCGGGATCGAGATCAGTAGCGGCAGGCTTCCCTGATGCAGCGAGAAAACCGGCGGTGTGTTCAATGCAGTCATGTCAGTCCGGAAGAATCGGTGGGATCGAAGCATCGGTTCGGCAAGTCATCGACTTGCGCTCTTCACTTCAGCAGCTCGGCGAGCGCCGCGCGATAGCGCGCGTAAGCGCCCTCTTCGTCGCGATGCCTGCGGTTCTCGACGACCTTGTCGCCGCCCGCGTAGACGTCGCGAATCGGCGTCTCGCCATGTTCGCAGAATACAACGCCCGAGAGCCACGCAGCGGGCGCATGCTCGGCGATGCTCGCGTGATCGGCGTCGAGCACCAGCCAGTCCGCCCGGCGGCCCGCCTGCAACGCGCCGACCGCGCGGCCGGTCGCCTGCGCGCCACCATCGAGCGCGGCGTTGAACAGGCGGTCGGCGACATACGGGGCCTGCGCGGACGCCAGCACGTTGCGCTGGCGGCGCGTCAGACGCTGGCCGTATTCGAGCAGCCGCAATTCGGCGCGCCAATCGACACCGATATGGCTATCCGAGCCCACGCCGATACGCCCTTGCGCGTCGAGATAGTCCTGCGCCGGGAAAATGCCGTCGCCGAGATTGGCTTCGGTGGTCAGGCACAAACCGGCCACCGCGCCGCTTCTCGCGAGGGCCAGCGTTTCGTTGGCATCGACGTGGGTTGCGTGCACGAGACACCAGCGGCTATCGACCTCGAAACGATCCAGCAGCCATTGCACCGGCCGCGCGCCTTCGGTCTCGACGCATGCATCGACTTCGGCGGTCTGTTCGGCGATATGGATGTGCACCGGCGCATCGGCGTCGATGCCGCCGAGCAGCACCCGCAACGAATCCGCCGACACCGCGCGCAGCGAATGCGGCGCCACGCCGTAACGCAACGCGGCGCTCTCGGGACGCGCCGAGCGCAGCGTGCCGAGCAGATCGAGCAGGCTTTCAGGCGTGTTGATGAAACGCCGCTGATCGTCGCGCGGCGCCCGCGAACCAAAGCCGCTGTACTGATACAGCACCGGCAGCATCGTCATGCCGATGCCGCTCGCCGACGCCGCCTCCACCACGCGTTGGGCCAGCTCCGCCTGATTCGCGTAACGGTTGCCGTCCTGGGCGTGATGCACGTAGTGAAACTCGCACACCGACGTATAGCCCGCCTTCAGCATTTCGATGTACAGCCATTGCGCGACGCTCGCGAGGCCCTCGGGCGTAATGCGCGCGGCGAAGCGATACATCAGGTCGCGCCAGCTCCAGAAGTTGTCGGTGGCGCCGGTGCCGGTCGCGGCGCGATATTCGGTGAGGCCGGCCATCGCGCGCTGGAAGGCGTGCGAATGAAGATTCGGCATGCCAGGCAATACCGGGCCGGCGGCTTGGCTCACTTCAGCCGGCGCGGCGCTATCCGGCGTGACCGCCGTCAGCGTGCCGTGCGCGTCCCACTCCAGCAGCACGTTGCGGCGCCAGCCATCCGGCAGATAGGCGTACTCGGCGAACAGCGCTCGATTCGATTGTGTCATCGCTTAAGTCGTCTCTCAGGTCCTGGCTCGGGGTCTCAGCTCAGGTCACGTCGTGTATAAACGGTCTCGCCCGCGCGCACGACCCTCGCGCACAACGGACGTCCGATCCAGTACGCCAGCTCCGCGAGCGAATCGACCGACCAGACCGCGAAGTCGGCCGCACGTCCGGCTTCAAGCACGCCGTGCGTGTCCGCTTTGCCGAGCGCGCGCGCCGCATGCGAGCTCACGCCTTGCAGCACTTCGGGCACGGTCATGCGAAACAGCGTGCTCGCCATGTTCATCATCAGCAGCAGCGACGTGGCGGGCGACGTGCCGGGGTTGCTGTCGGTCGAAATCGCGATCGGCACCTCGTAGCGGCGCAACAATTCGAGCGGCGGCAATTGCGTTTCGCGGATGAAGTAGTACGCGCCCGGCAACAGCACGGCCACCGTGCCCGCCGCTTTCATCGCGGCGACGCCGGCTTCGTCGAGGAATTCGAGGTGGTCGGCGGACAGCGCGCGATGGCGCGCGGCAAGTGCGGTGCCGCCACCGTTCGACAACTGCTCGGCGTGCATCTTCACCGGCAGCTTGTAGCGCTCTGCCGCGTTGAACACGCGCTCGCTTTGCGCGAGCGAAAAGCCGATGCGCTCGCAGAACACATCGACCGCATCGACGAGGCCTTCATCGACGAGCGCGGGCAGCATTGTCTCGCAGACTTCGTCGATATACGCGTCCGCGCGGCCGGCGAATTCGGGCGGCAATGCGTGCGCGCCGAGAAACGTCGTGTAGACCGTCACCGGATAGCGCTCGCCCAACTGCCGTGCGACGCGCAGCATCTTGCGCTCGCTGGCGAGATCGAGGCCGTAGCCGGATTTGATTTCGATGGCCGTCACGCCTTCGGCCAGCAGCGGTTCGAGCCGCGCGGCCGCTTGCCGCAACAGCGAGGCTTCGTCCGCGGCGCGCGTGGCGCGCACCGTCGAGACGATGCCGCCGCCCTGCCGCGCGATCTCCTCATAGCTGACGCCCGCGAGGCGCTGCGCGAATTCGTCCGCGCGCTGCCCGCCGTACACCAGATGCGTATGGCAATCGACGAGGCCCGGCGTCACCCATGCGCCGTGCAAATCTTCGCGCGGCCACGCGGCGTAGTGAGCGGGTAATTCGGAGGCTGCGCCGAGCCATGCAATGCGGCCGTCTTCGACGGCGATCGCGGCATCGGCGAGCGTGTGTTGGGGGTCGCCCTGCGGGCAGAGTTTCAGGTGATGCCAGACGGTTTGCTTCATCGCGTGCCCGTTGCAGCTCGTTGGGTTCCCTGGTGGTTCGCATGCGCGCGCTTTTCTGCGGCGTCGAGGCGCGCACGCGAAGCGTCGTCATCGTACGGTGTAGCGGATGCTGATTGCGAGCACCGCGCCCGCGCCTTCGAGTGTGCACGACAGCGCGTTCGACGGGTCCTGCATGTCGATGCGCAGCGTGTCGCCGGTGTCGAGCGGCAGCGCTTCGGCGTCGCCGGCGGCGAGCGAAACCGAGCCGCTTGCGCAGTACAGCAGCACGACATCCGCCGACACGCTGTGTTGCTTGCGTTGCTGCGATTGTCCACGCCACACGTCGAGTTCGCCCTGCGCCGCGTCACGCCGCACCATCAGGTTGAAGTCGCGCGTCGCACCGTCGACGAGACGCGCGTCGATCCGCGCTTCGCCGTCGAAACGTGCGATGTCGAGTGCCCGCGTCAGCGGGTGCGACTTCACCGCGTGCGCGCCGGTTTCGTCGAGCACCATCCCCGCGCCGGACAGCAACACCAGCGTACGGTCGATGCCCTCGAAACGCGAGAACGGCCCGGCCTGCGCGACGTCGGCGATGCTCACGCGCCACACGAAATCGTTCATGCCGGCGCGCTCGGGAAACACCGCCACTTCGCGCGTGACGCCGCCGCCGTTCTTCCACGGCGCCGCCACGAGCTCGGCGCCGCGAATCAGCGTGAGCGTCGCCATGCTGCCCACGTCCGCCACGATCAGCGGCCCAGCATCGGCAGATTGAGGCCCGCCTCGCGCGCGGTGTCCTGCGCGAGTTCGTAGCCTGCATCCGCGTGACGCATCACGCCGGTGGCCGGGTCGTTGAACAGCACGCGGCCGAGGCGTTCGCGCGCGGCATCCGTGCCGTCCGCGACGATCACGACGCCGGAGTGCTGGCTAAAGCCCATGCCGACCCCGCCGCCATGGTGCAGCGACACCCACGACGCGCCGCCCGCCGTATTCAGCAGCGCGTTGAGCAGCGGCCAGTCGCTGACCGCGTCCGAGCCGTCCTTCATCGATTCGGTTTCGCGATTCGGGCTTGCCACCGAACCGGTGTCGAGGTGATCGCGGCCAATCACGATCGGCGCCTTCAGCTCACCGTTCTTCACCATCTCGTTGAACGCCTGGCCCAGACGATAGCGATCCTTGACGCCGACCCAGCAGATCCGCGCCGGCAGCCCCTGGAACGCGATGCGTTCGCGCGCCATGTCGAGCCAGTTGTGCAGATGCGGATCGTCGGGGATCAGTTCCTTGACCTTCGCGTCGGTCTTGTAGATATCCTCAGGATCGCCCGACAGCGCGACCCAGCGGAACGGGCCCTTGCCTTCGCAGAACAGCGGGCGGATATACGCGGGCACGAAGCCCGGGAAATCGAAGGCATTCTCGACGCCCATTTCCAGCGCCATCTGACGGATGTTGTTGCCGTAGTCGAGCGTGGCCGCGCCGCGCTCCTGCAGCGTGAGCATCGCCTGCACCTGTTTGGCCATCGATTGCTTGGCCGGCATGATGATGCTGTCCGGCGCGGTCTTCATGCGCTCGCGCCAGTCTTCCACGCTCCAGCCTTGCGGCAGGTATCCGTGAATCGGATCGTGCGCGCTGGTCTGGTCGGTCACGCAGTCCGGCGTGATGCCGCGCGCCACGCACTCGGCGAACACGTCGGCGGCATTGCCGAGCAGACCGATCGACACCGGCTTGCCGGCCTGCTTCGCTGCGTCGAGCATCGCGAGCGCTTCGTCGAGCGTCTTTGCTTTCTTGTCGACGTAGCGCGTCTTCAGACGGAAATCGATGCGCGTCTCGTCGCATTCGACCGCGATCATCGAAAAGCCCGCCATGGTCGCGGCGAGCGGCTGCGCGCCGCCCATGCCGCCGAGACCGCCGGTCAAAATCCAGCGGCCCTTCGGATCGCCGTTGAAGTGCTGGTTCGCCACCGAGAAGAACGTCTCGTAGGTGCCCTGCACGATGCCCTGGCTGCCGATGTAGATCCAGCTGCCCGCGGTCATCTGACCGTACATCATCAGGCCCTTGCGATCGAGTTCGTGAAAGTGTTCCCACGTCGCCCAATGCGGCACCAGGTTCGAATTGGCGAGCAGCACGCGCGGCGCATCCGCATGCGTGCGGAACACGCCGACCGGCTTGCCCGATTGAATCAGCAGCGTCTCGTCTTCATCCAGGTCCTTCAGCGACGCGAGAATCTGATCGAAGCAATCCCAGTTGCGCGCGGCGCGGCCAATGCCGCCGTACACCACGAGCGCGTGCGGATGCTCGGCGACTTCGGGGTCCAGATTGTTCTGGATCATCCGGTACGCGGCTTCCGCGATCCACGTCTTGCAGGTCTTTTCCGCACCGCGCGGCGCACGGATCGTACGGGTCGGGTCGAGTCGCGGATCGATGTGTTTCGGGTTGTTCATGGTGGCCCTCGGAAGGCTGGAAAATGTTCGGGAGAGATTCTGGGAATGCGTCGGCAAAAAGTCGGGAACAGCGAAATCAGAAATGTCCGGTGAAGCGGTAACGGCTGCCGGGGTGCCACAGATTGGCAATCGAGGCGACCTGGCTTTGCGACCACGTGCGCCGATGCAGCACGAGACACGGCTCCAGTTCGTCCATCGTCAACAGTTCGCGCGTGTCGGCATCCGCCGCCAGCGCCTCGATCCGGTACTCGACCCGCTGCAACGGCGCGACGCGCACGAGATACTGGTTCGGCGTGGTGTTCGTGAAGTCCTGCAATGCGTAGTCGGGCGCGACGGCCGGGTTGACCCAGCGCTCTTCGAGTTGCACCGGCTCGTCGTTTTCGAAATGCAGCACGCGCGAGTGAAACACCGGGCTGCCCGCGCTCACCTGCATCTCCTCGGCAAGCGCCGCGTCGGCGATGCTCGCGCCGATGTGCAACACCTTCGCCTGATAGCGATGGCCACGCGCGACGATTTCATCGGAAATGCTGCGGATGGCCACCAGTGTCGATTCGTACTTCGGACGCGCCACGAACGTGCCCGAGCCCTGCACGCGGGTGAGCACCTGCTCCGAGGTCAGCTCGCGCAACGCGCGGTTGACCGTCATGCGCGCGACGTTGAATTCGCGTGCGAGCTCGTTTTCGGAGGGCACCTGGTCGCCTTCACCCCACTCGCCCGCATGGATGCGCGCGAGGATGAAGTCCTTGATGCCCTGATAAGCCGGTGCGTTCATTGGCCTCGTCCGCGTATTCACAACTTACTGCTCGGACACGAACGAGAACGGGCTCAGCTTCGCCACCGTGCCGTCCTGCACGAGCTTCGTGACCGCCGCGATGTCCGGCGCGAAGTAGTGATCGAGTTCGTAGTGCGCGACGTCCTTGCGCACCGCGTCCATCACCTTCTGCAAGCTCGGGCTGGTCTTGTGCGGCGCGCGCAGATCGACGCCTTGCGCGGCGGCGAGTAGTTCGATCGACAGGATGTTCGCGGTGTTCTCCGCGATGTCGCCGAGCTTGCGCGCGGCGAAGGTCGCCATCGACACGTGGTCTTCCTGATTCGCGGAGGTCGGCAGCGAATCGACCGAGGCCGGATGCGCGAGCGTCTTGTTTTCCGAGGCGAGCGCGGCGGCCGTCACGTGAGCGATCATGAAGCCGGAGTTCACTCCGCCGTCGCGCACGAGGAACGGCGGCAGACCCGACAGCGTCGCGTCGATCAGCAATGCGATGCGGCGCTCGGCCAGTGCGCCGATTTCGGCGGCGGCCAATGCGAGGTTGTCCGCGGCGAACGCGACCGGCTCGGCGTGGAAGTTGCCGCCCGAGAGTACTTCGCCGGTGTCCGGGAAAATCAGCGGATTGTCGGAGACCGCGTTGGCTTCCAGCAGCAGCACGTCGGCCGCGTGGCGCATCTGGTCGAGACACGCACCCATGACTTGCGGCTGGCAGCGCAGGCTGTACGGGTCCTGCACCTTGTCGCAATCGGCGTGCGAGACGTTGATGCCCGAGCCTTGCAGCAGCGAGCGGTAAGCCGCCGCCGCGTCGATCTGGCCTTGATGGCCGCGCAGTTCATGAATGCGTGCGTCGAACGGCTTGACCGAACCCATGGCCGCATCCACCGACAACGCCCCCGCCACCAGCGCGGTGCGGTACAGGTCTTCGATCGCGAACATGTTGTAGAGCGCGAGCGCGGTCGACGCCTGCGTGCCGTTGAGCAGCGCGAGACCTTCCTTCGCTTGCAGCGTGAGCGGCTTCAGGCCGACGAGCGCGAGACCTTCGGTGGCCGGCATGCGCTCGCCCTTCGCGAACACTTCGCCGACGCCGAGCAGCGTCGCCGACATATGCGCGAGCGGCGCGAGGTCGCCCGATGCTCCGACCGAACCCTTGACCGGGATCACCGGCAGCACGTCGGCGTTATACAGCGTGATCAGCGCTTCCATCACTTCGCGGCGGATGCCCGAGTGGCCGCGGCCGAGACTCGACAGCTTCAGCGCGATCAACAGACGCACGACCGGACGCGACATCGGCTCACCCACCCCGACCGCGTGCGACAGCACGAGATTGCGTTGCAGCAGTTCGAGCTGGTCGCGGGGGATATGCGTGCTCGCGAGGCGCCCAAAGCCCGTGTTGATACCGTAGGCCGGCTCGCCCTTCGCGGCGATGTCGGCGACGGCTTGCGCACAGGCGTCGATGGCGGCGTGGCTGGCGGGGTCGAGTTGCAGCGTGATGTGCTCACGTGCAATCTGGCGCAGTTGCGGGAGGGTCAGGTAGCCGGGTGTCAGAATCATGGTGTCGTTGTCCTGTCTATACAATTTCAGAGAAGTCTAGCGGCGAGGTCTTGTATATACAACTTCTTTTTTATAAATCCGGCCTGGGGATTTCCATTAAGGGTCGATTGGGTGGGCCTACTTGCCTTTAGAAGTGGTATCCCTGCGCGGGTTCGTTCGGCTTGGGTTGCCGCGTGAGGGCAATGAACTTGTATATACACCTTCATCATGCGCGAAGCCAGCCGGACAAAAAACACTCAGCCGCGGCCCTCGTCCCACGCAGCCCGGCTGCACCTCAGGAAAGTTATAGGAGAGCCGGCTCGCGAACCCCAGTCCCTCGTCCGCGCGTGTTCCCATTGTTGATTTCAAATCAAGATTGATTTGAGACCAACACACTTTTTGCGAGAATCAGGACGGCGGATACTGCATGCCTGTCATCGTGTTTCCACCAGGGAGAACGTCTTGAAAATTTTCATCACGGGCGCAAGCGGGTTTATCGGCGGTTCGATCGCGGCGCATCTCGTGCGCGCCGGCCACCAGGTACGCGGCCTGATCCGCAAACCCGAACACAGCGCCGAGTTGCAGCGTCACGGCATCGAGCCGGTCATCGGTACGCTCGACGACCGCGCGTTGCTGATCGCCGAAGCGCAAGCCGCCGATGCCGT
The DNA here is from genome assembly GCF_056279605.1 of Paraburkholderia sp. TE9906. Classification (NCBI taxonomy): domain Bacteria; kingdom Pseudomonadati; phylum Pseudomonadota; class Betaproteobacteria; order Burkholderiales; family Burkholderiaceae; genus Paraburkholderia; species Paraburkholderia sp. TE9906. Next base: position 619,780 of record NZ_JBWCCT010000003.1, read on the forward strand.
CATCAATGCCGCGAGCAGCGACCATGAAGGCGCGGTGAAGGCGCTGATCGAAGGGCTGGCCGGTTCCGGCAAGCCGTTCCTGCATACGAGCGGTTCGAGCATCGTCGGCGATGCGTCGGGTGGCGAAGCGGGTGAGGCGCGCATCTATCACGAAGACGCGCTGCCCACGCCGGGCGCTGACAAAGCGGCGCGCGTCGCAATCGATCGACGGGTGCTCGACGCCGCGCAGCAGAACATCCGCTCGGCCGTGCTGTGCAACACGCTGATCTACGGTCACGGCGCGGTAGCCGGCAGCGCGAGCGTGCAGTTGCCGCGCCTCCAGCGTCAGGCGCAAAAGAGCGGCGTGGTGCGTCACGTCGGCAGCGGCGGCAACATCTGGTCGAACGTGCATATCGACGACGTCGCCGAACTCTATCGCCTCGCGTTGGAGAAGACGCCGGCGGGCACGTTCTATTTCGTCGAAAGCGGCGAAGCGTCGTTCCGCGACATGAGCGCCGCGATCGCTCGCGTGATGAAGCTCGGCGAACCGCAAGACTGGCCGCTCGATGAAGCGCAGAAGGAATGGGGCTATGAAATGGCTTCGTACGGTCTGGGCTCGAACAGCCGCGTGCGCGGCGAGCGCGCGCGCAAGCTGCTCGGCTGGCAGCCGAAGCGCACTTCGGTGATCGACTGGATCGAGCACGACATGCTGGCCGCCAGCAAGACGTCGTAAGCCGTGTAAGCACGGCCGTTGCGAATCCGTAAGCTCGTGCCGATAAAATCGCGCTCACCTGACCGTGCGATTCGACCATCAGGGTCGCACACGAGCCCGGATTTTATCGATGAACCTTGCGTTGAACTTCGACTGGCTGACGAACCTGCTGGCGATTCTATTTATCGTAGCGTGCCTGTACGACGCGCGCTACGACGAATACGGCGTCTTGACGCTGAGCGCGGCCGCGATGGGTCTCGCCGTGATGGCGATCGAGTTTTTCCTCAAGCCCGCCTTCGACATGGCACTTTGATGGGCGAGCAATACGGCATGACGCGCATGCCGTATTGCCTACGCCTTCACTTCAAACGGTATTGCACCGTTCAGGCACCGCACGCGTCACCACCGCCGCGCGTTTCATCTTCATAACGATCGTGATGTTTGACCCAGTCGGTCAGATTGCTGGCTTCGTTGCGTCCTTTCGGCGTGACGTCAAGATGCGCGTACGTGTTGATGAAGCGTTCGTCGCCGCGTCCATAGCACGAATACGTGTGATACACGACGCCGTCGCCGTCCTTGTAGAACACGCTATGGCCGTGATGTTCGTCGATGCCGACGTCCTGCTCGGTAAAGTTGTAGCAGGCCTTCCTGCTGGCTAGCTGCTCGGGTGTGAACGACACGTGGTAGTCGAAATTGAAATCGCTGCCACTCGACGACACCCACGGAAAGGTCCATCCCATCCGCTTTCTGAACACCTCGATCTTCGCGAGCGGCGCGCGCGATACCGTCACGTACGACACGTCGTGGTGCTCCAGGTGCGTCACGATTCCCGTCATGTGATCCGACAGGAACGAGCAGCCGACACAGCCCTCTTCCCAATCCGGGCCCATCATGAAGTGATAAACGATCAACTGGCTGCGGCCGCCGAACAGCTCGGCCAGCGTCTTGCGGCCCTGCGGCGTATCGAACCAATAGGTCTCGTCGACTTTGACCCATGGCAACGCGCGGCGCTTGCGGGCGAGTTCGTCGCCGGCGCGCATGTGTGCTTTCTCTTCGGCCAGCAGCGCTCTGCTCGCGGCGAACCATTCCTCTCTCGTGGCCATGCTGTGTTGCGGTTCCATTTATGCCTCCTTGCCTGCTGGATGCAGGTTGGTCAGGTGCGCTCACACGCTTCCCGAGCGTTTCCCTGGCAGTTGCATCATCCTGCGCGCCGCGTCGAAAACGGACACCGGGATGGCAATCACAGAGTACGCGTATTCGCCGCGCGCGCAAGCGGCGACGCATCCCAGCCGCTCAGGCATGCGGCCCAAAAAAACGCGGTGCGCCGCAGATCGATCACTGCGACGCACCGCGTCAAGGTGGAGAACAACCGACTACCTGCTCAATGTGAAGCGGCCCCGCCTCACACTGTCTTTCTCCTGCATTCCAGTCACGCAAAGAGGTAGCCAACTTCGCGCACGACCGTGCCCGCCTCCCCGCTCAGATCGCCCAGCCGCCAAGATAAAACCCGACCAGCACGACCGCGATCACCACCGTCCCCACGTTCAGCTTGCGATACTCGCCGCTCACCACGCGGCCGATGACGAGCGTCGCGAAGCCGAGCATGATGCCGGTCACGATGTTCGCCGTCAGCACGATGAACACCGCGCACATCAGCCCCGACATCGCATCGACCATATCGTCCATATGCAGCTTGCTGACGTTCGACAGCATCAGCAGCCCCACGTACATCAGCGCCGGCGCCGTCGCATACGAAGGCACCAGGCCGGCCAGCGGCGAGAAGAACATCACGCCGAGAAACAGCAGGCCGACCACCGCCGCCGCCATCCCGGTCTTCGCGCCGGCCGCGACGCCGACCGTCGATTCGATATACGCCGCCGCCGGCGCGCCGCCCAGCAGGCCCGAGAAAACGGAGCTCAGCGAATCGGCGGTCAATGCGCGGCCGCCGTTGATGATGCGGCCGTTCGCATCGAGCTGGCCCGCCTGCCCCGCGACCGCGCGGATCGTGCCGGTCGCGTCGAACACGGCGGTCATCACGAGCGCGAGCACGCTCGGCAGCACGGCCATCGACAGTGCGCCCTTGATGTCCATCGCGCCGATCAGCGACGCATGGCCCGGCGCGCTCAACGACGGCACCGCGAACACACCATGGAATGCGACGGCCGGATCGAGCGCGAGCCCGATCGCCGAAATCGCGACGATCACGATCAGGATCGAGCCCGGCACGCGGCGGCGCACCAGCCCGAAAATTGCCGCGAGCCCCGCCACCGACATCAGCGCCGGCAACGCGGTGATCTGCCCGAGCGCGACCGGCAAGCCGGCGCCCGGATTCTTCACGACCAGCCCGACGTCGTTGGCGGCGATCAGCAGCAGGAAGAGACCAATGCCGATACCCGTGCCGTGCGCGATGCCGGTCGGCAGATTGCGCAGAATCCACGAGCGCACGCCGGTCACCGAGATCGCGGTGAACACCACGCCCATCAGGAACACCGCGCCGAGCGCTACATTCGGCTGCAGCCCCTTGCCGAGCACGAGGCCGAACGCGGTGAACGCAGTCAGCGAAATCGCGCAGCCGATCGCGATCGGCAGGCGCGCCCACACGCCCATCAGCAGCGAGCCGAACGCGGTGGTCAGGCACACCGCGACGAACACCGCGCTGGTGTCGAAACCCGCCTTGCCGAACATGCCCGGCACGACGAACACGGAATAGACCATCGCGAGAAAGGTCGTGATGCCCGCGACGATCTCCTGACGCTGCGAGCTGCCGCGTGACGAGATTTCGAAATAGCGGTCGAGTAAGCCCTTTCCGTCGAACGACTCGGTCGCGACTTCGGAAATCGCCTGGGCGTGGGGTTCCATCATGATGAGTGCCTCCTTTATCAGCATGCTGAAACGGCCGTCGATGCGGCCGTCGTCAGGGTTCGTCTCGTTGAATTGATTGATGTGTGGGTGCTTCGCTCTGCGTGCTTCGCTTCTGTGGCCTTGTTTTGTTGCATCGAAATGTAGGCCAACACAAATATGTCTCCAATCGCATGGATGGCATGCCGGACATGTCACGACGCTTATATCGTTCAGGAGACGCCACAGCCGCGAGCGCGCCGCGCGTTTACACCTACGGCTCGTCATGAAGAGGTAAAGGCTTCTGACGGCTTTCCGACGCTTTCACAGCCCGCCGGCCCGAGACGAACGCGCGCCGCACGGCACGAAGCATGCTTGCGAACACGCGCGCGGATGCCTGCAAAATCGGGGCCGCCCCGGCTCGCGGGTTACACTCTGGCCCGTACCTGTGATAACCGCGGCGGCCTCTCGCGCCCGTCCGCACCGGCCCATGGAGTTTGTCCCGATGACTGGCGGTTTTTCGCGTCCTGCCTGGCGCGTGCTGATCCTCGCTGTCGCGCTTTTCGCGCTGTCCGGCTGCAGCCTGTTGTGGGGCCCGCAGCAGGCGCCGATCGTCGATGCGACGATCATGCCCGTCGAACCCGCCAGCGCGCCGGTGGCGGCCTCGGAGCCCGAGCCCGTCGAAACCGAGGCGAACGAACCCGAGCAGCCGAAAAAGCCGAAGAAGCCGGTCGTCAAGCCGCACAAGGTCGAACCTCCGCCGCCGGTCGCCACGCCCGCGCCGCCGCCTCCTCCTCCCGCGCCGCTGATCGTGCTGCGCACGATCGAGCGCAACGAGGCGCACGCGCTGCTCGACAGCGAAGTGCAGAAGCCCGACGGCAAGGTGGTCGGCCGCGCCGTCGACATGACGGCCGACGCCCTCGGCAAGCCGCGCGAGATGGTCGTCAATCTGCAAGGTTTCCTCGGTGTCGGCGACCGCAAGGTGAACTTCCCGTGGGGCGCGTTCCGCTTCACGCCCACCGCCAAATCCGCGCCGATCACGCTCAACGCCGCGGCGGTGCCCACCGGCCCGGCCAAATCCAATGTCGTGCAGATGCCGCTGATCGACGCCACCGTCGAGCGTTCGAACGGCGCCAAGGTCGGCCGCGTGATCGACGTGCTGATCGACGGCAACGCGCAACCGCAGGCCGTCGTGCTCGACGTCAACGGCATGGTCAGCACCGAGCGGCGCACGATTGCCGCGAACTGGTCGGCATTGCGCTTCGTCACGCGCGATAAGGAACTGCGTCCGCTCATCGATCTGAGCGACGCGCAGATCAACGCGACGCCGCCCTACGCCAACGACAAGCCGATTCGCGCGGTGTCTCCAGCGCCGCCGCCCGCGCCCGCACCGACGCCTGCGCCAGCCGCCGCGTCGGCGCCTGCCGCGTCGACGGCCATCGCGGTATCCAACGCACGGGCGGCCCGATGATCGGCCGCACGATGGTCACGGCGCGCAGTCTGCGCGCGCTCGATTGGCTTAATTTTTTCGTCGCCAACGTGCAGACGGGCTTCGGGCCGTTCATCGCGTCGTATCTCGCGTCGCATAAGTGGACCCAGGGTGAGATCGGCATGGCGCTCTCGGTCGGCACCATCAGCGCGATGGTGAGCCAGGTGCCGGGCGGCGCCGCGGTCGACGCGCTGCGCAACAAGAAAGGCGCGGCCGCGTGGGCGATCATCGCGATCATCCTGAGCGCGGTGCTGCTGGCCGCCAGTCCGACGGTGCTGCCGGTGATCGCCGCCGAGGTCTTCCACGGCTTCGCGAGCTGCATGCTGACGCCGGCGCTCGCCGCGATTTCGTTCGCGCTGGTGGGGCGCGCGAATCTCGGCGACCGGCTCGGGCGCAATGCGCGCTGGGCGTCGATCGGCAGTGCGGTCGCGGCCGGCTTGATGGGCGTATTCGGCGAATACTATTCGCCGCGCGCGGTGTTCTGGCTGACCGCCGGGCTCGCGGTGCCCGCGTTGATCGCGCTGTCGATGATCCAGCGCACCGATACGGTCGAGTTGCCGAAGGCCGCGCCCACGCCGCAGCAGCTCGAACGGCGCGAGAGCCTGCGCGAACTGCTGCGCGATAAGCGCATGCTGCTGTTCGCGGCGTGCATCGTGCTGTTCCATCTGTCGAACGCGGCGATGCTGAATCTGGCCGCGGGCGAAGTGACGGCCGGCATGGGCGACAACGTGCAGCTCGTGATCGCGGCGTGCATCATCGTGCCGCAGGCGATCGTCGCGATGATGTCGCCGTGGGTCGGGCGCTCCGCCGAACGCTGGGGACGCAGGCCGATCCTGCTGCTCGGCTTTTCGGCGCTGCCGATCCGCGCGTTGCTGTTCGCCGGAATCAGCAGCCCGTATCTGCTGGTGCCGGTGCAGATGCTGGACGGTCTGAGCGCCGCGGTGTTCGGCGTGATGCTGCCGCTGATTGCCGCCGACGTCGCCGGCGACAAGGGCCGCTACAACCTGTGTATCGGGCTCTTCGGGCTGGCGGCGGGGATCGGGGCGACGTTGAGCACGACGGCCGCGGGTTTCGTCGCGGATCATTTCGGCAATGCGGTCAGCTTCTTCGGTCTCGCCGCAGCGGGTGCGCTGGCCGTGCTGCTCGTGTGGGCGGCCATGCCCGAGACGCGTGATGCGTCGGCAGCCGGTGATGCGCCGCTGGCCGATGGAGAAAAATCAGCGGCGAGGTGATGGCGGACGGGTGGCAGGCGAACGCGCATGCGCGGCCGGGCCACTTAGGTCGCTCGTCAGGTATGGCACTGGGAGTGCGTTGAGGTGCATCGAACCGCAACGAAACCGCTCGCCGCATGTGAAAAAGAGCCGCGATGAATTTTCATCGCGGCTCTTTTTCAATCTGGCCGTGCCCTCTTCAGGTACGACACGACCCACACCGCAAGCATTGCGCCGCGCGTCCCACCCGGCGCCTCAATCAATCGCCCGGCCAGCCGTCTCACGCATCCACGGCAACGGCAGCAGCGACACCAGCCCACAGCCGATCAGATACCACGCCGGCGCGAGATTGTTGCCGGAAATCTGAATCAGCCACGTCGCGAAGAACTGCGCGAAGCCGCCGAAGATCGACACCCCGAGGCAATAAACGATCGACATGCCGGTTGCGCGAATCGCACGCGGAAACATCTCAGGCAGCATCACGATATTGGGCACGGCCGTGAACGCGACCAGCACCGCGAGCCCCGCCACCACCGACAGCAACACCGGCACCGTCGGCACGGCATTGATGATCATGAAAGCCGGATACACCGCGGCGATCAGCAACACCCGCGACACCCACAGCACGCGCTTGCGTCCGACGCGATCGGACAGCGCGCCGGCGAACGGCGAACAGATCACCGTGACCACCGCCGCGGCCCACGCGGCCCACAGCGCCGACGACATCGGCAGATGCAGGATCCGGATCGCGTAAGTGGACAGATAGAACAGCACCATGTAATTCGCCGCGGTGCCGCCGATCGTCGTCAGCACACCCATCGTGATGACGCGCGAATGGTCGCGAAACAGCTTGCGCACCGGCTGCGAAGCCGGCACTTGAGCGACGGCCGCGGCCTGCGGCGCCGTGCCGTCCTCGATGCCGGGCAGCGTCTCATCCAGATGACGCCGGATATAAATGCCGATCGGCCCCATCGCCATGCCGATCACGAACGGCACGCGCCAGCCCCAGCTTTCGAGCGCGTCGGTGGACAGCCACGCCGCCAGCGCGACGCCGAGCAGCGAGCCGCACACCGTGTTCAAGCCCTGGCTCACGAACTGCCAGCTGCCGTAGAACCCGCGCGTTTTGTCGCTGCCGTATTCGAGCAGCAGCGAGGTCGACGCGCCGATCTCGCCGCCCAGCGCGAAACCCTGAATCAGCCGCGCGAGAATCACCAGCAGCGGCGCGGCGAGACCGATCGCCGCATAGGTCGGCGCAAACGCGATCAGCGCGGAGCCGAGCGTCATCAGCCACAGCGTCAGACTCATTGCCGCCTTGCGGCCCGCGCGATCGGCATAGCCGCCGAGCACCACGCCGCCCACCGGCCGCATGATGAAACCGACGCCGAACGTGCCGACCGCCAGCATCAGTTGCGCGAGCTGCCCTTCCACCGGGAAATACAGCTTGCCGATGATCGTCGCGAAGAAGCTGTAGATCGTGAAGTCGAAAAATTCGAGACCGTTACCGAGCGTGATCGCGGCAATCGCTTTCGCGTGATGCATGCGCTCGGCCGGCGCTATGGTCTTTCCTGCGGCCGACGCGTTCTGTCTGCCGGGCGCATCGGCGCCTGCGGGTTGCGGTGTGGCGGAATAGTCCATCTGTCTCTCCGTGATGTGCTTGCTGCTGACGCAGCGCATCGCGCTAGCGTCCGCATGGCCTGCTATGGCATACCGTGCCCGCGTCAAACCAGAAACGTCTGCGCGAGTCGCACCCAGTAGGCCGCCCCGGTGGCGAGGCAAGCGTCGTTGAAGTCGTAGCCCGGGTTGTGGACCATGCAGCCGCCCTCGCCATCGCCATTGCCGATGATCAGGTAGCTGCCCGCACAGCGTTCGAGCAGGAATGCGAAATCCTCGCTGCCGGTGAGCGGCTGCATATCGGCGATCAAGCCGTCTTCGCCGAGCCAGTCGAGCGCGACCTGGCGCGCGAGGCCGGTCATCTGCACGTCGTTGACGAGCACCGGATAGCGGCGCTGATAATCCACCTCGGCACGCGCGCCGAACACGGCGGCCTGCGCGGTGGCCACCGCCGTGATGCGCTCCTGCAGGTAGTCGCGCACCTCGGGTTTGAGCGCGCGCACCGACAGGCGCATCTCGGCGGTCTCCGGGATCACGTTGGGCGCTTCGCCCGCGTGAATCGCACCGACGGTGATGATCGCCATGTCGAGCGGCGCGATGTTGCGCGAGACGATCGACTGCAAGGCGAGCACGATCTGCGCGCACACCACGACCGGATCGACGGCCTTGTGCGGCACCGCGCCGTGGCCGCCGCGCCCCGTCACCGTGATGATCACCGTGTCCGAGGAGGCCATGAACGAGCCCGGCAGGAAGCCGAATTTGCCGGTGGGAAAGCCCGGCATGTTGTGCATCGCGAACACCGCGTCGCAGGGAAACTGCTCGAACAGGCCGTCTTCGAGCATCTTTTTCGCGCCGGCCAGGCCTTCTTCGGCGGGCTGGAAAATCAGGTTCAACGTGCCGTCGAAGCCCTTTTCCTGCGCGAGATGTTTGGCGGCGGCCAGCAGCATCGCGGTGTGTCCGTCGTGGCCGCACGCGTGCATCTTGCCGGGCACCGTGCTCGCGTACGGCAAGCCGGTGGTTTCGTGAATCGGCAGCGCATCCATGTCGGCGCGCAGACCCAGCCTGCGCGTGCCGTTGCCGACCTTCAACTGCCCGACCACGCCCGTCTGACCCAATCCGCGATGCACCGTGTAGCCCCACTCCCGCAGGCGTTCGGCCACGAGGTCGCCGGTGGCGAATTCCTCGTAAGCCAGCTCCGGCTGAGCGTGAATGCGGCGGCGCAGCGCGATCATTTCGTCTTCGAGTTCGGCGATGCCCGCCGGGATGGCCATGGTGTTCACGTGTCGTCTCCGTTGATGAAAGCGTGAACCCAGCATAGCGACGCCGATTTTCCGGCGGCAGGCGTAGAATCGTTGCGGCAGCAACTCCTGGTTGCCACCCTCATCGCACCTTCTTTAGATGAAACTGCATCAACTCAGTACCTTGGCGGCCATTGCGGATACCGGAAGTATCCGGGCGGCGGCACGCGCGCTGGGCCTTTCGCCGGCCGCCGTGACCAAGGCGATGCGCGAACTGGAAGCCGATCTGCACGCCCCGCTGCTCGTGCGCAGCGCGAGCGGCGTCGCCTTCACCGAGTTCGGCCGCGCGCTGGTCGTGCATGCGCGCCTCGTGCTCGGGCAATTGCAGCGCGCGCAGGCGGAGATCGAAGCGCTGCGCGGCGCGGCCGCCGGCAAGCTGTCGATCGGCGTCACGCCATGGGTTGCGCTGACCTTTCTGCCGCCCGCCGTGCAGCGGTTCCGGCAACGCATGCCGGAAGTTCAGCTGGAGTTTTTCGAAGGCCTGCTCGCGGTGGTGCAGCCGCGCCTGCGCGACGGCAGCCTCGATTTTTCGATCGGCCGGCCGCCGCCCGCGTCGCCGCAATCGGAGTTTCACAACGTGCCGCTCTTCTCGACGCATTCGGCGGTGGTCGCGCGGCGTGATCATCCGCTGGCCGGTTGCCGCACGCTGCTCGAACTCGAAGACGCGGAGTGGGTGCTGAACTGGGATCCCGCAAGCCGCGAGTCGATCGCGGACAACCTGTTCCGCCAGCGCGGCATGCGCGTGCCGCACACCATTCATCTCGCGCATTCACTGTCGATCGTGCTGGGGCTGCTCGCGCACACGGACATGCTCAGCATCTTTCCGTGGCCGCTCGTCGAAGTGACGCTCGCGAAAGAGAACCTGTGGGCGCTGCCCTTGCGCGAGACGGTCGATGAAACCATCGTCAGCATCACCTCACGGCGCGGCGCGCCGACCAGTCCGGCGGCTCAGTGCTTTCTCGACTGCCTGCGCGAAGTGATCGACGCAGGGGCGAGCTCGCAGGACCCGGAGCAGCGCCGGCTGTTTCATTCGATCGAGTTGCTGCTTTGAGGGTGGCGGGCGCGGTTCGGCGCGACGCGCCCGGTCGGTCAATCGAGAAACTCCGCCGCCCGCTTGCGCAACACCACGCCGAAGTCGTCGAGCCAGCCGATCGACAGGCGCCAGCTCTGCCAGTACAGATCGACGTCGATGTGCTTGCCCGGCGCCATCTCCATCAGTTCGCCGCTCGCCAGATGCGCGGCGATCATCCGCTCCGGACACATGCCCCAGCCGAGGCCCGTCACGCAGGCCCGCAAAAAGCCGGCGACGTGGGGAATCCAGTGCAACGGCGGATCGAGCTCCGCGCGCGTGATGCGGCGCATGAAGCGCTTTTGCAACTGATCCTTCGGATTGAAATCGACGCACGGCGTGCCGCGCAAACTGTCACGCGTGACGCCGTCGGCGAAATAGCGCGCGAAAAACGCCGGCGAACAGACCGCCATATAACGCATCCGTCCGAGCCGCGTGGAGCGGCAGCCTTGCACCGGTTCGGCCTGGGTCGTGACCGCGCCTTGCACGCTGCCGTCGCGAATCCGCTCCGCCGTGTGATCCTGATCGTCGATCACCAGATCGAGCAGCATCTCGCGCTCCGAGCAGAACGGCGCCACCGCGTCGATGAACCAGGTGCCGACGCTGTCGTCGTTGACCGCCACGCGCAACGCCGGCCACGGCTCGACCAGCGCGCCGGGCAGCGCCGGCAGGCGGCCGGTCAACTCCGCTTCGAGCAATTGCACGCGTTCGGTGTGCCGGCACAACAGCGCGCCGGAGGTGGTCGCGACGCACGGCTGGCCGCGCTTGACCAGCACGCTGCCCACCCGCTCCTCCAGCAGCTTGACCCGCTGCGACACCGCCGACGGCGTGACATTCAGTTCGCTGGCCGCGCGATCGAACGAACCGTGGCGCACCACGGCGGCCAGCGCGTCGAGCAACGCATAGTCGAGCATTAGCGTTCCTTAATCGGCATTAAGTAAATTAGCTTCTCTTATGAGATGCAAAACCGCAGACTAGCCCCGTTGGCTTCTTCCGTCTACTGGATTCGTTTTTATGAACTGGCTATCCTTTTCTCACGGCGCCGCCCTGTGCGCATCGCTGATCGTGACCATCGGCGCGCAAAATGCGTTCGTGCTGCGTCAAGGCATCCTGCGCTCGCATGTCGGCAAGATCGTCGTGCTGTGCGCGCTGTCGGACTTCATTCTGATCGGCGCGGGCGTGGGCGGCGCCTCGGTGCTGGTGGAACGCTACCCGGTGTTCGTCCATGCGATGCTGTACGTCGGGCTCGCCTATCTCGCGTGGTTCGGCATCAACGCGCTGCGCCGCGCCGTGCGCCCCGGGCATGCGGTGCTCGACGCCCAGGCGAACGGCGCGCCGCCCGCGCAACGCGCCATGCCGATCATCCTGATGACGCTCGCGCTCACCTGGCTCAATCCGCACGTGTATCTCGACACCTTCCTGCTGATCGGCACGGCCGGCGCGCGCGAGCCGCAAGACGCTCGGCTCGCGTTTGCGCTCGGCGCGATGGCGGTGAGCGGGATCTGGTTCGTCGGTCTCGGCTACGGAGCGCGCGCACTGGCGCCGCTGTTTCGCCGGGCGACCGCATGGCGCGTGCTGGACGGTGCGATCGGCAGCATGGTGTTGCTGCTTGCGGTGACCCAGTTGCGGTAATCGCGATCCGTTGCGGCGAAGGCGTGGTTCAGCGCGCCGCCTTGCGCCGCATGCGCAAACGCCCACGAAGCGCCGTTATTCCACCGCCACTTTCTGCGCCGGGTCATGCCCGGCGAGCGCGTCTGCTTCCTCGGCCGGCACGAGCTTCATGAGCCGCGCGAGCACCGGCCACCGCATCAAAGACTGCTGAAACGCCTCCTTCGCCTGCCCGTCGAAGTAACGGGCCGGATCGACTTCGGGCAAGCGGCGCGCGAGGCCGGTGATATCGTCCACCGGCCAGCCGCCGCCATTTTCAGCGGCATGCCCGACGGCTTTCCCTGCGGTCTTCACCGCCGCCGTCGAAGCCGTCTTGCCGTCATCCTTCGTAGTCGCCGCCGTCATTTGCCATCCACCCATACGCCGTCCGGCGTCTTCACGACATAGCCCGATGCCGTCTTCATCGTCACCGTCCCTTCGTTTTCGCCGACCATCTGCGTTTGCGGCAGATTCATCGCGTACTGCGACAAGGTCACGCCCGGCTTGAACGGGCTGTTCGACACGAGATTCGACAGCAGTTGCGCGAGCGCGAGAAAACTCGACGGATTGTCGATCACCGTCGTCGGTCCATGGTTGCCCTGGAAGCCGACCAGCCGCACACCCGCCGGACCATGGATGACGCGCGGCGTCGGAATTTCGCGCAGGCCGGCCACCTGGTTCGCGTCGCCGCGCAAGGCCGCGCCGTGTTCAGGCACGAACACGATCACCGCGCGCCGGCCCGATGCCGCGATCAGATCCGCGAACCGGTCGAAGTCGCTCATCAGCTTGTTCACGCGCTGCGGGTACGAATCGAGGCTCGACAGACTGCTGTTCGGCAGACGGTTGCCGTCGTGCAGACTGATCGTGTTGTAGTACAGCGCGACCGGTCCCGGTGTGCTGGCGCGCTGCGCGTACCAGTTGGCGAGCGTCGCGTAATCGTCGCGAATCGCGGACCCGTCGAACGCGTGCATCGCGACGGGCACGCTGGTGTTCGAAATCATCGGCACGTTCGGCACGCCGGCGTTGTCGTGCACCAGTTGCAGGAAGTTGTCGAAGTGGCCGTCGTGGTTCAGCATCGTCTGCGGCGTGTAACCCGCCTGGGCGAGATCGGCCAGCAGGTGGCACTGTTGCGGCGCGTCCTTGTAAAGGTCCGCGTGCGCCTCCTGCCCGCAGCTCGCCCGCAGCACGCGAATCGCGGCCGGTCCGCTATAGCTCGCCGCCGTGCTGAAGTTCGTGAACAGATAGTCGAAATGGCTCAGCATCGGGTGATTGCGCGCCTTCACGGCATCGAGGTCGTCCCACGACAGCGAGCAGATGTGCAGCACGATCACGTCGAACTGCGTGTTCGGATCGGCGCCGAGATGGCCGAAAGTGACCTGCCGCTGCGACTCCTGCGTACGGAATGCGGCGAGCGCCGCGTTATGGTCGAGCGGCTGCGCGGCGAGCGCATTGCCCGATGCTGCCGCCACGGGCGCGCTGCGCCATTGCGCCAGCACCGTGCTGCCCTCCTGCCACATCGGAATCGCGACCAGCGCGATCAGCACGAAGGTCGCGACGCGCAGCCAGCGGTTCACGATCAGATAGGCGACCAGACCACCGAGCGCGCCGAGCAGCAGCATCGGCGGCAGGAAACGCTGCGCGAGCTCCACCCAGTAGCCGAAGCTGAAGGTGGTGAGGTTGCCGAATTCTTCGGTCAGACGCGCGAACGGCGGCACGTTCGCTTCGTGGTACATCAGCGGTATGCCGATCGCGAGGCCGAGCAGGTTGCGCAACACGCGCAGGCCGCGATGCCTGAGCGTCGCGCTCGCGGCCAGCAGCAACGCGAAGCCGAGGTTGACGAGCCACAGCGGTTGCAGATGGCCGCCCGCGAACAGGTACAGCTTGACGATGAAGTACAGGTTCCACAAAGTCATGAACAGAGTTCTCACATTGGCCGGGCGCGCACGCCAGCGGCATTAATAGCGTGTGCGGTCCAGCGCGAGCAGCGACTGGCACACGCGCAGCACGCCGGTCAGCAGCCTCGAATAGCCCTCGATGCCCATCGTCAGCACGTCCTTCAGGCCGCGCAGCGGGGTGTCCTCGACGGTTTGCTCGTCCCAGTCGAGCCATGCGTCGGCGCGGCCGAACGTGCATTGCACCATCTGCCGTTCCTGTTCGAGCGTCAGGCCGTCGAAGCGCACGCCCAGATGCTTGCCGACGAAACGGCTCACGTAGACGGGAAAATGAAATTGCCGGTCGCCTCGGCTCAGGCAGACGCCGAGGCTGTCGCCGGGCGCGAGCCGCAATGCCGGATCGACTTCGAGACCGAGTCCGCCGGTCGAGTAATCGCTGGTGGTGCACGCGAGCGTCGTGCCGTCCGCGAGCAGCAGCGTGGCCGCCGCGCGCATCGCGATACGATGGGTCACGCGCACCTGCTTCGCCTCACGCGCCACGCTCGCCGCCGCGCCGAGCATCACGAGGTTGTAGAGCGTCCAGAACACGTTCATCAGGATCGTCGCGGTCTCGTCGCCCTGGCCGAACATCAGCCGGTACACGCCCGCCGCCAGCGCGCACACGTTCAGTCCGAGCAGCACCAGATACGGCTTCGACACGGCCCAGTCGAAATAACCTTCGTCGATGCGGCCGCCCTTGTCGGTCACGTTGAACTGGCCGTGCTTCGGACTGAAGAAGGCGATGGTGGTCGGCAGCGCGATATACCAGGCGAGCACCGATTCGTACACTTCGGCCCAGAACGAGTGGCGGAATTTACCCTGCATCCGCGAGTTCGCGATGTTGGCGAGCACGATGTACGGCAGCACGAATCCGGCGATGGTGGTCGCCGACGCGTTGATGAAATACATCTGGAAAAACAGATACGCCATCGGCATGGTCAGGAAGATGAGCCGCGGGATACCGTAGAAAAAATGCAGCATCGCGTTGCCGTAACAGAGCCGCTGGAAGAAGCTCAGGCCGCGGCCGAAAAACGGATTGTCGATGCGGAAAATCTGCGCCATGCCGCGCGCCCAGCGCGTGCGCTGCTTGATGTGGCTCGCGAGACTTTCGGTGGCGAGACCGGCGGCCTGCACGGTCGGCAGATAAGCGGTCGTATAGCCGCGCCGATGCAGTTTGAGCGCGGTATGCGCGTCTTCCGTGACCGTCTCCACCGCGACGCCGCCCACTTCTTCGAGCGCCGTGCGCTTGATCACCGCGCACGAGCCGCAGAAGAACGACGCGTTCCACAGATCGTTGCCGGATTGCACGAGCCCGTAAAACAGGTTGCCTTCGTTGGGCACGCGGCGGAACGTGCCGAGGTTGCGCTCGAACGGGTCGGGCGAGAAGAAGTGATGCGGCGTCTGCACCATCGCGCAACGGGCGTCGCGCAGGAACGTGCCCATCGTGGTTTGCAGGAACGAGCGCGTCGGCACGTGATCGCAATCGAAGATCGCGATGTACTCGCCGTGGGTCTTCTCCAGGGCGCGGTTGATGTTGCCGGCCTTCGCGTGCCGGTTGTCGTCGCGGGTCAGGTAGCCGATGCCGCTGTCGTGCGCGAACTGTCTGAATTCTTCGCGGTGGCCGTCGTCGAGCAGATACACGCGCAGCCGGTCCGCCGGCCAGTCGATGCCCTGGGCGGCGAACACGGTCGGCCGCACCACCGACAGCGGCTCGTTATAGGTCGGAATATAAATGTCGACGCTCGGCCAGTTCGCGGTATCGGCGGGCAGTTCGGCGACCGCGCGGTTCAGCGGCCACGCGGTCTGCACGAAGCCGAGCAGCAGAATGACCCACGTATACGCTTCGGCGCCGAACAGCAGATAGCCGAGAATCGCCTCGCCCGGTGTCTGGAACGACAGCGTCTGCGTGATGCGCCACCAGACATAGCGCGCCATCGCGAGCAACGCGAGTGTCGTCAGGATCAGCACCGGCATGCGGCCAGGGAAGCGGCGCAAGATCAGTGCGACGGCCACCAGCACTGCGAAGAATTCGAACTGACCATCCGAGGACAACGGCGAGGTGCCGATCATCGTCCACAGGACTGCGCCCGCCAGCACGATGAGCGGCAGCAGCCAGCGAATGTGGCCGACGCGCTGCGTGCCGCTTTCGAGTTGCGCGCCCCAGCGCTGCCACGGCAGGCGCGGCAGCATCGCTTCGATACGGCGGCGCAGGCGGCGCCAGCGCAATAGCACCGGCACCAGCCAGCGGTCGATCCACGCGAGCACGGCGCGCACCTGCGCGGCGGCGCTTCGCTCGGACAGGCGCGGCGCGCGGATGAAAGCGCGCCACAGCCAGGCGCGCGGGCGGTGGGGTTCGAGCACACCCCATTGCAGCGCGAGATGCAGCACGACGGCTCTGATCCAACGGCGCGGGTAGTCGGGCTTGCCCGGTGAAGGCGGCTGGAACATCAGGCGGACGAACCAGTCGAGCGGTGTGCGGTTGACGGGGACGCCGAGGTTGCGGGCGAGCCAGTCGACGGTGCGCTGACGTCGGGTGCGGGCGGTGGCGCCGGTGGGGGTTGGGGTGGCGTGGGGCGCCAGGCCGGACTCCTCGCCCCGCTCGCCCGTGTCGCCGTTCATCGGCCGGTTCATGCCGCCTCGCCTGCGCGGCGCGCGAGCGTCGCCGATGTCCCGCCGACCCACGCGTCGAGCCAGTTGGCAAGGCCATGCAGATCGTGCGATGCCTGCGAATGCGGCGCATCGTCGAAGAGCCACGTACCGCGCGCGAACGACTCCGGCATCGCCACATCGAGATGCACGCGCTGCGCGAGCGGCAGACCATCGCCGAGCGCCGCCGCGAGCATCGCGAGCACGTCGCGCTGCATGTCGCGCGCCGGGTTCAGGCGGTTCACGATGATCCTCAGAGTCGCGCCGTCGCGCCGCAAGTCATCGAGCCGCGCGACGAGCGTCGCGCAGGCGGCCGGTTCGGGCGGCGTCACGCACAGCACCAGGTCGGCGCAGCGCAGCGCCTGCGCGGCCTGCTGCGAGGGATATCGGGCGGTGTCGATCAGCACGACGCCATCGCGCGGCAAATCGAGTTGCGCGAGCGCGCTCGCGAGCCATCGCGGCTCGGCGGCAAGCCGCGCATCGCAGCGCGCGCTGTGTGCGAGCGAGACCTCGCCGTACGGCACGAACAGCACGCCCTCGGCATTGCGCCACGTATGCGCGTGCCACGCATGGGTCTCGTCGAGCAGCGCTTGCGCGAGCCCGGCGGGCGCGAGGCCGTCGATCCCGAGATGCACGCCGAGCATGTTCTGCGGATCGAAGTCGAGTGCGACCACCTGAGCGCCGCGCCGCGCGAGCAATACCGCGAGCGCGGCGCTCAGCGTCGTGCGGCCCGTGCCGCCGGCGGTGGAAACGACGGCGATCGTTTTCATCGTGTGGCCTCGTCGACGCGCTGCGCGTCGGGCAGCAGCCGGGCGCGCAGCGCGACCGGTTCGATATCGCAGCGCACCGCGTCGCGCGGATCGAAGCCGCGCATCGCCGCGAGCCCGCGACGCGCGCCGCCGCGCTGCCAGACGATCCATACCGGCACCGCGATGACCACGCCCGCGGCGAAACAGGTCAGTAGAAATTCCATCACTCGTGCTCCTTGTTTCGCAGCGGCATCGCGTAAGGTTCGGCGTGGCGGCGCGGTGGTGTCGCGCGGGGCGTGGTTGGGCGCGATGCGCTCGAGGCCTGGCTTTTCTGTGGCAACGCGCCTGGGAGCGCTGCGTTGCGTTGCGTCGCTTCGGCGGTCTGCGCGCGCTCGGCGATCGCGGCGTTCGCGGCGTTCGCAGTCTTCGCCGCGCCGTTGTCCGCAAACGCAGCCGCACCCTCCGCCGCCTCATCACGTGCCCACGTCAGCGCCTTTTCCACCGTCGCGAGTTGCTCCGCTGCCGCCAGCTCGGCCGCGCCCAACGCCCTCTGTTCGACCCGCAAACTCTGCCTCAGTCCCTCGGCGCCGCTCGCGCGCACCGGTGCCGCGAACAGATCGCTGTAGTCAGCAATCCGCGCGCGCCGGTTCGCCGCGTCCAGCGCAGCCAGCTCATCGCCGATGCTCTGCTCCGCCAGATGCACGAGCGCATCCGCAATCCGCTCGACCGGCACATCGAAGATGCGCGCCAGCGCGGCATCCGCATCGGCCAGCCGGCACGCGAACAGGAACACGTACAGATGCGACGCGTCGGCGGTAAACACATCGCCCTCGCGGCGCGGCACGCAATGCCGCAACGCGTCGACATGCGCGCACTGCGGCAGCAGCGTCAACTTGACGAGCACATGCGGCAACTGCAGCACCGCGCTGCGTTCGAGCACGGTGCGCACGCGCTCGCAGAACGCGCCGGCGGGCAAATAGCCGAGCACGGCGTCGCTCAACGCGGCGCTGAGCGCGGCGCGATAGTCGGCGGCGACCGGCCGCGCATGAAGCTGCCCTTGCAGCGATTGCAGCAGCGACTGCATGCGCGAGAACGGCAGATCGCGCCCCAGCACGAGGTTGGCGCCGAGCGTCAGCACCAGCAGCTCGTATTGATGACGCAGCACCTCCCCGCGTTCGACAATCACGATCTTCAGCGCGCGCCCCGCCTGCCGGCGCAGCGCATGGACCGCCGCGCACAGCGCGTCGAGCTGCGCGCCGCCCGCGTAGTCGAGCACCACGGTCGCCGCCTGGGCATCGGCGCAGGCGGCCAGCACCGCCGCCTGATCGGCCAGCACTTCCCAGTGCGGCGGCACCCACGCCTCATGGCCGCGCACGACCGCGCGGCTCACCACGACCCGCTGTTCGTCGCGCGCAAGCAACCCGTCGCCGAGTGCGATCACGCCGCCCGGCGCATCGGCCGCCACGCCCAGGCGGCCGCTCTCGGCGAACCGCAGCGCACGGACCTCGCCGGTCACGAGCGTGCGATCGGAGCGCCAGAAGTCGACCTGCCACAACAACTCGCCGTGCGTGTGCTCCATGTGCGCGACCCCGGCGCACGCGGCGTGAAATTCGTTGCGGTCATACTGCGCGGCCGCGTTGTCCGCCGCTGTGCGCGTCGCGAGCCAATCGGTGTCGTCGAGGTCGGCCTCGCCCGACGGCGCGCCGAGCAGCAGCACGAGCGTGATGTTGCGCGCCGCGCACCAGTTGGCCAGCATGCGGCCCTCGCGGGCGAGCGCGCGGGCGTCGTCCCAGCTGAACCAGCGCTCGGCACCTTCGATGAAATACAGCGAGCGCGAGCGGAATCCGAAGCGCTTGAGCGCGCGCAGACCGCCGAACACCCTGGCGAGTTCGACGGGTGCGGCGCGCGGCGCGCTCGCTTGGGTGGCATCGACCGCATCGACCGCCTCGACCGCCTCGCCGACGGCCTGCGGCATCGCCAGCACGCTCAGATGACGCGGCCAGCCCGAAGCCGGTGCGTTCGCGCTAAAGCCGAGTTCGCGCAGACGCTGCGCTACGTCGGCGCGCTCGCGTGCGAGCACGACCGTGACATCGCGCGTTTGCGCAGCGCGTGCGCTCTGCCAGATCAGCGCATCGGCGCCGGGCGTACGCGGCGCCGCATAGAGCGCGTAGAGCTTGCCCGCTTCGAGCGAGGCCCATTCGTCGGGCAACGCGTCGAGCGCGAGGCGTCCGAGCTTGCGCGCAGCCGCTCGCGAGCCCGCGCGGCCGAAGGCTTGCAGCCAGCCGCGCACGAAGGCGCCGGGCGCCGCAGGCTTGAGTGGATTCGAAACGGTGCTCACGCGTGGATTCCCTGATCTGGTTGCATCGCCGGTCAATAGCTGGAGTAAAGACGCGCGGGGCGCGGCGACAGACTGTTGTCCTGCTTGCGCGCGTCGAACGTATAGCGCAGATAGACCAGCGCGGAACTCGGTGCGTAGTCGTGCGAACGATCGATGCTCAGTTGCGCGCCCGCCAGCAGATGCTGATTGAAGCGGTATTGCACGATGCCCGCGAGCCCATACGAAAACGCGACGCCGCGCGTCGAGCTCGCGGCATTCACCAGCGTGCCGAGGCCGGGCGCCGCACCGAGCCCGGCCGGCAAACCGTTCGGGTAGTACGGCGAATTTTTCTCGTACGAGTTGGACACGCCGAGCGTCGCGGTCAGATCCCAGTTCAGCGCGTCATGCCGGCCGGCCCATTCGATCGGCACGCCGAGCGACAGATAGCGCTGCGGACTGTAGTAGCCGCCCTGGCCGAACGAATAGAAGCGCAGGTTGTTCGTGTAGTGCCACACGTTGCCGATCAGACCGGTGCTCACGAGCGTGTCGATGCGCCGATAGACCGGCACCGTGAATCCCGTGCGCAACGTGACCTCCTGATTGCTCGCGACGTTGCGGCCGGTCAGCATGCCCAGGCCGAGATCGGCGAACAGACTCGTCACGCCGACATCGACGGACGAATGCAGATCGATGCCGTCTCGGCGCACACCACCCCATACCGTGCCGGTCACCGGGTCGTGCATGCCGGCGTACGAAAGCTGGCTGCCTGTTTCGGGACGCCGCGAGCCGCTGACCGAGAAGCTCGCCGGTCCGGCATCGAACGCATAGCGCGCGCCGCCGACCAGGTAATGCACCGGGAACCCGAGCGGCGTCGTGCCGATGTCGAAGCGCCAGGCATCGGACGTATAGCCCGCGCCGAGCGCCACGCCGGTCACCGATTGATGCAGATACGGCGAGCTCGCGAGCAGCGCGGCGCGGGTCTGCGCCGCAATGCCGAGCGAGGCCGCGAGGTTGTCGGCCGCGCCGATGGTGCCGAACGTGTCGCGCGTGAATGCGTTGCCTTCGCTCACGTCGAGCGTGCCGGCATCCAGGTGCACGGTGTCGATATGCGCGAAAAAATGGCCGTCGTAGCGATACGGAATCTGCAGGTACAGCGGCGCCTGCCAGGCGCGCAGCTGCGAAATGCCGGCATCGCCCGATTTATACGCGGGCAGCCAGCCGGTCTCGATCTCCGGATTGCGGCGCTGTTCGAGATCGGCGAGCGCCGCTTGCGCGGGGGTGCCGTCGGGACCGGCGCTCACGCCCGCCGCGCGCTCCTGCGCGAACGACAGGCGGTACAGCGAAGCGGCCTCCTCGTATTGCCCGAGGTCCTGCGCGACGCGGCCGCTTTGCACCGTCACGTCCGGGCGAGCCGGATACGCGACGCGCAACGCCGACGTCACCCGCTGCGCCTCCTGCGGCTCACGCAGCGCGG
The DNA here is from genome assembly GCF_056279605.1 of Paraburkholderia sp. TE9906. NCBI lineage: Bacteria > Pseudomonadati > Pseudomonadota > Betaproteobacteria > Burkholderiales > Burkholderiaceae > Paraburkholderia > Paraburkholderia sp. TE9906. The sequence goes on from NZ_JBWCCT010000003.1 coordinate 640,751, forward strand.
CGAGCCGGCGCGCCGCCGAGAGCCGCGTGTCGACATCGTCGGGCGCGGCATCGTCGAGCACGCTGCGCACCAGATCGAGCGCGCTGCGGCGCTCGCCGCTCTGCTCCAGCACGCGGGCAAGCGCCAGCTGCACATCCGGGTCGTTGGGCGTGGCGGCCAGCACCGGACCCAGCGCGGCGCGCGCGGCCGCGTAGTGCCCTTGCAGGCGTTCGAGATCCGCGACTTCGAGTGCGTAGCGTTTGTCGCGCCGGCCCGCCGGGCTCACCTGGGCGAGCAACTGCCGCGCGCGTTGGTAGTCCTGACGATCGAGCGCCTCGTCGGTTTCGCGCAGCACAAGACGCAGCGCCTGGTCTTCGAGACGCGTGCTTTGCGCAGCGCTCAGCTTGACTTGCGGATCGTCGCGCAAGCGGGTCAGCCACGCGTCGAGTTCGGCGTTGCCGATCTTCGCGCTGGCGCTGCCGAGCAGATCGCCATAGCGCAGGCGCACGTCGGCATCGGTCTGCTGCGGGTGAGTGTCCATCCAGTTTTGCAGCAGCGCGAGGCCGCGCTGCGCTTCGCCCTGCTCGATCCACATCGCGCCGACCGCCGCGAGCAGATTCGGGTCGGCGGCGGCCAGGGCGCGGGCTTCGTCGAGCGCCTGGGTGGCGCCCGCGCGATCGTCGAGCGCAAACGCGGCGCGCGCCTTGACGAGCCACTGCTGCGCCTGCAGATTGCGCGCGAGCGCGCGCATGCCGTCGGTACGGTCGCGCTCGGCGATCGGCGCGAGCACGGCCTGCGCGCCGCCGATGTCGTCGAGCGAGTTGCGGTACAGCGCGCTCGCGTAGCGCATTTCGGGCGAGGCGGAGATCGCGAGGCCGTCGTCCATCACGACGCGGCCGAGTTGCGGCAAGCCCAGATCGCGATACAGACGCGCAAGCGCAAAGCGCGTCCATGGCGCGTCAGGCGCGGCGCGCAAGGACGCTTCGTAGCGCGCCGCTGCGGGCCCCCGCTGACCCGCGGCCAGCAGCGTGTCGGCCTGGTTCGCGAGCAGATCGGCGCGCAGTTGCGCGAGGCTCTGGCGATCGTCGGCGGCGGTGAAGCGGCTTTGCAAGGCGTCCAGCAAGGGCTCGACCTGCGCCGCGCGGCCGGTGTTCTCGAACAGCGTCTGCGTGCTGCGCAGCGCCGCGATGCTCGGCTCGCGCGCGGCCAGCAGGTCGCGCAGCAGGGGTTCGGCCGCGCCCCAGTCGTGCTGTGCGAGCAGCGCATCGGCCAGCATCAGCTTCGCGTCCGGGCTGCCGGGCTCCATCGCGAGCGCGGCGCGCGCGAACCGCTCGGCGTCTTGCGGCTGGCCGGCCGCCGCCGCGTCGCGGCTGTGCGCGAGCGTCCCCCAGAACTGCGCGGCGCGCGCGAGGCTCTCCCACTTCGCGCGATTGTCCGGCGCGAGCGCGGCTGCACGCAGAAACAGCGCGTGCGCTTCATCGCGCCGCCCGGCCCGCATGCGTACGAGACCCAGTCCGCCGAGCGCTTCGGCATCGTCCGGACGCGCCTGCGCGGCGCGCGCGAGCAGCGCTTCCGCGCTCGTCAGATCGTCGCGCGCGAGCGCCTGCAGGCCGCGTTGCTGCGCGATGTAATCGGGATTGCGTTCGAGTTGCCGCTGCGCGTCGAGTTGCGCTTCGATCGCGGCGACCCGCTCCTTGAATTCGGTGTCGTCTGGAACGAGTTGCAGATAGGCGCGCAGCGCGTCGACGTACGCCGGGTCCGCGCCCGCCGATTGCAGCACGTGTCGCCACGCGTCGAGCGAGGCCGAGCGATCCGAGTCAGGCCGCGTCGCCAGATTCCATGCGATGCGGTTGGCCTCGGCACGCGTCTCGCCGCGCGCGTTGAGCAGGTTCGCGAGCACCAGCGCCGAATCGACGTCGGACGGATCGGCGGCGACCCGCTGCCGCAACGCGCCGATGGCCTGCGTGCGGCCCTCGGGCGTGCCGGCGATGATCTGGTAGTACTCGGCGCCGAGCGAGCCGGACGGTGCGCCGTGCGGAAACAGCGCGAGCAGGCGGCGCGTCGCCTCGGCGGACTGGCCGCTGCGCGCGAGCAGACGCACGGTCGCGAGTTCCTGGCGGCCGTTGGTGGCGACGCGGAACTCGTCTTCGATCTGCTGCGTCGCGGCTGTACCCGGTGCGGTGGAGCGCAGCCGCGTGAGCGTGGCCTGCGCGGCTTGCGCCTCGCCGAGGCGCAACTGGATGCGCACCTGCTCGGCGAGCAACGACGGATCGTCGGGGGCGATCAGCAGCGCTTTCTGGATCGCCTGCGACGCGAGGTCGTCGCGATGTTTCGTCGACCACATGCGGGCGGTGGCGAAGAGGCGTTGGGTGGCGGCGTACTGCGGGGCCGACGCGCCGGGCTTCGCATCGATCATCGCGGCGGAAGCCGCGTGCGGTGCCACGGCACGCGCCATCGCCGCTTGCGCGACATGCGCCCACACGCTGCCCGCCATACCCATCCACGCGAGCACGGCCAGCCGCGTCGTGCGCTTCACTGAGCCGAGGCGCGACATGGCGAACTCCATCGTGGATCGAGGGTGCCGTCGGCGGCGAAACGGTAATGGCCGTCGCGCCAGCCCAGCGCGAACAGGCTCAGCACGCTGCTGTAATAACCAGCGGGCGTCTCACGGTCGAGTTGCGCCGCGCGCGCGATCTGCGCATCGGCGAGCGCGTGCTCGCCGCGCGCGTCGAGAAATGGCGCGGCGGCCGCCGAGAAGCCTGCGTTGCCCATGTTCGCGCCGACGGCGCCGGTCGTCGTATCGACTCTTTCCGGCGGCGCGCCATGCGCGGCGATGAAGTCCGCGAACGGCGCGAAGCGGGCGAGCAAAGCCGGCGCGAGCGGATCGCGCGGGTCGAGCATGCCGGCCCACAGATACACGCGGATCGCGTTATACGCGCTCTCGGCCTGGGTCTGCGGGTCCGGTGCGAAACCCTGCTTCGCGCGATACAGCGCCCAGTCGGGCGCGAAGCCGCGCGGCGCGGTGTCGGTCAACACACGGCGGCTGCTCGCGAGAAGACGCGTCCAGCGCGCGTCGTCCGGCAGCCGCGTGGCGATGCCGCGAAGCACCTGGGGCGGCGAATAGCTCGGATTGACGCGCCATACGTCAGCCGCCGGATGAAAGCCGACCGGCCCCGGCAGCAGCGTCAGGCCGAGTCCCGCGATGCTGGCGGCTTCCTCGTCGAGCACGCGCTTCGCGAGCACCGCGCCGCGCGCCGTGTAGCTGCGCTCGTGCCACGCGTGACCGGCTTCGAGCAGCGCATACGCGATCCACAGGTCCGCATCCGACGATGCGTTCGCGTCGAGCACCTTCCACTGCCCATCGTCCGCGCGGCCCCACAGCCAGGCCGGCAGATGCGCGGTCAGGTCGCCTTGCGCGAGATGCTGTTCGGTCCATTGCAGGATCGTGTCGAAGGCCGCGCGATCGTTCTCGACCAGCGCAAGGAAAAGCGCGTACGACTGGCCTTCGGAGACGGTGCGCGAATCGTTCGAGCCGACGTCGATCACGCGGCCGTCGGCGGAGATGAAATCGCGCTTGAATTGTTGCCAGCGTGGCCAGGGGGAGCGTGGGCAGTTTGCGGGGGGCGTGGCAGTCGCGTTTGACGGGCTGGTTGTGCTGGTTGTGCTGGTTGTGCTGGTTGTGCTGGTTGTGCTGGTTGCGTCGGTTGTGCCAGTCGCCAGAACGGCGTGAGCGGCGTGAGCACTCGATGCAATAGCCGCATTCGCCCCCTCGCCCCATTGCGTGATCTCGCCCGCAACCGCCTGCTGCGCGCCCATCCCCATCACGATCGACGCACCCGCCAGGGCCATCGCCACGCCAACGGCCCGCACGACAACCACAGCGACCTTCAGGCCCAAACCCCGACCCGCATCCCCTCGTACATCGCCCCGCCCCCGTCCCGACGGCGCCTTGCCCCTCACCGGCGTCATCGTTCAGACTCCCCGGCGGCGCGCGGCCAGTTCCTGCAACGCGGTGAACGCGCCGATCGCCAGCAGCAGCCCGGCCAGCGCGCCGAGCACGCCGAGCAGGACCGGGTGCTCGATCGCACGGCTCCACAACTTCGCATACCACGGCACATAGCCGACCACATACGCGTCGCCGACGCGCATGCTGTCCACTTCGCCGCCGCGCAGCAACGCGACGTCGCCCTGCAACTGCGCGACGCGGTCGGGCTTCTCGAGCATGTCGAGCAACTGCGACAACTGCTGCTGATCGGTGGCCGTCAACGCGACCACGCTGCGTCCCTTGCTGCCCGGCAGCTCGAAACCCATCAGCGCGGCGAGCGCGCCGTCGCGGTCGATACGCGCGCTGCCATCCGGCAGATGCGCGCCGTTGCGCCACTGCTCCTTCACCGAAAACGATGCGCGCGTAATCGGACCGTCGGAAGCGCCGTCGTTCGATGCCGCGCCGATGCTCAGCGGCAACGCGTCGCGCCAACGTGCAAGCAGCGGCGCCGAGCCGTTGCCGCCGATCACGAGCAGATCCTTGCCGCTCAGGAGCGCAAGCTCGCGAGGCCGCGCGATCTGCACGCGCAGCGCCGGATAGCCGGTCCACTGCCCCATGTGGCCGAGCATCGTCAGCATGCCTTCGATTTCCTGCGGCGCAGGATGCTCGGGAATCACCACGGCTGTCTGCGAGAGATCGGCGTAGCGCGTGAACGGGAAGCCGCTGTTCGCGAAGTACGCGAGGTTCGGCATCTGCGCGTAGTGGACGAAGCCCGAGAAGTCGATCGTCGAATCGGGGTCGACCGCGGCCTGCACCGGATTCGAGGCCACCGACTGGCACAGCCCGGTCTTCTGCGAATCCAGATTGAAGCGCAACTGCAACTGGTTCGAGCTGCCGACGCGGAATGCGGGAATGTCGAGCGCGCTGCTCGAGCGGTTGCCGCCGTTCGACAGCACCGGCAGTTGCAGACGGCCTTGCGCGTCGTCGGCGCTGGCCGGCGCGAGCCGGTACGACTTGACGAGCTGGTCGTTGATCTGCACCGCGAGCGCCGAGTTGTTCTGCACCGTCGGCGCGGTGTAGCGGTATTTCAGGTTCAGCGGCACGCCCGCGCCGTTCCACGAGAACAGATCGGCGGGCACGCGCAGATTCAGGCGGATTGCGTCCGGCGCGCTGCCCTGCACCTGCAGCTGGTTCGGCGTGTCGATCAGTTCCTTGAACGCGACCGGGCGATCCACCGGTACCCAGCGCGGCGCATCGTACGGTTTGCGCGGCGCGCCGATGTCGATCTGCCCGATGCGCACGGCGGGCCCCGCCATCGCCGTCTTGCCGAGCACGAGCGCGGCGCTGGCCTGGTCGACTTCCTGCGCCGTGCGGCCCGTCACGATCAGCAGCTTCTTGCCCGGCGCGGCGGGATTGTCGGCGACGATGAGCATCGGGCCGCTCACCGTCGGCAACTTCAGACCGGCGGGCAACTGCGCGCTGCGCGCGACCACCACCGCGTGCGCATCGGACGGCAACGCGGACACAGCCGGAAAGCGCGCCTGCCGGTAATCGGCCTGAGCGCCGAACCACGAGGCGAGCACGCCTGCGCTGCGCAGCGTCGCGTTGTCGGCGCCGGCCGGCAGCACGAACGGCAGCATCAGCCGGCTCACGTCGCGCCGGTCGAAAAACGGCGCGGGCAATAGCGCCAGATCGTCGGGCAAGCGGATCGGCGCGCTGTCGAGAATCAGCTCGCTCGTCGGACTGACGTCGGCCCATAGCGCCGAGTTGTCCGGGTCCTCGCAATGGTCGAGCGTGTAATGCGCGATCAGCCGCAGATCGAGCTGGTTGTAATCGGTAAGAAAGCGCGGGTCGAGCGCGATCTCCTGCGTGACGATCTGCCCGGCGTGTTCGCGATCGAACGGCACGGTCGCGACCACTTCGTTGTTGATCGACACCTTCAGATGCGAGAGCGGAAAGACCAGCGCCGGCGAATACGTATAGCGCAGGCGCAGCCGCGCCGCGGTGACCACGCGATCGAGCCGCACGCCGACGTTGACGGTGCGCGCGTCGTCGAGTCCGCGCAGGTTCAGCGGTTGATACGCGCCTAACGCGGCGAACGACAGGTGGGTGGTGGAGTTGGCCGCGTCGGCAGCAGCGCCGGCCTTGCCGGATGCAGTCGCCGCGTTAGTCGCAGGCGTTCCGTTCGCGGCGTTGGCAGCCAGGAGGCCGGCTATCGCCGCATTCGACGCCGGCGCGACAACCGCAACCGATGACGCCGGACGCGCAACCGATGCAATCGATCCAGCGGGCACGGACGGCGCAGCGGCCGATACGGCGGCATAGAGAGCGCCGAATGCGGCGGTCAGCGACAGGCACAACGATACGACAGGTTTCATGACAGATCAGCTTGTTGGACCTCGGCCGTCCGCCCTTGACTGCATTGGGCACTGTGCGAATTCGGTCTGCCGCACGCGCGCGCGGAAATGGAAACGGATTGCGACTCGACCGCGATGCGGTCCTCTACCCCTGTATTACGGAAGATCTGGCGAAACCTTGAATGACCGGCAGGACGACGGGCGTGGCCACACATTGGAGCGGGTGCGGCACGGCGTGCCGGAAGCTCGTTCTTGTATTCCGTCGTCAGTCGGCTGCGGCAGCCCCGCGCCGAAGGGCGGCGCAAAGATAGCACAAAGTTGTGACAATTTGTGACATTTAAGGCATGCTGCCGCCTTTGAACGCAGTGCCGATCATGAGCAATCCGACCGAATCCCCCGCGCCCTGTGCGCCCGCAAAACGTAGTGGTCCTCTGCGTGCGCTATTCGCGCTGCGGCACTCGTGCGATGGCATCGTCGCGGCATTGCGCGAGGAGAGCGCGTTTCGCCAGGAGGCCGCGCTCGCGGCGATTCTGGTGCCGGGGGCGTTGCTGATGCCGGTGAGCGCGATCGAGCGCGTGCTGCTGATCGTGTCGGTATTGCTGGTGCTGCTGGTGGAGTTGCTCAATTCGAGCATCGAGGCTGCGATCGACCGGATTTCGCTCGAACGCCACGAGTTATCGAAGCGCGCGAAAGATTGCGGCAGTGCGGCCGTGACGATCGCGCTGCTGATTTGCGCGGTGACGTGGGGCGTGTTGTGCGGGCCGATTGTCTATCACTGGATACGCGGATAGCGCGGCAAGGTTTTTACGCTGCGCGCTCCATTTCGCGCTTTGCGTGAACGATGCGCAGGCTCGCAAACGTTAGCGGATGAATCAATGGTGCCGCTTTGCCTTGGGTGGTTCGACTGCCGCGGATGGGTCGTTCGGGTCGAGCGCCGAATCGAGCGCAATCACCGCGGCCAGTTCGGCGATCTGCGATTGCGCGAAAACGCGAATGCCGTGCTGTCGCAACAGCGTCGCGGTGACGCCCGCGCCAGCGTGCGTGGCGCCGCTGAATTCGCCGTCGTGGATGAACGTGCTGCCGCACGAGGGACTGCCGTCGGCCAGCAACGCGTAGCGGCAGTTTTCCGCTTGCGCGCGCCGCAACGCATGCTCGGCACCGGCAATGAATAGCGCGGTGACGTCTGCGCCTGTGTTCTCGATGATCGACGCTGCGTGGTTCAGCACGTCGGCGCCGCTGCGGCGCAACTGGATTTCCGCAGGCGGCCGCGGAGTCGGCAATCCCGCGGCCACTTCCGGGCACAAGAGCACGAGACGGCCTTCGTCGCGCCAGCGCGCGAACCACGCATCGTGGGCAGTTTTGGCGGCACCGTCGTAGCGGACCGGGTGGCCGGCCAGACACGCGCTGACCAGAATCTTCAACATGACGATGAATGCGCCTTCGCGGGCGGCCGGCTTTGGGCAGAAGATTGTAATGGGAATGGCCCGTTGCGCCGCTATCCAGTACGACAAGACGCCAGGCGCTCATCGCCTCGCCGCCCTTTCATCGCGCAAAACCAACCCCGCTTCGATGATCCGCCACGCACCTCGCGCGCGTGCGCATCCGTGGGCACACCTATTGCTCCATTCCGCTCACCGGCAAATCACCCGTCGAAGCATGCCATGCCCGCGACGGGTCGCCGTTTGTTACTTCAATCCAGCAATCCATCGGTGGGAGGTCCCATGCTTCGATACGCTGTAATTTTCTTCATTATCGCCATCATCGCCGCTGTGTTCGGCTTTGGCGGCATCGCCGCAGGCGCGACGGAAATCGCCAAGGTCCTGTTCTTCATCTTCGTGGTGATCTTCCTCGTCACCCTGCTGATGGGCGTGATGCGACGCTGAGCGCCGCCTCGGCAGATAGCTGGAAACAGACCCTGCCCCGATGCGAGCAGCTGGGCGTCGATGCAATACTTGCCACACGGTATTGCAATAGTTGCTGCCCGCGTCGGGGCTTCATTCGTGCCATACGCGCCCTCGCGCGCGTGCTACTCACTTGTCATCGACACAATGCCCTGCAGCAGCGCTGCGCCAGCACGCATGCTTCGCGGCACCCATTCACGCCGCGCACGCAATCGGCTGCGCCACGCTCAGACGATGCGACCAGTTGGCGAGCGTGCGCGTCGCCACGGGTGGCTTGCTCAGAATCGCGCTGTCATAGCGTTTGCCTTCCACATGCATGAAGTCGACGATGCGAAACCCCTGGCCGCGATAGAACGCAATCTGCTGCGCAGCCGGTTGCGGCGTGTCGAGCGCAAGCTCCGCATAACCGCGCGTCGCAGCCCAATGCTCGGCAAACGCGATCAGCAGCGTGCCGATGCCGCGTCCCTGCCACTGAGGCTCCACGGCGAACTGCCGCAAGCTCGCGATATCGTCGTGCCGGTAGAGTTCGCACGACGAGCCGTGGTCCGGCGCGTACAGCGTCATCGTGCCGACCGTGCGTCCTTCGCAGACCGCCACGTAGCAATCGCCGCGCGTCGCGCGCGAGCGCGTGGTCTCGACGCTCTGATCCACACACGTGCAGTTCAGCCCCATTGCGCCGAGCGGCGCGAAGGCCCGATGCAGCATGGCCGTCAACGCGACGAATGAATCGCGCGCCGCGTCGAAGCGGCGCAATTCGACATGGCCGATGCCATGACACACGTAGTCGATACGAACGCTTTGTTTGGTCGTACGTCGCTTCACGTTGAGCACCTCGAACAATCAGGATGCTCGAAGTGTAGAGTTCGCCTGGGAGCGTCTCAAGAAAAAATGTCGTAAAAACTCACAGGGAAATCAGGCGATGTTTTCCGCTTCATAGAGACGCCGGCCCGCTGCATCCTTCGCGCCAAGGATGGGCTCGAAGTCGATCGGCCATTCGATGCCGATGTCGGGATCGCACCACAGGAGGCAGCGCTCGAGTTCCGGAAACCAGTACTCGGTGGTTTTCCAGATGCACTCGGCGACGTCGGACAGCACCACGAAGCCATGCGCGAAGCCCGGCGGAACCCAGATTTGCCGTTGATTGGCCGCGCTCAGATATTCGCCGCACCACTTGCCGAAGTTCGGCGAATTGAGCCGCACGTCCACGACGACGTCGAACACCTCGCCCTGCACGATCCGTATCAGCCGGCCCTGTGGACGTTGGACCTGATAGTGCAATCCGCGCAGCACGCCGCGCACCGCGCGCAAATGCCGGTCCTGCACGAAATCGAAACCTTTCGAGACGTCATCGGCAAACTCGTCCGCGCTAAAGCTCTCGAAGCAGAAGCCGAGGTCGTCCCAAAACACCTCAGGCTCGATGAGTTTCACATCCGGCAATGCCGTCGCCATTACCTTGTTGCCCATTGCCACTCTGCTCGTAAGAAGGCTGGCCGGCGAGAATACGGCCGCCGCTGTGGCCGCATTCAACAGTGATGAGGCGCACCCGTCGGCACGGGCGCCTTCCTGACATCCTACGCCTCGTTCGCCACCCTGCTGCGCGCGCGATATTCCGTGGGCGAAAGCGCCATGCGCTTGCGGAAGATCTTCGCGAGACGATCGCCGTTGCCGGTGCCGCTGCGCCGCGCGATCTTGTCGACCGGCAATTCGGTCTCGGTGAGGAAGTTGCACGCAATGCGCAGCCGCACCTGCAGCAGATAGTCCGATGGCGTGACCTGCATCTCGTGCTTGAAGCGGCGCAGGAAATTGCGCTCGCTCATTGCGGCCACCTGCGCCGCGTCGGCCACCGACACCGGACGATCGCAGTTCGCCTCCATCCAGCGCGCCGCGGCGCGGATTTTTTCAGCGACGCTCAGCGTGCCCCCTTCGGCGGGCAGCGGCACCCAGGTCGCCGCCATCCCGGGCATAACGCGATCGGCGACGCTGCGCGCGAGTTCGGCGCCCAGGTCGCGCTTGATGAACATCAGCGCGGCGCGCGCGCAATCGTGACGGTCGTTGGACGCGCTCAGCGCGGCCTCGCTCGATGCACCGCCGGGATAGCGATTCATCTGCAGGCCGTCATGGTCGGTGGGACCGGCGGCTTCCAGTACGAGCCGGCCCTCGCCGATCGTTTCGATCGCCCGCGTACGCGCCTGCACCGCACGCAGCCAGATGAGCAGCCGCTCGTCGCGTGCGGCCGCCAGCGCGCCGTGGCCGCCGGCGATGAACAGCACGTCGAAACCGCTGCCGAAGCGCGCATCGATGCGATCGGTCCAGATGCGCGCCGACGAGGAACTGGAGACGCTGCCGCCCTCCATCGACAGAAACTGCACTTCGTAGGGCGGCTCTTCGCCGGCTCGCGAACCCGACAGTTCATTGGCACTCTGGAACATCTCGACCACCGTACCAGGCCCCAGCAGCCAGAAACCGTCGAACAGCAATATTCCAATTCGCCGCGCTGCGGTACGGACGTTCAAAGTCGGCGTGTGAAGCCACGTAATTCTCGCGGTATCAAGATGCATTTGCGGCATGATCTTCCCCAAACGGTCATACGTTGTGGACCCCGATGCCCCGTTAGCCGTCCGAGACGGACGAATGAATTATTACGACTGGAATTGCCGACAAGGCCGCTTAACGGATTAAGCGTGATGTTAGCGGAATGAACCGCCCGAGTAAATTTGAAAAACAAATTGACATCAGAAAATAGAATGTATGAAGAAAACGATTATCCGCCGTTTCATATGACAACCCGGCAAACCACGCCGGCACGGCGCACAGCGGGGAGCCCTCAGCGTCAGCAGGCCGCCGGGCCATATCCGGCCTTACTTTCCGGCGAATCGCGGCCAGACTTTCCGATGCTGCGAAGAAACGATTTGCGAACCCGTCCGTCACCGCACGAGTTCAAAGTGTTTCAAACATGAACTCGCAATCGCCCGGATAATGGCGCTCAATACCTGATTTATTCGCAAATCGCAAATTTATCGACTTGAACTCCAGCCTGTTCGCCGATATCCTTAATTCAACGGAATTAATATCTAAAAGCACATTTCCGCGGGTGTCTGGAAATGTTTCTATATTGAAACATCGGGCGCCTTGCGCATGAGCGGATACGTCCCTTCAATGCGCAGATCGTTTATTACGTCAGATGAATAAACGCGTTGCAGCAATCGGGCACACATTTTCCTTAAACAAAGTTTCATCCGCGGATCGCGATCTTTAAGGAAAGGCCCGCTGAGGCCGCCCGATAATTTGCGCAATGTGATCGTCGTAAGGAGCTGAACCATGTCGCGCCCAATGAACATCGAGAGAGTCAACGAGTATGGACGCAACGCGGTCCGTATCGCCATCGACGGCAGCGCGGTGCTGCTCGAGGCGGCCGATCTGGACGCGCTGATCGAGCACCTCGCCGTGTTGCGCGCCACGATGCGCCCGGAAGTGCCCACGGCGCCGGTGCGCTCGCATCGGTATGTGATCGAGGTCGACCCTTGCTGGCACACGGAAAAGCCTGCGCTGAACGACGGCGCGGTCATGTTCCTGAGACATTCCGGTCTAGGCTGGGCGGGCTTCGCGCTGCCCGCCGAAAGTCTCGCCAAACTGCATCACGCGCTCACGCAGCATCTGGAAGCATCGTTCGAAATACACGGCATGCTCAACTGAAATGCCGCCGAACGGCGGCTGTTGCGTGTCGCGCGGCACGGCGCGGCACGGCGCTTCAGGTTGCGGGCGCAATGCGCGGCACAAGCCGCCTATCCTTCATTTGCCGCGTCACCGCGGCTAGTTTCATTCAAGCTTCTGTCCCCGGCGCGGCTTTGTCCGCGCTCTTTTTTGCCAATTACTTAGTTATCTTGATGATCTCATGAGAAGCCACGGTACGCGGCGCTTCCGCACAGTTCATGAACATTGCACAAAGTTAAAAAAGACTTAATCCACCTAGTGGCGCGGATTTATCCGCGCTCACGGAAGATGCGTCCATCGCCCTTCTCTACTGTTCCCCCATGAACCAGCTACAAGCGATGCGAGTCTTCACACGGGTAGTCGATCTCGCGAGCTTCAACCTCGCGGCGCGACAGTTAGGCATGTCCGCCGCCGCGGTGACGCGCAGCGTCGGCACCTTGGAGGCACATCTGAACATGCGCCTGCTCAATCGCACCACGCGCAGTCTTTCGCTAACCGACGTGGGCCGCGAGTATCTCGACGGTTGCCGCGCGATCATCGAAAAGCTCGACGAAATGGAATCCAGTCTGCTGGAAACCACGCGCGATCCGCAAGGCACGTTGCGTATCGCGACCCCGATGACGTTCGCCACCGCCGGCCTCGGCGCGTTGCTGGCCGCCTATCGAACGCGGCATCCCAGAGTGGACTTCGACGTCACCACGTTCGACACGCCCATCGACCTCGTGGAAGGCGGTTTCGACGTGTGCTTCTGCGACGACCGGCGCCTGTCCAACTCCTCGCTGGTCAGCCGCACGCTCACCAGCGTCGACGACATGACGGTGGCGTCGCCCGTTTATCTCGCCCGCAACGGCATGCCGCGCGACCCAGCCGCCTTGAACCGCCACGGCCTGCTGACGGTGTCCGACGGCACGTCGCGCGCGTGGGAATTCGCGGATGCCGACGGCGTCTACCGCGTCAACACCGGCAGCGCGCTCACCGCGAGCAGCAGCGCGATGGTGCGCGTGGCCGCCCTCAACCATATGGGCATCGCGCTGCTGCCGCAGCCGATCATCGCCGACGACCTCGCGCGCGGCGCCCTCGTGCCGGTGCTCGAACAGTTCGAGGTCAACGGCGGCCCGCGCCAGATATCGATCCTCTACTCCGGCCGCAACTATCTGTCGATGCGCGTGCGCAGCTTCATCGACTTCGCGGTCGGCCAGTACCGGGCGCCGGACCGGTCCGTTGCGCTGCGCGCGGTCGCCTGACACGGGCGCGCGCATCATGCCGAGAATCCTGACGATCGAAGACGACGAGCTGATCGCGCACGACATCGTGCGCACGCTCAGCGCCAGCGGCTTTTCCGTCGACGTGGCGCGCACCGGCCGCGAAGGGATGGCCAAAGCGATGGCCGGCGACTACGACGTCGTCACGCTCGACCGGATGCTGCCCGATCTCGACGGCCTGACGATCGTCGCGACGATGCGCGGCGTCGGCATGGAAACGCCCGTGCTGGTGATGAGCGCGATGTCCGACGTCGATCAGCGCATTCAGGGGCTGCGCGCCGGCGGCGACGACTATCTGACCAAACCGTTCTCGCCCGAAGAGATGTTCGCTCGCATCGAAGTGCTGCTGCGGCGCCGTCCGCGCCACACCAAGGCCGAAACGCTGCTGCGCAGCGGCGCGCTCGAACTCGATCTGGTGCGCCGCAAAGTCACCTACCGGCAGCGCGAACTCGATCTGCAACCCACCGAGTTTCGCGTGCTCGAATTCATGATGCGCCACAGCGGCCAGGTGCTCACGCGCACGATGATTTTCGAAGCCGTGTGGGGCTGCCGCTTCGACCCCGGCACCAATCTGATCGACGTGCATGTGGGACGTTTGCGCAAGAAAGTCGAGACGCCCGGCGAGCGCCCGTTGATTCGCACGATTCGCGGCGCGGGCTATCTGTTCGGCTGACACGCACACGCGCCTTGACGTCCCACACAAGACGAGCGCTGGCATTCATTGCATGAATCGCCAGAGTCCGTTTTTTTCCGCACATCCACGGCGCCTACTCGCGCACCACTCGCGCACCCCTCACGACACACCACGCATCCGGCGCACCGCTTCCTAAAACTTGTTTCATCTGTTGAGTCGGTGCGTGTTAGGACTCGCTCCCCAGAATGCCGTTACGGGAGCGCGCCGCGCGAATCCCGCTCACCACACGCCAGCGCAGATTCAATCGCGCCTCTGAACGGAGCAGCCTTCGATGTTGAAAATAGTCCGGTTAGCTTTGACCCGGCCCTACACGTTCATCGTGCTTGCGTTGCTGATCCTGCTGATCGGCCCGCTTGCCGCATTGCGCACGCCAACGGATATCTTTCCCGACATCCGCATTCCCGTCATCAGCGTGGTGTGGAACTACGCCGGCCTGCAACCGGACGATATGTCCGGGCGCATCGTCACCTACTATGAGCGCACGCTCGGCACGACCGTCAACGACGTCGCGCATATCGAGTCGCAATCGTTTCGCGGCTACGGCATCGTCAAGATCTTCTTTCAACCGAGCGTGGACATCCGCACCGCCACCGCGCAGGTGACCTCCGTTTCGCAGACGGTGCTCAAACAGATGCCACCCGGCACCACGCCGCCGCAGATCCTGAACTACAACGCGTCGACGGTGCCGGTGCTGCAACTCGCCCTGACAAGCAACACGCTCGACGAACAGAAGCTCGCCGACTACGCGACCAACTTCATTCGTCCGCAATTGCTGAGCGTGCCGGGCGTCGCGATTCCGACGCCGTACGGCGGCAAGACGCGCGAAGTGCAGATCGATCTCGACCCGCAAGCGTTGCAGGCCAAAAAGCTCTCCGCCAACGACGTCGCCACCGCGCTCGCGCAGCAGAACCAGATCATTCCGGCGGGCACCGAGAAGATCGGCCGCTTCGAATACAACATCAAACTGAACAACAGCCCGCTCGCGCTCGACGAACTGAACGCGCTGCCGATCAAGACCATCGACGGCGCGACCCTCTATATCCGCGACGTCGCGCACGTGCGCGACGGCTATCCGCCGCAAGGCAACGTGGTGCGCGTGGACGGTCATCGCGCGGTGCTGATGAGTATTCTGAAGAACGGTTCGGCCTCGACGCTCGACATCATCGCGGGCGTCAAGGCGCAACTGCCGCGTATCGAAGCGACGCTGCCGCCGGGGCTCAAGCTCGTCACGATGGGCGATCAATCGACCTTCGTGAAGGGCGCGGTCAGCGGTGTCGCGCGCGAGGGCATCATCGCCGCGGCGCTCACGTCGTTGATGATCCTGCTGTTTCTCGGCAGCTGGCGCTCCACGCTGATCATCGCGGCATCGATTCCGCTCGCCGTGCTCGCCGCGATCGCCGGCCTCGCGGCGATGGGCGAAACGCTCAACGTGATGACGCTCGGCGGCCTCGCACTGGCCGTCGGGATTCTGGTCGACGACGCCACCGTCACGATCGAAAACATCAACTGGCATCTGGAACAAGGCAAGGACGTGAAGCGCGCGATTCTCGACGGCGCCGCGCAGATCGTCGGGCCCGCCTTCGTGTCGCTGCTGTGTATCTGCATCGTGTTCGTGCCGATGCTGCTGCTCGACGGCATCGCACGCTTCCTGTTCGTGCCGATGGCCGAAGCGGTGATCTTCGCAATGATCGCGTCGTTCATCCTGTCGCGCACCTTCGTGCCGATGCTCGCGCAATACCTGTTGCGCCCGCACGCGTCCGGCGGCCATGCATCCGGCGAGCTGGCCGCGGTGATGGACCCGCATGGCGACCACGCGCACGCGGCGCCGTCGCGCAATCCGCTGGTGCGTTTCCAGCGCGCTTTCGAGCAGCGCTTCGAGCGCGTGCGCGGCGTGTACCGGATCGTGCTCGGCCTCGCGCTCACGCATCGCAAGCGCTTCGTGGCGGGTTTCCTGATCGTGGTCGGCGCGTCGTTCCTGCTCGCGCCGTGGCTCGGCCGCAATTTCTTTCCGGACATCGACTCCGGTGAAATCGCGCTTCACGTGCGTGCGCCGATCGGCACGCGCATCGAAGATACCGCCGCGCAATTCGATCTGATCGAGAACGCAGTGCGCCGTGCCATTCCGCCGGATCAGTTGCGCAGCATCGTCGACAACATCGGCCTGCCCAATAGCGGGATCAACCTGACGTACAACAACAGCGGCACGATCGGTCCGCAAGACGGCGATATCCTGATCTCGCTGAACGAAAAGCACCAGCCGACCGCGGACTTCGTGCGCACGTTGCGCGCAAGCCTGCCGCGCGAATTTCCCGGCACCACGTTCGCATTCCTGCCCGCCGATATCGTCAGCCAGATCCTCAATTTCGGCGCACCCGCGCCGATCGATCTGCAGGTGGCCGGCCCGAACCAGGCGGCCAATCATCGCTACGCGAACGAACTGATGCGACGCATGCGCATGATCCCCGGCATTGCCGACACGCGCATGCAGCAGGCCGCGACCTACCCGCAATTCACCGTGTCGGTGGACCGCTCGCGCGCCGATCAGCTCGGCATCACCGAGCAGGACGTCACGAACTCCGTGGTGGCGAGCCTGTCCGGCACGAGCCAGGTGTCGCCCACCTACTGGCTCAATCCGCAGAACGGCGTGTCGTATCCGATCGTCGCGCAGACGCCGCAATACCGGATGACGTCGCTGTCGAATCTGAACAACCTGCCCGTGACCGGCAAGAGCGGTGACGCGCAGCTACTCGGCGGCATTGCGACGATCACGCGCGGCGTGGGCAATGCGGTGGTCTCGCACTACAACATCGAGCCACTCTACGACGTGTTCGCGACGACCCAGGGCCAGGATCTCGGCGCGGTGGCGGCGCAAATCCAGCACATCGTGCGGGCCACCGCGAAAGACGCGCCGAAGGGTTCGATCGTCACGTTGCGCGGCCAGGTGCAGACCATGAACAGCGCGTTCCTCGGACTATCGCTCGGTCTCGTCGGCGCGATTGCGCTGATCTATCTGCTGATCGTCGTGAACTTCCATTCGTGGAGCGATGCGTTCGTGATCGTCACCGCGTTGCCGGCGGCGTTGGCCGGCATCGTGTGGATGCTGTTCACCACGCATACGCCGCTTTCGGTGCCCGCATTGACCGGCGCGATTCTCTGCATGGGCGTGGCGACCGCCAACAGCATTCTGGTGGTGAGCTTCGCGCGCGAACGGCTCGCCATGACCGGCAATGCGCTGGTCGCCGCGATGGAAGCCGGCTTCACGCGCTTTCGTCCGGTGCTGATGACGGCGCTCGCGATGATCATCGGCATGGCGCCGATGGCGCTCGGCCTCGGCGACGGCGGCGAACAGAACGCGCCGCTCGGCCGCGCCGTGATCGGCGGGCTGATTTGCGCGACCTTCGCGACCTTGCTGTTCGTGCCCGTCGTGTTCAGCATCGTGCACCGGCGCGACACCGCGCATGCGCCTTCCGACGACCATTCCTCATCCGAACCCGGAGTCCAACATGTCCACTGAGATCGAGATCAATTCGCCGAAGCGGCTGCGCCATCTGAAGCTCATCGGGCTCGCCGCGCTGCTCGCGGCGGCCGGCGTCGTCACGAGCGGCATCGTCAGCCGCGTGCAGGCGAAGCAGGAACTGACCACGTGGTCCGCCCAGCAGGCGATGCCCACGGTGGTCGCCTACACGCCGAAACACGACTCCGCCACGCAGGCGCTGGTGCTGCCGGGCCATCTGTCGGCCTTCGTCAACGCGCCGATCTACGCGCGCGTGTCGGGTTATCTGCATGCGTGGTACGCGGACATCGGCACGCAGGTCAAGGCCGGACAGCTGCTCGGCGTGATCGACACGCCGGACCTCGATCAGCAATTGCAGCAGGCGCGCGCGGATCTGCAGAACTCGCAGGCCAACGAGAAACTCGCGGCCTCCACGGCGCGCCGCTGGACCCAGATGCTGCAGCAGGATTCCGTCTCGCAGCAGGACGCCGACGAAAAGACCAGCGACCTCGTCGCGAAACAGGCCACGGTCGCGGCGAACCAGGCCAACGTGCGGCGGCTCGAAGCGCTCGAGTCGTTCAAGCGCATCACCGCGCCGTTCGATGGCGTGGTCACCGCGCGCACCACCGACATCGGCGCGCTGATCAACGCGGGCGGCGGCAATGGCCCGGAACTGTTCTCGGTGTCCGATGCGCACCGGCTGCGCGTCTACGTGAGCGTGCCGCAGGACGAAGCGGCCGCCATCCAGCCAGGCATGGTCGCGACGCTCACCGTGCCCGAGCGGCCGGGCATGAAGTTCGACGCCCGGCTCGTCGATACCGACGATGCGATCACGCCATCCTCCGGCACGCTGCTGGTTCAACTCGTGGTCGACAATCACGACGGCCTGCTGATTCCCGGCGAATACACCGAGGTGCACTTCGCGCTGCCAGGCAACGCGCATGCGCTGTCGATTCCGGCAAGCTCGCTGATCTTCCGGCAGAACGGCCTGCAGGTCGCCGTGGTCGGTCACGACAACCGCGCGGTGCTCAAGCCGGTGTCGATCGCGACCGATCTCGGCACGCATGTCGAGATCGCCTCGGGTTTGAACGCGACGGACCGCGTGATCGACAATCCGCCCGACTCGCTCGCTTCCGGCGATCAGGTGCGGCTGCAAGGCAAGCCTCCTGTCACTCGTGAGGCGAACGGCGCTGCTTTGGTGGAACGGCGCGCGGCGGAGAGCGCACATGGATAAACGGCGTCTGTGCATTACTCTCGTGGCGGCCGCGTTGCTGAGCGGCTGTTCGTTCGCGCCGCCCTATCACGCGCCCGTCACCCCCCTGCCCACCATGTTCAAGGAAGGCGGCGCGTGGCAGCTCGCGCGTCCGGCCGACCGCGTCCCGCGCGACGCATGGTGGAGCGTGTATCGCGATCCCGTGCTGGCGCGCCTCGAAGCGCAGGTGGCGGCGGCCAATCCGGACGTGGCTGCCGCGGTCGCACGCCATGACGAGGCCAGTGCCGATCTGGCGCAAGCGCGCTCGGGCCTGTTCCCGACGATCGGCGCGCAAGCATCGGCGGAGCGCCAGCGGCAATCGGACAACCGGCCGCTGCGCGGCACGGATCAACCCTCCGTGTACGGCGCGAATACGGTCGACGTCGGCATCAGCTACGATCTCGACCTGTGGGGCAAGGTCCGCAACGAGGTGTCCGCGGGCCGCGCGGCGGTGCAGGCGAGCGAAGCCGATCTCGCATCCGTGCGGCTGAGTTTGCAGGCAAGCCTCGCCGATGCCTACTTCAATCTGCGCGGGCTCGACGCACAACAGCAACTGCTCGACGACACGATCGACACCTATCGGCGCGCGCTCACGCTCACGCTGAGCCGCCACGCCGGCGGCATCGCCTCGGAGCTCGACGTGTCGCGCGCCCAGACACAACTCGACATCGCGCGCGCTTCCGCCGACGATATCGCCGCGCGCCGCGCGCTCTACGAACACGCGATCGCCAGCCTGACCGGCACGCCCGCATCGGACTTCTCGCTCGGCGCCGCGACCGATGCAGCCTATTTGCCGTCGATTCCCACCGGCGTTCCGGCCGCACTGCTGCAACGGCGCCCGGACATCGCCGCCGCCGAGCGCCGCGTCGCGCGGGCGAACGCGCAGATCGGCGTCGCCAGGGCGGCGTTCTTCCCGGACGTCTCGCTCGGCCTCGACGGCGGCTATCAAAGCGACACGCTGTCGCCGTGGCTGATGGCGCCGAACGAAATGTGGTCGGTCGGGCCGAGTCTCGTGTTCACGCTGTTCGACGGCGGCCGCCGCGCCGCGCTGACGCAGCACGCGCGCGCGATGCTCGCGGAGAACGGCGCGAAGTACAAAGCGGCCGTGCTGCTCGCGTTCCAGCAGGTCGAGGACAATCTCGCGCAACTGCATCATCTCGGCGACGAAGCCACGCGGCAGGACGAAGCGCTGAACGCCGCGCAACGCACGCTGACGCTGTCGATGTCGCGCTATCGCGACGGCGTGGTGAGTTATCTGGACGTGGTCACCGCGCAGACCACCGAGCTCGACACGCAGATTGCCGCGCTGAACCTCAATACGCGGCGTCTGCTGGCTTCGGTGGGGTTGATCGAGGCACTGGGCGGCGGATGGTCGGCGAGCGGCGCCACGGCCGCGCCTGAGGTGCAGGCCGCGCAAGCGTCGTCCGTGCAGCCGCGCGTCGTCGCGTCCCACGGTTGAGGGGCACCCCGTTCGGGAAGCGGCGCTTTTCGACGATAAACGTTTGCTCGTGAGAAGTCGCCGGCCCATTACCGGCGACTACGTCTTCATGCCCCCCGCTCAGAACCGATGCCGCACGCCTACCGCGACGACAGCCTGCCGGTTGTTCGACGACGCCGTCAGCGAATAGATCGACGCGTTACCGAGCACCGCGATGCCGTCCGCGCCCGACACGTTTTGATACACACCTTGCAGATACAGATCGGTGCGGCGCGATAACGCGTAATCCGCCTGCAGCATGAACTGATTCCATTTCGGCGCGATGCTCCGGCCGTCGTCGCTGAAATACCCGTCGGTGAACGTGTATGAACCGCCCAGCGTGAGGGCTGGCGTCAGCGCATAGCGCGCATTGAGTTCGTAGTTGTTGAAGGTCAGCAGATCGCCGCCGAGCGTCGAATACGAGCCGCCTTGCATGATCTGGTCGGGCTCGTTGAGGATCGTGCGCGTGAACACCACGCCCACCGTCGCCGCGCCGTACGTATAGCGCCCCGCCGCGCCGAGAATGCGCTGCCGCGCGGCGGTGAACGTCGCATCGCCGTCGCTGCTGCTCACGGCGCCGCCCGTGTTCGCGGGTTGATCGACGCCGCCCGGGCGATTCACCTGCAGATACGCGACGGCCAGGTTGAACGGACCGCCGGCCCATTGCGCGCCGAGGCTGTATGCGCTGTTGTTGCTGAAGCCGCCCGCCGCGTTGCTGAACGCATACGCACCGCCGAACGTCAGACCGTCGTAGGTCGCACTGCGGAATTTCAGCGCGTTGTTCAGGCGCAGATCGTTGTTGAGGTTGTCGTTGTCGAACGGATGATCGGCGAGGTTGCCGCCGAAGCCCGAGCCGGTCGCCGACAACGGTGCGACGAAATCCACGAGGAAATCGTACTGCCGTCCCAGCGTCACCGTGCCCCCTTGCCTGCTCGCGAGACCCACCCATGCCTGCCGGCCGAATTCGTCGCCGCCATTGGAGAACTTGCCGTTGTCGAGATTGAAGCCGTTCTCCAGGTCGAACACCGCGCTCAGGCCACCGCCGAGATCCTCGTTGCCGCGCAAGCCCCAGCGGTTGGTGCTGAGGTTGCCGCTTGCCAGCATCCAGTTGCTTTTGCCGCCCGAGGCCGTCTTCTGATTGCTGATGTAGTCGAGACCGGTGTCGAGCGTGCCGTACAACGTGACGCTGCTTTGTGCGTACGCCGCTGTGCCGAACGTGCCGGCCAGCGCGACGAGCGTGGTTGCCATTGCTTTTTTCATGTTTGATTCCGGGTAAGAGAAAGCGCCGGCCCGCGCATTCACGGACCGATCCCGCACACCGTGCGGGTAGCCGCAATGTAGATAGACGCGGTGACACACCCATGATCAAAACAGGCCGCTTCATGAAACGTTTTTTATCTTCACGACATGCGTGCGATGAACGCCTGTGCGCCCCGTAAAAACGCTGCATCGATGGATAAATATCTTTTCATGCATACATCGCCGATCCGCTAACGCCCACTGACTATCCTGTTCATCAGCCGGTCCGCGAATGCATTGCGGTTCGCGCATCGGCCTCACCCAAATTGATTGATAAGGATGACGAACATGAAATCCCTGACGCTTGCCATCGCCTTGATCGGCGCCACCGCAACGGCTTCCGCTTTCGCCCAGACGTCCACGGCGCCCACGCAACAGAACGCGGCGCCGTCGATGCAGGTCGCCTCGAACTCCATGTCCGCGGTCAATGCCGCCGGCTCGTGGGTGTCGCCATACGGCCAGGCGACCGGAGAGAAAACGCGCGCGCAGGTCTACCAGGAACTGGTGCACGCGGAGAAGGACGGTCAGCTCGCGTATCTCAACTCGACGCTTTACGCGCATTGAGTGGCGCATTCCGAAGCACCTGCCGATGCGTGCGAGCGTCGCACTGCCGCTCGCATCCGGCGTCGCGGCTGCGGCCCTTGCGGCCGTCGCAGCCGTCGCGGCGCCGTTGGCGTGCGGCGCGTTGAACCGCGCTCCTTTGCTTGCCGCCCCTGGTTAGCGGCGCTCGTCGAAGGCGACGAATGCATCCCCTTCCCTCGCCGCACGCCCCGCACCGCGGTTTTTCCCACGACACTATCGATCACTCTGCGATGACCCTCCGCACCGCCCTCAACCGCTCCGCCCGTTTCGCCGTCGCCGCCATTGCCGCCGGACTGCTGTTATCCGGCTGCGCAACGACGACATCGAACAGCGCCGACAGCTGTGTCGGCCCACCCAGCTACTGCAATGTCTATTTCGGCTCCTGAGGCAATGAGCGCGTAGCCCGTCGGGCAACGCGCTTTTCCGTCTGGAGCCGATGCGTCAGAACGAATGTCGAATGCCGACCCGGCCGACAACCTGCTCGCCATCGGATGAAGGATCGAAGCCGGCGATCTGCGCGAGCGCGCCGCCACTCGCTCTTTGCAGCACGGCCAGCGCATACACCGCGGTGCGCTTCGACACCTCGTACTCCGCGCTCAGATTGAGCTGCTGATACTTCGGCTCCTGGCCGGTCGCATGATTGCGGCCGTCCGTATAGGTATAGCCCGCCGCGAGATTCAGCTGACTCGTCGCCTGAAACGTGCCCGCGATTTCGTAGTTCTGGAACTTGACGTCCTGACCGTCATCGCCCTGCTGGAAATTGACGTTGGTGAAGTTGCCCATCACCTTGAACTTGCCAAGCGACCAGGAAGCACCCGCGGCAAAGGTGTTCTGGCTGCGCGCGTTTGCCAGATAGTTGCCGTACACCGCATTGGTGAAGCCCGAGCCGTTCTGATAGCTCTGGATCGACTCCTGCGGATCGTTGACGCGCAAATAGCCCGCGCCAATCGAGAACGGCCCGTTCGAATACGATGCCGCCGCGCTATAGGCCGCGTTGTTCGAGAACTGTCCGGCCTGCCCGCCGAACGAATAGAGCGCCTCACCCGTGAAGCCGCCGATGTTGGGACTCGTGTACTTCACCGCATTGCTGATCGCAAAGCCGTTATCGAGGTTATCCATATCGTTGGGGTGCGAAAAATACCAGCCACCGTAACTGTCGTTCAGCGAGAACGGCTCGATCAGGTCGACGACCGGGTCCCACTGCCGCCCGAGTGTCACCGTGCCCATCGGCTGACTGGCGATTCCCACATAGGCGTTGCGCGAAAACGCAAGGCCGCTGCCCAGACCGCCGTTGCTCGAATTGAAGCCGCTTTCGAGGTCGAAGATCGCGGCGAGACCGCCGCCGAGATCTTCCTTGCCCCTGAGCCCCCAACGACTTCCCGCGCTCACGCCGCTGGCCATCTGATAGAGATGGCTGCCGTCGACATTGCTGGCGAAATCGATCCCCGTATCGAGCACACCGTAGAGCGTGACGCTGCTTTGCGCGTGCGCAACGGATGCCATACCGGCACATAGGAGCGCGCCGACCAGATGCGTCAGCTTCATCTTCTGATTCATGAATATCCTTTTGTTTAATTGAGGATGCCTGAAGGCCATGGAGACACCGCAATGCCTGTCACCACGCAACGAATATATCGAGGCCAGAAAGCACCGCCTTTGCAAGACAGTCTTTCAATCAATACGTTGGATTTTCATGAACCGTTCATTGACTCGATGCGAGTCAATGCTCTGAATTGCCGCGAAGAAGCGGACAACAAAAAACCCGCATCACTTGCAGCAGACGCGGGCTTGAAGAGTTGAAAAAATGACTGCGCAGGCAGAGAGCATCAGGAAGAAACCGAGACCTGGTAGCCGAACCGGCTCACCGTCTCGATCTTCACTTGCGGCACGTCAGCGACCAGCTTTCTTCTCAACCGGGAGACAACCAGATTGACGCTGGACGGATCGACATCGTCTTTTTCTGGCCACGCGTAGCGAATCAGCTGATCGCGTGCGACCGGCGCATTCAACTGTCTCAACAGGCATTCGAGCAGAAGAAATTCGCGGCGTGTCACCGCCACCCGGCGCATGCCGCAAACCAGTTCCCGGGTCGCGACATCGAGAGACGGCGCGTTGAACGCTATCGCGGCAGAAAAAGTGGCGGTTGAAGAGAAAACGGCCGCCGCCGAGCGCGTCCCGCCTGTGCGCTGCAACGCCTGCAAACGTTCATGCATTTCTATGAACGAATAGGGCTGGCAGAAGCAGGCATCCGCCCCCGCCCGCAACGCTCTCGTGCGATCCTGGGCGGTGGCGGCACCCAGCACGGCAACGATCGCCGCGCCGCTTGCGGCCAGCGTGAATTCCGCGAGCATCGCCTGAAACGCCGGATAGAGCGCAACGTCGAGCACCATCAACACGATCGCATCAAAGGGCTCCTGCGTCGCGAGGAAAACGCCGTCGCGCAGATCGTCGGCCCGCTGCAAACTATGAGCACTCTCCTGAAGCGCCTTGAACAGCCACGCGGCTTCAGGATGAGAAGGCCCCACGAACAGCACGCGCATTCAACACCTTGCCAGAACGGAAAAAGAAACGAAGCTCACGCGAGCGTCCTCGACCAGCATTCGATGGAGATGCGCGCGCCCGGTTGCGCATTGCCGATCTTCATCGAGAAGTCGTGCACGCGCATCACCGCGGACACGATGCTCAGGCCCAGTCCGGAGCCGGCGAGATGCCGCGTGCTATCGCCACGATAGAACCGCTGCAGCACGGCGTCGCGCTCGTCGGCGGCAATGCCGGGGCCGTTGTCGACAATGTCCACTTGCGGCCCCGCGAGAGTCTGGCGCAATTCCATCCGTACCTCGCCGCCTTCGGGGGTGAACTTGATCGCATTGTCCACGAGGTTGCTCAGCGCTTCGAAGAGCAAGGCGCGGTCGCCGTGAATCGTATCGACTGGCTGCGTATACACCGAGAACCGGATCGAACGGATCTCGGCGAGCGGCTCGTAAAGCTCGCCGACTTCCTCGACCAAGATCTGCAACTGCATCTCGCTGAATCCGCCGCGCCGCTGCAAGGTGCCGATCTCGGAGATGCGCAGCATCGCGCGAAAGCGGTTGAGCAGCGCGTCGGTCTCGGTGCGCGCGCGCTCCATCAAGTCCGATAGCTCGGCGTCGTCGAGCGCGGCGGTGCGCTCCGCCGCGTGCGCGAGCAAGGTGCGCACATGCGCGAGCGGCGTGCGCAGATCGTGCGCGATGCCGTCGCACGCGCCCTTCACCTCGTTCATCAGACGCTCGACCTCGGCGAGCATATGGTTGACGAGATGCGCGAGCATATCCACTTCATCGCGTCCGCCAATCGGCAGACGTTGGGCAAGATCACCCTGCGCGATGCGCTGCGTGACGCGCCGGATCGCTTTGAGGCGACGCATCTGCCGCACGCTCAGCGCGAGGCCGCCAGCCGTGCCGGCGAGCAGACAGAGTATGCCGCCGCCCACCAGCGCCCTGATGATGGTCTCGCGAATCCGCAGGATATGCGTGAGATCGCGCGCGACCACGAGCGTCGAGCCGTCCTGGCGCCGCTCGGCCATGGCGCGGACCACCGGCGCCTGTTCGTCGCGGTCCATCGACAGGGCGAGATCGAGTGTCTTGCCGGTGCGGTCGGTCGGCAGTTGCTGCGGAAGCACGAGCACGTCGCCGGCCAGCTGACGGCCGTCCGCCGCAAACAGGCCGTAGTAGTTGGTATGCATGTGCTCGTGCTCGATGCGCCGGTAAATCGCCGTCGCGAGTTCCGAATCGGGCAGCGAATCGAAGTAGATCAGTTGCCAGTCCATCACCACGTCGGTCTCGCGCTCCATGTCGCCGGTCACCGCCCAGCCGATGAAGCCGAGCAGCAGCATCACGGAGAGCGAAAAGATGACCGCGTAGATCGCGAGCAGACGGAAGGTGGTCGAATGCCAGCGCCGCGCGAGCGCAGATTGAGCGGGAAAGGTTGTGTCCATCAGGATGGCTCGCTCATGCGAGGATGTAACCCGAACCCCGTACGGTCTGGATCATCGGCTCCACGCCGGGCGGGTCGATCTTTTTGCGCAGCCGGCCCATGTGCACGTCGATGAGGTTCGTACCGGGATCGAAGTGATAACCCCACACCGCCTCGAACAGCATCGTGCGCGTGATGGTCTGCCCCGCATGACGCATCATGAATTCGAGCACGCGATACTCGGTAGGCAACAGCGCGATTTCCTCGCCGTCGCGCTGCACCTTGCGTGAAATCAGATCGAGTTCGAGCGGGCCGACCCGCAAATGCGTGTCGAGTTGGGCGGCCGGCGTCTGATTGCGCCGCAGCAGCACTTCGAGCCGGGCGGTCATTTCTTCGGGATCGAACGGCTTGGTCAGATAGTCGTCGCCGCCGGCGCGCAGGCCGCGCACGCGTTCGTCGACATCGCCGAGCGCGCTCAACATCAGCACCGGCGTCTGAATGCCGATGCTGCGCATGGTGGTGAGAATCGTGAGGCCGTCGAGACCAGGCAGCATGCGGTCGAGCGTGATCACGTCGTAGTCTTCGCTGATCGCGCGCGCCATGCCGTCGCGACCGTTGGCCACCCAATCCACAGTGAAGCCGCGGCTTTTCAGCTCACCGACAATTTCATTCGCGGTAATTTCATCGTCTTCGATCGTCAATACACGCGACATGATCATTGCATGCGCCACCGCCAGCTCTACCGATGCAAGAGGCGGGCGCGACCGGTTATCAGTAGAAGGACATGATGCCATATTCGGCTTGCGCGTTCAGTGCACAGGCGTGCGGTTCGACGGCTGTCGACGCTTCGCCCCGGTGCCTGCGTGCAGGCTACGCGAGCGCTGCTAGCGGCTGCGTATCCGTTTCATGAAGAAAATTTTAAGTTGGCGGCGAGATCGTCAAAAGCATGCGCGAACGACGCTAAAACAAATTTCATTCTGCCGACGCCGCTTCGGTAAACCGCCTCCACTAGCCTACGGTCATCCCGCTGCTTTACTCGCGGTCCGACTCGACCCTTCTCGTGGATGGTATGAAAATGAAGCTCGCAACGAAAACTTTGATCACTACGCTTCTGCTGACCGGGAGCGCATCGGCGATGGCCGCGCCCGGTCTCTCGCCGCAACAGTGCCATGACTATCCGTTCACCCAGGTAAAAGGCGAGGTGACGCATAAGCAGCTGATGCGTGAACTCGGCGAGCTTGAGGCGGTTGGCTACAGCCCCGGCAATGGCGACGACAACGACTATCCGGATGATCTGCAGCAGGCAGAGCAAAAATTGCAGGCGGAGTATCGCGCGGACTGCGTAGGCGCCGCGCCGCAAGTGTCGGCGAGTGTCGCCGGGCACTGATGCCGCGAAGCGGCGCAAACACGTTTCGCGCCGCTTCGCTTCCTCACCCGTTCGTCCCCTCGCCCGCCACCACGGCCGCCGTCCCCTGCTGCGTTCGCGCGAGCACAGGCCGCAACGCCGCACCCGTATGGCTGGCCGCGACACGCGCGAGACCTTCGGGGTCCGTCGCCGCGACAATCGTCCCGCCGCCCACGCCGCCCTCCGGACCGAGATCGATGATCCAGTCCGCCTCGGCAATCACGTCGAGATCGTGCTCGATGACGACGACGCTATGGCCGCCATCCGCGAGACGATGCAGCACGCGAATCAGCTTCGCGACGTCCGCCATATGCAGCCCGACCGTCGGCTCGTCCAGCACATACAGTGTGTGCGGCGGTTTCTGACCGCGCCGTGTGATGTCGTCGCGCACCTTGCTCAATTCGGTCACGAGCTTGATCCGCTGCGCTTCGCCGCCCGACAACGTGGGCGACGGCTGGCCGAGGGTGAGATAGCCGAGCCCGACGTCCTTCATCAATTGCAACGGATGCCCGATGTTCGTGATGGACGAGAAAAACTCGACAGCCTCGTCGATTTCCATGGTCAGCACGTCGCCGATGTTCTTGCCGCGCCATGTGACCGCCAGCGTCTCGGGATTGAAGCGCTGCCCGTGGCACACATCGCAAGGCACTTTCACGTCCGGCAGGAAGCTCATGCCGATCGTGCGCACGCCCTGCCCCTCGCACGCCGGACAACGGCCGTCACCGGTGTTGAACGAGAAGCGCGAGGCCGTATAGCCGCGCGCGCGCGCTTCGAGCGTGCCCGCGAACAGCTTGCGGATCGCATCCCACACGCCGATGTAAGTGGCGGGACACGAACGCGGCGTCTTGCCGATCGGCGTCTGATCGACTTCGAGCACGCGGTCGATACTCTCCCAGCCGGTGATCGAATCGCACCCTTGCCACGCATGCGTGACGTTCAGCGGCGCGCGCGGCGCCGAGCGCGCCAGCACGCTGGAGCGCCGGTTCGCGGCGGGCTTCTCCTCGGCCGCGGCGCGCGCACGCCGCGTGGCCGGCGACGACAGCACCGAGCGCCCGACCGCATCCAGCAGATTGGCCATCAGCACGTCGCGCGCGAGCGTGGACTTGCCGGAACCGCTGACACCGGTCACCGCGACCAGCCGCGACAGCGGAATGCCCACCGTGACATTGCGCAGGTTGTGCAGCTTGCCGCCATGCACGCTCAGCCAGTTCTCCGGCACCGCGGCCGCGCGCTTGCCCGGTGCGACTACCGCGCGGCGCGGCTGCAACGGATGCACGATCGGATTCGCGAGAAACTGCCCGGTGAGCGAATCGGGCTGCGCCGACAGATCGGCCACACTGCCCTGCGCGATCAACGTACCGCCGCGCTTGCCCGCCCCCGGCCCGATATCGATGATGTGATCCGCGCGCCGGATCGTGTCCTCGTCATGCTCGACGACCACCAGCGTATTGCCCTTCTCGCCGAGCTTGCGCAACGCGTTCAGCAAAATCTGGTTGTCGCGCGGATGCAGGCCGATGGTGGGCTCGTCGAGCACGTAGCACACGCCCTGCAGATTGCTGCCGAGTTGCGCGGCGAGCCGGATGCGCTGCGCTTCGCCGCCCGACAGACTCGGCGCCGCCCGATCGAGGCTCAGATAGCCGAGCCCGACCTCTTCCAGAAACTGCAGACGGCTGCCGATTTCGCTGATCACGTCGCGCGCGATTTCCGCGTCGCGGCCGGTCATCTCGACGCTGTCGATCCACGCGCGCGTGTCGGACACGGTCCACTGCGCGACGTCGACGATCGCCTGCGCGTCGAACGTGACCGCGCGTGCGGTCGGGTTCAGACGCGTGCCCGAGCAATCCGGACACGGTTCGTCGACGAGGCCTTCGGGTTCCTGCTCCTCCGACGGCAAGCTCTGCTCGCGGCCGCGATTGTCGTCGACGACGATCGTGTCGTCGTACGCGGCGCGTTGCTCACGCGTGAGCGACAGGCCCGTGCCGACGCAGGTCGTGCACCAGCCATGCTTGCTGTTGTACGAGAACATGCGCGGATCGAGTTCGGGATAGCTGGTGCCGCACACCGGACACGCGCGCTTCGTGGACAGCACCTTCACCGTGCCGAGCGGCGCGGTGGGATGGCCCCCGCTGATCGCGTCGTGCAGACCGTCGAGCGGCGCGAGCAGATGCATCACGCCCTTGCCGACTTCCAGCGTCCGGTCGAGCGCCTCGCGCAATTCGGCTTCATGGTCCGCCGACACGACGAGGTCGGCGACCGGCAATTCGATCGTATGTTCGCGGAAGCGATCGAGCTTCGGCCACGGGTCCACCGGCACGAACTCGCCATCGACACGCAGATGCGTATTGCCGCGCGCCTTTGCCCATTTCGCCAGGTCCGTATAGACGCCCTTGCGGTTCACGACGAGCGGCGCAAGGAAGCCGACATGCTGCCCCTTGTGATCGCGCAGCAATTGCGCCGCGATCGATTCGACGCTTTGCGACGTGACGGGCGTACCGTCGTGAATGCAGTGCTGCAAACCGAGTTTCACGTACAGCAGCCGCAGGAAGTGCCACACCTCCGACGTGGTCGCCACCGTGCTCTTGCGGCCGCCGCGCGAGAGGCGCTGCTCGATCGCGACGGTCGGCGGGATGCCGTACACCGCGTCGACCTCGGGCCGCCCGGCCGGCTGCACGATGGAGCGCGCGTACGCGTTCAGCGATTCGAGATAGCGGCGCTGCCCTTCGTGGAACAGAATGTCGAACGCGAGCGTGGACTTGCCCGAACCGGACACGCCGGTAATCACGTTGAACTTGCCGTGCGGAATGTCCACGTCGAGCGCTTTGAGGTTGTGCTCGCGCGCATTGACGATGCGCACCACGTCCTCGCCTTCGATCGCCCGGCGCGCGCGCGCCGCGCTCAGCGCCTTCTGCAGCGGAATGCCTTGCGACGCCGGTTCGGCCGCCGCGCCCATCGCGCGGTCGTACTGCAGCAGCGCCTTGCCGGTATGCGATTCCGCGCATTGCTTGACGTCTTCCGGCGTGCCCGCGCACAGCACGCGGCCGCCGCCGTCGCCGCCTTCGGGACCGAGGTCGATCAGCCAGTCGGCCGCGCGAATCACGTCGAGATTGTGTTCGATCACGATCAGCGAGTGACCGCTCGCGAGCAGCTTGCCGAACGCCTGCATCAGCTTGGCGATGTCGTCGAAATGCAGGCCGGTGGTCGGTTCGTCGAACATGAAGAGGCGCTTTGCGACCGGCTGCTTCGCGCTGCGCGCACCGCGCGCCTGCGCCGATTCCGCGAGAAAGCCCGCGAGCTTGAGACGCTGCGCTTCGCCGCCGGACAGCGTGGGCACCGGCTGGCCGAGCTTCACGTATTCCAGACCGACGTCGACGATGGGCTGCAGCACGCGCAATACTTCGGCATCCTTTGCGAAATAGGCTGTAGCCTCGCTGACCGTCAGCTCCAGCACGTCGGCAATGCTCAGCGCGCGCGCCGGCTCGCCGCGCTCGATCTTCACTTCGAGCAGTTCCGCGCGATAACGGCGGCCATCGCAATCCGGACAACGCAGATACACGTCGCTCAGGAACTGCATCTCGATGTGCTCGAACCCCGAGCCGCCGCAGGTCGGGCAGCGGCCGTCGCCCGAGTTGAAGCTGAACATGCCGGGGCCGTAGCCGCGTTGCTGCGCGAGCGGCGCCTTGGCGAACAGCTTGCGGATTTCGTCGAACGCGCCGACGTAACTGGCCGGATTCGAACGCGCGGTCTTGCCGATCGGCGACTGGTCGACGAACACGACGTCCGTGACCTGATCGGCGCCGGTGAGGCTTCTGAACGCGCCCGGCGATTCCGTGGCGAGCCCGAAGTGCCGCGCCATCGCCGGATAGAGCACGTCCTGCAGCAGCGTGGATTTGCCGGAGCCCGACACGCCCGTCACGCAGACGAGCCGCTGCAGCGGAATCTCGACCGTCACGTCACGCAGATTGTGTTGCGTCGCGCCTTCGAGCACGATGCGCGGCGTGCCGGCATCGACGGCGCGCTGCGACCAGTGCGCCGCGTCGGCGACATGGCGGCGGCCGCCGAGGTACTCGCCGGTCAGCGTGCCGGACGAGCGGATCGCCTCGGGCGCGCCGTCGAAAATGATCGAGCCGCCGCGCTCGCCCGGCCCGGGCCCCATGTCGATCAGACGATCCGCCGCGAGCATCACCGACGGGTCGTGTTCGACCACCACCAGCGTGTTGCCCGCGTCACGCAGCCGATGCATTGCCTCGACAATCCGGTTCAGGTCGCGCGGATGCAAGCCGATGCTCGGCTCGTCGAGCACGAACAGCGTCTTGGTGAGCGACGTGCCGAGCGCCGTGGTCAGGTTGATCCGCTGCACCTCGCCGCCCGACAGCGTGCGGCTTTGCCGGTCGAGCGTCAGATAACCGAGCCCGACGTCGCAGAGATATTTGAGACGCGTGCGCACTTCGGCGAGCAGCAGTTTCAGCGCGTCGTCGAGCAACGCGCTCGGCAGGCTGATCTCGTCGAAGAAGCGGCGGATGCGCTCGATCGGCATCAGCATCAGGTCGTGCACGGTCAGACCCGGCAGCGCTTCGAGCTGCGCGCGGGTCCACCGCACGCCGCGCGGCATGAAGCGCTTAGCGGGCGGGAGCACGTCGTCCGCATTCGCCTTGCTGCCCAGGCGCCACAGCAGCGATTCCGTTTTCAGACGCGCGCCGCCGCAGGTTTCGCACGGCGTATAGCTGCGGTACTTCGACAGCAGCACGCGAATATGCATCTTGTACGCTTTGGATTCGAGGTACTCGAAAAAGCGTTTGACGCCGTACCAATGGCTCTGCCACTTGCCGTTCCAGTCCGGCGAACCGTTGATGACCCAGTCGCGCTCGGCGTCGGTCAGTTCACCCCACGGCGTGCCGCGGCGGATGTCGGCCTTCGCCGCGTAGCGCATCAGGTCGTCCTGGCACTCCTTCCAGGCGGGCGTTTGCATCGGCTTGATCGCGCCCTCGCGCAGCGTCTTGCGCGCATCGGGAATCACGAGGCCCAGGTCGACGCCGATCACGCGGCCGAAACCGCGGCAGACTTCGCACGCGCCATAGGCCGAGTTGAACGAGAACAGCGCGGGTTGCGGGTCGGCGTAGCGCAGATCGCTTTCCGGGCTGTGCAAACCGGTGGAGAAACGCCAGATTTGCGGTTCGGCTTCCTGACTTACCGGCCCCTCCGACGCAGCGGGCAGCACGTAGATATTGACGCGCCCGCCGCCGCGCTTGAGCGACGCCTCGATCGACTCGACCACCCGTTGTTTATCGACCGAACGCAGCCGGAAACGGTCGGCCACCACGTCAAGCAGCTTGCGCTTGCCGGTGGGCGAATCGACTTCGCGCTGCGCCTGCACGCGCGTGTAGCCGCTCGCCGACAGCCACTGCTCCACTTCCTGCTCGGAGGCCGAGTCCGGCAATTCGACCGGGAACGTGACGACCAGCCGCGGCTCGTTCTGCGCGGTGCGCTCGAGCAGCTCGGCGTAGATCGTTTCGGGCGTGTCGTGACGCACCTGCTGCGCGGTCTGGCGGTCGAACAGTTCGGCCGCGCGCGCGTAGAGCAGCTTCAGGTGGTCGTTGAGTTCCGTCATGGTGCCGACGGTGGAGCGCGAACTGCGCACCGGGTTGGTCTGGTCGATCGCGATGGCGGGCGGCACGCCGTCCACCCGGTCGACTTGCGGCCGGTCCATGCGATCCAGAAACTGCCGGGCATACGCGCTGAAGGTTTCGACGTAGCGGCGCTGGCCTTCCGCATACAGCGTGTCGAACACGAGACTCGACTTGCCGGAGCCCGACGGCCCGGTGACGACCGTCATTTCGCCGGTTCGCACGTCGAGGTCGACGTTCTTGAGGTTGTGCTGGCGCGCGCCGCGAATCTTGATAGTGCCGTTAGATGACAATTTTTCCGACCGTCTGAATGTCTGAATGAGTGGGCCACCTCTCACGGACGCCTCGCGACCGCGCAAGTTCGGTGCAGCCGGGAACGGCGGCACGCACACGCGACGAGCGCCGCGCGCGCATTGAAGCCCTCAGGTTGCAGCGGGATACTATACTGTATATCTATACAGTTTTCCATGACGCGCGCAGGATGCGCTGTCGAACCGCGTCCTGGCTTGAGGAGCGGCGAAGCACGCGCGCTGCCGGACCCGTCAGCAAGCGTTGTGCCGATCTGGGCAGGAAGATTCGAGGGCCGCGAGGGGCGGCAATCCGGGGGTCGGGTGAGCGTGCCTCGCCGCCCTAACCGTACGCGCTTTCCACGCTAACCGGCCCCGCCGCCGATGCCACGGCTTGCGCTCGCGCACCGCCCTCGCCAAGCGCATACGCCACGCACCGCCTCGCCAGCACCTCGGTCGGATCGACGAGACGTACCACCCGACCGCCCGGGCACGCGAGCACCGGGTCGCGCAGCAGCAGCGGCAACTCGGTGCAGGCCAGCACGATGACCTGCACGCCTTGCGCGACGAGGTCGTCGACCGCCGCCGCGAGGTCGTCCCCGCACTCGCCCGACGTGTAGCCCGCCTTGGCGCCGCGCGGTCCGTAGATGGCGTTCATCAGCCGTCCCTGCGCGGGCGCGTCCGGCGCAATCTGCGCGAAGCCGCGCGCTGCGAGCGCCTGTTCGTAGACACGGCTCGCCAGCGTGCCCGACGTCGCCAGCACGCCGACTTCGCGCAGGCCCGGAAAGGTCTCGCGCAGATAATCGGCGGTACAGGTCAGCATATTCACGATCGGCACGCCCAGCGCCGGCTGGATCTGCTCGATGAACGCGTGCGCGGTATTGCACGGAATCGCGATCAGATCCGCGCCGCCTTCTTCGAGCGTCTTGCATGCCGCGTACAGCGCGAGTGTCGGATCGTCGCCGCCGCCGACGAGCGCCTCGGTGCGGTCCGGAATCTGCGGATTCTGTTCGACCATCACCTTGATGTGATCCTGGTCGCGCGCGGCCGGCGTGTTGCGCACCAGTTTGGCCATGAAATCGACGGTCGCCGCGGGGCCGACGCCGCCCACCACGCCCAGCTTGAAGCGCCGCGCCGGCCGCGCATAGCGGGCCGCCGCGACATGGCGCGCATAGACCTGATTGGTGTCGACGAGCGGCACGTCGAGCGGCTCGAGCGCGCGCAGGACGAGGCCGATTTCGGCCAGCCCCGGCAGGATGATCTCGGCCCCCTGCGCGACCAGGTCGGCGCAAGCCGCGCGCAGCAATTCCACCGGCCGGCCATGCAGACGGCCGGTGCGGATGCCCTCGTCGCCATACACGGCGCTCGTCACGCAATCGGCGCCCGTGCCGTGACGCGGATGCAGCACGTCGAACCGCGCGGCATCGAAATAGCGTTCAAAAAGCCCGTTTTCGCGGATGACCCCGCTGGTTAGCACGCCGATCCGCCGCACCGACGGAAACGTCCGCCGCACGTGGGTGGTGAGCGCCGTCATGATGTTGGCGACCGGTACGGCGAGGTTCGCCGAGAGTTCGTCGATGAAGGTATGGCTGAGGAAGCACGGCAGCACGATCGCATCGACGCCGCGCTTTTCCAGCTCGCGCATCGTGTCGAACATGTGGATCTTGAACTGGACGTTCGCTGTGTCCGGCGCGCTCGCGCCTTGCCAGCAGCGCGGCTCGAACACCAGATCGACGGCCCCCGCCGCGCCGGGCCGGCGCGCGGCGGTGCCGATTCTGCTCAGGATGTCGGCGCCGGCGAGCTGGGCCGCGCCCGCCGCCACGCCCAGCGAACGAAAGCGATGCATGATGACTTCCCCCGTCATTGTCCATCCGCCTTGATGGTAGGCGGCTTTTGCGCTTGAGGATGACATTATGTCGGCCGCGCATGACGTGGGGTTAACCACGAAAATCCGGTTTTCTTGGCCTTAATTCGCGGCCCGCCTGCCGGGCCGCGTATCGGGAAACCGCCTAGGCCGCTTCGGCGACGCCGTGCGCCGCGCCCCGCTTGCGGCGTTCGAGCGTGCCGATGCAGACCAATGAAACGCCCGCGAGACAGCTATAAAACACCGCAAGCGGCCACCATGCACCCGGATAGTGATGCGCGAGCACGGTACCGATCAACGGCGTCAAGCCGCCGGCCAGCGCGGCGCACATCTGGTACGACAGCGAGATGGCCGAATAGCGCACGCGCACCGGGAACGCGGTCGACATGAAACCGGCCATCACCGCGTACGAACTCGACATGCACATCACCGCCAGCGCGATGCCGGTCACGATCGCCACCGGCCGCCCGGTCGAGACCAGCGCGAACATCGGATACGGCGACAGCATCGCCAGCGCCGCCGCGCCCTTCAGGAAGCGTCCGGTGCCGATGCGTTGCGCGAACCAGCCCGAACCCAGCTGCGTGAACAGCTGGATGAACGCGACCACGAACAGGGCATCGAGAATCAGCGAACGATCGAGGCCGAGCGTCTGGGTCGTGTAATTGAGCATGAACGTGTTGACGAACCACGCGCCCGCCACGCCGATCACGTTTGCACCGAGACACAGCAGCACGGTGCGCCACGCGTCGCGCACTACTTCGGCGACAGGCAGCGCGGCCACGCGCCGCTGCGCCTTGAGCGCGTCGAATTCCGGCGATTCGCCGACGCCCGAGCGGATCAGCAGCCCGACCACCAGCAGCACCGCGCTCGCGAGAAACGGCAGGCGCCAGCCCCAGCCGAGAAACGCGTCCTTGTCCATCGACGCCACCGCGCGAAACGCCAGCAGCGACAGGATCAGACCCGCCGGACTGCCGAGTTGCGCGAAGGACGCGAAGAACGTGCGCTTGCCCTTGGGCGCATGCTCGCTCGCCATCAGGACCGCGCCGCCCCACTCGCCGCCGATCGCAATGCCCTGCGCGACGCGCAGCAGCACCAGCAGCACCGGCGCCCAGATGCCGGCGCTCGCGTAGGTGGGCAGCAAGCCGATGCCGACCGTGCCGACGCCCATGATCGCGAGCGTCGCGACCAGCGCCTTCTTGCGTCCGATGCGGTCGCCCAGATGGCCGAACACCAGCCCGCCGAACGGCCGCGCGAAGAAGCCCACCGCGAAGGTGCCGAACGACGCGAGTGTCGCGAAGAACGGGTCGCTGCCGGGAAAGAACAGCTTGCCGAATATCAGCGCGGACGCGGTGGCGTAGATGTAGAAGTCGTACCACTCGATGGTGGTGCCGACGAACGCGGCGGCCGCCGCGCGCCTGGGTTGACGGGTTGCTGCGTGATCGTCTGGCTCGCGATGCATGTCTGTGTCTCCGAGATCGTTCTTGTGTCAAAAGCGCGGCTTCTGCGTGCCGTCGCCGGAAAACGTGCGCGTCAGCTTTCGACCCTGCCGGCCTTCAGTACGCCCGCTTCGAACAGACGCTGCTGGGTCGCCGCGTCGATACCCAATGCGTCGAGCACGTCGCGCGTATCGGCGCCGAGCGACGGCGGCGCGTTGCGATAGGTCGCCGGTGTGCGCGACAGCTTGATCGGCGACGCGGTGCCGCGGTACTCGCCCATCTCGATCACCATGCCGCGATGCAACGTATGCGGATGCCTCGCGACGACCTCGACGGTTTGCACGGGGCCGCACGGCACGCCCGCGTTGATCAGCGCCTGCGCGAGCGGTTCGCAGTCGTGCGTGGCGAGCAGGCTTTCGAGCGCCGCCTTCAATGGCTCGCGATGCGCGCAGCGGCTGCGGTTGTCGGCGTAGCGCGGATCGTCGGCGAGTTCGGGCGCGCCGAGATGCGCGCACAGCTTCGCGAACTGCCGGTCGTTGCCGACCGCGAGAAAGATCGGCGCAGTTGCGGTGCAGTAGCTGTCATACGGCGTGATGTTCGGATGCGCGTTGCCGCTTCTCTGCGGCGTGCGGCCCGAGCCAAAATAGTTCGGCAGATGCGGATGCAGCAGCGACACGCCGCAGTCGTAGAGCGCGATGTCGATCGACTGGCCGCGCCCGCTCTTCGCACGCTCGGCGAGCGCGAGCAGAATGCCGGCGAGCGCGTTCAGACCCGTGACCATGTCGACGACCGGCAGGCCGACACGCGTGGCCGGTCCGTCACGCTCGCCGTTCACGCTCATCAGGCCGGTCATCGCCTGGATCGCGGCGTCGTAGCCGGGCAAGCCGCCGAGCGGGCCGTCCGGACCGAAGCCCGATACGGCGCAATGAATCAGTGTCGGAAAGCGTTCGCGCAAGTCGCGTTCGTAGTCCATGCCCCAGCGCGCGAGCGTGCCCGGCTTGAAGTTTTCGACCAGCACGTCGGCGTCTTCGAGCAGCTTCCACAGGATCGCGCGGCCTTCGTCGCGCGACAGATCGACCGCGATGCCCTGCTTGTTGCGGTTCACACCGGCGAAGTACCACGCGGTGTCGCCGTAGAACGGCGGACCCCAGCCGCGCGTCTCGTCGCCGTCGGGCGGTTCGAGCTTGATCACCTGGGCGCCGTGATCCGCGAGTGCTTGCGTGCAGTAAGGGCCGCCGAGCACGCGGCTCAGGTCGATGACCTTGATGCCTTGCAGTGCGCCCTGGGTGGCTTGGGTGGCTTGGGTGGCTTGGGTGGCTTGGGTGGCTTGGGTGGCTTGGGTGGCTTGGGTCGCTTGGGTCGCTTGGGTCGCTTGGGTGGCTTGGGTCGCTTGGGTCGCTTGGGTCGCTTGGGCGGTTTGCGCCGCATGGTTCAGGAATCCGGTCATTGCGCGCCTCCGGCCGGCAGCAGTTGCAGGGCCTGATCGAGCGTCACGTCGCGGCCGTCGACCAGCGCGTCGATCACTTCGCTGTCGTCCGTCGCACGGCGAACGTCGAGCGGATCGGACGGCAAGAGCTTGTGCCGCACCACCAGATGCGCGAGCGCCAGACGCCGGTAGTCCGGCGCGAGGCGCGCGCCTTCGCACGCCATCAGCACCGCCGTGCTCGCGTGATACAGCGCCGAGCCGGCCTGCCGCACCCATTCGTCGCGGCCCGATTCGGCAACGCTCGCCAGCGCGTCGCAAGCGCGCGTCAGGATCGAGCGCAGCAGCGCCAGGCTGGCCGCAGGCAAGCCCGCCGCGCCAAGCAGGTCTTGCAGATAAGCACGCAACGGTTCGAGCGCGCCGTCGCGCTTCGCGGCCCGCGCGATGTCGAGCGCGACGATGTTGCTGGTGCCTTCCCAGATCGAGCCGAGATGCGCATCGCGCACGAGCCGCGCGTCGCTCCATTCCTCGATGTAGCCGGTGCCGCCGCGCACTTCCATCGCGTCGCCGGTGACGCGGCGCGCGTCGCGGCAAGCGCGGAACTTGATCAGCGGCGTGAGGATGCGCACGCACTTCGCCGCCGCGCGATCGCCCGCATCGGCCTGCGGCAGCAGCAGCGCGATGCGCATGAACATCGAACGCGCCTGTTCGGCGGGCAGCATCATCTTCATCAGTTGCCGCTGCATCAACGGCATGTCGATCAGCTTGCGGCCGAACGCCTCACGATTGCGCGCGATGTGCAGCGCCTCGGTCAGCGCACGGCGCATCAGCCCCGCCGCGCGCACGCCGTTCGACAGCCGCGACATGTTGATCATGTCGGCCATCTGATGAAAGCCGCGCCCCACTTCGCCGATCAGATACGCGTGCGCGCCTTCCAGCACGATCTCGCCGCTCGCCATCGAACGGCTGCCGAGCTTGTCTTTCAGACGCACGATCCGGTAGCGGTTGCGCGAGCCGTCGGGCAGCGTCTTCGGCAGCAGGAACAGGCCGAGGCCGGTGATGCCGGACGGCGCATTGTCGGGACGCGCGAGCACCATCGCCAGATCGGCATCGGCATTCGAGCAGAACCATTTGTCGCCGTACAGACGCCACGCCGCGTCGCCGTTCGCATCGGTTTCGAGTGCCGCACGCGTGGCGATGCGCGCGACGTCGGAGCCGGCCGCCTGCTCGGTCATGAACATCGCGCCTTGAAACAGCGTGTCGAAATCGCGCGAGGCCAGCATCGGCAGAAAGCGCGCGACCAGTTCGGGCGCGCCGAATTTGCGCAGCGTGCGCGTGAGCGAATCGGTCATGCTGACGGGGCAGCACAGGCCGAATTCCGCCTGCACGAACAGGAACGTCAGTGCGTATTTGACGAGGGGCGGCGGTGGTGTCTTGCCGTCGCGGGTGTCGTGGCTCAGCGACGCGAGCCCCAGCTCGGAATACGCGACGCGTTCCAGCGCGACGTAATCGGGGTGCTTGTCGATGCTCTGCAGCGCTTCGCCGCGGCGCGTGCGATGGCGCAATTGCGGCGGGTTCCGGTCGGCGGAAAGCGCCCATACGTCGAGTTCGTCGGATGCGCGCTGGCCCAGCTCAACGAGCTGGCTTTCGAGTTCACGGTATAGCTCGTCGCCGAGATGCAGCCTGATGAGGCGCGCGAAATCCGGATCGCTCGTGAAGAAGTTGATGCCCCGGCTATCGGGAATGTTGGACGAGCCGTGCACCGGCTGCGCGATGATTTCGCTCATGCTTGTCTCCTGTCTTGTGGGAAGAGCATAGAAGCGGCTTCGATAATCGTCTAATACAACTTATATCCGGTACGATAGACACAGCTTATCGATAACAACGGAGACCGCCGTGGACCTGAAGCAATTGCGCTATTTCGTGGCGGTCGCCGAGGAACTGCATTTCGGCCGCGCGGCCAAGCGGCTGTTCATCTCGCAACCGGCGCTGAGCTTCGACATCCGCAAGTTCGAAGAGCAACTCGGCGTGCAACTGCTCGCGCGCACCAACAAGTCGGTCGCGCTGACCAACGCCGGGCAGGTGCTGCTCGGTGAAGCGCGCCGCCTGCTATTGCAGGCGGGCGAAGCCGAACGCATCACGGTGCGCTCGGCGCACGGCCTCGCCGGCCGTCTGCGGATCGGCTTCGTGAATTCGATGTTGTACCGGGGCATGCCGCAGGCAGTGAGCCGTTTCGAAGCCGACTATCCGGGCGTCGAAATCGTATTGAAAGAGATGAACACCAGCGAGCAGGTGCATGCGATCCAGCGGATGCAGATCGACATGGGTTGCGCGCATTGGGGCAACTTCCCGTCCGACGTCACGTCCACCCCGGTGTTTTCCGAGCCGTTCCTGTGCTGCCTGCCGGTCGATCATCCGCTCGCGCGCAAGCGCCGGGTCGATCTGCGCGCGCTCGCGCAGGAGCCGTTCATTCTGTTTCCGCGCACCGTGTCGCCGCATTATCACGATCTGATCATCGCGCAGTGCGTGAGTGCGGGGTTCAGTCCGTTGATTCGCCATGAGGCCCGGCTGTGGCAGACCGTCGTCACGATGGTCGGCTTCGGCATGGGGGTCGCGCTGGTGCCGTACACGTTGCGGCAGGTGCAGGACCCGCGCGTGTGCTTTTTGCCGCTGCACGGCGAGACGCTGCTATCGCAAGTGCTGCTGTTGCGCAGGAGCGGCGATGCGGAGCCGGTCGCCGACCGCTTCGTCGAGTACCTCGACGACGCCGCCGGCAAGTCCGCGAAACCGCCTCATTCGCCGCCGTCGAGGCGCCCGGCGTAGGCGCTCAGCACCTTGTGGGCGATCATGTCCACGGCCGGTTTGACGAGGCCGTTCTTGTCGGTCCAGACCTTGGGCGTCAAGGTGCCGCTCAGGGCGACGCTGTCGGCGTCGCTCAAGGCGAGCAGCGCGGTTTGCACGTCGTCGTCGAATGCAATCACGTTGACGAAGATCGTGTCGCCGTCGTTGGTGGCCGCGCGCACCTTGCAGGTGACGAAGCGCCTGCCGTTCTGCCCCGTGCGGATCTGAGCCTCGCCGTATAAACGTCCGCCCACCAGTCCTTCTATCATTGTGTCGCTCCAGTTATTGCGTGTCCCCAGGGAGTTTTGCTTTGGATGCGTTCCGAGGGTACTTCATTCGGGCGCACTTCCGGGGCACATCCTTGCGGTATATCGTGCGAAAGGCCCGTCGGCCAGCGCGGTGCGTATGATCCCATGAGAAGCCGCTCGGCTCGCAGAGAAAAACAGGTGCGTGCAGGTCGGCGGGATAGCGCCTGGCTGGCCCGCGCTCGCCGTGGATCTCTCCTCGCCCGTCACGCTATATGCCGCTTGCCGGTCAGTGACTCGTCATTCGGCCGTCGCGCGTCGCCAATCGTGGGGAGGTCGATTACAAGTTTCCTCACCTCGTCGCGAGTCACGTAGCTTGCACCGCGCAACGCTGCAAGACGCCGGCCCCAGATCGGACCGGGACCCATTGAAGGTAACCCCGAAAATCGAAATTCACCCTTGCGAACAATGCGCTTAATTATCTACGACCGCGCTTCTAAACTTGGCACCACCTGCTATGGATTCGATCCCGTGCTGTCGGCGCATGGTATGCCGTCAATACAGTGCAATACCGGCCTGAGAAGGCTTATTGTGCGTCGCGCGAGCTGATCGGGACATAGAGGGCATCGTGGGCCTGAACGAGGTGCCGGTCACGCAGGTCGGCTTTACACCGCGATGGAGAAATACGAATGGATCGTTGAGTCGAAATCCAGTCCAATCAAGGAGGAGCAGATTATGAACAAGCCAACCAGCGCATTCATCGCGGCCGTCGCTGCGCTCACGCTGTCGGCCGGCGCGTATGCACAGAGTAACAACACGCTGG
Source organism: Paraburkholderia sp. TE9906 (assembly GCF_056279605.1). Taxonomy (NCBI): domain Bacteria; kingdom Pseudomonadati; phylum Pseudomonadota; class Betaproteobacteria; order Burkholderiales; family Burkholderiaceae; genus Paraburkholderia; species Paraburkholderia sp. TE9906. Next base: position 682,639 of record NZ_JBWCCT010000003.1, read on the forward strand.
CGACCCCGAGCACCGTGTCGCCGGTCCATACAACGAACACGACGAGCGGCTACGGCACGCCTGGCGTCACCAACTCGGACAGCGGTATGGGCGCCGGGTCACCGAACTCGGGCCTGCCGGGTAGCACGAACAATAGCTCGACGTCCCTCACCAACGCTCCCGGCAGTCACAATACGCTGGCGACGCCGACCACCGTGTCGCCGGCTGCCCAATAACCGCAATTCAGGACGACAACCAGCCGCAGCCGCAAACAAGCGCCAGGCGACTGCGCGCTTCAATCGCGTAGGGCGCAGTTGTAATTGTGAACGGTGCCCCGTTTCGCGACTAGCGGGAGCTGGTTAGTACGATCGACCTGCACGGCTCCATGCTGTCGAGCGTCACGACAGCCGATGGGCGCGCGAACAGTTCAAGCCTCGGCAGAGCGACGCATCAAGACGCTTAGCGTGTGTCGTAACGGATTATCCTCACGAAATCCGTAAATCTGAAATTCGGGTTCCTCATTCGCCACCTGTCGCAAGAAAGACCGCTGTCCTGACAGACAGCGGTCTTTGTTTCTCCCCGACTTCTCCCCGACTTCTCCCCGGCCTCTTCCTGGCAGCGGCTTGCGTCACACCGACGGCTTGCACGCCCGTAGGGTGACGAATAACAGCGACCGGCGACACGTTTAAGCGACGGTGGAAACAGGTTAATGCAACTGGCCCGACCTGCCATCACGCGCCGGATGGCCGAATTCGCCCCAGCGTTGAATGACCGCTTCGTGGAAAATCGGGGAACCGAAATGGGTCAAGCAGAGACGCTCGCTGTTACGCGGCCCCCTTCGCACCGACGAGGTCGTGCAACGTCAAGTGAACCAGAACGCAGACAGCTCGCCACTCAAACGAAACGCCGGCTCAACGTTAAACGACCAACGCGGCCACGGAGCGCCCGCAACGACAACGCCACCACGTCCACTTCAACGCTGAACGCCTCCCGACCCAGGCGTCATATCCACACCGCGCACGAGCCGCTTCGCCAGCCGCGGTTGCCGCAACTGTTCGAGCCACCATTGCAACGCGCGCCCTTCGTGATCGCCGCGCCACGCGACGTACAACACGTTCGGCTCGCGCGGATCGGCGGTCGTCTTCTCGACCAGTTCGCCCTGCTTCAATAGCGACGCCACCCGCTGACGCGGCAGCCACCCGACTCCCAAACCGTCGCGCTGCGCGAGAATCTTTGCCCGCATGCTCGGCAGCGCCAGCGACGCCTGCCCGCCCATCACGCCATAAGCCCGCCCCGCCGTGGTGCGCGACGAATCGGCGACCACCACCGCGCGATGTTCGAGGATCCGTTCGCGGCCGAGCGGCCCTTCGACAGCCGCCAGCGGATGACGCGGCGACACCGCGAACACCCAGTCCATTACCCCGAGTTCGAACCAGCGCAGGCCGGGAATCGCCGGCGGCTCATTGGTCGCGCCGACGATCAGATCCGCGCGGCCGTCGCGCAACGCTTCCCAGGTGCCGCTCAGCACTTCGTGCGTGAAGCGCAACTTGACGCCCGAGTTCAGCGCATCGAACGCACGCACTACCGGCATCAGCAGCTCGAATTCGAGGATCTCATCCGTGACCACCCACAGCCGGTCCTCCCAGCCGCTCGCGATCTGCTTCACGCGCTGCGTCATGCGCGCCATGTCGAGCATCAGGCGCGCGGCTTCGTCGGCGAGAAGCTGGCCGGCGGGCGTCAGTTGCAGCCGGTAGCGGCGCCGGTCGAACAGCAGCGCGTCGAAGCGCGTTTCGAGTTGCCGCGCGGCATGCGACACCGTGGACGGCGCCTTACCGAGGCGCGCCGCCGCGCGCGACAGGCTGCCGGTTTCGCGAATCGCGTCGAGCAAGGCCAGTTCGTCTTCGGACAACATGTTCCATTCCTTCGAACGAGTTCGACGCAAAGATGGTACGGCAAAGCGATGAAGCGAGTCCACTATAGCGATATCGCGGCTGAAAAGAGGCCGAATAGATCGGGCGATGCGCCTTCAGAAATATCGCACGAGTGATCCGGAAGGCAATCTGATCCATATCTTTGGACCGCGTGAGGCAATGATGTAAGTGTGGGCGTGGGTCGCGCGGGTTTGTCGCGCGCAGGCAGTAGCTGCCGCGCAGCCACCTGAGTGCCCTTGCTCACGTCGAGCGCCGCGTCGCCTCACCATAAGGCCATCCACACGAGCCCACTGACAGACGCCGTTGCGCTCGCACCCCCGCCTCGCCGCAAAGCCGTCCGCACAGCCCCATTCACGCGCCCTCCCGCGCCGACTCCCCAGCCGCCTCGAAAATATCCCGCAACCATTGCGCAAACACCCGCACACGCGACGACAACTGGCGATTTTGCGGATACAGCACCGAAACCGGCATCGGCGGCGGTGGGAAATCCGCAAGGATGACCCTCAGCCGTCCCGCCGCCAGTTCCCCCGCGACCCGGTATTGCGGCACTTGCACGATCCCCAGTCCGGCGAGCGCCGAACCGGCATAGAGATCGGCCCCCGTCACCGACACCGCCGACGGCAGCACCATCGCCGTATCCCGCCCGTCGATGCGGAATTCGAGCGGCACCGGCTTGCCGGTCGCGCTCGACACGTAGTTCACCGCACGGTGCGTGGACAGCGCAGTCGGATCGGCCGGCTCGCCATATTCCGCGAGATACGTCGGACTCGCCACCGTCACTTGCGGCAGTTGCGCGACGCGCCGCCCCACCATCGACGAATCCTGCAGATTGCCCGCGCGCAGCACGCAGTCGATCCCCTCGCGCACCAGGTCGACGAGGCGGTCGTCCTCACCGATCGTCAGCTCGATCTCGGGATAGCGCGCGAGAAACGCCGGCAGCGCCGGCACGACGAAGTGCCGCGCCAGCGTGCCCTGCAGATTCACCCGCAACAACCCCTTCGGTGCGAGATTCGAGAACGAACCCTCGGCCTCTTCCATGTCGGCGATCAGCCTTATGCAGCGGCGGTAATACGCTTCGCCGTCATGCGTGAGCCGCACCGTGCGCGTGGTGCGCTCCAGCAGCCGCGCGCCGAGCCGCTGCTCCATGCGCTTCATCAGATTGGTGACGGTGGCGCGCGGAATCTGCAGGTCGTCCGACGCGCGCGTGAAACTCTGCCGCTCGGCGATCCGCACGAAAACCCGCATTTCCTCGAAACGATCCATGGTCGGCATCCCGGCGGCCGGGCGCCGCCCATTATTAAAGTAAATGGAATGATCATGCTCATTCTAACGTGATTATCTATGCCGCAAACGCGTCCATGATTCACCTCACCTACTCACCACCTCGAAGGAAACGAATCATGAACACGCTCAACAACGCTCAAGTCGCCATCGTGACCGGCGCATCCCGTGGCATCGGCGCGGCGGTCGCGCAACGTCTCGCGAAGGACGGTTTCGCGGTTGCCATCAACTACGCATCCAGCTCGGCCGAAGCCGATGCATTGGTGAGCGAACTCACCGCCGCGGGCGGGAAAGCAATCGCGGTGAAAGCGGACGTGTCGAACGCCGACGACGTGCGCCGTATGTTCGACGTCACCGAACAGCAACTCGGCAAGGTGGACGTGCTGGTCAACAACGCCGGCGTGCTCAAGACCTTGCCGCTCGCCGATACCAGCGACGCGCTGTACGACCAGACCTTCGACATCAACGTGCGCGGCACCTTCAACACGTTGCGCGAAGCGGCCGCACGGATGAACGACGGCGGGCGCATCGTCAACTTTTCGAGCACCACACTCGCGCTGAACATGCCGGGCTACGCGATCTACAACGCAACGAAGGCGGCCGTCGAAGCCTTCACGCATGTGTTCGCGAAGGAGCTGCGCGGCCGCAACATCACCGTCAACGCGGTGGCGCCGGGTCCGATCGCGACGTCGCTGTTCCTCGACGGCAAGACCGACGAGCAGATCCAGAACTTCGCGAAGATGCCGCCGCTGCAACGCCTCGGCCAGCCGGACGATATCGCGTCGGTGGTGGCGTTCCTCGCAGGCGCGGACGCGGGCTGGGTCAACGGTCAGATCCTGCGCGCGAACGGCGGCCTCGCCTGAGGCGATCGATTCGCTGCGGGCGCGCCCCGCGCGGCTTTCAAGGCCATCACATCGTCAATTGAATTGAATCGAATCGGAGGAAAAAATGCGCAAGAACGTCATCCTGGTCACGGGCGCCGGTACGGGCATCGGCAAGCTCACGGCCCAATCGCTGGCCGAGGCCGGCCACGTCGTCTACGCGACGATGCGCGACGTCGACGGCCGCAACAGGCCGCGCGCCGATACATTGCGCGCGCTCGCTCAAGCGCAGGACCTGCAGTTGCATCCGCTCGAACTCGACGTGTTGTCGCAAGACTCGGCCGATGCCGCCGCCGCGACGATCGTGCGCGAGCAGGGCCGGCTCGACGTGGTGATGCAGAACGCGGGGCATCTGGTGGTCGGCCCGAGCGAAGCCTTCACGCCGGAAGAAATGATGAAGGTATTCGACACCAACCTGTTCGGCGCGCAGCGCGTGAACCGCGCCGTGCTGCCTTACCTGCGTCAGCAGGAAGCCGGCCTGATGCTGTGGGTCAGCAGTACGACGACCAAAGGCGGCTTTCCGCCCTTCCTCGGTCCGTATGGCGCGGCGAAGGCCGCGATGGATTCACTCGCGCTCACGCTGGCGTATGAGATCGCGCGCTTCGGCATCGAAACCTCGATCGTGGTGCCGGGCGCGTTCACGCGCGGCACCGAGCATTTCCCGAGCGCCGGCAAGCCCGCCGATACCGAACGCGCAGCGGCGTATGCGCGCTATGACGGCGTGATGGACCGCATCGGCGAGCGCCTGTCCGAACTCACGCCGGACGACGCGACGCCGCAAGCCGTCGCCGATGAGATCGTGCGGATCGTCGCGCTGCCGTCGGGCGAGCGGCCGATGCGCTCGGTCATCGACTTCGTCGGCGACGGCGCACGCGAAGTGCTCGAAGTATCGGAGCGCGTGCGCATCGAGTTCGCGCGGCGCATTGGTATGGGGGATTTGCTGGAGGCGCGGGTTAACCGGTGAGTGACGAGGGGGTGGATGGGAGGCGAGACCGGTGATCGTGTATGCGTGGGTGGTTACCGCTTGCCGTTCCCATCTCGCCACGCCCCGCACATACCCCACGATTCCCTTACCGCCTCTACCTTCCCGGCCCATCCCTACAGGACCCGCAAACTCATGCCCCGCCCCATCCTGAACGCAATCGCAGCCCTCCTGCCCCTGCTCGCCACCGCCTGCGATGCCGGCCAGCCGCCGCCCGACGCGTCCCTCTCCACCCGGAGCACGACCATGGAACCTTCGGTCACTTATCTTCATCTGTTGAAACACACACCGTTCTTCACGAACCTGACGACCGGGCAGTTGCGCTGGGTCATCGGTCATTCGCATGAATGGGAAGCGCGCGCCGGCACGGTCGTCGCCGAACGCGACGGCAACGCCGCGAGCGGCGCGCAGGATCGGGCAATCTGGATTCTGCTGGACGGCGGCTGGCAACTCGAAGCCGCCGGTCATACGTACCCCGCTGATCACGCGAGCGCGGGCAAGTGGTTCAGTGCGGCGATGACGGATCGGCCATGCCGCCTCGTCACGACCGAACACAGCTACGTGATGAAAATCGAACGCGCCGACTTCGACGCGATGCTCGCGCAAGGTTTTGTGTTCGGCCCGCATATCGACGCGGGCCGCCGCTACTATGGCGAACTCTTCGCCGCACCGGTCTCACTCGCACAATGACGCCGAACCGGAACGTATCGCTACGGCACGAAAAACGGCGCGCTCACACCGCCTTCGGATTACGCTCCTCGAATCCTTCCTGGTGCCAATAGGGATAAGCGGGACGCACGGCGCTCGCCGCGTCGAGCTTCGCAACCTGCTCGGGCGTCAGGTTCCAGCCCACCGCGCCGAGGTTCTGCCGCAGTTGCTCCTCGTTGCGCGCGCCGATCAGCACCGTCGACACCGTCGGCCGTTGCAGCAGCCAGTTCAATGCGATTTGCGGCACCGTCTTGCCGGTTTCCGCGGCCACTTCGTCGATGGCATCGAGCACGCGGAACAGATACTCGTCCGGCACCGGCGGACCCATGTCGGCGGTCTTGTGCAGCCGGCTCGAATCGGGCAGCGGCTGGCCGCGCTTGATCTTGCCGGTCAGCCGCCCCCAGCCGAGCGGGCTCCACACCACCGCACCCACGCCCTGGTCGATGCCGAGCGGCATCAGCTCCCACTCGTAGTCGCGGCCGACCAGCGAGTAGTAGGTCTGATTCGCGACATAGCGCGGATAGCCGTAGCGGTCCGCGACATCCTGCGACTTCATCAGATGCCAGCCGGAGAAATTCGACACACCGGTGTAGCGGATCTTGCCGGCGCGCACGAGATCGTCGAGCGTCGACAGGACTTCGGCGACCGGTGTTCTGGCGTCGAAACCATGCAGTTGGAACAGGTCGATGTAATCGGTTTGCAAGCGCTTGAGCGCGGCGTCGACCGCCTGGATCAGATGGAAGCGCGACGAACCGACGCTGTTCGGGCCGTCGTCGAAACGGAAGGTCGCCTTGGTCGAGATGATCGCCTTGTCGCGCTTGCCCTTGAGCGCTTCACCGAGCACCGATTCCGATGCACCGCTCGAATAAATGTCCGCGGTGTCGAACATCGTGACGCCCGCGTCGAAGCAGATGTCGATCAGGCGGCGCGCTTCGGCGACGTCGGTGGCGCCCCACGCCTCGAAAAACTCGCCCTTGCCGCCAAACGTGCCCGTGCCGAAACTCAGGACCGGCACCTTGAAACCGGATGCACCCAGATGTCTGTATTCCATTGATGAATCTCCGTGGCCTAGCCGTCGATAAGCGGATGCTCAGTCTACGCGTGTCTGGGCAAATGCGTCGGCGGGGAAGGCTGGGAATTGGCGGCAACGCGATGCACGACGAGCGGGTCGACCTCACCGTGCATCAACAGGCACAAGCGGCCTCCCTACTCCCCCTCCCTCGTCAACGCGTTCAACGCTTCGTGCGTGGCCCGCATCACACTGTCCCAATCCCCCAACGCCGGCTGCCTGAACAGCCGCGCGTGCGGATACCACGGCGTATCGCTGCGCTCCAGCAACCAGCGCCAGCAGGTGTCGAAGCGGTTCAGAATCCAGACCGGCTTGCCCAGCGCGCCGGCCAGATGCGCAGTCGACGTATCCACCGAAATCACCAGATCGAGGTTGGCAACCAGCGCGGCGGTATCCGCGAAATCGTGCAGGTCTTCCGTGTAATCGACGACGCACCCGCTCAACGCGCTGCCCGCCAACTGCGACGCCGCCGCCCCCTTTTGCAGGCTGAAAAAGCACACGCCCGGCACCTCGACAACCGGTGCGAAACGTTCGAGCGCAATCGAGCGGCGCTCGTCGATCCTGCGCAACTCCGCGACGTGCGAGCGGTTTTCGCCCGCCCACACGAGGCCCACTTTCAGACGCCGATCGGCCTGCGCATCGATACGCTCGCCCCATGCGCGCACGGCCTCGGTATCCGCGAACAGATAAGGCGTCGACGCGGGAATGCTCGCTTCGTCGGTCCTGAACGCGAGCGGCAAACTCAGCAACGGACAGTGGCAATCGAACGGCGGCAACGGCTGACCCGCTTCGACCAGCTGGCCGACACCGTCGAGCGTGGTCATGAGGCGCATCAGCGAAGACGGCACTTCGAGCACGACCTTCGCGCCGAGCTTCGACACCAGCGCGGCATAGCGGCAAAACTGCAGCGTGTCGCCGAGCCCCTGCTCCGCATGCAACAGAATCGTCTTGCCGTCGATGGGAAAATCGCCGAGCCACAGCGGCTGCGCGAAACCGCGCCTCGCCGCCTTGATCCGGGCGCGCTCCCAGCGCGATTCGTATTGCCGCCAGCCGGCTTCGAACTGCCCCATTCGCAGCAGACATAGCGACTGATTCCAGCGCGTTTCCACCGAACCGGGGTCGAGCGCGAGTGCGCGCTCATAACTCGACAGCGCTTGCGCATGCTGATCGAGGTCGCTCTGCGCGAGGCCGAGATTGCTCCATGCATCGACGAAGGCCGGCGCCAGTTCCAATGCGCGCCGGTAGCTGTGCTCCGCTTCTTGCGGCCGGTTCATGTCGGCGAGCACGTTGCCGCGATTGCTCCACGCCGCGGCATAGTCCGGGCGCAATGCAAGTGCGTGATCGAGGTCCGCGAGCGCGTCGCCGGCGCGGCCCATGTCGCGCAACAGGCACGCGCGATTGTTCCAGAACGGCGCGGCCTCCGGCATCGACGCGATGGCGCGATCGAAAGCGGCAAGCGCGTCGAGCGACCGGTTCAGACCGGCCAGCGCATTGCCGCGATTGTTCAATGCATCGGGGAAATTGGCCTGCAATGCGAGCGCGCGATCGGCGCTGGCAAGGCCTTCGGTGTAGCGCTGCTGTGCATTCAGCGCGTAAGCCAGGTTCGAATGAACGGGCGCCTGTTTCGCGTTGACGGCCAGCGCCTTTTTGAGCAGATCGCTGCCCTCTTGGGGACGGCCCGTTTGCAACGCGAGTTCGCCGAGCCATTTCAATGCGTCGAAATGGCGTGGCTTGAGTTCGAGAATCTCGCGATAGAGTTCTTCGGCCTCGACGATCGCGCCGTTCTGCTGCAGCGCGACGGCCTGCCGAAGCATGTAGTCCAACTGTTGCGGCAGATTGCCGGGCTTGTTCATACGGTCAGCTTCGATGGGATGCGCGAGAAATCGCCGGTGCGGTGCCGATGCGCGCGGCGTCCGGACAGACGCGGCGTGTAGCACGCAAGAAAAGAGCGATTATCGTCGAAAGCACCGCTTCGAACCACTGCCGGCATGCGGCGCGCAAGCGTGGCACGCCGGTTTTGCAGCAGGCCGGACACTCCCGCCGTCCGGCCCGTACGACACGCGTCGCGTCTTACGCATCACACATAGGCGGCGAAACATGACGCAACGCGCATCCCCCCCTTACTGCGCCGTGCCCGACAGATGCTTGCGCTTCGCGAGGTCCTGCGCCATCGCGTAATGCTGCTGAATGGTCGGCAGCGCCTTCTTCGCCGCGTCCTTCAACTGCTCGTCGCGGCCCGAGGCGATTTCCGCCTGGAATGCCGACAACGTCTTCTGTTCGCCGGCAAGCGCGACCTGTTCGATATACGTCTTGTCGAACTCCGCGCCGCGCAGATTGTTGATGCTCGCGAGCACCGCCGCGTCGGGATCGTTCTTCGGCACGTCGACGCCGCGCGGGCTCGCTGCGCGCAGCGCGTCCGAGATCTTCGCGTTATCGGTCGAGACGCGTTCGGCAAATGCCTTCACGTCGCGGTCGGTGGAACGCGACGTCGCGATGCGCGCGGCGTCGCGCTGCGTCGCGATGGCCTTGGTGCCGTCCGCGATGAACGTCTGGTCGGCGGCATGCAGGCGGGCCGTGTCCGCCGCTGCCGGTGCGGCTGTGGTGGTCTGAGCGCTGGCCGCGGTGGCGACAGCCAGAAGGCCGGTCATGCAGGCGCTGGCGATGGTGGCGAGAGGCAAGCGGATCATACGTTCTCCTTGAGGTGGAAGCGAAACAGCAGCGATGCGTGTGCGCGTCGAACATCACGCTGCGGAAAAAATTGCAGCCCGGCCCGAGGGCCGCCGACGGCGCCACGCTTTTATCGCTGTCGATTCTAGGAGGCGTGCGAAAGACCATGTGAAACGGTGCTGTCGCTTCTGTAACCTTAGGTAACCTTCATAACAATGCCTTGACATGCCGGTATCGCGCGTACTTTCCGCGTCCCGCCCGACGCCTGCGCGTTAGCGAGACGATGCGATTAAAACAGCGAGGAACCCCTGAATTTTTCTCCACTGGCGCCGATAACCGAAAGGTAAGCCACGCGCCAGGGGCCGACGCAACACTGCCTGGCGCACGACACACGGCGCAATCCTGGAGAGATTCGATGGCGGAAGAACAGCGAGCCAATCACGAACGCAGCAACCTGACCAGCTCCAACAAATTCGAGTTGTTGCTGTATCGCCTCGGCAGCGTGCCGGGCAGCGATGCGCACGAGCTGTACGGAATCAACGTCTTCAAAGTGCGGGAAATCTCGACCATGCCGCCGGTCACGCCGATCGCCGGTTCATCGCCGTTCGTGATGGGCGCGGTGGATATTCGCGGGCAGATCATTCCGGTGATCGACTTGCCGCGCCTGATGGGCTGTGAGCCGACCCGCGGCCTGAACATCCTGCTGGTCACGGAATTCGCGCGTTCGACGCAGGCGTTCGCCGTCGAGGAAGTGGACGACATCGTGCGGCTGGAATGGAACCAGGTGCTGTCCGCCGACGGCACCGCGGGCGGCAATCTCGTCACCAGCATTGCGCGCATCGACGGCAATACGGGCGATTCGCGGCTCGCGCAGGTGATCGACGTGGAGCAGGTGCTGCGCGACGTGTTTCCGTCACAGCACCCGAGCGTCGATCCCACTTCGGTCGGTGAGGCGCTGGGCATCCGCCCTGGTGCGAAGATTCTCGCCGCCGACGATTCCGGTTTCGCGCGCAAGCTGATCGAGCAGGCCTTGAGCGCGATCGGCGCGGACTACGTGATGACCAAGACCGGTGAAGAGGCCTGGAATACGTTGCAGCAGGTCGCGCGTGAAGCGCAAGCGAGCGGCGCGCGGGTCAAGGACCATATCGCACTGGTGCTGACCGATCTCGAGATGCCGGAGATGGACGGCTTCATGCTGACGCGTCAGATCAAAGCCGACGAACGGACCCGCGACATTCCAGTGATCATCCATTCATCGTTGACGGGCGCGGCGAACGAAGCGCACGTGAAGAATGCCGGCGCGAATGGCTACGTGGCGAAGTTCGCCGCGGCCGAGCTGGCCGATGCGATTCGGCATGCGCTGGGCGCGGTGCCTGAGGCTGCTTGAGGTGGTGAGAGGTTGCGGGTGATCGATTACGCTCGCCCGGAAGATCGCTTAGGTTCGGCCCGGCGCGAACCGCATCGAGATCGAGCGGGCCGCGCCATGAAGGCGATGCAGCGCCGCCTCTATCGACGCGACGCGAGTTCCACCGAGAAGGCCACACGCCCCGTTTCGACACCCATCGTGTTGAGTCGCTTCGGTGCGTGAAAACCTTCGAGCTTCGCACGTTGCTCCGTCGTGCCGATATCGAGCAGCACAAGCAGTTCCGCGGCCACCGCATAGAGCATGGCGAGATTGCCGTCCTCGATCTTCACCGCGATGCCGAGCGCGCCAGCCGCGCCCAGGCGCGCGGTCTGCGCCGACGCGCGCACGCCGAACGCATAGCTGCCGTCCGCGCCGACCTTGCCGACCAGCGCGCCGTCGAACGCCTGCATCAATACCGTACAGAATCGGTCCACGCCGCCCACCAGTTCCGGATACGCCGTCATCGCGCGATAAATGCGTGCGAGCGCAGCCGTGCGCGGCGCTACCGATGAGGCCGCCGATGACGCCGCAACCTCGTCCTGCGCGGCAGCCAGCTTCGCGAACATACGCGCGAGCCGGTCTAGCGGAAAAGCCGGCGTCGGCAGATTGCAGCCGTCGGTCGACCACAGCACCGCGTCGGCGGGCAGATCGCATACGTCGGCGACGGTCTGCTTCACGCGCGTCTGCATCGGATGCCCGGGCCGTTCGTAGCCGTCGAGCGCCGCGCCGATCGCCCGCGCCCCGGCCAGCATGCCGGCGTGCTTGCCGGAGCAGTTGCTGCATACGCCGCCCGGCTTGAAATCGCGCTTGAGCCAGTCGATATACACCGCATCCGATAGCGGCGGATGGCCGCCGCAGCGCAGATCCGCTTCGCTCGCCTGCGCTTTCGCCAGCATGCCGCGCGTGCGCTCGATGTGACGCGCCTCGCTGCTGTGCGACGCGCACATCAGCGCGAGATCGGCTTCGTCGAAACCGAAACGTTCGAGCGCGCCGGTTTCCAGCACCGCCAGCGCTTGCGCCGGCTTCGCCGCGGAACGCGCGAGCGTCACGCGCGCCGGATCGCCGAACGAATACAACAGGCGGCCGCTCGCGTCGACTACCGCGACATGCGCGAGATGCGTGTTTTCAATCGCCTCGCCGCGATAGACGGTCGCTGCGACCGGCGCGGTTTCGTGCAGGGTCATGCTCGTTCTCCTCATGAGCGCCGCGGCAGTGCGAGCGCACTGAATCGTCGGCGGCGCGAGCGATTCTACGTTCGTTTCGCAACTCGAACCAGGGTGCAGTCACGTTGCGTCAGTTTGCATCGAGACGCTCGCGCAGATGCTCGACCAGGTAATCGATCAACGCCCTTACTTTCGGCGGCAAAAAGCGGTTCGGCGGATATAGCAGCCACACCGTGCCCTCGTACGCGCGCGCTTCGAGACGCCAGTCCGGCAGTACCTGCACCAGCTCGCCGCTCTGCAACGCGCGTACCGCGGCAAACTCCGGCACGCTCGCTATGCCGAAGTCCTGCTGCGCGGCTTCGAGCCGGGCCAGCGCATGGTTGGCGATGTAGCGCCCCTTCACATCGACGCTTTGCGTTTCCGCGCCGCGGCGAAAGCGCCAGCGATTGTCGTCGGCGGTTTCGCCGAGATAGATGCAGTCGTGCTTCAGCAGATCGCGCGGCTGCGCAGGCGCGCCGCGCGCGCGCAAGTACGCGGGCGACGCCACCAGCAGCCAGCGCACCGCGCCCAGCCGCCGGCCCGCCAGACCTTGCGGCGGATGCTCGGTCAGGCGGATCACGAGGTCGACGTCGTCGGCGAGCGGGTCGACGTCGTGGTCGGTGAAGAGCAGTTGCAGATCCACTTCGTCATACGCGCGCAGGAAGCCGGCGATCAGCGGATGAATCACCGCCTTCGCGAACTGGGTCGGCGCGCTCACGCTCACCTTGCCTTGCGGCCGTCCGGCCAGTTGCCCGGCGGCGTCGACCGCACCCGATGCGGCGCTCACCATGTCGCGGCAGAACCGCACCACCTGCGCCCCCGATTCCGTGACCCGCACCGTGCGCGTGGACCGTTCGAGCAGACGGGTCGCGAGCGCGTCTTCGAGCCGCTTGATCTGCCGGCTGACCGTGGACGGCGTGCTGCCCAACTGACGCGCGGCTACCGAGAAATTGCCGGCATCGACGACGCGTGCAAACACCGCCATGTCCGGCAGCAGCGCGAAAAGCTCGGTTGGGGTCATCGTGGCAGGCCCTTTCGGCGGGATATCGATTAATGCATTTGCGACATAAATGTTGTGCGCATCGACCCAATTATCGCCTCATACGCAAAGCTCGACAATACGCATTCCGTTGCTCGCGGTCGAGGTCTTTCAATGTCGAAACAAGAACGTGTGCTCCTGCTGTCCGATCTGATGCTGCTCGCGGTCGCGGTGGTATGGGGGACCAGTTACGGTGTCGTAAAAAGCGCGCTGGTGTTTTATCCGGTGCTGGGTCTGCTGGCGCTGCGCTTCGGCGTCACGTTCGTGATCCTGTCGCCCGCGTTGCGCCATCTGCGCGCCGCCGACGCCCGCACGCTGCGCGGCGTGCTGATCGCCGGCCTGCTGCTGCTCGGCATCTTCCTGTGCGAAACATTCGGCATCCTGATGACCCGCGCGGCCAACGCGGCGTTTCTGATCAGCCTGTGCGTGGTGTTGACGCCGCTCGTCGAATGGTTGCTGCTCAAGCGCCGGCCGAGCCGCATCGAATGGGTCGCGGTGGCGCTGTCGCTGTTCGGCGCCTGGCTGCTGGCCGGCGACGGCGCGCTGAGCTTGAATCCGGGCGATGCACTGATCCTGCTCGCCGCGTTGCTGCGCGCATTGACCGTGTGCGTGACCAAGCGCGTGATGCGCGATTCAGCGCTGCCGCCGTTGTCAGTGACTGCCGTTCAGTCGGGTGTGGTGGCGTTCGGCAGCGCGGCGGCGGCCTGGCTGTTTGCGCCACATCAGCAATGGCAAGCCGTGCCGACGCTGAGCGGCCACGCGACGTTCTGGGCCTACGTCGCGTATCTGGTGCTGGCCTGCACGCTGTTCGCGTTCTTCGCGCAGAACTTCGCGATCAAGCGCAGTAGTCCGACGCGCGTGTCGCTGCTGATGGGCAGCGAGCCCGCGTTCGGCGCGCTGTTCGCGTGTATCTGGTTAGGTGAACGGATTTCGACGACCGCGTGGATCGGTGGCGCGCTAATCGTCGCCGCGTCGATTCTGGCGACGGTACGTTGGAGTGCCTGGCGCACGAACGTCGCGCAGGCCTGACGGGGAACTGGCGCGGCGCGATACCGGCGACGGCGCTCTGGCACAGCTGGCGTGCGAGCGCCACGCGGGCGTGATGAGAAACTGGCGCGGCGCGCCCACAGCATCATCGTGCCGCGAGCGCACCGATGCCACGGCCCGCCCGGCGCAGCTTGCGCGCAGCCGCGCCCGTTGGCGAATCAGCGCACCGCGACGACGCCCCGCTCGCTCACCACTTCGCCTCGCTGCAACACATACGCGAGACGCTCGCCCTGCCCGGTCAGCACGCCGATATCCTTCAGCGGATCGCCGTCCACCACCAGCACGTCGGCAATCGCGCCCGCCTCGATGACACCGAGCTTGCCCTTCAACTCGACAATGTCCGCAGCGATCGTCGTCGCCGAGCGCAACGCTTCCAGATTACCGAGCACGTCTGCGCGAATACGCAACTCGTCGCTCTGGAACGTGTGCATCTCGCCGAGCAGGTCCGAACCAAAACCCATCGGCACGCCCGCATTCGCATAGATCTGCAGCGAATCACGCCCTGCCTGGCGCACGGTTTCGATCTTCGCGATCGAATCGGCCGGCAAACCGTAGTCCGCGCCGTGTTTGGCCAACGCGTCGTAGGTGACGAGCGTGGGCACGACGAACGCGCCATGCTCGCGCATCAGTTGCGCGGCGGCTTCGTCGACGAGGTTGCCGTGCTCGATCGTTCGTACACCGCAGCGAATCGCCCGCGAGATCGCGCGGCCCGTGTACGCGTGCGCCATCACGTAGGTGTTGGCCGCTTGCGCCTCGGCGACGATCGCGCGGATTTCGTCCTCGGAATACTGCGTGTTGCTGATCGGATCGGTCGGCGACGCGACGCCGCCCGACGCCATGATCTTGATCTGCGTGGCGCCCTTCTGGATCTCTTCACGCACGGCGAGCCGCACCGCGTCCACGCCGTCGACCACGCGCGCAATCGCGCCCGCGCGAAACGCGCATGAGCACGGTTCGAGCACGTCGCCGCGCGGCCGGAAATCGCCATGACCGCCGGTCTGCGACAACGCCTTGCCCGACGGGAAAATCCGCGGCCCTGGAACCAGGCCGCTTTCGAGCGCCTGCGTCAACGCCCAATCCGCGCCGCCCGCATCGCGCACGCTCGTGAAGCCGCGCCCGAGCATCGCCTTCAGAATCGGCAACGCGCGAATCGCGGTGAGGATGTTCGGCTGCGCCGCGTTCACGCCCAGGTTCGCACGAGAAGCCAGCACGTGCACGTGACAGTCGATCAGGCCAGGCATCACCGTCTTGCCGCGCGCGTCGATCACGCGCGCGTTCGGCAGATCGACGGGACGGTCGGTGACTTCGACGATATGGCCGTTTTCGATCACGACATGATGATGTTCGAGCAACGCGCCGTGCGCCAGATCGAGTACGTTGCCGCCGCTGATTACCGTAATGCTCATTGATATCTTCCTGACTGGATGAAGGAAACCGTCCGGCCCTCGGCGGGCCGGACACGCCGCTTCAGGCGCGGCGTTGGCACGAATCGCGCACGAAGAAGGTGCCGGTGAGGCTGATGGCCGCGGCGATCATCACGTAGATCGCGGGCGCCATGTTGCTGCCCGTCGAGGCGATCAGCCACGTGATGAAGAACGGTGCGAAGCCGCCGAAGATCGTCACGGCGAAGTTGTAGGCGACGGACAAGCCGGTCGACAGCACCTTGGTCGGAAACAGTTCGGAGAACGCAGCGAGTATCGGGCCGGTGTACGCGGCGATCAGCAAGCCGAACACGCCCTGGAACACCATCAGCGACGCGAGGCCCGGCGTGTGATTGATGTAGGCGAACATCGGCCATGCGAGCAGCAGGATCGAAACGGCCGCGCCGGACAGGAACACGCGGCGACCGAAGCGGTCCGCCAGCTTGCCGACCACCGGCGAGAAGCACATGATCATCAGGCCGCCGAACATGCCAGCGAAAAAGCCGGTGGATTGCGGCAGATGCAACGTGCGCACCGAGTAGGTCGGCATATAGAACAGCAGCACGTAGGTGCAGACCGTCCACAGGATCACCATCGAAAAACTCGCGAACGTCTCGCGCGGAAAGCGCTGGAACACTTCGGCGAGCGGCGAATCGTTCTTCGCTTCGTCGGCCACCGCGCTGAACGCCGGCGTTTCATCCATGCGGCTGCGAATGAAATAGCCGACTGGTCCGATCAGAATGCCGATCAGGAACGGCATTCTCCAGCCCCACGAGTGCAGCGCGTCCGCGCTCAGGTTGGTGGTCACGAAGGTGCCGACCGCCGCGCCGAGCAGCACGGCGAAGCCGATGCTCGACTGAATCCAGCTCGAATAGAAAGCGCGCTGATTGGCCGGCGCGTATTCCGTGAGGAACGCGGTGGCGGTGCCCATTTCGCCGCCGGCCGAGAAGCCCTGCAGCAAACGCGCGATCACGATCAGCACCGGCGCCCACAGGCCGATCTGCTCGTAGGTGGGGGCGAGGCCGATCAACGCGGTGCCGCCCGCCATCAGCAGAATGGTCAGCGAGAGCGCCGCCTTTCTGCCGACCTTGTCCGCATACACGCCGAGCACGATGCCGCCCACCGGCCGCATGAAAAAGCCCACGCCGAAGGTCGCGACCGCGAGCAGCAGCGAGCTCAGTTCATTGCCGGTCGGAAAGAACAGCTTCGCGATGATGACCGCGAAAAAGCTGTACACGGTGAAGTCGAACCACTCGAGCCCATTGCCGAGCACGGTGGCGATGATGGCGCGGCGCCGTTGCCGCGCGAGCGAGTCGACGGAGAGTGCGACGTTGGATGAAAGCGTTCCCTGCATGGTCTCTTTCCTCATCTGGCTGCCCTGTCAGGCGAAAGTGTCGGCAACGCGCCGCGCCGTGATCGAGCGGCGCCTTCGCAGGCATAACGCCGATCCTAGAGACACCTGAATTGTTTTCGAAACGAAAGATTCGCATGCACGCATGCGCGTAGCGCATGCGAAGTGGGATTCCGGGAATTAACCGGCCGCCCTGCCCATCTGCTCTTCGGCCTGCTCGAACAGCCAGCGCGTGAAGAGGCGCGCCGCCTGGTTCTGCGAGCGATCGTTCGGCGACACCACGTAATAGCCGCCGCCGTGACTCGCCGACGCCTGCGTCGCGCGCACCAGCAGCCCTTCGCTCAGGCACGCGTCGATCATATGCCGCCAGCCGAGCACCACGCCCTGGCCGAGAATCGCCATCTGCACGAGTTGCGGATAATGATTGACGACGACCGACTGCGGCGAAGCCGGCATCTGCACACCGTTCAGACGGAACCACTCGGACCACGACATCCATTGCCGCTGGCCGTCCTCCTGCATCAGCAGGGTTTCGTGCGCGAGGTCGGCGGGTTCGAGCACGCGGCCGGCGAGATATCCGGGCGAACATACCGGGTAGACCTCTTCGTCGAAGATGCGGCGCGCGGTGAAATGCGGTTCGGCGCGCTGACGGCTGTAGTACAGACCCACGTCGAATTCCGCAGGCGACAGCGACGCGAGACCGTCGCGTACGATCATTCTGATTTTTACGTTCGGATGCGCGGCGCGAAACGCGCCAAGCCGGGGCGTGAGCCACAGCACCGCGACGCCGGACGAGCACGCGATCGTCAGTTCGAGGTCGCCGTAGCGCTTCATCACATCGAGCGTGGCTTCAGAGCAGGTGGCGAGCAGCCATTGCACGTGCTTTGCGTAGCCTTCGCCGGCGATCGTCAGACGCAACGCGCGATGCTCGCGCACAAATAGCGAGCGGCCAAGGAAGTCTTCGAGCTGGGCGATCTGCCGGCTCACCGCGCTTTGCGTCAGATGCAGTTCGGCGGCGGCCTTGGTGAAACTCGCATGCCGCACGGCCGATTCGAACGCGACCAGACATTGGAGCGGAGGTAAAGGGGCGATGCGCATGATGACGATGGCCGAGTGACGATCGCACCATCATAGCGGGTGCGGGCATCGGTTCGATCATGCGGGTGATGAAGATCGTCGTGGTGTGTCGATGGGCAGATGGGTTCGCGCGTCACGCCGGGTCTTGCTGCGCGCAGTGGCCCTCACGCGCAACAGGCATGCGTCACGGGCATGGATGCCAGGAAAGATCGCCGCGCGTCGTGCAGCCTTGGTGCGAACGCGATGAGGACTCAGTCGCACCAGGCGCGTATTGTCATTCCACGCGGCCGATCCCGGCCAACGCTGGCACCACTCTCGATCAACGGCTCGGCGCCAGTTCCTCTTCGCGCTCCAGCGAGCGGGTGTCGCGCAGTGCAGGAAACAGCTTCATCCACAGCATCGCGACCGTGATTGTCGCGACGCCGCCGACCAGCACCGCCGTCCGCGCGCCCCACCACCCCGCCGTCACGCCCGATTCGAATTCGCCGAGTTGATTCGAGGTCCCAATGAAAAGCGAATTGACCGCGCTGACACGGCCCAGCATTTCGTCGGGCGTGCGCAATTGCACGAGCGAGAGGCGCACCACCACGCTGATGGTGTCCGACGCGCCCAACATCATCAGCGCAAACAGCGACAGGAAGAATTGATGCGACAGACCGAACACCACCGTGGCCAGGCCGAACGCGATCACGCCGCCGAACATCGCCGCGCCGGGCCGGTTGCGCAACGGGAAATGCGCGAGCCAGATGGTGCCCGCAAGCGCCCCGATCGCGGTGCCCGAGCGCAGCAGACCGAGACCGAGCGGCCCCGTGTGCAGCATGTCGCGCGCGAAGATCGGCAACAGCGCGGTCGCGCCGCCGAACAGCACGGCGAACAGATCGAGGGAGAGTGCGCCGAGAATCACCGGCTCCTTGCGGATAAACGCGATGCCCGAGAAGATCGACTCGAGCGTCACCGGCGCGCGGCTCGCGGGTTTCGTTTGCAGCGGGATGCTCCACACGGATGCGGCGGCGGCCGCGAACGACAGCGTGCACGCGAGGTAGGCAGCGCCCGGACCGATGCCATACAGCAAACCACCCAACGCGGGGCCGGCGATCTGCGCCGTCTGATTCGCGGACGTGGCCCATGCGGTCGCTTTGGGCAAATAGCCGCGCGGCACGACGGCGGGCAACAGCGAGGCGACCGCGGGCGATTCGAACGCGCGCGCCGCGCCGACGCAGGCGGCCAGCACATAGATGACCGGCGCGCTGATCCAGCCGCCGAAGGTGCCGAAAGCAAACAGCAAGGCAGCGACGCTTTCGAGGCTCTGGCAGATGGCCGCGATGCGGCGGCGGTCGTAGCGGTCGGCGACGTGCCCGACCACGAGCGTCAGCAGGAACATCGGCAGAAACTGCGCGAGGCCGACGAGACCGAGTGCGAAGGCGCTATGCGTGAGCGCGTAGATGTGCCAGCCCATCGCCACGGCGAGCATCTGGAACGATAGCGACGACAGGATGCGGGTGCACCAGAAGCGCCGGAATGGCGGGTGTTTTGGGAGGCTGAAGGCCGGGGAATTGGTGGGGTCGGCGGGAACTGGGGGCATCGGTGGGTTGCTCTTTACGTAGCGGGCTTGGGCGGGCGCTAGTTTAGAACAAGATGGTCCGACCGCGGGCACGCCGGCGACCAACGTGCGCGGACCATGGCTGAACGTGATCCAGGAAGAATTGCGCGCGCTCGTTGTCGCTGGCGGCTTGATGCGAGGCAAGACGACTTACAGGCAAGTGCGGGATGCACAATGCTGGCGTTGCTTGCGAGGTGTCGGTCGACTACAAGAGCGTGGCAGGCATCGACAAGGCGTATCAGGCCGACTTCGCAAGCCAGAACACATTGCTGGTTGCAACAACCGGACACAACCTCGCTGGCGCGACGCCGACGGGATTTTATTGGGTCGCAGAAGACAACGCGCAGGTGTCGTTCACGCTCGACGACCTGAAAGGCTTGTACGGTGTAATGCTTACGCAGGGTAATGTTGCGTTCAACAAACTCCAGACAGTCAAGGCAAACGTGCGGTCTGCCACTACTGTGTCGGATGTGGAGTCTGTTACCTGGTCGTGATCAGCTTTGGAAAGCCGACGCTTTCTCCCCGCAGAGGCATCCCGTTCACGTAGACATTCAGAAAGCGCCCCGATTTTTCGACCTTCTCGATCTTGCGTGAGTCGCCGTCTGCGAAGTAGACGCGTTGGCCAACCTGAAATTGCCGAACATTTCCTTCGGTGGCTTCCACGAAGAATCCGGATGCCGCCCTTCCCACGCCTCGATACCAGTTCTCGTCTGTGAGATTGAATGCCGGGGTAGGAGTCGGGGGGATCTGGTTTGCGTGCACATAGCCGATCACTGCAATCGGCAATGCCGCATAGACCGCTATTGCAGCATACGCGAATTTCGCCCCGGATTTTCTGGTGGCTGTCGTCGTCGTTTCAAAGAACGAACTCGATGCACGGTAAGCGTTGATGCGCTTTTCGACGAAGAAGTAAATGCAGAGCCCGAGGCCCGCGGCGATCACGGACACGCAGGTCCCGAGGCTGACGGTCTGGAATAAGCCACTGTACTTCCACCCGAGAGGACGGAGCGCCAGCAGGATAGGGAAATGCAGTATGTACAGGGGATACGACAGTTCACCGATCTGCCTGTCAAAGCGATTACTCGCCGTGTAGCGAAAGAGCACCGGAATCGCCATGCCGAAAAATAGCAGGTGCCAGAAGGGCATCACGGTCTGTGAGAACGACAGAACGATCAGCGCCGCGACGCCGACGAAGTAGTGCGGCTGAGCTGTCGGTTGACTGAGGTGATACGCCAGAGCGCCGCCGCCGAAGAATATAAATGACGACGGGTAGAAATAATAGTTGAACGTGTGGATGTCGCCCGTCATCAGATGCGGTACTGGATCAAGGGGGAACGGCAGTACGTTGACAGATAGCAGGTAGGCGCACCCCAGCATCACGAAAATGAAGGTTTTCCGGGCGCTTTTCACCATGAATGGCGCAAGCAGGTAGAAGCCAAGCTCAACGGCTAGCGACCACGCCGGCGGATTCAGCGTCATCGATACGGGGTTGGCGCACTTACCCTCGATCGTTTTGACGCACACCAGATACGACAGGTCTTGCCCAAAGATAAAGGTGTTCTGAAAGATGAAGAACAGTTTGCCGGGCCACGCGAGCGTCCTGAAGAAATCGAATATCGTCTGGTACGAGACCGCTATCGATAGCAACAGCCCGATGTAGTACGTCGGGAACAGGCGGAAAATCCGGCTTTTGTAGAACAGGACTGCCGGTGTTGTCTTGTATTTTTCAGTCAGTACCATCGCCATATAAAACCCGGAGATGATGAAGAAAAAATTCACTGCGTAGAAGGCACCGATCCCCTTGAACCCCAATATCGTCGTGCCGGAATGTCCTGCCACAACGGACAGCGCAAGGAAAAGTCTTAGAAGTCCCATTTTTGTACTGTATGAATCATGAAAGGCAATGAGCGGTAGGGAATCATGATTCTTTCAAGTCGCTCCCTGCGCCTACTAAACAGCGCGTGATAATACAGTAAAGTTCGAAATTCCCCGTAAGTGCCGACGGCCGTTCAACTTGGGCGACCGTGAACGCCGCCTCACCACCGATACCCCAGCGTCACCATGTGCGCCGCCCTGAACCCAAGCGGCACGTTGCTATTGCTGACGTTCCTCAAGGGTGCGGATGTAGGTGTAGCGCACTGTCACCTTCTTGTAGGCGACCGATGCGTCAGCCATCCATGTGAGCTGCGGCTCGGGGTCATGCTTGAGCACGGTCGTGCGTGCTGTCGCTGGTGCGATGGCGGCCGGTGACCCGCTAGCGTCGTGGAGCAACACAGTACTCGAGTGCGAGTTCAATGCAATCATGCCTGCGCACACAATTCCACTTTTTGCTTGTGCATAAGAGGTCACATGTTTCGTATCGACGACGCAACCGCGGCAAGATCGCTTCCGGCGCCGGAAGCGGCGGGCACCGAAGGCTATTTCACCAAAGGCAATGCGACCACCGGCACGCCCGCGACGAAGGTGCGTGGCTCATGGCTGAACATGATTCAGGAAGAGCTGCGCGCGGTAGTTGTAGCCGATGGCTTGACGCCGAGCAAGACGACGTACACGCAGGTGCCATTCACGGTCGACGACCTTGAGGCTTGTACGGTGCAATGCTCACGCAGGGCAATGCTGCATTCAACCCATCAATCGGTATAGTCGGCGGCAAAGGCAGCGTGGGATTACCTTACAAACTGCGCTGCGCAAAGCACGCGGATGAGACCGAGCGCGAGCCATGTACGGCCAGATCAGCCGCCTTTACCCATCTCCAGATAGGATACCGAAAAGTAGCGGCGGCGGTCCCGAGGCCACTCCGGTCGACTGGTATCATTGCCAATGAAGACGACTGGCGCTTACATGGACTGGAGTAGCCCCCTGAAACACCGGACACAGTCTCCCACTTAAAATAACGGGTAGGCATAAGACTGTGTTTTTGACTAACACCAGGCAGGAAATGA